>CALNZX010000007.1:0-92964 GCA_942491105.1 uncultured Alphaproteobacteria bacterium | reverse complement strand
ATCGTGCAACTCCGGTAAATAATGACAAGCAGACAAAATAGCGCTGACACTATGTGGTGTTATGTGGTGCAGAAAGACATGGGGGAATTAGGGGACATCCGCAACATAGGATGTCCCCTAAAGTCCATGCCCCTTGCCAATATCATGATAACGCCATAATTGCAGATATATTAGGTGTATCAGGACCAAGCACTCTTGCCAATAGTCTTCAGTCAGAACCAATCTATCGAAACCGCGAAATTTTGGCAACATTCTTCAATTATCAAAATTGGGGATTTCGTATGGGAGCCTAATCGTATTTGCAATGGTCGAAATTTCGTGTCTTCCGTGCCTAAATTGATCATAGCTAATTAATTAAATTTATTGTATATTTGTTAAGATAATCTCATATATTCTGATTCTTCGCATATTTCAAACGGTTTTTCACCACTCAAAATAGGGGTGTACCCCTGACTTGAAGGAAAACACGGAACCGAGGGTTTTCTGAATTTCCCGGCTGCAGTCGTAGATGCGCGCCGTATAGCCATTTTCAATGGGCCTGAGGTCATCGACGATGCGGGCCAGTTGTTGTTGCAGCGGCCTGAAATCATCAGCCCGGCTGATTTGCAATTGTATTTCCCTTAAATTGGCTACAAGGGCGTTCTTTTTTTCCGCAAATTGAGCATCCTCGAAAATATTTTCAGCCTGGCGGATATAATTCATCGATCGGCCAATGAGGGTATAAGCCTCCTGGGGATCCGCGGCCCTGGAACCCGGGCCTGTTAATGTCTTTTTCTTATACAGGGCATTGATGGCCCCGCCCTCTTCCAGAGAGCCGTATTCGTTGTCATGAAAAGGCTCGCGGCCCAGACAGGAGATGGCACTGGTCCACTTTTCAAATTCGACCTGCAAAATCCTCATCTCCTGATAGGCCGGCTCAGCCTCGATATTTTCCTTGTAATGCTTCAATAACTCATAGGCCAGAAAACCAATCCCGACCACAGCACCGGCCCGGCCGATAAATTTTCCACCGATACCGAGTCTTCTGATCGTTTTTTTCTCACCCAGGCCTTTGGCGATGTTTTCTCCGACGGTTTTCCAGTAAGGAGAACTCATAACCAATCCCTCCAGATAGTGTAGCAACTTGGATTTTCGAAAGACGGGGCTTTCTTAAATGTTTCGCGTCCTAACATTATCGAACGGTCAAAACTCGAACATCGAAAGTAATGAAGTCCGCTACGCTCCGCCATTCTAATTCAATATTGGAGATCCCTGTTACTTAAGCTTTTCCACTAGCAAATCGTGCGATGCATGTGACGTTTGGTGGATCCAATTTCATGATAAAACCGGTTGTTCCAGTCGAATTCCCGCGAGGTCACCTTGTCTTCCATCCGTCGAATTCGCTTTTCCAGATGTCCCCACTTGCGCCTTATCCGCTCTGAGGTCTCACGCCTGGCACGGTTATAGCGGCAATGATATTTGCGTTTGGATTCTTTCTCACCGGGCACGCCTGGCTCCGATTTCATCAAAATGGCTGCCAATATGTATATTCCGATGACCGGCCAGAAGCCGGTGAAAATAAACACCATAATTAGAATGGCCCGGATCCAGAAAGCCGAAAAGTCAAAATACTCGGCAACTCCCCGGCATACCCCCAATAGGATGCCATCACGTGAGCGGTATAGTCCCCGTTTTGATATACCGTTATATCGGCTCATCGTTCATCTCCTCTCTTTACTTATCGTCAATGATCGTTTCCAGTGCTTCGACACGTTCTTCCATTTTGTCCACGGAAGTGGCTTTTAATGAGCGCAGCTCTTTTTCAATTTCTTCATCCATGGACAACCTTTCCAGTTCGTCCTGCAGATTCGGTTTGCGCCCGAAATTCACCAGGTCGGCTTCGGCCTCCATGTGGTCGATGCGGTGTTCAAGTTCTTCAAATTTGATGATCGTATCGGTGTTGTCCATCCGCCGTATTTCCTGTTGGGCCCGTTTTTTGCGGGTGGCATAAATGTGGCGGGCAATGAGCAGGCGTTCCTTTTCGCGCGCTGATTTCAATTTGTCTTCAAGTTGACGAATGTCATCCTGGTACTGATCCAAAAGGGCCTGGTGCTCGGTTAATTCATTGGTTAACGACTCGGTTCTCTGAACAAACCGGCGTTTTTCAATCAGCGCTTCTCTGGCCAGATCTTCCCGCCCCTTGCTAACGGCCAATTTGGCATTGTCATCCCAATATTGGATGCGTCTTGCGTTGGCCTGCAACTGGTGTTGAACTCTATTGCTGTCGGCCATCACACCCGCACAGGCAGCCTTGAGCTCAATCAACGTATCCTCCATCTCCTGGATCATCATTCGAATCAGTTTCTCCGGATCTTCCGCTCGATCCAGCATGGAATTAATGTTGGAGCCGACGATATCGCGAAATCGTGTAAATATTCCCATGGTTTACCTCCATATTTGGCTATCCATATTGTTTTAAGTTTATATTGAGCATATACCATGCCAATGACTAATTTCGGTTTATATAATTGATTTTATTTATAGTTTGCTTTAATTAGCTTAAATGTTATGTGGTAAAATTTGCCATAGAATAGCAATAAAAGCCAACAACCTGTATTTATTACCGGATATGACCCCCTCGTGGGCCCAAAACCAACGTCCGATGGGTGTCTTCGTGGTTCTAATTTTGCGACGGGAAAAGTTTTTCAGGTTGCAAAATAGGCGGAAATCCCATAGGAAATTTATAAACCCCGCTCGGCCCCCCCATCCGACCATAACTTGCTTAAATATGAATTAGCCTCAAAATGCTGGATAAGGTGAATCAGATGAAAATAGCCGTAGGCATAAACAGAAGGGTAAAAAAAATCCAAAAATTTTTCTATTTTTACACCAGCGGACTCAACCACAGGGAAATCGAGCATCTGCTAAAAAAGGATACGGTGGATGCTTTCTCTTATTTTAAGGCTAAAACCAAAATTGCTGAGCAATCTCCGAAACGCTCATCTGCCGGCACTTTTTTCTATATGAGCAAAGAAATATTCATTAGTTTCATGATGCAGTTGACACCGGCCCGGCGCTTTTTTTACGGCCTTGGAGTTGCCGGCTTTCTGATCGGATTACTCAAGCTCGACTCCCTGTTGATGCTCGGATCTTTCATCGTACTCAATCTTTTGCTGGCCCTGGAGCTCGTTGATAAATTGACCACCCGTGATGAGCTGGAAATCGCCCGGGAAATTCAGTTAAACCTGCAACCGATCCAAATTCCCGAGTCGCCGCTCCTTTCGATAGCCACCTTTTACAGGCCTGCCAAGGTTGTCGGCGGAGACTTCTTTGACATCGTCCAACCCAACGACGACCGGATGATCAGTATCGTCGGTGATGTTTCAGACAAAGGGATCTCGGCCGCTCTATACGCGGCCTACACCCAGAGTATGTTTCAGTCTTTTCGCAAACCAGTGTATCACCATCCCAGATCTTTCAAAGCCTCAACGACCTGATCAGCAAACGGTTGCGCGATGGCGACTTTATCACGGCGGTCATAGCACTTTTTGATTTAAACGATCATTCGGTAACCATCGCCCGCGCCGGGCACAATTGGCCGCTGTTTTATTGCGCCAAAACCCAGACAATCGAAGAGTTGAAACCCAAAGGAATCAGCATCGGCTTGATGGACAACGAGCTATTTTCGAATCAGCTGGAAGAAAAAAAGATTTATCTGAACCAGGACGATCTGCTGCTGCTTTACTCGGACGGTGTCACCGAAGCCACCAATTCCCAAAACCGCATGTTTGAAACAACGGGTTTAAAATCAGTGATCACCGAATGTGCGCATGAATCAAGCGGCAACATCATCGGTCAAATTGATTCCCAACTGCAAAAATTTGTAAGGTCCGACGAATTGCAGGATGATGCCACAATGGTGGCATTTAAAGTGAAGTAAAGATCCGGGTCCAGAGGGTTGGGCTTCGGTATGTGCTTATAGGAAACTTCATGAATCCAATGTCGTTTTCGTGAAATTCCACACGCGGTTGCAGAGTATGGACTTCGTCCTCGTCGTCGTCTTCGTGCTCGTCCCCTATAAAATTCTGATATCGAGAACGAGTACGAGAAGAAATAGAAAAGGGGTTACGGCAGCTACCGCAACCCCTTTTGATTTAGAGAGAGATGGCTATTGAAAGGTTCTGGGTTTCTGTGGTTCGGAATTGTCTTAACCTTGAACCCCGAACCTTGAACCTATGCTTTAATTAAGTATGCAAAAAAAGCCGGGTCAGCTTCTCCCAGCTGGTCTGGGGCAGATTGCCAAAGATGTCATCTCCGAGATAACCCCCATCTGCAGCAAGCGGTCCGGCCTCCTCCTCGATCACCTCGTATAGGCGATCGATCTCCCCATCAAGATACTGGCTGGCCTGGTCGCCGATCATCAGGTTTTTAAGGTCTCGCCGAAGGTTGTCGGAGTGCAGCCGCATCACCCAGCCGCTGGTGTAAGGATCATCGTTGGCCAGCTTGCCCTTTTCCCTCAGCTCGGGGTTGATGTCGGTGACCACCCCGCTGATGGGTGACTGCACCCGGGCGGTGTTTGAACTCCGGCTCAGCAGAATATCATCGCGATCCTGCTTTACCTCTTTACCCATCAGGGGCGCATCAACTTGATCGAGGGGGCCCAGCAGACGCAAGGCAAAATCATCGAGCCCGATCCTGACGGTTGAATCCTCTTCGATTTTCACCCAGGTATGCCCCCGGTGCAGGTAGTATCCGTGGGGTAATTTAAATCCTTTGACATCCAGGACATCAACCGGCCGCACCACGGCGTGCACCGTGTACTGATCACTGAAGTACTGATCGAACTCACAGTTGCCGCACTGATAATCATGGGTACAGGCACGGAATTCAATGCGCCCTTTCATATGGTGCAGGCAGGGCTGCTTCCAGGCCGGTAAATCCCGCAATCGATCTTTCCAATAAACGATCCTGCCGCTTTTACCCTGGGGAATTCCACCCTGCTGCCGCAGCTGGTTGTTTTCTCTGGCGGTGCGCCGCATAGCCCGGTCAAATCGGCAGGCCTCGCAATGAAAATCGATTTCGCAATATTTGCGGCGGACAACCCCGGCCTGCATCCAGATGCAGGGGGTGTGAGAAGTATCATTATGTTTCCGATTAGATTCCATTTTTCGAAACCATGCCCTTCTGATTCGGGTTATTGGTTAATGGTTATAAGTTATTGGAACAGGAGACAATCGAGATTAAACTCAGATAACGAATAACGATTAACTTTAACATCAGCTCTTCAGGAATTTTTTGGTTAAATTGTTCCAACCAAGATCGGGCAGATTACCGTAAATATCGTCTGCCAGGTAGCCGCCGTCGGCTGCCAGGGGACCGGCCACCTCTTCAATCATGCCTTCCAGATTGGAGACTTCGGTGTTCATCCAGCTCAGACTGCTTTGATCGACCATAAGTTTTCCCATGGTCGCTTTGACATCAGGCGTGCGCACCATAAACAGCCAACCATCCCCGTAGGGTTCACGGTTGGCGATATCGGGCTTTTCCCTCAGTTGCGAATTTACCTCCACAATGACCCCGTCGATGGGCGAAAGAACATCCGCCTGATTATCCTTGCGCTTCAGGCCCCAGCCGGCCTTTCCCTGATCAAGCTCCTTGCCCATTAAAGGCAGATCCAGGGCATCAGCTTTTCCGAGCACTTTCAGCGCAAAATCATCGAGCCCGATGCGAATGCAACCGCCGCTTTCAATACGCGCCCAGGCATGGCCGTCATGAAAATAAAAGCCCATCGGCACATCAAAGCCTTTGACCTGCTGGACCTCAAGGGCATGCTCTTGCTTTTGGTGGTCCAGACATCTTCGAAGAACTGATCAAAATCGCAGGTAGCGCACATTGGTAGTCATAGGCACAGGCCCGCCGGTCAATCCGATTGGTCAGGCTGTGGCGGCAGACCCGGTCCATGTCCGGCAACCGTCTCATGGCATCCTGCCAGGTCCGCTGCTTGCCCTTGGCTGCTTTCGATTCCATGGCATGATCGTATTTGCACGTGGTGCAATCATAATAATTATCACAGTTTTTAAATTTGACCACGCCGGCCTGCATCCACAAACAGGGGGTTGAAGCCTTGGCTTTCTTGTCGGGTTTAACCAGCCAGACCTGGCCGCCAACCACCGATCCGATTGCCTGATTCGAACCCAGATCCTGTCCCTGGCCTTTACGATAGGTCGATCCAAATCCCACGCTGCTTCTTCGGTCTTTTTTGCTTTTGTCAGCCATTTCTCTCTCCTTTGAAAAATTATAGTTTACTGTTTGGTGGCTATATAGAGCAAATGATGTGCCAAGTTAGTCAATTCCTGCCAATATCAATTTTAATTGTCTGTAATCATTAAATAATCAGTTTTTAATACAAATCCCCCTCCTTCGCTGCCTTGACTTTCCGGTGTTGGAGTTTTCAACAACCTCTAAAAGCAATGCATCACTATTAATACGAATATAGGATTAATTGTAATAGTTTTAGATAGTTACTACCCTGTCGGTTTTTACCACAATCGAGTTGGATTTTCCTACACCTTTTTTCGGATATTATACCGCTTTTCAATTTCAAAAATAAGTCCCGCAATAGGAAGGATGGTATAAGGGATTGAAGAAAAAACCCTTCGGATAACGAAACGCTATTTCTACAACCACTATAGCGCAGTGATTTGGTCGTGGATATGGAATATCAAAAAGGCATGGCGTACAATGAAATACTTATGCTGGAGATATCAACAGTGTCGGTCATCTGGGCCAAAAGCGTCCTTCGAACGCACCCTAAACTGTTTTAGCGTTTTGGTATAACTGTTTGCAAAAAACTGTTGATACCTTTTGACTGTACGACAAGCAAATAGCAATTCTGACTTGTAAGTGCTCTTTCGACCCGACGAACCGTAAGGTGAAAATTGCCGGTAACGACCACCGGACTGTCCCTGTCCGGGGTACCGGTGCGGCCGACTTTCAAGGATCTTCAAAAATATATAGGAGAACATGGCGGTCTCATTTTCTTTGCTTGATCCAAGCCATTTAACCTAAGAAATTAAAATGAAATCTCGTTTTTGATAAAAATATACACCTGTATTCCCTTTTTCGTCTACGTTGAAAAAAGCCTATATCAGATAGATGGAATGTTTTTCAAATAGAATGCTTCCCAAACCTGAGTTATAAGTTGCGTACCAAAATCGATAACGGCTAATTATCTAAATTTATTATATATTTGTTCAGATAATCTATCATTTTTTGGAGCATATTCACAGAATGGATGTATAGCCGAAATCTAAAATTAAGCCAAATTGTGGATTACGTATACCGAATATACACTTTCTAATTCAACAATTTTTGATTAAATTAAGACGTTATGTGAGTGCAGATATGATATGTAATCTGCATAAAATCAGGACTAATAAAAAAAACAAAAGTTTTGGGGTTAGTGAAATTCTTTAATTGGCCCAAGAGCAGTTAATTTTGTTTTTGAGGGCTTTCAGGTGGAGCGTTTTCAGCAGCATTTTCCTGTTCATCTTGTTCATTTGAATTTTCGTTCTGACCGCTTGAATCCTGATCCAACTCCGTACCTACTGCTGTGCCGGTTTCTTCAGAACTTTCCGCCTTTCCACTATCTGAGAGATCTTCGTTTACAGTACCTTTATCTTCCGTTTTCTCTGAAGAACCAGTTTCTTCAGAACTATCATCTGAACGCTTTAAGTCATCTGCCACTTCGGAGGATGATTCAGGTGAAGGGGCAGTCTCCTGTTGATTATCTTGAATCTGCGATGAAAATGGTTGAATGGGGTATGAATCAGTTTTTCGAGAATCCGCCTTCCCATAAACCATAATCTTTATGCTTTTGTCTGATTCGTAAATGATGGCGTGATTTAGTCCTTGGAGGATAAGTTTCAATCCCCGATTAAGTGGCATATTCTCAATCGAGGCATTGACCGGATAGGTATTCCACTGATCATTGAGCTTGAATTTAATACCTGTTTCCTGAGTAATTTTTTTTAACACTTCGCCTAATCGTTGATTTTTAACTCTCAAAGATATATGAGGTTCGTTCTGTGATTGAGACCCTATAGCCTGCTGGATAATATTAATATGAAGGCACATCAAAGATAAAATAAAAACGATTGTATAATAGAGGGCTTTGTCAAAATTTAAATATTGCTTTAGTTTGAAAATTAGTTTCATGGTCGCCAAAAATTGCGCCTAAAAAAGCTGTGATCCTAAAATATCCCAAATTGCGCCGAACTTTTGATACGTCAATAATATCTTACGGAATCCGCAAAGAAGAATTTAAAGCCGCCTAAAATTTGCGTATGTCGGACTTACCAATGTGGCTGATTGCCGATGTTACGTCCCATCACCTCCAGCGTATCGCTGACCACAACAAATGCCTGAGAATCGATGTCATCAATTAACTTTTTTAGCCGGGGCAGCTCCTGGTGTGAGATAACCGTGAACAGCATCTGGATATCCTGCCCGGTGTAGCCTCCCCGACCACCGATGAGGGTCACTCCTCGCTGAATTCTCTCCATGATAGCCTTGTGAATTTCACCCCAGTGAGGAGAAATGATGTACACTGCTTTGCGCTGGCTCAGGCCATACATAACCACGTTGAGTACCTGGGTCGAAACGAATAAAAATATCAGAGTGTACAAAGCTTCTTCCATGGAAAATACATAGGCTGTAAAGGATAAGATCAGGACGTTGAGAACCAGAATGCTGGTCCCCAGACGGATGGAAAAGCGTTTAAATAGAATGATAGAAAGGATGTCCATACCGCCGGCCGATCCGAAAGACTTCAAGATAATGCCACCGCCGGCACCTGAAAGGATTCCGGCAAAAATAGCGGCCAGCATTTTATCATGGACGGGACTGATAAATGGTTTCCAGAGAACGGCCAGGGAAAAAATGACCATTCCGGCAACGCTGTACCAAAAGAAGCGTTGGCCGATGTACTTCCAGCCGAGAAAATATACCGGAATATTGAGGACAAAATAGAGTCCGGCAACCGGGAGAAATGGAAACAGGTAGTGGATGATCAGGGTCGTCCCTACGAAGCCCCCGCTTAAAAATTTATGGGGAATCAATATCCCATTGATAGCCAGGGCGCAAATCAGGCTTCCGGAAGAAATGAGGAACAGATTCCACAAAACCAACCGTGCCTTTTCAAGTTTTGCATGGCGTAGTTCCCGAAGATGCTTTATCCCACTAATGGGTTTTGAAGTTATGATACTGTCATTTGCGATTTCCATCAAAATTTCTCCACTGCAATCATTCACGGATGGTGACCTGATATACCTGTTCAGTAATTGGGCCAGAAAGTTATTCTCGGGGGGATAACAGCAATCTGTGTGCCAGAATTAAAAGCAAGCAATTAAAAAATAAAATTTAGAACAGATAATTGTGTGAACCCTATAGCACATTGAAATTATATTATTTACTTATCAAAAAAGTTGCCTGGCAGATTTTGTTACCTTTCCAATATGCTCCGATCATCCTATTTAAGTGTTGCACCAATTGAAAGACAGGAACTTCGAATTCCGATAAGCATAAAATCAGAACTAAAATTTCCGATTTTGAAACTCTAATTATTTCAAATTGTTATCTAAATTACGCTGACCTTAAATCCTTTGATTAAATGATTTTGACTTCGCATCAGAATTCGTAGTTCCTGTCTTTGATTCGACTTTGTATATTTTCCTTGTAATATCAGAATATTATAAAACTGGCACAGGTGTTGCGTAAGTCTACCTGATCGGCACTTCAGGCGTTTTATGAGACAACCTGATTTAAATTGAACAGTCGGTAATGGACAGGTTTTCCAGCTTCCCCACCATGGCAATAGGGATTTTTTAATGGAGGCGCATGACCCATGGGTAAATTATTTGTGGTTGTTTTCATTATTTTATCAGCTGTTTGTATGCTGGCCTCACCGGTAGCAGCCTACAGGGTAACCCTTGTCGGTGAAGTGAACGATAACCAACAGTTCGTGGCAGATAATGAGATTTACGAAGTTGACAACAACGCAGTAGGAGATGATCTGGTACTCAATTACATCGCCCAAAAGGTGAAAGTTGTCGGGCAAATTAAAGAAATCCGTGAATCCAAGATTATTAAAGTTGAATCATTTGAGGTTGTCGAGGAATAGCGGGTAAAATGGTCGGAGGTGGAAATGGGCCGGTTCAATATCGAAGAAGTTGAAATCGAGGAAGACGATCAGATCTTTGAAAACGAATACCGACGATTCGCCAAAAGAGACGCTGATCAACCCAAACGGTCTCCTATCCGCAGAAAAGACAAATCGCGACAAGAAGAAGGGATGAAAGCAAAAGCCAAAAGAAACCTCAAAAAGATCCAGCATAAAATCAAGTACGATTGGCAAGGAGAATAAACTATGGATAATCCAGATAACTTAAATCTTTTTAAATTTTCCCAGAATGAGGATTACGATTCCTTTTTGGAAGAGGATGATATCCAGGATTTTGAACTTGAAAGAGAGTTAAATCTACTCAAGAGCAGGGCCGACAATGATGAGATGGATGATTACTTCTGGGATGAAAATTAACTTAGAGGGAACTCAAACAGAAGGTAGCGTTAGGGTGTCATGTTTGAGTCTAAAGTGCAGCGGTGGAACAAAAAGACCTCGACTATTTTAAAATATTACTCACCCGATGGCTCGATGAACTACTGGGTAAAGCGGGCAACACAGTGGTGGGCCTGCTCGATTCCGGGGATCATCTATCGGATCCCCTGGATCGGGCGGTTTTAGATACTGAACGCAGCTACACCCTTCGTATCCGCGACAGGGAAAGTGTGCTTATCAAAAAGATTCATGCTTCCCTGCAATTCATGCTTCCCTGCAAGACATTGATGATGGCGCCTATGGCATCTGTGATGACTGCGGTAGAGACATAGCCATTGAACGACTCAAAGCCCGGCCAGTCGCCAGGCATTGTATCCGATGCAAAACCAGGCAAGAGAAAATGGAGCGATTAACCGGAGTTGGCTGAAACCAGATTACCCGGACATCCAAATACGGAAAAAATCAATGCATAAACTTGAAAAATCTCAAGCGACCATCGCCGGTAATCCTAATAATACGACCCAGCTTTCTCTTTCTGAAGAATTAGATGGTTCTGCCCACGATGATTATAGTTACAATTCTAAAATGAAGATCGAATGTATTTGCCCCAAATGCGGCCAGAGACATATAATGGCCTTTCACTGGATCGGGAGGGGTACTCCCAGAAAATACTGCCAGTCCTGTAAAGGCGGGTCGAATGGATAACTAATGGAGAACCTGATTGAACAAAAGTGATTTGATCAATGAAAAAGCGTATGCCGAAAATTCAAGGTCTCATCATCCCCTCCAACTGGGATGAAAAAGGCAATATCAAGGCAGTGTCCCTTCACACCTCTGATGAGAGGGAATATCGCGTGGAGTATGGCGGGGTAGGCAAGGAGTTGCTGGCGCATATCCATCATAAGGTGGAAGCGACCGGCAAAATAAGTGAACGATTGGACGGACATCAATATATCAGCGTTCACAGCTATTCAACCCTATGCGAGCCGCCAGAAGAAATGGTGGCAGAAACCTAGCCCCCGAAATGGCTGATTTTATATCCTTCGTTATCAAGGAGATAAAACCATGCTGAAGTCCGATAGAATTTATCTGGCCAAATTCGCCCTGGATCCGGAAATAGAAGACGAATTCGATGATATTGATCTTTATTTAGATGACGAAATCGAGGAGCTTGCAGAAAATAGGGAGTTAGATTTCCCTTTTGAGAATCAGGACGATATGGAGGTAGGGTCGGATGAAGATCATACCGCAATATGACAGAGTATGGATAGAAAAAAAAGAAGCGCAAAAGATGACAAAAGCCAAGTGCCTCACTATGAGCATTTTGTTCGTGTTATTGATGGCGGCTTTTGCCGGCAGTACTTTAGCTGGAGAAACTGTGACAATTGTCGGTGTTGTCACGGAAGATGGTCTCATTGTAGATAAAAAAGGTACGATCTATGAGATCGGAGAAAATGACAAGTTCGAAGCAGTTACCGAAAATACCGATGTCAAAATTGAGGTTAAAGGCATGGTGGTGGGAGACGAAGGCGGAAACAAAATTATTTTGATCGATAGTTTTAAAGTGTTTGAATAATAACACTTCTTGGAAAGTAGTAGTTGTCGAGAGAAGGGGTGGGAGAAATCCTCCCCTTTTTTTAGTTGGTTTCTTCTGCTAATGCAAAAAAATTGGGTTTTTATAATGTTTGCCTGTATAGCCGCAATCCACAATTCACCCAAAGTGTGGGTTTCGTAAGGCTAATATACACTCTCGGAAATTAACTTAGACGGTAGAATTTTACACCTGAGATATGAAAACGATATCCCAATGATAAATAGAAATAGCAGGGTAGTAGTACGTTGGAGGTATCACCGGTTTTGTACCAGATTCCATAACCACAATATCCTGTACAGGCCGCCAATAGAAAATATTTGGAATTGTATTATCAGTCCTCAATGCTGATTTTTAGTTGATCAAAATATCTATCATCCACATGTTGCTTGGCTTCTATTTCCGCAATTATAACCGCATGCTGCTTTACCAAACGCTCTGTTAGACCGTCGGACAAACTCGGAATTTCTGCCTATTACGGAGTAACCCAACGAGCGCTATTACCATTTAACTGACTGAATCGGGATGTCGCTGAGGATCGGGTTATACATGGTATCAAAGGTGCCACCGGTTGAGATATGTCCAACCGCTTTTTCAGGGTTGGACTCGATATCAACCGGATTACCAGCTGCATCGACCAGTTCACCCTCATCGTTCACTTTAACAATGCCGGTCGGTGTGGTTCCGGTGCCCTCCTTGTTGTAAGGGCGGCTGACGATGATCTCACCAACCGGTATGATTTCGCCGGCAGCATTTTTAACGGTACCATCTGATCTCAGTGTAAATGGTACGTTACCGGACTCTGAGCCAAACACGTCTTTGCCTAAATTGTAACTCTGATCGAGCACAATTTTTCGATAGAGTCTGATGTTGTTCTTCATCGTTTGCTGGGACGGATATAGCAGACTGCCTTTAATATAGCTGTCGCCTGTCTTTTCGTCCTGATCCAGATAACCGAGAGAAGCTACATAAGAGCGCATGACCTTCTGGCGGTCAAACAGATGCGCACGGCGCTCAGCAGCGGCCATGTTCTTGAGCAGGTCATCATCAAAGATCGCGCCTATTGCGTGTGTCAAATCGAGTGACTTTTGATTGGCGGCCGAGTATAGCTTTAGCTGATCGGCTACTTCACCGGGCATGATACCGTAAAGGTCGGCACCGACAACAGCGTGATAAAAATAGCCTAGCTCGCCCATCGACGCCCTTGAGTTCATATAATCCTGCAGACGGCTGCGTTGTGGATTCTTTGAATCGTAGGCCCCATAGTCCATTTCACGCCAACCAGCCTCTGCCGGCAGTTTTCGCTCAAAAGACCAGACGGAATCCACCGTGTTGCCGACTTTTCCGTGACAGCCAATGCATTGCATCAGCTCCTCGGTGGTTTGCGATCGTAACTCCCCGCGCCTATCTTCGATGAAGGCCGCGAGCAGCCAACCGGCATTGTTGTCAACCCAGCCCTGGCCTTCGTTCCCGATGACAAAATCGTCGTAATGTGCGTCTTCGTCGATGTCATCGATACCGACCTCTTTCCATTTGTACATATAGCGCAGCTCCTTGACCCGGCGTGAGCGTGTGCCGGGAAACTCGTACGTCACGGTCTTGTTGTCGACAACGCCATCGACCTTTTCGCCGAATTCACCATCCGCATTGAGATCCACATAATGCAATGGGTGCGCAAATTCAGTCCCCACCGGAAAAAAGCCGCGTACTACCTTTTCTTTAAAAGCATCGCCGTAATAGTGGGTTTCTTTATATGACCGGTTCTTGAGGTTCAGTTCGAGAAGATCGAGGTTTTTCTGATAAATTTCCTGGTTGAAATTACCTTTTTCGCTCCTGAAAGGCCGTGGCAGCCGTATGTAAATTCCGCTCACACTGCCCGAAAGCGGCGTAAAAATGCCGTAGGGGAAAAAGTTAATGGCGCGCCAACCTGTAAACGCCTCTTTTTCATCCCGAACAAAGCCGTCCGCATCGACAAAGCCGTGGGTGCCACCGCTTGTCGGGTCTTTTGCACGGTAAGGAAAAAGATGCGACGGGTTCAGTGCCGGAAACAAAACAAATTCAGATGATTCCCTATTGAGCCACTCAGAGTTGGCTGTAGGGCGCGCTTTTTCGAAGGCCGGCTGCCAGTTGTCCCTGCGAACATAGGCAACGTCTCTGCTGTCTGGTAGGGCGATGCCTTCCTTTTGCAAGCGCTCTGAGATTTCCTGGGGAAAAATGGTATTGCGCCATAGCACCTTGTTCATATCAGGCGAAGGAAAGCTGTAAAGGACTTGATCCTCTCCGAGCGGAAAAGCGTTGCCATGCTTTATTTTCGCAAGGTAGTCGGTATGACAGTAAAGACAAGCGTTCTGAGTTCCGTAACTGGTTTCAATCCAGCATTGTGCTGGAATCGAAGGCTCTTCGTTATAAGACGGCTTATAAGGTGCGCCGGTGCGCTTTAAAAAACCTTTGGGAGCGACACCCTCATGGAAATCAGCCATGCGTATGGCATGAGCAGTCAACCCCTTTTTATGCAAGTCTTCTCGTGCTTGGCGTGTCGGATCAAGCACCCCCTCTTCGGCTACCAACACGTTTGCACCACTGATTACCACAGCTAACAGGATAATTTGGGCTTTACGCATGAATGTCATCTTTTTTCTCTTTTCCCCTTTTTGGTGGTAAATGCGGTTGGCATCATTATTTCTCAAAAAATCTAAATGATTGCCAAATCAGCAGCGTACAACTTAATTCATAACAAGTTCAACTAGCTGCGTCCGATAATAATTTGCTTTTTATAGTCCCTTTGGTTTGAGAAAGCTACGAAAGGTATTATTGATTTTTAGAAATTATGCTGACTCCCATTATGTTGTGGCCGGTTTTTTGCTCTGCCAACCTTTGATAATTGAAATTCTATTAACCCCGGCTATACTTAAGATATGCTCTAAATTTGCCCCAAATTTGACGAAGCTCCGATTTCACATTTCTTGATTATTCGAATTTCAATCAAAGTGCATGTATATTTTGCATATCTCAGGAGTGACCCTATCGTCAAGACATGAAAAATAGGGCAGTTCGAAACCGAGGACTTCTTGCCATAGTGTGACTTGGTTTTTGCCTGTTGGTTTGCGAACCCTACGAAAGGTATTATTGAATTTATGAAATTATGGCGAACCCCCATATGTTGTGGTCGGACTTATTCTCTGCCAACCTTTGATACATTGAGAATAACTACGGTTCGGGCAAGTTTGTGATATCCAAAGAATCGGAACGAAATTTGGCACGATTTCGGAGCCGGAGTTCGCCATAAACCAAACTTGGGTAAAAATACATGTTTCAAATGGATATCACAAGCGGTTTTGGACAATGCTAAGGTATGGTCCGATACAGTGGAAAAACATGCTTCGATCGTGGTAATGAGTTTGCAGATTAGCCATGGCAAATATACAATTTTTTAAGTCAATTTTTTTGTTGGACTTCGTGCCTATGTTCTGAGTTGATCTATCCTATTGAAAACAATAGATATTTTTAGGAAGGTCTGGGAAGTTCGGATTTGCATTGATAACAATAAGTTATAGAATTAATTACAAAATTGTAAAATAATCTCGCAACATAATTACAGCCTGCCTGGGCACCCATCGGGTTGGACTTCAAGGCGGAATTAGCTTCTTCAAAGGCCACACTAAAAGCATCGCTGTATTTCTTCCCCCCAGGCGTTCAGATATCATCTTAATTACTTCTCCTTTCGCTCTGAGGCCCTGCTGAACAAGTTTTTGGTGATCACAACAAAGCAGTGCTTGTTCTTCTCTGATCACCATCCTCTGCAGGTCACCAATAAAATATCAGGAAAGAAGCGCAATGAAAAGGGAATTAGAAGAATTAGATGGAGTTTTTATTATTTTATAAGAATTAGATAAAAAAAATTATATGAAGAGAATTAAATTCCCGCAATGCTCTATCAAACCCGGCCATTGGTTTGATTTTATAATATATTTGTTAAGCTAATCCTTACTTCCATTGAATCACCGGTGCCTTCCTATCCGGCAATCGATGATACTTAAATTTGGGATACCCGATCATCATCGGGTAGAACCAGGTGTGTCCCTCGGGCAGGCCCATGGATTCCACCAACGCGGGGGTGGCCAGCATGGCCCCTCGAAGCAACCCGGCCCAGCAAGTACCCACGCCAAAAGGCAGGGCGGCCAGCTCCAGATAAGCCAAGGCGATGCTCAAGTCCACCAAGCCGTTGGCACTCTCTTTGGGAGCGGAGGGAACAATTAGGGTCTGAGCGGTGCGCAGGATGCCGTCGTAGCCGGTGGCCCAACGAGCCACTACTGGGCGGAAGTAATCAGCCGGCGGCGAGTCGGGCTGGGCTTCGATGACCCGTTCCATCCAGCTGATGGTTTCCTGGGACAGCAGCTCCAACTTGTCCCGCCCTTCGATCACCGTCCATTGAAGGTTCTGGGCGTTGCTGGCCGTGGGGGCGCAGCGGGCCGTCGCGATCAACTTTTCCAGGGTTTCCCGATCCATGGCCTTGTCCTTGAACAACCGGATGGATCGCCGGGAGCGGAGGAACTGCTCGGCCTGATCCCAGGATAGGACCAGGTTTTTTTCTATCTCCGGGCAGTCTTCGATGTCCACCCCGGTCACGCTCAGGGCTCCGTGGGGGCAGACGGCCACGCAGTGTCCGCAGGTCATGCAATAGGCTTCATCAGCCTCGGCAACTTGAGGGAAACTCGCGTCATCTTCCTGGGTTATAATCTGTCTGGGGCACTCGGCCTCGCAAATTCCGTCCTGTTTGCATTTGTTTTCATCAATCGTCAGAAAGGCCATTCTTGTCTCCATGTGTAATTGTTGAACCCAACGATGAGTTGTTCTTACAAGAGAGGATCAAGGTTATAAAATTTAATGGCAACTTGTATTACCTCGCAAAACAAATTCCAACACGCCAACGGGAAATTTTTTAGCCATTTTCACATATCCACTGATTTTATCCAATCACTTTCTTTTGAGCTATGCAATATAATAATGGACGTACCCACTTCACCTCGTTTGATTTTTCATACGATTCTACTTGTTGTTACAAGATAAATTATACTATTTAGCAAATAAGGAGGATTTCATATCGATCAAATGAAAATGGAATTAATACCTGTTGTATTTTATATGCGTTTTCATAAATAAACCACCGGATTTCCCGCCTGAAATACCCTCACCTTTCCCATTGACTTCGACCAGGTTAAGTGCCAAAAGCCCCTATGGCCGATTCTAATATAAAACCTTATTGGAAAATTCTCATCGCTCTCAGCCTGGTGCACTTCAGCGGTGATTTCTACAGCTCTTTCATCAACCCCCTGTACCCCGTATTTATGAACAAGATGGGGCTGAGCCTGGCCCAGATGGGTTTTCTCGCGGGGATCTCCCGCTTTTTGATGTTCATCATACAGCCCATGTCAGGCTATTGGGCCGATCGCCATCCCTCGCGCAGTTTTATTTTGATCGGGTTGCTCATGCCCATTCTTTTCATTCCTTTGGTGGGACTGACGACCGGCTTTTACGGTTTGCTGCTGTGCATTGTTATCGGCTCTTCGGGGTCTTCCCTGTTTCATCCGCCGGTTACAGGTATGGTGCCCCAATATGCCGGCCGCAAGCTCGGGCTGGCCATGTCCATCTATAACACCGCCGGCACCCTGGCTTTCGGGGTGGGGCCCATCTTCATCACCTGGTACGTGGCCCGCTTCGGCCTCAGGGCAATGCCGGTGACCATGGCCATCGGTCTTTCGATCTGGATCTATTTCTATCGGGTCATTCCCAAACCCAAAGGGGACGGCATGTCCCAATACGGGTTTTTAGAAACACTTCGGCAAACCCTGGGCAGTGTCTGGCAGCCGATTCTGTTGATCTGGATAGCAATGGTTATGCGAGCGCTGGTGGGTCAATCGTTGATGACCTTTATGCCGGTACTGTGGGTGCAAAAAGGACATACCATCGTCTCCGCCGGCGTCCTCTTTTCCATCTTTACCATTTCAGGGACGGTGGCCGGTATTCTCTGCGGCCATCTTTCGGACCGGATGGGGTACAAACGTCTATTGTGGATCACCCACGGTCTCATGACCCCTTTCCTGCTCTTGTTTTTGTCGGTTCCCGGCAAATGGATCTATCCGGCTACAATTCTGGCCGGCGGCTTTAACATGGCTTCCCTGCCTCTCGGAGTGGTGATGGCCCAGAAAATCGCTCCCAAGGGCCGCTCCATGGTGGCCAGCTTGATGATGGGGCTGGCCTTTGGAACCGGCGGAATCCTTTCTCCCATCGTTGGTAAACTGGGCGATATCTTTACCATCCAGAGCGTGCTCATGATACTGATCTGGATCCCCGTTTTCTCCCTGATTCCGATTTACTTTATACCGGAAGTAGGCAATCAGGCTGGATCCTTATAGGACACTGGGGTATGTCGCTGTTTGGAAGATCAGATAAAAAATATTAGTGGGACATGCCCGGGCATCCGGTACAGTCTGAAATAAGGTTTTTTAGTTTTTTGCGCGCCGAAATGAGTATTTTTGGGCTGTCTCGTAATTGTGTTTAACCATTTTGTCGCGATATCCGGATCCGTTAACACTTTTCTGGCCTGGCGGACTGCAGCGTCGAAACATAGCCGTCAATCGATTACCGAAAGCCTTTGGGTTAATATCCATCGTGTAAATCGAAAGGT
Organism: uncultured Alphaproteobacteria bacterium; assembly: GCA_942491105.1. Classification (GTDB taxonomy): domain Bacteria; phylum Pseudomonadota; class Alphaproteobacteria; order Kiloniellales; family DSM-21159; genus JBBEAM01. The sequence continues at coordinate 74,094 of CALNZX010000007.1, read as the reverse complement.
ATTATCACTATCGGCCGGCAAATAGATAGCTCAGAAAGGCATTGCCGAATCCTCAAAAGTCGAAGGATAGGTAATCAGATCGGCATGGGGGTAGACGTCTCCAGGGTGTATATCTCCTGCGGTTTCGTAAAGGCCTCTTTGTCATTAATGATGTTGGATACAATAGGTATCGACTTTCATTAACTTGGAGTGATTCTCTCACTCTGCGCTCGTAATCATACCCTTCATCTCCGGAACCTTCTTTTACCCCCCACCATCACGCATCGAACCTTACGTTACCACCCGGGTCGGCTGTAGCATCATCATCGCAACGCCCAGCGCCGGCGAACATCGGAGCAAACGTCAGCCGCCGGTGCTTTTTCGGTTTCCCCGTTCCCCCCGGGGATTTCCCCCTTGTTGGATCCTCCCCAATATTACCCCTGATTCCGCTCCCCCTCCGGCCCTGTTAGATATCCCCCCTTGTCTATCTCCCCCCTTGTCCCTCCCATATTATCTCGTATCTACCCCTACCGTGTCTCCCCGCCCATGATTTCAATTTCTCAGACTCTATAGACATCTTTTAACTTTCTTTAGATCATAATTTTCTGGGTTATAAAACGTCCCCTCACCCGCGAGCCGACAATTCTATATTCTTTATTTCCTCTGATCCTCCCGAAATCCCCCCCCCTAATAACATGAAAAAAGCCGATCCCTTCAAACACATCCGCCCATTTGGCTGTCTCCAGCGAAACACCATCTGTTCCAGCAAAACGTGTGGATACGAACCCCACATTGTGCTGTCTGCCGCAAAATGGGCAATATGTCATTTAATTAAACCTCCTTATAACGAAAACAGTCAACCGTATGATCGTTGACCAGACCGGTGGCCTGCATAAAGGCATAGCAAATAGTCGGCCCAACGAACTTAAAGCCCCTGCGTTTCAGATCGGTGCTCATGGCGATTGATGCTTCTGACTGCGCCGGAATTTCCGCTGTCGCCCGCCAGCTGTTTTTCAGCGCCTTACCCCCCACAAACTGCCATATATATTTATCGAAACTGCCGAATTCCTGCTGAACGGCCAGAAAGGATCTTGCATTCTGAATGGCCGCCTCGATTTTGAGTCTATTGCGAATAATCCCCGCATTGGAAATCAGTTCCTTTACTTTGCCGGGACTGTAGGCCGCAACTTTGTGAGGGTTGAAATTATCAAAGGCTCTGATGTAGTTCGGCCGCTTCTTTAAAATAGTCAGCCAACTCAATCCCGCCTGGGCACCCTCAAGGATAAGGAATTCAAATAGCTTGCGGTCATCGTGCACCGGCAGCCCCCACTCTGTATCGTGATACCTTATATAAAGAGGATCGGTACCGGCCCAGGTGCACCTTTTTTTCATTCAATAGCTCCTGCAGGTTATTGGCATTACACAGGTAGTCCACCACATATAGAAAGGTACGTGGTTTCAGGTGTCAGGTTTCAGGGACATGCGGCAGTGGCAGAAATGTAAGGTGTTCAAATCCCACCTCTGCCAGGAAACCGAATAAGGCAATCCGCAATATCGTCTGCAGAGGTTCTTCCTGACACCTGACACCTGAAACCTTTTTCTAACTAAAGAGGTAAAACCCAAGGGCCTTGTCAATCGGCTCTGTGGGAGCGAATTCAGTTCCGATATTTTGCCCAACGATATTGCGGACGATGACCTTTTTTTTGATTAACGTTCGCTGGTGATCATCGAGACTGAATTCAACCTGAACAATATCTCCGACTGCACAATGGTGCTGAGTATTGATATGGATCTTTAAGCCGGATGTGGACAGGTCCCTTACTTTCATCAAGCCGCCCCCGACCTGCCGGCCGTCAACAAAGTGAACGAAAGAGCCGGGCAGGTTGGTTGCCTTGCGGTATTTTTTCCGCTTTTCCAATATGGAAGTATAGCCATATCCACAGGGACAGGTGACCTTCACTTTGACTATTTTATCAAGGCTGGCATACTTGGATACATTCACTGTCTTTGACTTCTGGCAGACCGGACAGATAAAGGTGGCCATTTGTTTGCTGGTAACGTAAACTTTCTCAGTCATGGTGATCTCCCCGGCCGTGCAGCGGCAATAAGAATTCTATAAGCTACCCCATTTTTTATCACGAATACCATCTTTTGAAAACAGGATTTTCGAATTCGTGTCCGCTTAAGCAATAGAGCTAAATTCAGACGATAACCCTTGTAAAAATGCCAAATTTAGCGGCTTTTCAGGAATTTCTTCTTGCAAAACTACTAAAAACGGGCTTTTACCTGTTGACTTTCCGTCCTTTTTGAGCTAAATTAAATCCAATAAAGCTTATCAGAGCTTTAAAATTCAACCCTTTTGAAGGAGGCAGAAATGACAAAAGCTGAGTTAATTGACAAAATGGCAAAAGATGCCAAGGTGTCCAAAGTAGCGGCCGGTGCTGTTCTTGATTCGTTCATGGACAATGTTACCAAGGCCTTGAAAAAGAAAGAAGGCAAGGTAACGCTGGTAGGATTTGGCACGTTTCAGAAATCACGCCAAAAAGCACGCAAAGGCCGCAATCCCCAGACAGGTGCACCGCTCAAAATTAAGGCCAGAAATGTTGTGAAATTTAAGGCAGGCAAAAAACTCAAAGAATCTGTCTAATTAATTTCAATCCAGAAAAAAGGGCAGTTTTGAGGCCTACCCGGGCTCGAAGCTGCCTTTTTTTATTTCCCCATCAGGCAATCCCCAGGTCATCCGGTGCTGTGCACAGAATGGTAGTTGACTTCCAACTCTTGACCATTACCTTTTACAAAGACCCGTGGCGAATCTGCCCAAGGGAATCGTTATTCGTTAATGACACTTGATATATCTGGACCCCGGCGTTACAGGAGGCTCTCCGATGAGCAAGATCTGCCTGATCGGCAAGAAGATTCGATTGCCGAAATTGATGAAGAAATCAGCGAACCCCCCATGTATAAGGTTCTGCTGCACAATGATGACTTTACCACAAAAGCCTTTGTGGTAGAGATTCTGATGGGAATTTTCAACAAATCACAGGAAGAAGCCACCCGTTTGATGTGGCATGTCCACAAAAACAGGGTCGGGGTATGTGGTATTTATCCCCTGGAAGTAGCTGAGACCAAAATAGCACAGGTGACGGCCCTGGCGAGGGAAAACGGATTCCCGTTAAAAGCAACAATGGAAGCCGAATGAAGGAAGCCGAAATCATGAATAACTTAATGGAAAACGATATTCTGACAAAGGTCGCCAGATACAATCTAATTCGTAATCAGAGAATGATTTACATTGATGTCCATGAAAGTCTGGCGGGTCACCTGGCAGGAAAATTTGTTGCGGTTCCCAATCTTGTTAATATTATTGCCAGGCAGGAATTTCAGGGGGTCGGTGAAACCGAGGCCGAAGCCCTGGATAACTGCATACGGAAAATTAAGGATTACAATATCGAAGATATATTTCCCACCGTTGCCCATGATCCACAGCAAACGCCAGAAAAAATCTAGTTGATGCGCTCAAATCGAGGATACAGATGTTTTGCTTGATCCGACCGGCCTGTGCGGGCAAGAATTTTGACAATTTTTTAGGGCGATATTCCTTTTTCAGGGCCATTTTGTTGGCCCTGGCTTTGATGATCAGTACCGCCGCGATAAAAAATGAAAACCCCGTAAGCGCAGATAATCCGGAAGGATTAAAATCGATGTAGGGGGCAATCTCCTGACCTATCGCAGCACCGATAATCAGCAGCAAAATCAGGAACACATAGAGCAGAAAAGTTGCTTTTAGCAGGGAGGAGGTATCAAAAGAAAGGACGATCCGGTCTCCCTGCCTGGCACCGACCTCATTGATGGCCTTTACTTCCATCTCATTGCCGTTGCCCAGCGAGTGACATGATCCTCTGGCCGAACATCCCGCGCAGTCACCGGTCTTGATGGTTTTCACCCATGCCGCGCTGGAACTGGTTCGAATAACGATGCCCTGTTCAGTGGCCAATTGACTATCCTTTTTGAACCTGAATGATTAAGACTGAACGCCGGCATTGGCTTCTTCTTGTCCGGCCGGCTGTTCAGAATGGTCATAGCATATCAGTCCGCATTGCAGACATCTCGAGGCTTCCGCCCGGGCGGCTTCCTTGGTAAACCCCCGTTCAATCTCGCCGCAGACAGCCAGCTCCCTTCCGCTGCAAATCGGCATGATCCCGCGCTGACAGGCCGCAACGTTTTCGACATGATCGACATCTTGAATCAAGGATTGCGGCGTAATCACATGCTCTGTAACAGACGGATCAATACCGTATAAAATCTGTTGAATTGAAACCGCCGCCCTTCTGCCGGCCCCAATGGCTTTGATTGCAGCACTGTAGTCGGCCAGCACATCACCTTCAGCAAACAATCCAACCTCGTCCTTAAAAGCCGGTTGTTTATAAGGTGCAAACGCTTCCCAGCGCAGAGGTTGATCGGATACTTCGTCGGCTTCGGGTCCTGCCGGCTGATTCTCGACAAAAATCAACTCCGGAAAACGTCCGGTGGCAATAATCAAGGATTGAGCCGCAATGGTGGTGATCGCCCTGGTTTGGGTGTCAATCATATCCAACTCCATCAGTTGATCTGCTTCACCGCGCAAACGATGCAGCCCCGCGTTATAGATAATATCCAGATCCTCGATGTCGGCTGCGGATAGATCGGCATCATTGATCGTGCTGTTTTGAATGCTCTCGCGAAATAATATGGTGATTTTATCCGCGCCTGAGTTTTTGCACACCCTGGCGGTCTCCAGGGCAAGTTTGCCGCCCCCGAATATAACCACATCCGATGAAAAAGAAATCGTCTCGGAACCTTTTACCGCCGGGTTCAGTAAATCAATCATCATATAGGTGCCGGGTATGGGCGATTCAATTTCAGTTGTCGTTCCCCGCGGTCGTCGGACGTCGGTAAAGATGTCGCTACTCTCGATGACAATTTCCCGAAGCACGAGCTGGAGTGTCCAGAGACCGCGGTCACGTATATACGATCGCCGAGAAGAAGCTGTTCCACAGCCCGACAGCGAAAAACAGCGAAAGCGTTGCGATGATCGCCGTCGACAACGGCACGACCACTCGGGTGAGGATGTATAGTTCCGAGGCCCCGTCGATTTTCGCTGCATCTATGAGGCTGTCCAGGGATCGACTCGAAGAAGTTCTTCTCAAGAATCACGCTAAATGCGGTCACTGACGCCGGAATAATAAGCGCAAATAGCGTGTTGTACATTCCGAGCTGACGGACGAGGGTAAAAGTTCAGTATCAGGCCACCATTGAACATCATTGTGATGATCAAATAAACCATAGAATGTAGTTTCCCCGCACGCCCTGGCGGGGCGCGCGATCGCCGACATCGACATCGCGACGCCCGACCGGCCGGAAGAGGTCATGCGCCTGCTCGAGGCGGCGGGACTGAAAGTGGTCGCGACGGGCCTGCAGCATGGGACGGTCACGGCGGTCAGCCAGCATCGCGGCTTCGAGGTGACGACCCTGCGCGAGGATGTTGAAACCGATGGCCGCCGCGCCATGGTCGCCTTCACCGACGACTGGCTGGCCGACGCGGCGCGGCGGGACTTCACCTTCAATGCCATGTCGCTGACGCCAGAGGGCGATCTCCACGATCCTTTCGGCGGCCGCGCCGACCTCGCCGCCGGACGGGTGCGTTTCGTCGGCGACCCAGCCGAGCGGATTCAGGAGGATTATCTCAGAATTCTGCGGTTTTTCCGCTTCTTCGCGCATTTCGGCGCGCCGCCGGCCGATGAGGCGGCGCTCGCGGCCTGCCGCGCGCTGGCGGGCGGACTGGAGCGGATTTCGGCGGAGCGCATCCGGGTGGAGCTGCTCAAGCTGCTGCGCGGCGCGCGCTGCCTGGAAAGCCTCGAGCTGATGCGCGAGACCGGCGTTCTCGGCTTGATCCTGCCGGAGGCTACAAGGAAGGATCGCCTGACCGCGCTGCTGACGCTGGAGGCGGAGGACGCGCCCGACAGCCTGCGGCGGCTCGGCGCGCTCGTCGAGATGGACCGGGCGGCGGCCGCGCGGCTGGGCGAACGCCTGCGCTTTTCCAACGGCGAGAAGCGGCGGTTGCTGGCGATGGCGGCGCCAATGATGGAGCTGGCCCCGGATGCGCGGGACTTGGACCGGCAGCGGCTGTTCTACCGGCAGCCCGCGCCGGTGTTCGATGCGGTCAGCCTTGCCGCCGCCGAGGCCCTGGCGCGGGGACGGCTCACGCGGCGCCAGCTCGCGCCCTGGCTGGCCGGGGCGCGGAGCTGGGTGGCTCCGGACTTTCCGCTCGGCGGGCAGGACGTCATCGCCCTGAACATCGCGCCGGGGCCGGATATCGGCCGCTTGCTCGCCGAGGTCGAGGATTGGTGGGTGGCGCAGGGCTTCGCGCCGGACGCCGAGGCCTGCCGCGCCAGGCTGCGGGAACTGGCGGCCGGGAGTAAATAGCCGGCTGCGGCGATGGGACGCGCGTTCTAGGGCCAGGCCGCCAGCGGCGGCAGGGACATCAGGATGGCTTCGACATTGCCTCCGGTCTTCAGGCCGAACTGCGTGCCTCGGTCATAGAGCAGGTTGAATTCGGCGTAGTGGCCGCGCTTGATCAGCTGTTCCTGGCGCTGCTCTTCGCTCCAGGGCTTGTTGAAGTGCCGGCGCACGATCCGCGGGTAGATATCCAGGAAGGCGCGGCCGACGTCCTGGGTGAAGGCGAGGTCGGCCCGCCAATCGCCGCTGTCGACATAGTCGTAGAAGATGCCGCCGACGCCGCGCGGCTTTCCCCGGTGCTTGATCATGAAATAGTCGTCGCACCAAGCCTTGAATTTCGGGAAATACTCCGGGTCGTGGGCATCGCAGGCGGCCTTGAAGGCGGCGTGGAAATCGGCGGTATCCCGGTCGTCGGGAAACATCGGGTTCAGGTCGCCGCCGCCGCCGAACCAGGACTTGGCGGTGACGATATGCCGGGTGTTCATGTGCACCGCCGGTACCAGCGGGCTGTGTAGGTGCGCGACCAGGGAGATGCCGCTGGCCCAGAAGCGCGGGTCCTTTTCGGTTCCGGGAATCTGTCCGGCGAAATCCTCGGAGAAGCGTCCCCAGACGGTCGAGACGTTGACGCCGACCTTCTCGAAGACCCGGCCACGCATCAGCGACATTATGCCGCCCCCCCCTTCGGGGCGTTCCCAGGAGCTGCGCTCGAAACGGCCCGCCGGGCGGTCTGAAAAGCGCCCTTCGAGCTCGTCCTCGAGCGACTCGAAGGCGGCGCAAATCTGATCGCGCAGGCTCTCGAACCAAGCCTGGGCCTCGATTTTACGCGACTCTAGGGTGTCGGTCATGCTGTCCCCTTAGGAAAAAGCCGAGTTTGCCGTAAGGCCTCGCCCAATACCATCGCCGCCGCCGTCGCGACATTGATCGAGCGCAACCCCGGCTGCAGCGGGATCGCAAGGCGGGCGTCGCTGGCATCGTGGACTTCTTGAGGCGCACCGGCGCTTTCGCGGCCGAGCAGCAGGGTGTCCCCGGGCTGGAAGGCGAACTCGGTATAGGGCAGATCGCCCCGGGTCGTCATCAGCAGCAGCCGGCCCGGCAGCGCGGCGCGGAAAGCGCCCCAGGACTCGTGGCGCCGGTAGTCGCTGTCCTTCAGGTAATCCATGCCGGCGCGGCGCAGCCGCTTGTCGTCGAGCAGGAAGCCGCAGGGTTCGATGATATCCACCGCGACTCCGAGGCAAGCCCCGAGGCGCAGGATCGTGCCGCAGTTCTGCGGGATGTCCGGTTGATAGAGGGCGATGCGCATGATGGCGGATTTCCTGGCATTAGGGGCATTCTGGGCTTTGCGTTCCCCGGCAATTTCCTCTATATCCCCCTTGTCGTACAAGTGGGGTGAGGGGGGCCCCCGCGGCCGTCTGCCGCTTTCCTCCCCGCGGTTGGCTCGCCATGGTCGAGATACAGCTGCATATCCTATTGTGCGAAGAAGAGGCTCGACCGCCTGGTCGCCAACAATGACGAGGGATCAATAGGTTATGGCTGATAGTGCAAGCGCCCATCACGACGTGGACGAGGAGTCGCGGCGCGACTTCCTGTATCTGGCGGCGGGGGCGATGGGACTGGTCGGCGCGGCGGCAGTTGCCTGGCCGTTTGTCGATTCGCTCAACCCGGCGGCCGACGTGCTGGCCCTGGCGAGCATCGAGGTGGATCTTTCTCCGATCGAGGTCGGGCAGGCGATCACGGTGACCTGGCGCGGTAAGCCGGTGTTCATCCGCCATCGCACCGAGGGCGAAATCGAGGAGGCCAACGCGGTGCCGCTCGAGGAATTGCGCGATCCTCAGAGCGACGAGGAGCGGGTGATCGAGCCGAAGTATCTGGTGATGGTCGGCATCTGCACGCATCTCGGCTGCATTCCGCTGGGCAACAAGGAAGGTCAGCCGAAGGGCGACTTCGGCGGCTGGTTCTGCCCCTGCCATGGCTCTCACTACGATACCTCCGGACGTATTCGCAAAGGCCCCGCGCCGAAGAACCTCTTGGTTCCCGAGTACGCATTCACCGAAGACGCCACGATTAAGATCGGCTAGGCAGGCAAGCGAAAAGGAAGAACGCAATGAGCGGCTTCAATACCAATAATGGCGTCGTGAAGTGGCTGGACCACCGCCTGCCGATCTTCACCTTCATGCACCACGAGCTGCATGAATACCCGACTCCACGCAATCTCAGCTACATGTGGAACTTCGGTTCCCTGGCCGGCATCGCGCTGGTGATCATGATCATCACCGGTATCACGCTGGCGATGCAGTACACCCCCCATGTCGATCACGCCTTCGATTCCGTCGAGCGCATCATGCGCGACGTCAACTATGGCTGGCTGGTCCGCTACATCCACATGAACGGGGCTTCGTTCTTCTTCATCGTGGTGTTTCTGCACATCTTCCGCGGGCTCTACTACGGGTCCTACAAGGCGCCGCGCGAGGTGCTCTGGGGGCTCGGCGTGATCATCCTGCTGCTGATGATGGCGACCGCCTTCATGGGCTACGTGCTGCCCTGGGGACAGATGTCCTTCTGGGGCGCGACGGTGATCACCAACCTCTTCTCGGCCATTCCCTGGGGTATCGGCGATGCGCTGGTGACCTGGCTGTGGGGCGGTTTCTCGGTCGACAACCCGACGCTCAACCGCTTCTACGCCCTGCATTACCTGCTGCCCTTCGTGATCGTCGGCGTGGTGGTGCTGCATCTCTGGGCGCTGCATCGCTTCGGATCGAACAATCCGTTGGGCATCGACGCCAAGGGCCCGCAGGACAAGATCCCCTTCCATCCCTACTACACCGTGAAGGATATGTTCGGCCTCGGCGTCTTCCTGACGATCTTCGCCGCCTTCGTGTTCTTCGCGCCGAACTACATGGGCCATCCGGATAACTACATCCCGGCGCAGCCCTTGGTGACGCCGGCGCATATCGTGCCGGAGTGGTACTTCCTGCCCTTCTACGCGATGCTGCGGGCAGTCACCTTCGACATCGTCATCCCCTTCACAGGGATCATCCTGATCGAGGCGAAGCTGGGCGGCGTGATCGTGATGTTCGCTTCGATCCTGGTGCTGTTCTTCCTGCCCTGGCTGGATACCTCGCCGGTGCGCTCCTCGCGCTTCCGTCCGCTGCACAAGCAGTTCTTCTGGATCCTGCTGGCGGTCGGCATCATGCTCGGCTACGTCGGCTCGCAGCCGCCGGAGCAGCCCTGGGTGACGATCGGCCAGATCTGCACCTTCTGGTATTTCTTCCACTTCCTGGTCATTCTGCCGGTTCTCGGCAAGCTGGAAAGACCCAAGCCCCTGCCGAACTCCATCAGCGAAGCCGTGCTGAAAAAGCCGCAGGGCGGTGGAGCCGCGGCGACTGCCTCCGCGAAGCCGATGGAGAAGGCATAATGAAGAAACTCGCATGCATCGCGGCCGTCCTGATCGGCTTTGGCGGTATCTCTAGCGCGCAGGCCGCCGGCGACGCGCCGCAGCCGCCGGAGCACCACTGGTCCTTCGACGGTATCTTCGGCACCTTCGATCGGGCGCAGTTGCAGCGCGGCTTCCAGGTTTACAAGGAAGTCTGCTCGGCGTGCCACGGTCTGAAGTACCTGGCCTTCCGCAACCTTTCCGGGCTCGGCTACAACGAAGAGCAAATCGCCGCTTTTGCCGCCGATTTCCAGGTCACCGATGGTCCCGACGACAGCGGTGAGATGTATCAGCGTCCGGGTATCGCGTCCGACCGCTTCCCTTCGCCCTTCGCGAACGAGCAGGCGGCGCGCTACGCCAACGGCGGTGCCAATCCTCCAGACCTGACCCTGATGCCGGAGAAGCGGGCCGGCGGCGCGAACTACCTGCGCGCCTTGCTGGCGGGCTATACCGAGGCGCCGGCCGATGTCGAGGTGCTACCGGGCCTGTACTACAACGAGTACTTCCCGGGGCATCAGATCGCCATGGCGCCGCCGCTCATCGAAGGTCTGATCACCTATGCCGACGGGACCGAAGCCACGGTCGAGCAGATGGCGACCGACGTCTCGGCGTTCCTGACCTGGACCGCCGAGCCGCAGCTCGAGGAGCGCAAGGGCATGGGCGTCAAGGTGGTTCTCTTCCTGCTGATCTTCACCGGTCTGCTCTATGCCGTGAAGCGCAAGGTCTGGGCGGATCTGCACTAGGCTATCCGGGATAATCTGCGGGGAAACACGGTGAATATCCGTTTTTCTTAAACGCCATAAGGAAGGCTGTTCCCTGGGAGCAGCCTTCTTTTTTGCTTTGGGGGGATCGCGGCCATGACGGCGATTACCGGAATCGACCACGCCTTGATCGGCGTCGCGGACCTGGAGGAGGCACACGGGGCCTGGAGCCGGCTCGGCTTCACCCTGTCGCCGCGCGGCCGGCATATTGGCTGGGGCACGGCCAACTACTGCATCATGTTCGCGCGGAATTACATCGAGCTGCTCGGCATCCTCGATACCAGCCAGTTCACCAACAATCTGGACCGCTTCCTGGAATCGGGCGAGGGGCTGCTCGGCGCCGCCTTCTCCTGTGACGATGCACAGCGAGCGGCGACGTCCCTGCGGAACCAGGGGATCGCCGCGGCGGACCCCAAGGACCTGAAGCGTATCCTTGAGAGCGGCGCGGGCGAGGAACTGCCGCGCTTCCAGCTTGTGCATCTGCCGGGCGATGCCACGCCGGGGCTGTCCAGCTTTCTGGTCAGCCATCTGACGCCGGAGATCGTCTGGCGGCCCGAGTGGCTGCGCCATGCCAATGGCGCGCTTGGGATCGCGTCCCTCACCCTGGCGGTGGACGATCCCCTGGCTCTGATGCCGGCCTATGCCCGGCTTCTGGGCGAGGACGCCGTGGCCGGGGAGGAGCGCCGGCTTACGGTCATGGCGGGTGGCGTGCGCCTGATCTTCCTGGCCCCGGAGCTTGCCGGGGAAATCGCCCCCCTTCCGCGGCGCGGCACGCCTTGCGGGGTCGCCATGGCGGTCGAGGTCGCCGATCTGGCGGCGGCCAAGAGTCTGCTGGCGGACAACGGACTGGAATTCGAGGAACGGGAAGACGGCCTGCGGGTCTCCCCCGCGCGCGCCAATGGCCTGGCGCTGACGTTCGTGGCCTAGCCTATTCGGCGGGTTCGGGCCGAACCACCTTGGGGCCGAGCTCGCGTAGCAGCGTGGCGGCGTCGTAGGTCTTCAATGCGTCGTCCGGTGGCGCGCCGCTGAACAGCGCGATCGTGGCCACCGCCGCGAAGGTGGTTTGGGTGACCCGGCGCGGCGGCCAGGCGCCGAGGCGGCTTCGCATATAGCCGGGATAGCCGAAGTGGCCCGGATGATAGTGATAGGGATGCCCCCAGCCATAGGGGCCATAGTGGAAGGGCGCGCCGTAGGGGCCCGGCGAATCGTAATACAGTTTTTCGGTGGTGTTTTCCTCGACCGTGCGATCGAGCAGCGCGAAGCTGTCGAAGCCCTTCTCCCGCGCCAGCTCCGCCGCCCTGAAGAGAGCGTAGTTCTCCACGGTTTCCCGCTCGGTCAGGCGGTTGCCGGCGAAGCGCACCTCGTAGGTGACCTCGTCGAGCCATTTCTCCGAATAGCCGAAGCCCTCGCCGCTGTCGGACTGCTGATAGCGGGTCGGCTCCGGGCTTGTGCAGGCGGCCAGCAGAACGCAGGCCGCCAGTAGTGCTGCGAAGCGAAACACGTTCCTTGGCCCTCCGTGTCTCTCAGCTAGACGGAGAAATGCGGCGAATTTGCGGATAATCGCGCCTCTGGCCGGCGCCCGGAATTAGACGTTGAAGCGGAAATGGAAGATGTCGCCGTCCTGGACGAGATAGTCGCGGCCTTCGGCGCGCATCTTTCCCGCATCCTTGCAGGCCTGCTCGCCGCCCAGCGTGATAAAATCCTGGTAGGCGATGGTTTCCGCGCGGATGAAGCCGCGCTCGAAGTCGCTGTGAATGACTCCGGCGGCCTCGGGCGCCTTGGCCCCTTGGCGCACGGTCCAGGCGCGAGTCTCCTTGGGGCCGGCGGTGAAGAAGGTCAGCAGCCCCAGCAGGTCGTATCCGGCGCGGATCACCCGCGCCAGGCCGGTTTCCTCCAGCCCCAGGGTTTCCAGGAAGTCGCGCCGCTCGGCGGGATCCTCGAGCGCCGAGACCTCGGCCTCGATCGCCGCCGAGACAACAACGAAGCCCGCGCCCTCGGACCCGGCCAGCGCGCGCACCTTTTCCGATAGCGCGTTGCCTTCGGCGGCCGAGCCCTCGTCCACATTGGCGACATAGAGCACCGGCTTGGCGGTCAGCAGTTGCAGCTGCTTCAGAATGACTTTCTGCTCCTCGGAAACGACGGCCTTGCGCGCCGCTTGCCCCGCTTCCAGGACGCCCGCGACGATCTCGAGCACCGCCAGGCGGGCCTTGGCTTCCTTGTCCTGGCCGCGGGCGCGCTTGATGGCGGCATCCTTCTGCCGCTCCACGGATTCCAGATCGGCGAGCAGCAGTTCGGTCTCCACGGTCTCGGCGTCGCGCAGCGGATCGACGCTGCCTTCGACGTGGGTGACCTCGCCCTCGAAGCAGCGCAGCACCTGGACGATGGCGTCGACTTCGCGGATGTTGGCGAGGAACTGGTTGCCCAGCCCTTCGCCCTTGGAGGCGCCGCGCACCAGACCGGCGATATCGACGAATTCCAGGAAGGTCGGCAGGGTCTTGGCCGACTTGGCCAGGGCGGCGATCTTATCGAGCCGCGGGTCCGGGACGGAGACGCGCCCGACATTCGGCTCGATGGTGCAGAAAGGATAGTTGGCCGACTCCGCCGCCGCCGTCTCGGTCAGCGCGTTGAACAGCGTCGACTTGCCGACATTGGGCAGCCCGACGATACCGCAGTTGAAACCCATCAGTTCCTGTCCGTTTCTTGAGCGTTCTTGCTGCCGCCGCGCTGCGGGGTCACCGCCTCGGCGATCCGGGACATAAAGAGCCCGCGTTTTTGTTCGGCCGTCTCGCCGCCTTCGAGCAGCAGTCCGGCATTGTCGGCGACGGCTTCCAGCAGCGGATCGAGCCAGGCATCGTCGGCCTTGGCGAAATCGGAAAGGACATAGCCGTGTACCAGTTCCTTGCGGCCGGGATGGCCGACGCCGAGGCGCACCCGCTGAAACTCCGCGCCAAGGTGGGCGATCAGAGACCGCACGCCGTTATGCCCGGCGGCGCCGCCGCCCAGCTTGACCTTGACCTTGCCGGGCGCGAGATCGATCTCGTCGTAGAACACGGTCACGGCTTGCGGGGCGAGCTTGTAGAAACGCAGCGCTTCCCCGGCCGAGCGGCCGGATTCGTTCATGTAGGTCTGGGGCTTCAGCAGCAGGACCTTATCGCCGGCCAGCCGGCCTTCCGAAATTTCGCCCTGAAATCCTCTGCGCCAGGGACCGAAACCATGCCGCCGCGCAATCTCCTCGACCGCGAGAAACCCGATGTTGTGGCGGGTATCCACGTAACGCGCTCCAGGATTGCCAAGGCCGACAAGCAGGTGCATGTGGTCCCGACCTCCCAGGGGAAAGGCTAAGCGGGTGAAGGAGCGGCGCGTGCGGTGACCGGCGCACGGCCAAGCCGCGCGCCGGATCGCTGTAGAAGACTACTTGTCTTCGTTGTCCGCGTCGTCGCCAGAAGACTCCTCGTCGCCCTCGGCGGCATCCTCGCCCTCGGCGGCCTCTTCGCCCTCGGCGGCCTCTTCGTCGCCCTCGGCGTCCTCGTCCTCGGTAAGCAGGATGGTCGGGGCGGCGATGGTGGCGATGGTGAAGTCGCGGTCGGTAATGGTCGGCTCGACGCCATCGGGCAGGGCCACATGGCTGATGTGGGCGCCGTCACCGATCTCGAAGCCCGCCAGATCGACCTCGATGTAGGAGGGGATCGCGTCGGCGCGGCAGTAGAGCTCGACTTCGTGGCGCACGACGTTCAGCACGCCGCCGCGCACCAGGCCGGGGCAGGTCTCTTCGTTGATGAAGTGGACCGGCACGTTGACCGTCACCTTGGTGCGCGCGGAAACCCGCAGGAAGTCGATGTGCTCGGCGCGGTCGGTGACCGGGTGGAACTGCACGTCGCGCGGCAGCACCCGCACCTTGTCGCCGTCGACCTCGAGATCGTAGAGGGTCGAGAAAAAGGCGCCGGTGTTGAGTTCGCGCTTGACGACGTTCTCGGCCAGGGTCACGGCGGCGGGGTCCTTACCCGCGCCGTAGACGATGGCGGGGATCCGCCCGTTGCGGCGGTCGGCGCGCGCGGCGCCCTTGCCGGAGTGATTGCGGGCCTCGCCCTCGAGGCTGTGGATTTCAGTCATTTTGCATTTCCTTTCATGCGTTCATCACTCCGGGCGATATTCCCGAAGCGCCTCACTTGCGGCTTGGTTACGGCGCCGGCGGGCCGTCGAAGAGGCTCGAGACCGAGCGTTCATCGCTGATCCGCGACATGGCCTCGCCCAGCAAGGGAGCGATGGTCAGTTGGCGGATATTCTGGGCGACCCTGACAGCTTCGGTCGCCTGTATCGAATCGGTGGTCACCAGCTCTTCCAAGGGAGAGGAGCTGACGCGCGCCACGGCGCCGCCGGACAGGACACCGTGGGTGACATAGGCGGATACCGCCTCGGCCCCGGCTTCCATCAAGGCACCCGCCGCGTTGCACAGCGTTCCCGCCGAATCGACGATGTCGTCGACCAGGATGCAACGCTGCCCCTGCACGTCGCCGATGATGTTCATAACCTCGGACACCCCGGCGCGTTCGCGGCGCTTATCGATGATCGCGAGGTCGGCGTCAAGGCGTTTGGCGATGGCCCGCGCGCGCACCACGCCGCCGACGTCCGGCGAAACGATGGTCAGGCTGTCGCCGTTGTAGCGCTCGACGATGTCCTGGGTGAAGACCGGCGCGGCGTAGAGGTTGTCCGTCGGGATGTCGAAGAAGCCCTGGATCTGTCCGGCGTGCAGATCGATGGTCAGCACCCGGTCGGCGCCGGCGCTGGTGATCAGGTTGGCGACCAGCTTGGCGGAGATCGGCGTGCGCGGCCCGGACTTGCGGTCCTGGCGGGCGTAGCCGTAGTAGGGGATAACCGCGGTGGTGCGCCGGGCCGATGCGCGTTTCAGCGCGTCGAGGCAGACCAGCAGCTCCATCAGGTTGTCGTTGGTCGGATAGGAGGTCGACTGGATGATGAAGACATCCTCGCCGCGAATGTTCTCCTGAATCTCGACGAAGACTTCCATATCGGAGAAGCGTCTCACCGAGGCCTTGGTGAGCGGAAGATTGAGGTAGGCGGAAATCGCTTCGGCCAGTGGCCGGTTAGCGTTACCCGTCAAAATTTTCATGACATGGAACTCTGGCGGCAGTTCAGAGGCGGCGACCCGGTCCCCGGCTGCGCAGGTGCACCCCCCGTCCGGGACGCGCGGAACTTATCAATGCGTCACGGAACTGTAAATGAGGTTTGCAGCCCGGATCGCATTAACTGGTGGAAAGACGGCGCAGCAGATCCTCCAATCCCTCCGCCGCGCCCTGCGCCGCGCCGTCCGCGGCGCGGCCCCAGGCAGCGTCGAGACTGCCGGCCGGAACGCGGTTGACCTGGCTGACCTCGCCCAGGCTGCTGCCGCTGTTGGCCTTTTCCAGGCGCCAAACGATTGCGATCTCCTGCCAGTCCGGGTCGATCTGCCGCAGCGCGACGATGCCGCGCACCACCAGGTCTCCGGTCGCCGGCCGCTCGGCCAAGGGTAGATCGGCCAGCAGCAGCTTGCGTTCCAGGGCCTGACGCAGGCTGGTGCCGCCGTCGCCGGGCGCGCCCTCGATTGGCAGGACGGCCAGCCGGGCGCCGGGGAAGCCGGCGATGCCGCCCTCCTGGGTCTCCGCCGCTTGCGATCCCGGGCCATGCAGGAAGGCGGCGATGCGCGGCGCGGCGGTGGCGGCGACTTCTTCGAGCACTCGTGGGCTGCCGGCGTCCCAGGCCGCGCTCAGCAAGGTGAAGCGCTCCAGCGCGCTGTCGATCTGGAAACCGTTGGGATCGAGCAGGATCCACTCGACCTCGACCGTTTCATGGGTCAGAGGAACGGCCGCGTCCTCGATCACGCGCACGAAGGTCTTCAGGCGGCGCATTCTGCCATTGGCATGGCCCGGAGTCGCCCGCAGGCCCTGGTCCTGAAGCGCCGCGGCGAGGATTTCCGCCGCCAGGCGGGGATTGCCCGGCAGATCGCTCGTGCCGCTCTCGGACTGAAAGGGCAGCACGGCGATTCGCGACTGGTCGATGCGGTTGGCGAAAACCGCGGGCGGTTTCTTGTCGGGCTGGAATGGCTGCGGCAGCTGCTCGCAGGCGCAAACGGCGAGCAGCAGCGGCAGCAGAGGAAGCAAGACGGCGCGGCGGAGCATCAGAACATCAGGACACAGCTGGCGAGGCCGCCCAAGACCAGGAACATCATGAAGAGTATGAGATGCGGCATCGTAACTGCGGCCTTGCGGGGGAGTCGGTCGCGGCTTTCGCCGCCGGTTTATTGTACGACGAAATCGAGCGGCGATCTCGACAGAACCTCGGCGCCGGACTCGCCCACCAGGGAGGTGCGTCCGAGGGTCATGGCCACGCCCTGCTCGCTATCGAAGATGATGATGTGGACGAAGAAGACCATGCCCGGCGCGATCTCGACCGGGTTGTCGCGGTAGAGCATCGGCCAATCCATCCAGTTCGGCGCATAGGTCGTGCCCAGGGAATAACCGCAGGCGTTGAGGCGGTGCGCCTGCAGCCCCGCGGCATCGAGCACCTCGGCATGGGCGGCGAAGGCCTCGCCCACCAGACGGCCCGGCGTCAAGCGCGACTCGACGGCCTCGAGGGCGTCCTTGGCCGCGGCGTGGAGCTCGCGCTGGCGCGCGGGCGCCCGCCCGACAGCGACGGTGCGCATCATCGCGGCGTGATAGCGGCGATAGACGCCGGCCCACTCCAGGGTGATCTGGTCCTGGGCGTCGAGATGCCGGCGGCCCGTGAAGTAACGGCAGAGCAGCGCCTCCGGCCCGGAGCCGATGATGAACTCGTTGCCGGGATAGTCGCCGCCGCCCTTGAACACCGCGCCTTGCATCGCAGCCAGGATATCGCCCTCCCAGGCGCCGGCGCGGATTTCCGCCATGCCCGCGTCATAGGCGTCGTCGGCCAGCTGCGCGGCCTCGCGCACATAGGCGATCTCCGCCGGGCTTTTGACCACGCGCAGCCGGCTGACCAGCCAGGAGGCATCGCGCAGGCCGCAGAAGCCGTCGAGCGCCGCGTCGAGACGCTTGGCGTTGAAGCCGGTCAGGCCATAGGCCTCGTATTCCACTCCCAGCGTTGCATTGGCGCAGCCGAACTCGGCCAGCATCGTCTTCAACTGCTCCGCCGGATTGACGTCCGGGCCGTCGACCCAGATGCGGATATCCTCGATACAGGAAGTGCGCTGTGCCTGGCGCAGGTCCGGCGCCCGGGTCATCAGAGCGAAGCGGCCATCGGCGCCGAGATAGAGGCATTGAAAGAAGACGTAGCCGAAGGTGTCGTAGCCGGTCAGATAGAACATCGTCTCCTGCCGGAAGATCAGCAGGCCATCGAGACCTTCGCGCTGCAAGGCGGCGCAGGCGGCGTCGCGCCGCGCGGCGAGCTCGCTCTCGCTAAAATGCAGGGGCATGGGATCAGGGCTCCAAGTAGATGACCGACAGCTGCCGGCCATAGTCTTCCTCGCCGCGCTTGACCGAACGGCGATAGCTGAAGAAGCGGTCTTCCTCGGTGCAGGTGTCGGCGCGGATCGCGCGGACCTCGCCGATGCCGGCGCGTTTCAGGCGGCGGGTGGCATAGGCTTTCAAGTCGAAGAAGTAGTGGCCGCTGCGCACGCCGGGATAGAAGAACTGCGCGTTCTCTTCGTTCTGGGCCAGAAAGCGCTCGGGAAACTCGGGACCGACTTCGTAGGAACGCTGGGCGATGCAGGGGCCGATCACGGCGACGATGTCTTCCTTGACCGCGCCCAGTTCGACCATCGCGGTGACGGTATTCTCCAGGACCCGGCCCAAGGCGCCCTTCCAGCCCGCGTGGGCGGCGCCGATCACCCCGGCCTTGCCGTCGGCCAGCAGCACCGGCGCGCAGTCGGCGGCCAGGATCCCCAAGGCGATCTCCGGCTGGGACGTCACCATGGCGTCGGCCTTGGGGGCCTGGTCCCGCGCCCAGGGCGCGTTGACCGTGATCACGTCCGAGGAGTGATGCTGATAGAGCGTCACCAGGCAGTGCTTGGCGACTTCGAGCTCGCGGGTGACACGGGCCCGGTTGGTCTCCACCTTGTTGGGGTCGTCATCGGAGCCGAAGCCGCAGTTGAGCGATGAATAGATGCCGGAACTGACCCCGCCCTGCCGGGTGAAGAAGGCATGGCGCACGCGCGGTTGGTCGCTGAGGGGCTTCATGGTCAGCATGGCGGGGCTAGTCTGACAAAAAGCCAGCGGGAGGCAAGGCTTGTGGCGGCATAACTGCCATGACCTTGAACAATTCTCCCATTGCGTCGGGCGCGGTCAGGCGTGCCACCGCGGCGTCGATCTCCGTGCGCTGAGCCGTGCTGGCGTTGCGGCGCAGGGCCTGCGCGCGATGTTCGATGCCGAGCGCCCGCAGAAAGCCGCCCTGGGGTACCGGCCCGTGGACCGCCGCGCCGCCGCTGGCGCAGCCTTGGGCGAGAGCCGTGAAATCGACATGCGCCGTCAGGTCGGCGCTGCCCGGCGCCTCCAGGGGCTGATGATGGCGGTGCCGGCGCAGGGCTTGCAGTGTCGGCTGGCCAGCCGGTTCCGCGTTCCCATAGTCGACGATCAGCGCCGCGCCGGGCCCTTGCGCGCAGCGCCGGCCGATGTCGCGGGCCAGGAGCTCGCCTTCTGGGCAGAGCTCGACCACCGCACCAGGCGGCAGATCGCGCAGCTGCTCCGGGATCAGCAGAGCATTGGCGGCGTCGGGTGGGGCGGCAAGGAAAACCAGCGCGCCGCCGTCCTCGGACAGACCGACGAGGCGCTCGCTCCAGCCGCCTCCGCCGCGTTGAAACTGGCGGATCGGCAGAGCGTCGAAGAATTCGTTGGCGAGCAGCAGGAATGGGCCGTCGGGCAGACTTGCGAGGTCCTCGTGCCAGGTCACGGCGTGGCCCGCCAGAGCCTGCTCCTGCCGACGGCGCAGCAGGGGGGACACTTCCACCAAGTGGACCTCGAGGTTTTCGGCGAAGCCCGGCACGATCCGCAGGGCGCGCAGGGCGTCGGCCATCAGGGTACCGCGCCCAGGCCCCAGCTCGATCAGGTGGACCGGCTTCGGCTGCCCGAGGAAGCGCCAGGTATCGGCGCACCACAGGCCCAGCAGTTCGCCGAACATCTGGCTGACCTCGGGCGCTGTGATGAAGTCGCCGCCGCCGCCCTCCGCATTCTCGCGCGGCGCGCCCAGGGGATCGCCGGCGGTGTAATAGCCATACTCGGGATGGGTCAGGGCGAGCCGCATATACTCGGCCAGGGTCATCGGCCCGGCGCTGCGGATGCGCTGGGCAATGAGATCGAACAGCGCGGTCATCGCGCCGGCTGGCGGCGCGCCCAGATCACCAGCACAACACCGGCGGCCATCATCGGCAGGGACAGGATCTGCCCCATGGTGGTGCCGAAGGCCAGAAAACCGAGTTGAACATCGGGCTGGCGGAAGAACTCGACAAAGATCCGCGCCGCGCCGTAGCCGATCAGGAACCAGCCGGAAATCTCGCCGACCCGTTCCAGCGTGCCCCGGCGGACCAGGAACCAGAGGAACAGGAACAGCACGATGCCCTCCAGCCCGGCCTCGTAAAGCTGGCTGGGGTGGCGCGGTTCGGGTCCGCCCTGGGGAAAGACCATGGACCAGGGAACGTCGCTGGCGCGGCCATAGAGCTCGCCGTTGATGAAGTTGGCGAGGCGGCCCAGGCAGAGACCGATCGGCGTCGCCGCGCCGACCATGTCGGCCAGCTGGAAATAGCGCACGCCGCGCGACCGGGCGAAGAAGAACATTGCCGTCAAAACGCCGATCAGGCCTCCGTGGAAGGCCATGCCGCCTTTCCAGAGCACCAGCGCCTGCAGCGGATTCTCCAGGTAGTAGTCGAAGTTGTAGAACAGGATGTAGCCGAGGCGCCCGCCGAGCACGATGCCCAGGGTCGCCCAGAGCAGCAGATCGTCCATGTCCTTGGGTTCGAGCGAGGAGGGCGATTGGCTGGTCAGCCAGCGGCAGTAGCGCCAGGCAAGCAGGATGCCGACGATATAGGCCAGCGCGTACCAGCGGATCGCCAGCGGGCCAATCTCGATCAGGATCGGGTCGATCTGCGGGTAGGTCAAAACGGCGAAGGCGGGGAACGCGGAAATCATCTGTAGGGGTCGTCCTGCTGCAGATAGTCCTGGAGGTAGCGCGCGACGCCGTCTTCCAGGCTGAGGAAGGGGCGAGCGTAGCCGATCTCCCGCAGCCGCTCCATCCTTGCCTGCGTGAAGTACTGATAGCGGGCGCGCAGATTTTCCGGCGTCGGTATGTAGACGATCTCCGCCGCGCGGCCCAGCGCCGCGAAGAGCGCCGCCGCCAGGTCGTTGAAGCTGCGCGCGACGCCGCTGCCGACATTGAACAGGCCGCTGGCCTTGGGGCGCTGCAGCAGCCAGAGCATGACCTCGACGCAGTCCCCGACCCAGACGAAGTCGCGCAGCTGCCCGCCATCGGGGTAGTCCGGATGATGCGATTGGAACAGCCGCAGCTCTCCCCCGGCCTGGAGCTGCCGGTAGAGGTGCCAGATCACGCTGGCCTGCGCCCCCTTGTGATACTCGTTGGGGCCGTAGACGTTGAAGAACTTGAGCCCGGCCCACTGCGGCGGCCGAGGGGCGCCCTGGGCCAGCTGCTCGGCGACCCAGATGTCGAAGGCGTTCTTGCTGCGGCCATAGGGATTGAGCGGTTCGAGGGCGCGCAGATACGCCAGGCTCATGTCGTCGTCGAACCCCCGGCCGCCGTCGCCGTAGGTGGCGGCGGAGGAGGCATAGATGAAGGGAATCCGCCGCGCGGCGCAGAAGCGCCAGAGATCCTGGGACAGCTCGACGTTGATCCGCCGCAGCTTCGCCTCGTCGGTCTCGGTGGTCGAGGAAATCGCGCCGAGGTGGACCACTGCGGTGAGGCTCCGGCCGTCGTCCTGCAGAAAATCCGGGAGCTGCGCGGGCGTCGCCAGTGCGTTCAGCTCGATCTTATCGAGATTACCGGCCTTGGCGCCGTCGAGTAGGTCGCAGACCGCGAGTCCGCGTCCCCGCTCGGCGAGCGCGGCGGCGAGATTGGAGCCGATGAAGCCGGCGCCGCCGGTGACCAGGATCATGCCTCGGCACTCCCTCGTTGCGCCAGATGGCGGGGGTCGCACCGGGGACTTATAGAAGCGTGTAAAAGGGCACGGCAAGCATGGCGATTGCCCGGGCCGGGGGCTTTGCGCTAACAGAGGCGCCATGGACGATCATAACGGCCTTGGCGAACTCCCGGCTTCCGAGCTCATGCAGCGTGTGTTCGGCGGTCCGATCCCGCACTGCGAGGAGCTGGGAATCCGCGCCGAGGACTTCGCGCCGCCCAGCCTGACCATGCGTCTGCCCTATGACGAGAAGCTGATCGCCGATCCCGAGACCGGCATCCTGCACGGCGGCGCGGTAACCACCTTGATCGACACCACCGCCGGCATGATCGCCCTGGCCTCGACCCGTCCGCTGCAGGCCGTCGCGACCCTGGACCTGCGCATCGACTACCTGCGGCCGGGCTTGCGCGGCCGGGACATTCTCTGCACCGCCGTGGCCTATCGTGTCACCAAGCTGATCGTTTTCGTGCGCGCCGCGGCGCTGCAGGCCGACGACCGCCGCGAGATCGCCGCGGCCCTGGGCACCTTCATGGTGACGGGACCCTTGGCGGCGGGAGGCGCAGCATGAGCCTGGTCGAAAAGATCCGCCGCGCGCGCGACGGCGGCGATGTACAGGCGGCCGTCGACAGTATTCCCTATGCGGCCTTTCTCGGTATCGTCGCCGAATGCGATGCGCAGGGCGGTCTGCTCTGTACCCTGCCGCCGCGACCTGGATTGGTCGGCAGTCCTAAGACCGGCGCGCTGCATGGCGGCGTGGTCGGGGCTTTTCTCGAGACCGTCGCGGCGCTGGAAGTGCTCTGGCGGCGCGAGAGCGAGAGTCTGCCGCGCACGGTCAACATCACCGTGGACTATCTGCGTGGCGCCGGCCCGGCGCCGACCCATGCCACGGCAATCATCACCAAGCTTGGCCGCCGTGTCGCCAATGTCCGCGTCGAAGCCTGGCAGGACACCCCGGACAAGCCGGTCGCCCATGGCCACGTCCACTTGCTGCTCGGCGAGCAAGGTGCTGGACCTGACCGGGCGGAAAGCCAATATAAAGCGTGACGCCAGCCTAATAAGGAGTGCCCGCGATGCAGACACAGAACCGCTTCCTCGACGACCTCGCCCGCGTGGCCACGGGTACCCTCGGCGTCGCGAGCGGCATGCGCCAGGAGGTCGAAACCCGCCTGCGCGGCCAGTTCGAGCGCGTTCTCGCGGGCATGGATTTGGTCAGCCGAGAAGAGTTCGAGGTGGTCAAGGCGATGGCGGTCAAGGCGCGGCAGAGCCAGGAAGAGCTTGAGCTGAGGCTCGCGGCGCTGGAGAAGCGGCTTGCCGAGAGCCCCGCCGCCGCCGGCGCGCCGGCGAAAAAGACCAAGACCGCCAGGAAAGCCGGCGGCAAGGCCTCGGCGAAGAGCGGCGCCTCCTCCTGACCGGCCGCAAACGGCCGGCCCAAAAAGAGTCCACAGGAAATCAGCGGCTTCCACTGTTCCCCGGCCAATTCGTGGCTTGCGCTGGGAATCCGAATGAGGCACGCTAGATTTAGTGGGGGCAACGCTCTGGAGCCCGAGATATCGATGTAACCCCAAGATATTGGGGCTTTTCATCCTCGAGGCCTAGGCGCCGGTCACCCGGGAGTTGCCGCCGGGACCAAAGGGGAGACACATGGTCATGAATCTGCTCCAGCATGACGTCGCCATCGCCTCCAACCCCCTGGATCTTCTGGAAGAGCTGGTTTCCGCCAACGAGTGGGCGCACGACCGTTCCAGCGATCAGGAATTGGTGGTTCAGGTGGCGGGACAGTGGTGCGATTACCATCTCTGCATCGTCTGGCAGCCGGAGATCGGCGCGATGTATCTCTCCTGTCAGCTCGACGTGAAGGTTCAAAAACAGCGGCGCGGCGCGGTCAACGAACTGGTCGTGGCCGCCAACGAGCGGCTGTGGCTCGGCCATTTCGATCTCTGCACCGACGATGGCGCCCTGATCTTCCGCCACACCATTCCCCTGCGCGGAGTCCGCGGCGGCGCCAGCGTCGAGCAGCTGGAGGATACGATCGATACGGCGCTGATCGAATCCGAGCGGCTGTATCCGGCGCTGCAGATGGTGGTCTGGGGCGGCCAGCCGGCCTCGGAGGCTCTGGAAGCCGCGCTGATGGAAACCGTCGGAGAAGCTTGAAGCCCATGCAGTCCCTAGGCGGTCCGCTGCTGTTGATCGGCTGCGGCAAGATGGGCGGCGCGCTGCTCGACGGGTGGATCGAGCGCGGTCTGGACCCCAAGGAAATCACGATCGTCGAACCCAACGCGGCGCAGCGCCAGGCGCTCGATGCCAAGGGTGTGCGCACGCTCGAAAGCGCCGAAGCCGTGCCCGGGGATCTGGCTCCCGCCCTGGTCGTGCTCGCGGTCAAGCCGCAGCAAATGGACGCGGCGCTGGCGGCGGTCGACGGCTGGCGCGGCAAGGATACGGTTTTCCTCTCGATCGCCGCGGGCAAGACCATCGGCTATTTCCAAAGCAAGCTCGGGGCCGCAACCCCGGTGGTCCGGGTGATGCCCAACACACCGGCGGCTGTGGGGCGCGGCGTCTCGGTGCTGGTCGCGAGCCCGGAGGTGCCGGCGGCGCGCCAGGCGCTCTGCGAGGAGCTGCTGCGCGCGGTCGGCGATGCCGCCTGGGTCGCCGACGAGGCCTTGATGGACGCGGTCACCGCGGTCTCCGGCGGCGGCCCGGCCTATGTCTTTCTGCTGATCGAATGCCTGGCCCGGGCCGGAGTCGAAGCCGGCCTGCCGGAGGATCTCGCCATGCGCATCGCGCGCGGCACCGTGGCCGGATCGGGAGAACTGGTGCGCCAGGCCGAGGAACCGGCCGGCAAGCTGCGCGAGAACGTGTCCAGCCCTGGCGGCACGACCCTGGAGGCGCTGAAGGTGCTGATGGCCGAGGACGGGCTGCAGCCCTTGATGACCAAGGCCATTGCCGCGGCGACCCGGCGCAGCCGCGAGCTGGCGGAATAGCGGGCCGGCGAGATGAGCGGCACGCCCCTCAAGGCCGCGGCGCAGCGGGTGCAGGATGCCCTGGCCGCGCAGGGCATGGATCTCGAAGTACGGCAGTTTCCCGAGTCGACGCGCAGCGCGGCCGAGGCCGCCGCGGCGATTGGCTGCGAGGTTGCGCAGATCGCCAAGTCGCTGATCTTTCGCGCCCTCGACAGCGATCGTCCGGTCTTGGTCGTCGCCAGCGGTAGCAACCGGGTGGACGAGGCCAAGGTCTCGGCGTTGATCGGTGAGAAGATCGGCCGGGCCGACGCGGACTTCGTGCGCCGGACCACCGGATATGCCATCGGCGGGGTGCCGCCGGTCGGCCACGCCACGCCGCCGATCGCGGTGATCGACACCGACCTCCTTGACCTTGAGGAGATCTGGGCCGCCGCCGGTACGCCCAACGCGGTGTTTCGCCTGACCCCCAAGGATTTGCGCGCTCTGGTCGAGGGGATGGTGGCCGAAGTCAAGCCTGGTTGAGCCCGCGCCTTGGCTTTCCGGCTCACCGCACCCAAGTTTAAGGGCAGGAGGAGGCGCGATGGTCAAGAAAGCCGATATTCCCGATCATGTAATCGACACCGCCATGGCGCTGGCGGCGGAGCGCAGTTGGTCGGGGCTGTCCCTGGCGGAGATCGCGGCGGAAGCCAAGCTTCCGCTGTCCAAGCTCTATCCCCTGTTCTCCAGCAAGCAGTCGATTCTTGCCGCTTTTTCGCGGCGGATCGACGCCATGGTCCTGGCCGAGGAATTGAGTTCCGAGGAGCTCGCCGAACCGGCGCGCGACCGTCTATTCGATGTGATGATGCGCCGCTTCGATGCCTTGCTGCCCTATCGCGAGGCGCTGGCCAATATTGTCTACGATAGCCTGCGCCACCCCCTGCAAGGCGTGGCCGGGGCGCCGCAGCTCGCCCGCTCGATGCGCTGGATGCTGGAGGCGGCGGCGATCCCCGCCGAGGGTCTGCCCGGTCTGCTGCGGGTCAAGGGACTGTCGGCGATCTACCTCGCGACGCTGCGGGTCTGGCTGCGCGACGACAGCGACGACCTGGCCAAGACCATGGCCGCGCTCGACGCCCAGCTGCGGCGCGTCGAAGCTTTGCTGAACTGGCGGGGTTGGCCCGCGAGACGCGACGCCGCCGCCCCGGCACAAGCGGAAGCGGCAGCGGGAGAGGCCCTTTAGGCCTGGAAACTATTTTTGCTGCACTGCAAAATAATTCTTGATTTTATCCATGGCAGGCTTCATCTAGAGCGTATGGTGCACTGCAGCATAAAGCGCAGATGACCGAAACGCATTTACAAGCAGCTAGTCCTGCGAGGAGACCGAACCATGGCTACGACCCAGAACCCCTTCACGAACTTCGACTTCACCCAGTTTCAGGATTTCAGCAAGATCGCCGGCAAGTTCGAGATGCCGAACGTCGATGGCGCCAGCCTGATGGAGACTCAGCGTAAGAACGTCGAGGCGATCACCCAGGCCAACCGCATCGTCTTCGAGGGCATGCAGGCGATGGCTCAGCGTCAGGCCGAGATTGTCCGCAAGGGCATGGACGAGGCCGCCAAGACCTTCGGCAGCCTGGCCGAGGCCGGCGCTCCGGAAGACAAGCTCGCCAAGCAGATCGAGCTGACCAAGAAGGCCTATATCGACGCCTTCACGAACTTCAACGAGCTGGCCGAGATCAGCGTCAAGTCGAACGCCGAAGCCGCTCAGGAAATCAACAAGCGCGTCACCGCCTCCTTCGACGAGGTTAAGGGTGCGCTGCACGTCAACGGCAAGGCCGGTAAGAGCAAGTAAGCTTTCTACCTCCCGACCGTTTAAAAGGGCCGCTTCCCCCCAGGCGGCCCTTTTTCTTTGCCCGTTCGCGGGCCTTTGCTAGCCTGCCGCCTTGCAGAAACCAGTGCGCGCGGAGTGGGCGGTGGACGAGATTTCCTTCGACGATTTTCTCAAGGTCGATATCCGGGTCGGCGTGATCGAACGTGCCGAGGCTTTCCCCGAGGCGCGGCGCCCGGCCTTCAAGCTCTGGATCGACTTCGGACCGCAGATCGGACGGCGCAAGAGCTCGGCCCAGATTACCAAGCATTACAGCCTGGAGGATCTGCCCGGCCGCCAGGTGCTGGCCGTGGTCAACTTCCCGCCCAAGCAGATTGGCAAGTTCATGTCCGAGGCCCTGGTGCTGGGGGTGCCCGACGACGAGGGCGAGGTGGTTCTGCTGCGGCCGGGCCATGACGTTCCGCTCGGCGGACGCATGTACTAGCGCGGCGGCCTAATAATCCGCCGCGCGCTTAATCGGTTCCCAGCCAGTCCTCGATATCGCTCGGCTCCGACAGGGTCGGCAGCCAGACCCGGGCGCGCAGGCCCCGGCCTTTCGGCCCATCGCTGAGAGTCAGGTCGCCGCCGTGGCTGCGCGCGATGTCCCGGGCGATGGTCAAGCCAAGGCCGGTGCCTCCAGTCTCCACGTTGCGCGATTCCTCAAGCCGGTAGAACGGACGGAAAACCTCCTCGCGCTTGTCCTCGGGGATACCCACGCCGTCGTCGTCGATCAGGATTTCGACGCCTTGCAGGCTGGGCCGGGCGGTAACCGAGACCTTCCCGCCATAACGCAGGGCGTTGTTGATGAGGTTCGACAGGCAGCGCCGGATCGAGTTCGGCCGGACGCTCAGCAAGGTCGTGCCTTCGACCTGCAGCTCGATATCCGGGTCGGACCGCCGCGCCTTGCCGACGATTTCCTCGAGCATATCGCCGATGACGATTTCCTCGGTATCCTCCGCGCCTTCGCCGCGGGCAAAGGCGAGATAGGCTTCGATCATCTCCTCCATCTCGCCGACATCGGATTTCAGGGCCTCGACCCCCTCGGTCTGTTCCAGCAGCGCCAGCTCCAGCTTCATGCGGGTCAGCGGCGTCCTGAGATCGTGGCTGACCCCGGCCAGCATCGCCGTGCGCTGTTTCAGCTGACGCTTGATACGGTTGTGCATCTCGACGAAAACGCGGCCCGCCTGCCGCACTTCCTTGGCGCCCTCGGGTTTGAAGTTACGCACGTCGTGGCCCATGCCGAAGCGCTTGGCGGCGCGCGCCAGGCGGCGGATCGGGCGCACCTGATAGCGGATGACGATCAGGGCGACGACCAGGAACAGGATTGGCGCGCCGACCATGTAGTTGAGCAGCAGGTGGGTGGTCCGGCTGAACAGACGGCGGCGCGGTACCTCGACCATCAGCAGGCCGTCGTTCATCGCAATCGAGATGTAGGCCCAGTTGTCGTCGTCATCCATGTGCAGGTCGAAATCCTTGTCGACCCACAGGCTGAGCGCTTCGCGCAGGCGGCGGCCGAGCAAGGTCGGCTCCGTCACGCTCTTGGGGGGCAGGACGCCGCCCTCCAGAAAACTCAGGTTGAGCTGAAAATCCTTTTCGCCAAGCTGGAAGACCCGGTCGCGCTCCCAGCTTTGCGGCGTGGTTTCCAGCAGTTCGATGACGGCGGAGATGTCTCCGGCGACGCTCTCGGCCAGCCGCGAGCTGACGTGGATGTAATGGCGTTCGTAGAACAGGAAGGTGGTCAAGGTCTGCAACAGCAGCAGCGGCAGGATCAGCGTGATCAGGGAGCGCGCCATCAGGCTGCGCGGCTGCAGCTTCTTCAGCCAGCGCTTCCACCACACGCTCTGCCCCGCCGGGCTTAACCCGGCGCGCGGGCGCGGGCGGGGCCTTACCGCTGCCGTCTCGGATGTCTCGCCGGTCGTGGTCATGCGCGCGTCCCCTTCAATCTGGAACCAGGACGTAGCCGGTTCCGCGCACGGTCTGCAGATAGCGTGGGAATTTCGGATTGCTTTCGATCTTACGGCGCAGCCGTGTCATCTGCACGTCGATGGTGCGCTGGTTGCCGATCATCTCGCTCTCCGCGGTCAGGGCTTCGCGGCTGACCGCCTGACCCGGCTGACGCGCCAGCGCGAGCAGCAGGCTTTTCTCGGCCGCCGTCAGGCGGACATAGGCCTCGCCCTTGCGCAGCTCGCGCCGCGTCAGATCGAAGCAGAAACCGCCGAAATAGACCCGGCCGCCCGCCGGGCTTTCGCCCTGGGCGCGGGCACGGCGCAGGATCGCCTCGATCCGCAGGATCAGCTCGCGTGGCTCGAAGGGCTTCGGCAGGTAGTCGTCGGCGCCGCTTTCGAAGCCCTCGATCCGGTTTTCCACCTCCGTCATCGCGGTGAGCAGCAGGATCGGCAGCTCGCGGGTTTTGCGCAGGGATTTGGTCAGCGCCAGGCCGGACTCGCCGGGCATCATGATGTCGAGAACGATCAGATCGAACTCCAGGGATTCCAGCTTGGCGCGCGCCTCGGCCGCGTTGGAGGCGACGGTGACCCGGTAGTTTTGTTCGCTCAAGTAGCGCCGCAGCAGATTGCGCAGCTTGGTGTCGTCGTCGACGACCAGAATATGCGGCAGTTCTTCGATCATGGACCTCGTCCTTGGCGGCTCAGTCTACGCCGCCGCCGCGCCGCGAGCCAGTGCCGCTCTAGGACGGGCGGCGGGCCGCTGTGCCCGGCGTCTGCCGGTTGTCGCGCCGGCTCTCCAGGCGCTCCCGGTCGCTTTCTTCGACGATACCCAGCAGCACGGTGCGGCAGCCTTCCACGGCTTCGGCGCCGGCGGCCCGGTAGGCGCGGGCAATCCGCTGCAACTGGTCCTGTATCAGATAGCGTTCGAGCTCGCGCCCCTTGTCGGTCAGCTCAAGCAAACGCTGCCTGCGGTCCTCGCGGCCGGGGCGCTGCAGGATATAGCCATCCTCGACCAGCTGGCTCAACACCCGGGACAGGCTTTGCTTGGTGATCGAGAGAATGCTGAGCAGTTCGCTGACCGGCATCTGCGGATAGCGGCCGACGAAAAAGATCACCCGGTGGTGGGCGCGGCCGTAGCCGAACTCCTTGAGCATGCGATCGGGCTGCGAGGTAAAGTCGCGATAGGCGAAGAACAGCAGCTCCATGCCCTGTCGCAGTTCTTCCTCGCGCAGGAAGAGGGGGTTCGCGGATTGTTTTATGTCAGCCATATTGACTTAATCGCATAATCTTGTTACCGATGCAAAATGATTTGAGACAGATTATGTCTCGAATGCCTGAGTTGAAGGATCGAATCTGCCGGCCTCTCTTGACTTCATATCCTGGAAATCGTCTAACCCCAGGGTGCTTAAGCTACCTAACCGGCTGGCGGAAAACCAGACAAGCTGAAAGGGCGAAAGGACCCTAGTGTACATGCTTCCCTTCGATGACCGCGACGGAACAATTTGGATGAACGGGGCGTCCGTGCCTTGGCGCGACGCCAAGCTGCACGTTCTCTCCCACGCCTTGCACTATGCGAGCGCGGTATTCGAGGGCGAGCGGGTCTACAATGGCCAGGTCTTCAAGATCACCGAGCACCATCAGCGCCTGCACGACTCCGCGAAGCTGATGGGTTTCGAGATTCCTTACAGCGTCGCTGAGATCGACGAGGCGACGCGCGAGCTTTGCGCGCAGAATGGCATCGAGGACGGTTATGTCCGCCCCATCGCCTGGCGCGGCAGCGAGATGATGGGGGTCTCCGCGCAGAACACCAAGATCAACCTGGCGATCGCCGCCTGGCCCTGGCCGGTCTACTTCTCGCCGGAGGCTCGGCTCGAAGGCATCCGCATGATGACCGCGCCTTACCGCCGGCCTTCCCCGGAGACCGCGCCGGTGCATTCCAAGGCCGCCGGGCTGTACATGATCTGCACCCTCTCGAAGCACGAGGCCGAGGGCAAGGGCTACAACGATGCCTTGATGCTCGATTGGCGCGGCCAGATCGCCGAGGCGACGGGCGCCAACATCTTCCTGGTCCAGGACGGTAAGCTGCACACGCCGAAGCCGGACTGCTTCCTCGACGGCATCACCCGCCGCACGGTGATCGCCCTGGCCAAGGAACGCGGCTACGAAGTTATCGAGCGCGCGATACTGCCCGAGGAACTGGCCAAGACCGACGAGGTCTTCATCACCGGCACCGCCGTCGAGGTGACGCCGGTGCGTGAGATCGACGACTACCGCTTCACGCCGGGCGCCATCACCAAGGAACTCTTGGAGGCTTACGACGAGCTGGTCCGCCGGCCGCACGACATGGCCGCAGGCGCCAGCATGAGCGCCGCCTAGGTTTCTTCGAGGAAACGCCAAGACAACAAAACGGCGGCCCCGCAACGGGCCGCCGTATTTCTTTGATCGGGCTTTACCCGGCCGCGTCCTCGGGCTTGACGGTCCAGCGCGCGGCGGCCGCGTCGTCGCTGTCGCGGGCCTCGACCCACTTGGCCTCGCCCTGTTTGAGATCTTCCAGTTTCCAGAAAGGCGCCTTGGTCTTCAGCCAGTCGATCAGGAAACGGCAGGCGTCGAAGGCGGCGTCGCGGTGGGCCGAGGCCGCGGCGACCAGAACGATCTGCTCGCCCGGCTCCATGCGGCCGTAGCGATGCACGATCAGGGTGGCTTCCAGGGGCCAGCGGGCCTGCGCTTCCGCCTCGATCTCCGCAAGCATCTTCTCGGTCATGCCGGGGTAGTGTTCCAGGGTCATGGCGCGGATGTTCTCGGCCTTGCCCTCGATCGGGGCCATGTCGCGCACCAGTCCGACGAAGCTCGCCAGGGCGCCGATGTCGCGCCTTCCAGCGGTCAGGGCCTTGAGTTCGGCGGCCAGGTCGAAGTCCTCGCGCTGCACCCGGATCATGTTCTCAGCCCCCGGTCACGGGCGGGAACAGCGCGACTTCGTCGTCCTGATGCACAGGGTCCGCCGGCTTGGCGTAGGCTTGATTGACGGCGATGCGGATCGCGGATTCGTCGGCCAGGGCCGCGGCATGGCCGGGACTGCGCGTCTTCAGCCAGGCAAGCAGCTCAGCGACGCTGCCGACCTCCGCGGGCAGGGTGACGTCTTCCTCGGCGCAGCCGGTCTTGGTCTTCAGCCAAGCGAAATAGAGCAGTTTCACGCCATTACCTCCGAGAAGGGCAGGAAGCTCACGATGTCTCCCTCCTGAAGATGGGTCATCTCCTCGGGCAGCTCAACCAGGCCGTCGCTTTCGACCAGGGAGGAGAGGATGCCGGCGCCCTCGCGGGGAAACTTCACGGCCTCGAGCGCGCCCTCGTCATCGCGCCGCAGGCTGGCGCGCAGCCATTCGCGCCGCTCCGTCTTCTTCCTATGGGAAAAGGCGGCCCGCACGGCGAAGCGCTGGGGCTCGAGCTCGCTGGCGCCGAGCAGGCGCAGCAGCAGCGGCCGCACGATGTTGACGAAGGTCACCATGACCGCCGCCGGGTTGCCGGGAAGACCGACGAAGGGCACGCGGCCGACCTGTCCGAAGGCGATCGGGCGGCCGGGCTTGATCGCCAGACGCCAGGCGTGCAGTGCCCCCAAGGCCTCCACCGCCTGCTTGACATGGTCTTCCTCGCCGACCGACACGCCGCCGGAGGTGACGATCACGTCATGGTCCGGCGCCGCCGCGGCGAGTGCGTCCTGAATCAGCGCGCGCCGGTCCGCGAGGATTCCGAGATCGGTGACCTGGCAGCCCAGACCGCGCAGCAGGCCGGCGATGCCGTAGCGGTTGGAATCGTAGATCTGGCCCGGCTGCAGGTCCTGGCCGGGCTCGCGCAGTTCATCGCCGGTTGAAAACAGCGCCACGCGCAGCGGCTGGCGGACCACCAGGCTGCGCCGTCCCGTGGCCGCCGCCTGGCCAAGATCGGGCGCGCGCAGCCGCCGTCCGGCGCGCAGCACGACACTGCCCGCCGTGATGTCCTCGCCGCGCTTGCGCCGGTTGGCGCCGCGCTTGATGCCAGGGCGGATCGCGACGCTGTGGCCGCCGTCGCGTTTCTCGAGCTCGCAGTCTTCCTGCATCATCACGGTATCCGGGCCCTCGGGCATTTGGGCGCCGGTAAAGATGCGGATCGCCGTGCCGCGCTGTGCCGTGCCCTGCAAGGGATGCCCAGCGGTCACGCGCCCGGCCATCGGCAGGCGGGTTTGCGCGTTGGGATCGAGATCGTCGAAGTAGACCGCGTAGCCGTCGACCGCCGAGTTGTCCTGCGGCGGCACGTCGAAGCCGCAGATCACATCCTCCGCCAGCACGCGGCCCAGGCAGGAGCCGAGGGGCAGGCTTTCCGTTTCGGCGACTGCGCTCAAGCGCTCGCCGAGGAGGCTCAGGGCCGCGTCCAGACGCAGCAGGGCTCCGCCGTGGGCAAAGCAGTCATCGGTCAGCTGCGCCATGCCGTGCCCCCGCTATCAAGCTCTACGGCGCGCGCCGCCGGCCAGTCCGCAGTGCTTTTCCACGAAGTCGGCGATGGCGGCGATATCGTCGAGCGCGATGACCGGCTTCGAGGTTTCCGGCACGGCGCCGTCGCTCAGCACTGCGGCGATGGCGGGATCCTCGGTCGCCAGCAAGGGCTTGCCGAGCGCGCGGCGGTAGACCTCCAGTTTATCGTGGCCTTCCTTCTTGAAGCCCTCGACGATCACCAGGTCGACGGGGGCGAGCTTGGCGAGCAGTTCCTCGATCGTCGCCTCTTCCTCGCCGCGCAGATCGCGCATCAGCGCCCAGCGTTTGGCCGAGGATACCAGGACCTCGCTTGCCCCGGCCTCGCGGTGTTCGTAGGAATCCTTGCCCGGCGTGTCGACGTCGAAGTTGTGATGGGCGTGTTTGATCGTCGAGACCCGGTAGCCGCGCGCCTTCATCTCGGGGATCAGTCTGCACACCAGCGTGGTCTTGCCGCTGCCGCTCCAGCCGGCCAAGCCGAGAACTTTCATGGCCGCACCGCCGTCATGACCCCGCCACCATCTCCTTGAGCCCGACCCGCAGGTAGTCCCAGCCGGTGATCAGGGTCAAGAGCGTGGCGATCCAGAACGCAGCCTGTCCGGTCCAGAACAGCAGATCGCCGGGCAGACCGGCGATCAACAAGCCCAGCGCGATCAGCTGCACCGTGGTTTTCCACTTGGCCAGCTTGCTGACCGGCAGCGGGACGCCAAGTTCGGCAAGGAATTCGCGCAGGCCCGATACCAGAATTTCGCGGCACAGCATCAGGATGGCCGCGACTACCAGCCAGCCGCCGAGCTTACCTATCGCGACCAGGGCGACGATCACCGCGGCGACCAGCAGCTTGTCGGCGATGGGATCGAGGAATCGGCCAAGCGGCGTGACCACGGCCAGCTTGCGGGCGGCCAGGCCATCGAAGTAATCGGTAACCGCGGCGGCGAGAAACAGGAAAAAAGCGCCCCAACGCGCCGTGCCGCCGTCGAGAAACAGCAACAGCACGATCAGCGGAATCGCCAGGATTCGCGCGGTGGTAAGCAGGTTGGGAAGGCTCTGGGCCATGGTCACTCTTCGGCGCTGGAATCCACTCTCTGTCATACCCTGCCTTCTAGCATAGGGCCAGCCGATCAGGCAGTCCCGTGAAAGTGATCGTAGATTCGCTTAGCTACGGCTTTGCTAATGCCCTCGACCGCTTCCAGGTCGGCCAGTCCGGCGCGTTCAACCGCCCGCGCCGAGCCGAAATGCAGCAGCAGGGCTTTCTTGCGCTTGGCGCCGATGCCCGAGACCTCGTCGAGCGAGGAGGTCAGGCGGGACTTGCTGCGCCCGGCGCGGTGGCTGCCGATGGCGAAACGATGAGCCTCGTCGCGCAGCCGCTGGATGAAATAGAGCACCGGGTCGCGCGCTTCCAGCAGCAGCGGCGGGCGGTCCGGCAGGAAGATGCGTTCCCGCCCGGCGTCGCGGTCCGGGCCCTTGGCGACGGCGGCGAGATTCAGGTCGGAGATGCCGAGATCGGCGAAGACTTCGCGCGCCACCTCAAGCTGCCCCCGCCCGCCATCGAGCAAAACCAAGTCCGGCCAGGTGCCTTGCTCGCGCTCCGGGTCTTCCTTCAGGGCGCGGGCGAAGCGCCGGGTGAGCACCTCGCGCATCATGGCATAGTCGTCGCCGCCGGTGACCGGCCCGGTTTCGGCCGGCGTGTTCTTCTTCTTGCCTTCGCCGCGGATCGCGAACTTGCGGTAGGCCGCCTTGCGCAGGCCCTCGGGCCCGGCGACGATCATCGCGCCATAGGGATTGCTGCCCTGGATGTGGCTGTTGTCGTAAACCTCGATCCGCTCCGGCGGCGACTCCAGGCCCAGGCGCTCGGACAGCCCTTCGAGCAGGCTGCGCTGGGCGCTGGATTCGGCGAGGCGGCGGCCGAGCGCCTCGCGGGCATTGGTCAGCGCCGCCTCGATCAGCTTGCGGCGGGCGCCGCGCTGCGGAGCGTTGAGCCGGATCTTGATCCCGGCGCGGCTCGACAGCGCCTCGGCGATCAGGCTCTGGTCGGGCAGGCTTTGACTGACCAGGACTTCGCGCGGCACCGGCTTGTTGTCGTAGAACTGGGCGACGAAGGCCGCCAGCACCTCAGCCACGCCCAGGCTGTTGTCGTGGCTCGGGAAGTAGGCGCGGTTGCCGTAGTTGCGCCCGGCGCGGAAAAAGAACACCTGGACGCAGGTCGTCCCGCCCTCCTGATGCGCCGCCATGACATCGGCGTTCTCGACCCCCTCGACGTTGATATCCTGATGCGACTGGATGTGGGCCAGGGCGCGGATGCGGTCGCGGTAACGCGCCGCCGCTTCATAGTCGAGGCGTTCCGCCGCCTCCTGCATCGCCTCGGCCAGGCTCGCCTGGATCGCCTGGGAGCGGCCGGTCAGAAAGGCCCGGGTCTGCTCGACCAGGCCGAGGTAATCGTCCTGGGAGATGCGGCCGACGCAGGGCGCCGAGCAGCGCTTGATCTGGTACATCAGGCAGGGGCGGGTGCGGCTGGCGTAGACCGCGTCGGAGCAGGAGCGCAGCAGGAAGGCTTTCTCCAGGGCCGTGATCGTGCGATTGACCGCGCCCGCCGAGGCGAAGGGGCCGTAGTAGCTGCCTTCGCGCGTCTGGGCGCCGCGGTGCTTGGCGATCCGCGGGACCTCGTGATCGCCGGTCAGCAGGATGTAGGGGAAGGATTTGTCGTCGCGCAGCAGTACGTTGTAGCGCGGCATCAGGCGCTTGATCAGATTGCTTTCGAGCAGCAGCGCCTCGACCTCGGTGTGGGTGGTCACCACCTCCAGGTCGACGGTCTCGGCGACCATGCGCTGCAGCCGGTGCGGCAGCTTGGCGATCTGGGTGTAGGTCGTGACCCGCTTCTTGAGATCCCGCGCCTTGCCGACGTAGAGCGCCTCGCCGCGCTTGTTGAGCATGCGGTAGACGCCGGGCGCCGAGGGCAGGTTCCGGAGTGCCTCGCGCAGCACCTCGACACCTTGCTTCAGGGACGCGCCGCCGCGCGGCGTTCCGGCTTGCGGCAAACCGGACTTGGCCGAGTCCGGCGGCGCGTCGTAAAGGGCGGCCGGCTCCGCCATGCCCGAACGCTTGCCGCCGTCCGAAAGGTCCTTGCGGCGGCGGGCGCTACCGGCCTGCTGCTTGCCCTGCGGCTTCCGAGGTTTGCTGCTCTCGCTCATGCTGTCTTTGTTTAACAGATCGCGGCGATACGCGAAGGTGATTGCCGCTGTGTCGGATGGGTCATGGCCGTACGGAAAATCGATTTTCCAGCCGGATTCGCGCTTGACTTCCTTTCCCGTTTGGGCGCCTCCGGCCGGGGCCCGAGGCTGTCCACGGAATCTGTGGATAAGCCTGTGGCTATCCTCGCGTGCCGCAGACAAGGCCCTAGAGAATCAAGCCCTTCTCCACATTGCACAAAAAATAGGCAAAAGACTAACCTATTGTTTTATAAGATAATAACTCCCGCATTTTGTCACAAATAGGTCAAGAAAAGCCTGCCGGTCTGGATCGCGTTCCAGTTGCCAGAGCCCTATGCCGCTGTGCACAACTTTTCTGGGGGAGGGCGGCAAAGATGCCCATAAGACAATCTCTTAGCGCCTGCCGTTGCAATGTCCCGCGAAGCGCTAGAGGCGCGAGGCGTGGCGCTCGATCTCGACGCCGATCCCCTCGATGCCGGAAAAGATATCGGGCTTTTCGATTCGCACCCGCGCATGGCGCACCCGGGAGTCGGCGAGGCAGTCGCGGGCGATCCGGTCGGCCAGGGTTTCGAGCAGCTTGGCGCGGTTGTCGCCGCAGAGCCGGAGAAGGCGCTCGCGGAGCAGGCCGTAGTCGAGCACCGTTTCGATCTCGTCCGCGAAGTCGGGACCAAGGCCGTCCGGCGGGATGACTTGAAGCTCGACGTCCAGCCGCAGCCTT
The DNA here is from genome assembly GCA_942491105.1 of uncultured Alphaproteobacteria bacterium. Taxonomy (GTDB): domain Bacteria; phylum Pseudomonadota; class Alphaproteobacteria; order Kiloniellales; family DSM-21159; genus JBBEAM01. Next base: position 37,114 of record CALNZX010000007.1, on the reverse strand, counting down.
TGCGGCCGGGCGCGCTCTTCCTCGGTGACGCCGATCCGCGCCTCGGCGATCAGCCCGCGCAGCACGACTTTCAGGCTGGGTGCGGAGCTTTCCCGGGACGTCACAGCAGCAGCACCTTGATCGAATCCAACTGCAGCATGATAAAGCCGGCATAGAGCGCGAGGAAGGCCAGTCCGATGCCCTTGCCGATGCGGTAGCCGGAGGCCAGCACGACCAGCAGAAGCAGGGTCGTTGCCAGCAGAATCCAGTTGTCGATGCGCAGGATCTCGATCGAGATCCGGAAGTCGTGCACCACGGCGAGTACGCCGAAGATGCCGAGTATGTTGAAGATGTTGGAACCGATGACATTGCCGATGGCGATGTCTGTGTGACGCCGCATCGCCGCCACCATGGAGGCCGCCAGCTCGGGCAGCGAGGTGCCGATCGCGACCAGCGTCAAGCCGATCACCGCGTCGGAAACGCCGCCCAGACGAGCCAGGAAGACCGCGCCCTCGATCAACAGCTCCGAGCCGACGAAGAGGCCGACCACGCCGCCGGCCACCAGCAGCAGCGCGACCCAGAAGGACTCCGGTGCCTGTTCAAGGGCTTCCGTCGTTTCGGCGCCGGGGTCGGGCTCGCTCTTGTGACACTCCAGGGTGTAGCTCCACCACAGGTACCCGGCGAGCAGCGCCAGGAACAGCGCGCCGTGCAGCCAGGTCATCGGTGACAGCCAGGCGAGAACCGTGAACATAACCGTCGCGCTCAGCATCACCATGCCGTCGCGCTTGACCAGGCCGCGCGGCGCCGCGATCGGATGGATCAAGGCGGCGGCGCCGAGAATCAGCAGGATATTTGCGATGTTCGAGCCGACGATATTGCCGACACCGATGTCGGGCAGGCCCTCGAAGCCGGCGGTCAGGGTGACCATCAGTTCCGGCATGGAGGTGGCGCAGGCGACCACGGTCAGGCCGATCAGCAGCGGCTGGATGCCGAGGCGTTTGGCCAGGGCGACGCCGCCGCGCAGCAGCAGCTCGCCGCCCAGCATCAACAGGGCTAGCCCGGCGGCGACCTCGACAATGGCGATGACCAGTGCGCTCATGCGGCCTTGCCTGGGTTAGCCGGATTACCCGGGCCGCCGAGTCCGCCCGGCAAGGTCTGCGGCTTTGGCGTTGAGCTGTATGGCCAGGTTAAGGGCATGAAAGAGAAGGTTCCTGGAAAGGTGTGCGGCGGCGCGCCGGGCGGGTCCGCAGCTTTGGCTCAGGTGCCCGGTGTAGATACCTTTGCGGGCGCTAAGTTTCAATGCGCCTGGCGTGCGCGGAGCGCTGCATGCGGCTGGCGCGTCTAGGCCTTGGCCGCTTCAGTCTCGGCGTTCTCGCCCTGGCTCTCCGCCTCGGGACGCAGATCGAGCGACGCCGAGTTCATGCAATAGCGCAGGCCGGTGGGCGCGGGGCCATCGGGAAAAACGTGCCCCAGATGAGCTTCGCAGGAGGCGCAGATCACCTCGGTGCGGCGCGAAAACAGGCTGCGGTCCTCGCGCTCGCCGACCGCGGAGCGCTCCAGCGGCTGGGTGAAGGAGGGCCAGCCGGTTCCGCTGTCGAACTTGTCGCTGGAGCTAAACAGCGGGTTGCCGCAGACCACGCAGGCATAGGTGCCGCTGCGCTTTTCGTCGCAATAGGCATTGCTGAAGGGGCGCTCGGTTCCGGCTTCCTGGGTCACCTTGCGCTGTTCGGGCGTCAGCTTGGCGAGCTGCTCCGGCGTTGCCTTGGTGGGATGCTTGGCCATGGCTATCTCCGTCTGGTTGTGACTAAGGAAATAGGCGCGCGCGGCCTCTTCTCCAAGGGCTGCGTGCTAAAAGCGCTCGACCCAGGGCCGCAGCTCGATTTCCCAGGCCCAGGCGCTGCGCTCCTGTCGGTGCAGGTTGAGGTACTGCCGGGCGATGGCGTCGGGGTCGAGCTTGGCGTCCGGCCTGTCGGGGTCGGCTTCGTAACCGCTGCGCGCCGGATTGGCGATCTGGCCGTCGATCACGACATGGCCGACGTGGACGTTCCGGGGGTGCAGCTCCCGCGCCATCGACTGGGCCAGGCCGCGCAGCGCGAACTTGCCCATGGCGAAGGGCGCCGACTGCGGATAGCCCTTGACCCCGGCCGAGGCGCCGGTCAGCAGGATCGTGCCCCGGCCGGCGGCGAGCATACGCTTGGCCGCCTGCTGCGCGACCAGGAAGGCGCCGTAGGCGGTGATGCGCAACGCCCGCTCGACCTCGGCCGGGTCGAGCTCGACCAGGGGGCCGCGCACCCGGGCGCTGGGGTTGTAGACCGCGATCTCCGGCGCGCCGGGGCCGCTGTCCAGCTCGTCGAAGAGCTTGGCGACCTGTTCGGCATCGCCGGCGTCGCAAGCATAGGCCGAGGCGCCGGTCTCCCGGCAGAGCGCGTCCAGCTTATCGGTATTTCGGGCGGCCAAAGCGACGGTCATGCCCTCGCCAGCAAACAGCCGGGCCAGGGAGGCGGAGAGGCCGCTACCGGCCCCGACGATGAGAGCTGTGGTCATGGGGGTCCTCCAGAGCTTCGCTTGGGTCTAGGAGAAGAAATGGGCGCGTTTGCGCCGCAGCCCAAGGATTGCGGCGGTGCTCCGGGGAACAGCGCTTGTGACGCTACGGCCCGCGCCGCTTGCGGCCCTTGTACTTGCCGCCCTTGCGGCTCTTGGAAGCCGCGTCGGCGCGCTGAATACGGGCGGCGAAGCCGCCGCCGGAGCCGTCGCCCCGGGCTGCGCCGGGGGGTAGCTCCAGTTCGGTGTCTTCCAAGCGCTTGATCTCGTCGCGCAGGCGGGCGGCCTCCTCGAACTCCAGGTTGGCGGCGGCGTCGCGCATCCGGGTTTCCAGCGCCTTGATGTGTTCCTGCAGGTTGTGGCCGATCAGGTGCTGGTCCTCGCTGTCCACGTCGACGGTGACGTGGTCGCGCTCGTAGACCGACTTCAGGATGTCGCTGATCTGCTTGCGGATGGTCTCCGGCGTGATGCCGTGGGCGGCGTTGTATTCCTGCTGCTTCTCGCGGCGGCGGTTGGTCTCGTCGAGCGCGGCGGTCAGGCTCTTGGTCATCACGTCGGCGTAGAGGATGACCCGGCCGTCGACGTTGCGCGCCGCCCGGCCGATGGTCTGGATCAGCGAGGTGGTGGAGCGCAGGAAGCCCTCCTTGTCGGCGTCGAGGATGGCGACCAGGGCGCACTCGGGGATATCCAGGCCCTCGCGCAGCAGGTTGATGCCGACCAGCACGTCGAACACGCCGAGCCGCAGGTCGCGCAGGATCTCGATGCGCTCCAGGGTGTCGATGTCGGAATGCATGTAGCGCACCCGCAGGCCCGCCTCGTGCATGTACTCGGTCAGGTCCTCGGCCATGCGCTTGGTCAGGGTGGTGACCAGCACCCGCTGCTTCTTCTTGGCGCAGTCGTGGCACTCGGCGATCAGGTCGTCGACCTGGCGCTCGGTCGGGCGGATGATGCAGACCGGATCGATCAGGCCGGTCGGGCGGATCACCTGCTCGGCGAAGACGCCGCCGGTCTGCTCCATCTCCCACTTGCCCGGCGTCGCCGAGACATAGACCGTCTGCGGGCGCATCTGGTCCCACTCCTCGAACTTCAGCGGCCGGTTGTCGATGCACGACGGCAGGCGGAAGCCGTACTCGGACAGCGTGGACTTGCGGTTGAAGTCGCCGCGGAACATGCCGTTGAGCTGGCCGATGGTGACGTGGCTCTCATCGACGAACAGCAGGGCGTCCTCGGGCAGGTACTCGAACAGCGTCGGTGGCGGCTCACCCGGCGCCCGGCCGGAGAGAAAGCGCGAGTAGTTCTCGATGCCGGCGCAGGAGCCGGTCGCCTCGATCATCTCCAGGTCGAAGGTGGTGCGCTGTTCCAGCCGCTCGGCCTCCAGCGGCTTGCCGGCCTTGTGGAACTCCTCCAGGCGGATCTTCAGCTCCTGGCGGATCTGCTTGACCGCCTGCAGCAGCGTCGGCCGGGGCGTCACGTAATGGCTGTTGGCGTAGATCGTGACCTCGGCCAGGGAATCGGTCTTCTCGCCGGTCAGCGGGTCGAACTCGTGGATCGCCTCGACCTCGTCGCCGAACAGGGAGACGCGCCAGGCCCGGTCCTCGTAATGGGCCGGGAAGATCTCGACGGTGTCGCCGCGCACCCGGAAGGTGCCACGGGTGAAGCTGGCGTCGTTGCGCTTGTACTGCAGCTCGGTGAAGGCGCGCAGCAGTTCCCTGCGGTCGACCGAGCTTCCGGCGCGCACCTTCTTGGTCATCTGCTGATAGGTTTCGGGGCTGCCGATGCCGTAGATGCAGGAGACCGAGGCGACGAGGATGACGTCGCGCCGCTCGAACAGGGCGCGGGTCGCCGAGTGGCGCATCCGGTCGATCTGCTCGTTGACCGAGGATTCCTTCTCCACGTAGGTGTCGCTGCGCGGCACATAGGCCTCGGGCTGGTAGTAGTCGTAGTAGGAGACGAAGTACTCCACGGCGTTGTCGGGGAAGAACGAGGTCATCTCCGAATAGAGCTGCGCCGCCAGCGTCTTGTTGGGCGCCAGGATCAGGGCCGGGCGCTGTTTTTCCTCGATCACCTTGGCCACGGTGAAGGTCTTGCCCGAGCCGGTGACGCCGAGCAGCACCTGGTCGCGTTCCCCGGAGTCGAGGCCGGAGAGCAACTCCTTGATCGCCTGCGGCTGGTCGCCCGCCGCTTCGTAGTCCGAGCGAATCCTGAAAGGCGCCCCCAGGGTCGGCTCCAAGGGCGGCGAAAGCGGTTCTGCGACGACGGGTGCCATGGCCTCTATATAGGCCCAGGCCGGGGAGTCTTTCCAGAGGCGGAAAGGCAGCGCGGAGATTTCTTGCGAATTAGAACCATTTTAATATTGACGCGGAGTGGAAGCGGGCCTATGTGATGTCTTGCAACTAAGAACCATTCTAAAAAGCGCAGCCAGGCGGGCTAGCGCTTTTCAGAAACCACGAGAGTAGAGGTAAGACATGCTGACCATTGGTGACACTTTTCCCTCCTTCGACCTCAACGCCGTCAAGCCGGGCGCGCCGGGCAAGCCTTCCGAGGCCTTCGAGCGGGTGACCGACAAGAGCTATGCCGACAAGTGGCTGGTCGTTTTCTTCTGGCCGAAGGACTTCACCTTCGTCTGCCCGACGGAGATCGCGGCCTTTGGCGGCTTGAACGACGAATTCGCCAGCCGCAACGCGCAGCTTCTGGGCGTTTCCACGGATAGCGAGTTCGTGCATCACGCCTGGAAGAAGGACCACGAGGACCTGCGCGAGCTGCCCTTCCCGATGGTCTCGGACATCAAGCGCAGCCTCGCAGAGGAGCTTGGCATCCTCGACAAGAACGAGGGCGTGGCCCTGCGGGCGACCTATATCGTCGATCCCTCCGGCACGATCCAGCACGTCGCGGTGAATGGCCTCGATGTCGGGCGCAACCCGATGGAAACCCTTCGGATTCTCGATGCCCTGCAGACCGACGCGCTCTGCCCCTGCATGTGGCAGAAGGGCGACGACGTTCTCGAGGCAGCGTAGTTTCCGCCCCCCAGGAAGGAACGCTGCCAAGGGCCGCCCGGCTTTGCCGGGCGGCCTTTCGATTCCCGGAAAGCCGGATCAGAGCGTCTTGACCAGGCTTTCCAGCAGGCCGCTTTCCAGCGCCAGCCAGGCAAAGCCGACCAGCGCCGCGGCGAACACCGAGGTCCAGGCGATCACCGCGCCCGCGCCGCCTTTCTTTTTTGCCTGTCTGCGCCGCCGTTTGCGGCCGTGATCGTCGATTTGAATCAGCGTCAGATAGCCGCCTTTTAAACTTCTGCTCATGACCCCCTCGGTTTCGTTAGAGCGTTTTCGCCTCGGCGTAGACCAGGTAGCGCAGCGGCCCGCCCGGCTCGACCGCGTCGAAGGGGTAGCAGGTGACCAGCGTCAGGCTGGCTCTGCCGTCCCCCTCGGCGAGGCGGGCGTTGCGGGAATCGATCACCGCGGTTTCGATAACCTGGTAGTCCTGCCAGCTGCCGTCCGGCCGCTGTACCTGGATGTCCTGACCGGGACGCAGGTCCCGCAGGAAGGTGAAATGGGTGTCGCGATGCCCGGTGAGGATGCTGTGCCCGGCCGCGCCGGGCGCCGCCGTACCGCCAAGATGCGTCGGGCCGAAGGCCAGGTTGCGGCCATTGGCGCCGGCCAGCACGATTTCCTCGATACCGAGCTCCGGCACCCTCAGGCGGGCGACGGGATAGCTGTCCGCCCAGGGCCAGGGCCGCGGCTGCGCCTCGCCGTCCAGACTCCGCGCCCAGGATCGCTCCAGCAGGACCTGCGCCACGGCGGCCTTGGCATGGATCGCGCCCGCGCCGCCAAGCTGCCAGAGTCCAAGCGCCGCCAGCAGCGCGGCGAACAGGAAGGTCAGGCGGCGGCTCATGCCGCCCCCCGATTGCCGCGCCGGGCGTAGAGCAACAGTGCGAGTGCCAGCAACAGCAGGATGCCGCCGATCAAGGCCTTGAGCTGGGCCGGGGTCGCGGTTTGCGGCAGGGCGACCTGGCTCCCCCTGGCTTGCTGCAGGGCGAAGGCAGCGGCGACCTCGGCCGGGATGTATCCAGCGGTAATGTATTGATTGATGTCGATGTCGGTTGAGGCCTGCTGCTGGGGCAGCTGCTGTGGCTCCGGGGCAAGGAGCCGCATTGTCTCCTCGGGCGTGCCGAAGACCTTTTCGTGGCTCCAGCCGTCCGGCAGGTTGCGTGGAACTTCGCTGGAGTTCAGTGCTTCGCCGTCCGGCCGGGCGACCTCCTCATCCACCGCGACCAGGGAGGTGTAGCGGCTGACCAGGCGGAACTCGAGGGCGGTGGCGACGGAGAGATCGCGCACGGTCTGCGCGTCCATGCCGAGATAGAGGCCGTTCTCGATCTCCTCGAGCTGAGCGCGGCCCCAGATCGCGGCGATACCCGGTGCGGCGGTCAAGTCCTTCAGCTCCAGCCGCCGCTGCCAGGGCTGGCCGCCGATCTCGCCGCGCAGGGTGAGGGCGCCGCGCAGCTTGCGCAGGGGAATTCCGGATACCCGCGCCGTGATCGCTACGGGATCGCCGGCATAGAGGTCGGGCATCAGCACAGGCGTGACCTCGATCCGCTTGGACGCCGGGCCTTCCCAGATCAGCTCGACGGAGGTCAGCGCGGGGCGCTCCAGCTTGCGGAACAGTCCCTCCATGCGCGCGGCAACCTCGCCGGGATCGCCGATGTAGGTGAAGCTGCCGCGGCCGACCTCGGCCGCCTTGGTCATAAAATAGGAGTTGGGCGCGGAGCCGATGCCGACGGTGAACAGGCGGCTGCCGCCGAGCCGGTCATGGATCACCTCGAAGAGTTCCTGCTCGTTGCTCACCGCGCCGTCGGTCAGGAAGACCACTTGGCGCAGCCGCCCTGGCTCGGCCCGGTCCTTCAAGGCCGCGGCGAGCGCGGGCAGCATCTCGGTGCCGCCCTCGGCATCCAGGCCGAGAACGAAACGCCGGGCCTGGCGCTGGGTTTCCGCGTTGAAGGGCTGGACACTGCCGAACAAGGACTGGGTGTGGTTGGAAAAACGAATCAGCTCGAAGCGGTCGCCGGGCTGCAGCCGGTCGAGGGCGGCGAGCAGGGCATCCTTGGCCTGATCCATCGAGGGGCCATGCATCGACCCCGAGGTATCGACGATGAAGATCAGGTCGCGCTCGGGGCGGACGACCGCGCCACTGTCGCTCTGGGGCAGCAGGGAAATCCGCAGATAGCTGTTGTCCCCGACCTGCTCGGCGAAGAGCGCGGCTTCAGGCGCCGCCTCGACCTGGGGCTGCCACTCCAGAACGAAATCGCGGTCGGCGGCGACGGCGCCATCGCTCAGGGTGACCAGGCTGCGGCCGTTGCTTTCCTCCTCGACGGTGACGTCGTGATAGAGGCTTTCCAGCTTGGCCAGGGGTCGCCCGGCGTCGATGGCGACCCGCAGCTTGACGGGGTTGGCGGCGCCGTCCTCGGGACCGCGGAGCGGGCCGAAGAGGTCGCGATCCTCTTGTTGGAACGGCGCAGTTTCCTGTTCGGAAATAGGCTGCGGCCGTGGCGCGCCGTCGCGCGGCGCCGGTGTCCTGACGGTCACCGCCTCGCCGGGGCTGTAGCGCGGCGCCACCACCATCGGAAAGCGCAGGCTGTAGCGGCCGTCCTTGTAGGACAGACTCTCCTGGTACTCGATCTTGACCGTGACGGTCTCGCCGGGGCCGATGTTGGCGACAGAAGTGGTGAAGACATTGGCGCGATCCGAGGACAGCAGGCTGGCGCGCTTGCCCTCGGCGGCGGCTTCCTCATAGACCCGCCGCGCCGCCTCGCGCTCCATGATCACGCCGTCGATCTGTCGCGCGCCCACGGTCATGGTCAGCCGGTCGACCGCGGAATCTTCGGGCAGAGGGAAGACATAGGCACCCTCCATCCAGGCATCGGAGGGGTTGTGGAAGTGCTGAACAACGCTGACACGGGCGATTTCTCCATTGACCGTGATGTCGACTTCGCTGCCGACGAGCGGCGCCTCGAAAACCTTGCCGGCCACCTCGCTGCGGAAGTACAGCCCGGCCGCGGCCTCCGGCGCCTGCTGCCGCAGCTGGGCGCGGGCCGGCGACACCAGCTCCGGCGCCACCAGGGCGAAGAGCGAGATGCCGGCCAGGGCAACCAGCAGACCGGTCAGAACGGCGGCGATGGCCCGCCGTCCCATGGCCGCCAGCCTGACGGTATCGTGAGTGGAGAGCTTGCTGTGGCGGCTCTCCGGCCGCGGCTCGCTGTTGCGCATGATCCAGGAGTCCCTCGGTTCGGGTTGGGGTCCGGACAGTGCAACGGCAAAACGCGGCGTTAAGCGCATCTAACCAAGGCAATTCAAGGGCTTGTTGTGGCAAACTTAGGGCGAGCGCCGATGCCCCGCCGTTCTCGCTCGTTTTGCTGGGCGAGAGGCATTGCGAGCGCCGCTGCGAGTGAGTAGGCTCCCGCTCCGTCGGAGCCGGAAACGACGGCTCTCGCTATCACAGGAGCAGACCCCTATGTCGCTGATTGCCGAGCGCCTTTCGCGTATCAAGCCTTCCCCGACCATTGCCGTCACCCAGAAAGCGCGGGAACTGAAAGCCGCCGGCCGGGATGTCATCGGCCTTGGCGCCGGCGAGCCGGATTTCGATACGCCGGACAATATCAAGGACGCGGCGATCAAGGCGATCCGCGACGGCGACACCAAGTACACGGCGGTCGACGGCACGCCGGCGCTCAAGCAGGCGATCTGCGACAAGTTCAAGCGCGAGAACGGGATCGACTACAGCCCCGCCGAGATCACCGTGGGCACCGGCGGCAAGCAGGTGCTCTACAACGCCTTTCAGGCGACCCTGAACAAGGGCGACGAAGTCATCATCCCGGCGCCCTTCTGGGTCAGCTATCCGGACATGGTCCTGCTTGCCGAGGGCGAGCCCGTGGCCGTGCCCTGCTCCCAGAACAACAACTTCAAGCTGCGCCCGGAGGATCTCGAAGCCGCGATCACCAAGAAAACCCGCTGGCTGATTCTCAACTCCCCCTCCAACCCCACTGGCGCGGCCTACAGCCGCGCGGAGATGGAGGCGCTGGCCGAGGTGCTGAAGCGCCATGAGAACGTCTGGATCCTGACCGACGATATCTACGAGCATCTGGTCTACGACGACTTCGAGTTCTGCACCATCGCCCAGGCCGCGCCGGAGCTGAAGGCGCGCACCCTGACCATGAACGGCGTGTCCAAGGCCTACTGCATGACCGGCTGGCGGATCGGCTTCGCCGCGGGACCGGCCGAACTGATCAAGGCCATGGCCAAGGTGCAGTCGCAGTCGACCTCCAACCCCAGCTCGATCAGCCAGGCCGCCGCGGTCGAGGCACTGACCGGGCCGCAGGACTTCATCGCCGAGCACAACAAGGTCTTCAAGCAGCGCCGCGATCTGATGGTCGATGCCCTGAACAAGATTCCCGGCTTGTCCTGCGCCAGGCCGGAAGGCGCCTTCTATGTCTATCCCTCCTGCGCCGGCTGCATCGGCAAGACCACGCCGGAGGGCAAGAAGATCGCCTCCGATGGTGACTTCGTGACCTACCTGCTGGAGGCCGAGGGCGTGGCCGCCGTGCAGGGCGAGGCCTTCGGCCTGTCACCGTACTTCCGGATTTCCTACGCCACCTCGACCGAGGCGCTGGAGGAAGCCTGTGTCCGGATCAAGCGCGCCTGCGAGGCTCTGAGCTGAACCGGAAACCCGCAGGGATGAAAATCGCCGTCCTCGGCGCGGGCGGCGTCGGCGGCTATTTCGGCGGCCGTCTGGCCGCCGCCGGGCAGGATGTGACCCTGCTGGCGCGCGGCGCTCATAAGGCGGCGATCGAGCGCGGCGGTCTGCGGATCGCCTCCGAGGCCGGCGACGTTACCGTCGATACTCTTCAGGTCAGCGATGACATCGCCATGGTCGGCGAGGCCGATGTCATCCTGGTTTGCGTCAAGCTGTGGGATACCGAAAACATCGCTTCGGCGATGGCGCCCTTCCTCAAGCAAGGCGCGCTGGTGCTGTCGCTGCAGAACGGGGTCGAGGCCGAGGAGGTCCTTGAGGCGGAACTGGGGCCTGCCCCGGTGGCCGGAGCGGTGACCTATATCTTCTCCCAGATCGCCGAGCCCGGGGTGATTCGCCATATCGGTTCCCTGGCACGGATCGTCGTGGGGGTGCGGCATCGCGGGCAGGAGGAAGCCCTGGCGCGCTTCGTGTTCCACTGCCATCACGCCGGCATCGACCTCTCGCTGAGTCCCGATATCGAAGCCGATATCTGGCGTAAGTTCATTTTCCTGACCGCTGTGGCCGGCACCACCTGCTTCTATCGCGCGGCGATCGGAGAGATTCGCGACGTTCCCGAACGTCGTGCTCTGTTCGCGGATCTGGCGGCCGAAGCCGCGGCGGTCGGCCGGGCGCGCGGTGTCAGCCTGGCGGAGTCCCTGGAGGAGAGCGGCCTGGCCTTTCTCGATGAACTGGCGCCGGAGATGAAATCCTCGATGCTGATCGATCTCGAGCGCGGCAACCGCCTGGAGCTGGACTGGCTGACCGGCGCGGTGCGCCGCCTCGGCGGGGATGCCGGCGTCGAAACCCCACGCTCCGATGAAGTCTATGAGGCCTTGAAAGAACATGCCGCCTAAGGAAAACCCTCAGCTCAGCGCCCGGCGTCTGCTCGATGCCCGGCGCGATAACCGGCCGGTCGAGGCGGAAGCCATCGCCGATCCTGGGCTCGCCTACCGCATTCAGCAGGCCTACGCGGTGGAGCGCAGGGAGCGGGGCGGCGGCGCCCTGGCTGGTTTCAAGGTCGGCGCCAGCAGCGAGGCGGCGCAGGAATTTCTCGGGGTCGCCGGTCCTTTTTCGGGGCGTCTGTTCACCGATACCACCACCGGCAGCCCGGCCCGCCTGAGCGGCGAGGGCTTTACCTTTCGCCTAATCGAGCCGGAGTTCGCCTTCACCCTGGGGCGCGATTTTCCGATCCAGGGGCAGCTCTATAGGGAAGACGAGGTGGCCGGCGGCGTTGCCAGCCTGCATCCGGCGATCGAAGTCGTCACCTCGGCCTATGGCGCGGCCTGGACCGAAGCCGGCGCCCTGGCCTTGATCGCCGATAACGCCGTGCATGGCGCCCAGGTCATGGGGGCGCCGATTGTCGAGTGGCGCGGCTTCGATCTCGCCAACCACCGGGTGCGGCTGGAGATCAACGGCGAGCTAAAGGGCGAGGGTTTCGGACACAACGCCCTCGGCGATCCGCTGACGGCGCTGACCTGGATGATCAATCATCAGGTGGCCATGGGCCGCGGCATGGCGGCCGGGGAAATCGTCACCACCGGCGTTGTGACGCCCTTCCTGGAGATCGCGCCGGGTGATGTCGCCCTGGCCGATTTCGGCGCCTTGGGGCAGGTGAGCGTCTGCTTCGATTCATAAATTAGAAATATTCTAAATTATCTTGTAAAATACTATTCCTGATACCACTTGCGGGTTATCAGGCCGCGGTATCGCGGCAGGTTCGTTACTGCAAGGAGGATATCATGGAACCCAATGTAGGGATCGCCCAAGCCGATCGCGAGGAAGTCGCCGCTGGATTGGCGCGTCTCCTGGCCGACACCTATACCCTTTACCTGAAGACTCACAACTACCATTGGAACGTCACCGGCCCGCAGTTTCAGACCCTGCATCTGATGTTCGAGCAGCACTATACGGAGCTGGCGACTGCGGTGGACGACATCGCCGAGCGCATCCGCGCGCTGGGGCACTACGCGCCGGGCAGTTATCGCGCCTTCGCCAAGCTGACTTCGCTGGAGGAAAGCGAGACCGTGCCGGCCGCCACGGAGATGGTGCGCCAGCTCGCCGAGGATCACGAGACCGTCGTGCGCTCGGCGCGCAAGGTTCTGAAAGCCGCCCAGAACGCCGAAGACGAAGTGACCCTGGGCCTCTTGACCGACCGGATGACGGTGCATGAAAAGACGGCCTGGATGCTGCGCTCGCTGGCCGGCTAGTGCGGACGATCCGGGGCCGCTCGGCCCCGGACCGGCCTTCCATGGGGGCGGGCGGCGCGGCGTCGCTCAGGCCGATCCGCCTCTATCCCCGGTAGTGCCCCGGATTGCATATACCGAATTCCTGTTGCCTCGGCCCCTGGCTTCCTGAGAGCATGATGCCAGTGGCGGCACGCTGGTCCGCGCAACGAGACCGGCTGCGGTCGAGATTGCAGGGAGAATGCCATGACCAGCGTAACGGCCCACGCGCCCCGCTGTGCGGTGCTCGTCGGTCCCTACACGAGCGGCAAGACCACCCTACTCGAAGCCTTGCTGCACCACTGCGGCGCGATCCATCGCAAGGGGTCGATCGCGGCGGGCAATACGGTCGGCGATAGCACGCCGGAGGCCCGCGCCCGGCAGATGAGCGTCGAACCGAACTTCGCGAGCGCGGAATACCTCGGCGAGCTGTGGTCCTTCATCGACTGCCCCGGCTCCGTCGAGTTGATGCAGGACGCGCAGGCCGCCCTGATGGCCGCCGACGTAGCGGTTATCGTGGCCGAACCCGATCCGGCGCGCGCGGTGACCCTGGCGCCGATTTTCAAGTTTCTCGACGACTTTCGAATTCCGCACCTGTTGTTCGTCAACAAGATGGACAAGGCCCAGGCACGGGTGCGCGATCTGCTGGAGGCGCTGCAAGCGGTGTCCTCCCGGCCCTTGGTGCTGCGCCAGGTGCCGATCCGCGACGGCGAGGAGGTGACCGGCTTCGTCGATCTCGCCAGCGAACGCGCCTATCGCTTCAAGGAAAACCAGCCCTCCGACCTGATCGAGATGCCGGATACGGTCAAGGACCGGGAAGGCGAAGCCCGTCAGGAGATGCTGGAATCCCTGGCCGACTTCGACGATGGGCTGCTCGAGCAGTTGCTCGAGGACAAGACCCCGGCCGCGGGAGAGATCTTCGAGCATTTTACCCGCGACCTGGCGGAGGATCTGATCGTGCCGGTGCTGCTCGGCTCGGCCGAGCAGGGCAACGGCATTCAGCGCCTGTTCAAGGCCCTGCGTCACGACGCACCGGGGCCCGACAAGACCGCCGAGCGCCTGGGCGTGCCCCACGGCAACGGTTTTGCCGCCTCGATCGTCAAGACGCTCTATCAAGCGCACAGTGGCAAGCTCAGCATCGCGCGGGTTTGGCGCGGCACGGTCAAGGACAACAGCGTGCTCGGCGAGGACCGGCTTTCCGGCATCCACCGCATGCTTGGCGGAGAGTTCGAGCCGCGGCAGGCCGCCGAGGCCGGAGAGCTGGCCGGTTTCAGCCGGCTGGAATCCGCCAATACAGGACAAATCCTAACCGACGCGGGGCCGCAGGAGCGCGGCGAAATGCTCTGGCCGGATCCCCTGAAGCCGGTCTATGCCCTAGCCGTGGAGCCGAAGAACCGCCAGGACGAGGTCAAGCTCACGACCTCGATCGCCAAGCTGACCAACGAGGATCCCTCGATCTCCATGCAGCAGGACAGCGATAGCCATCAACTGCTGCTCTGGGGGCAGGGCGAAATCCATCTCAAGCTGGCCGCCGAGCGGCTCAAGTCGCGCTTCAATGTCGAGGTCGTGCTCTCGCCCCCGCGCACCGCCTATAAGGAAAGCATCACCAAGTCGGTGCAGCAGCACGCGCGCCATAAGAAGCAGTCCGGCGGCCATGGCCAGTTCGGCGATGTCCAGATCGAGATCAAGCCCCTGCCGCGGGGCAGCGGCTTCGAGTTCACCAACGCCATTGTCGGCGGCGCGATTCCCAAGCAGTACATCCCCTCGGTCGAGACCGGCATCAAGGAGTACCTGGCGCGCGGACCGCTCGGCTTTCCGGTCGTCGATGTCGCGGTCAAGCTCTTCGACGGCCAGTTCCATGCGGTGGATTCCTCGGATCAAGCCTTCAAGACCGCCGGCCGTCAGGCGATGGCCGAAGGCATGCCCAATTGCGGACCGATCCTGCTGGAGCCGATCTACAAGGTCACGATCTCCGTGCCGAACAGCTTTACCTCCGGCATTCATGGGCTGATCAGCGGGCGGCGCGGGCAGATTCTCGGCTTCGAGGCAAAACCGGGATGGCAAGGCTGGGACGACCTGCATTGCTACCTGCCGCAGGCCGAGCTGTCCGACTTGATCGTCGAAATCCGCTCGCTGACCCTGGGGGTTGGCACCTTCGACGCGCAGTACGAACGTCTGCAGGAACTCACGGGTAAGCAGGCGGAGCGGATCATCGCCGAAGCCCGGCAAGAGGCCACGCCGTAATCCCGCGTGGCCGGCAGAGCCAAGCCTTGCCCTGGAGCACCCGAGAGCTAATGTAAGCCGAAGCGCGGTTTTTGCCGCGTCCCGCCAAACAGAGATCGACTGGAGAACGCAAAGTGTCGAGTGAAGGTTTACACGCCCCGCGCGAACGTCTGACCAAAGAAACCCTGACGATGCACCACGCCATCGTTTCCTTGATTGAAGAGATGGAGGCCGTGGACTGGTACCGTCAGCGCGCCGACGACTGCGAGGATGCCGATCTGAAGGAAATCCTGCTGCACAATATGCGCGAGGAGATGGAGCACGCGGCCATGGTGATCGAGTGGCTGCGCCGCAACAACGACGACTTTGCGGGTCATCTCAAGGAATTCCTCTATAGCGACGGTGAAATCGCCGATCACTAAAAGCTCCGCAGCGCGCCCCATGAACCGGAGCGCCGCCCTGGCGCGGGTTTATGGGGTTTTGAGCGGCGACGACGATCCGGAGCGGGCCTGCAGCGCGATCCCGGAAACGAGTTGCCGCGCGGTTCCGCGCAACTACCTGCTGAATGTCGCCAACGGCGCCTGCAGCAAGCTGGCCGAGCAGCTCGCCAGTCCGGGCTTGGTGCTGCCCTGGCTCTTGGCCGCGCTTGGCGCGCCGGCGGTGGTTGCCGGTTATCTGCTGCCGATCAAGCAGGCCGGCTCCCTGTTGCCGCAGCTTGCCATCGCCGCGCGGATTCGCGCGGCGCCGCTGCGCAAGTGGTACTGGGCGGGCGCCGGCCTGATCCAGGCCCTGGCGCTTGCCGCTATTCTACCCGTGGCCCTGCTCAGCGAAGGCTGGCTGGCCGGAATCCTGATCGCCGGGCTGATGGCGGTGTTTTCCATGGCCTCGGGAATCGGCTCGGTGGCTTTCCAGGATGTCATGGGCAAGACCGTGCCCAAGGGGCGGCGCGGCCGTTTGCTGTCCAACCGGGCCGCCATCGGTGGCGGACTGACGCTGCTGGCGGCGCTCTACCTGCGCAGCGAGCTGGAGGCCGGGAACTCGCTCGCGCCCTACCTCGTGCTGATCGGCGCCGCCGCGCTGCTGTGGGCAATGGCGGCCCTGCTGTTCGCGCTGATCGCGGAGGCCCCGGGCGCGACCTCGGGCGGCCGCTCCATGGCTGGAGAGGTCGGGCAGGGCTTCGCCTATCTTCGCAAGGTCGGCGCCCTGCGGCTGTTTCTCGGCGTGCGCGCCCTGCTGCTGGCGGTCGAGCTGGCGACACCTTTCTTCGCGTTGCATGCCCAGAGCCTGTTCGGCGAGGGCGCCGGTTCCCTGGCGCTCTTCGTCTTCGCCGTGGGGGCCGCGAACGTGGTCTCGAGCCCCTTTTGGGGAATCTTCGCGGACGCGCAGGCACGCAGGGTTCTGGCCTTCTCGGGGGTGATCGCGGCGGCGGCGGCGGCGCTGGCGCTGGCGATCGGCGTTTTCGCCGGTGGCAGCGGTCCCTTGATCTATACCCCGGTGTTCCTCTTGCTCGGATTGGCCGAGGCCGGGGTGCGGCTAGGCCGCAAGACCTATCTCGTGGATGCGGCGCCCTCCGAGGAACGGCCATTGCTGGTGGCCTTTTCCAACACGCTGATCGGTGTGTTGGCACTGGCCTTCGGCGGGCTCGGCCTGCTGGCGGATCTGGCCGGTCCCCAGGCCATGCTGGGGCTGCTCGGCATCCTGGCCCTGGCCGGGGCCGCGTTGGCCTTGCTCCTGCCGCGCAGCGAGGACTTCCAGGAAGCTTTTAACGACTGCCTCTCGGAAGCTTGATCTGCGCTTGAGCGTTGCACGGTCTATATCGGAGACAGAGCAAGGCCGTTTGTCTGTGAGGAGACCAGTATGTTGATCAAGATCAAACGCGGATGGGAACTGCCGGAGAGCGCCGCGACGCCCGAGGCGATTTTCCACGACCGCCGGCGGATCATCAAAGCGGCGGCCGCGGGGCCGATCCTCCTGGCTGGCGCCGGCGCCTTCGGCGGCCTGGCCCGCGCCGCGGCGCCAGAGGCGGATCCCTCGGCAGGCCTGTATCCGGTCGAGCGCAACATGCGCTACAAGCTCGACCGACCGCTGACCTCCGAGGAGATCGTCACCACCTACAACAACTACTATGAGTTCGGATCTTCCAAGAACATCTGGCGGGGCGCCCAGGATCTGCCGATCCGGCCCTGGAGCGTGCAGATCGCCGGCTTGGTCGAGAAGGAATTCGAGCTCGATATCGACGAGCTGCTGGCCAAGATGCCGCTGGAAGAGCGGCTCTACCGCCACCGCTGCGTCGAGGCTTGGTCGATCACCGTGCCCTGGTCGGGCTTCGCGATGCGTCATCTCGTTGAGCTGGCCAAGCCCACCTCCGGCGCCAAATACATCAAGACGGTGTCCTTCGAGGATAGCGACGTGGCCAGCGGCCAGCGCGCCTCCTGGTATCCTTGGCCCTATATCGAGGGCGTCAGCATGGAAGAGGCGATGAACGATCTCGCCTTCCTGGGCACCGGCGCCTATGGCAAGCCGATGCCCAAGCAGAACGGCGCCCCGCTGCGCCTGGTGCTGCCCTGGAAGTACGGCTTCAAGTCGGCCAAGGGGCTGGTGCGTTTCGAGTTCACCGACGAGCAGCCGGTTTCCTTCTGGGAGGAGATCCTTCCCAACGAGTACGGATTCTGGGCCAACGTCAACCCCGAGGTGCCGCACCGGCGCTGGAGCCAGGCGAAGGAGCGGGTACTCGGCACCGACGAAAAGGTGCCGACGCTGCTCTACAACGGCTATGGCGAGTACGTCGCCGAGCTCTACAAGGACATGCAGGACAACGAACGCCTGTTCATGTAGGCGGCGCCTGCAGCGGGCAGTGCCTCCCGCTGTTTTTCTCAAGATCGCACCGGCCGTCAACTCAGCTGTGCCGCGAAAGTCATGGAATAGTCACCACTGTGAGGCGGTGTTCGTCATCAAGCCGCCTTATATAAGGGGCAGGGTCGGCTATGCGGACGACAACGTGGGAGGTTCCCTTGGACGGCAAGACTTGGCTGAGCGATGAGCCCTCGATCGAGGAAATCCTTGGCGACCCTATCGTGCGGCTCTTGATGCGCCGCGATGGCGTCACTGTGGACGAGCTGTGCGAGAGTCTGCAGCTTCCAGTAGAAACCAGGCGGCGCCGCAGCTTTGAAGAGGCGCAGGTCGCCTAGCTCCCGCTCGCGGCCGCCAAGGGCCGCGATCCCCCACATCCCTTTCCAGTTTCATCCGGGCGCTGCCGTTTTGCGCGCGCCGCCGCATGCCTCCAGGAGAGCCTGTGCCCGGGGGCTTGGAAAAAGCTTTCAGCAAAGAAAAATGCCGGGACCATAAGGTCCCGGCAAGTTGAACAGGGAGGCTTCACGTCTGGGAGACGTGAGGGTCCAATATGTGGGACCCAGATCCGGACGGGGGGTCCGGATAACGTCGCCGGTTTCTTCTGGGGGGAGAGGAAAACCGGCATGTCTGTTGATGTTGCGTTGCAACATCGATGTACCGAAAATGGGGTCTGGCCCTTTATAAGTCCACGTTCTTTCCAGAAAGGGTGCTATGCGCCCGGTGCATGGCTCGATATCTATATAAATCAATAACTTAGGCTAAAGCTCCTTGCAGGGGCGTAGCCTGGGGCCGTCAAAACTTCGATTGGCTCACCTGACGCAGCAGAAAGTCGCGGAAAACCTCGATTCTCTGCGCGCCGCGCATTTCCTCTGCATAGACGAAATAGGCATCGATTCGCGGCCCTTCAAGCTCCGGCAGGACATGCACCAGATCGCTCTTTGCCTGGACCATGAATTCGGGCAGGGCGCCGATCCCGGCGCCGGACTGAATCGCCTGGAGAATGCCGTAGACGTTGTTGAGGCAGAGCGCCGGGCGGCGCAGGGTGTCGCCCTTCTTGCCGAGCCGCAGCAGCCAATTGACATCGGGGACGGGCGGCCGGTCATCCTCGCCGTAGACGATGATGCGGTGATCGTCCAGGTCCTCGACGCCCTTGGGCATGCCTTCCTTCTTCAGGTAGTTGGCCGAGGCATAGACGTGCATGTGCATGGTCAGCAGGTGGCGCTGAATCAGGTCGGCCTGGCGCGGCGGCGTCAAGCGGATGGCGATGTCGGCTTCCCGCATACCGAGATCGAGCTCCCGGTCGGAGAGGATCAGATGACATTCGATCTCGGGGTAGACCTCGATGAACTCGCGCATCCGTGGCGCCAGCCAGGTCGACCCGAAGGCCACGGTGGTGGTGATCTTCAGCAAGCCGCTCGGGCGGTCCTTGCTCTCGGTCAGCTGGGCTTCGGTCATGGCCAGCTTGCCGAAAACATCGTGGGCCGTGCGGTACAGCAGCTCGCCCTGCTCGGTCAGGATCAAGCCGCGCGCGTGGCGGTGGAACAGGGGAACCTTGAGGCTCTCCTCCAGCGCGGAAATCTGGCGGCTGACCGCAGATTGGCTGAGGTTCAATTTCTCGCCGGCGTGGGTGAAGCTGCCCGCCTCGGCCACGGCATGGAAGATGCGCAGCTTATCCCAGTCCATTGGTCCCCCGGAGACGCTGGCGGCGCGGCCTTTGCCGCGCGCGCGAAAGAAGACAGCCCTTTCCGATTCGGCGGAAACGGTCCGGAATTATACGATTTTGCCGCGTAAATGTCTTTGCCTGGAAGACGGTCCGGGCAAGCTATCCCGCTATTCGGCGGCGGCGGCCCTGTCGTCGGCTTGCGCGGCCAGGAATTTCTCCGCCTCCAGGGCCGCCATGCAGCCCATTCCCGCGGCCGTCACCGCCTGGCGGAAGACCTTGTCGACGCAGTCGCCGGCGGCGAAGACGCCGGGGACGCCGGTTTTGGTCGAATTCGCCTCGGTCAGGATATAGCCCTCCGAATCCATCTCCAGCTTGCCCTGGAAAACGCCGGTCGCCGGATCGTGGCCGATCGCGACGAAGAAGCCATGACAGGGAATCTCGCGCGTCTCGCCAGACTTCACATTCTTCACCCGCACGCCGGTCACGCCCGCCGCGTCGCCCAGAATCTCCTCGGCGACCGAGTCCCAGACGAGCTCGACCTTGGGATGCTTGAACAGGCGTTCCTGCATGATTTTCTCGGCGCGCAGCGTATCGCGGCGGTGAATCAGGGTGACCTTGCTGCAGATATTGGCGAGGTAGAGCGCTTCCTCGACCGCGGTATTGCCGCCGCCGACCACGCAGACCTCCTTGTCGCGGTAGAAAAAGCCGTCGCAGGTGGCACAGGCGGAGACGCCGCGGCCGTTGTAGGTCTGCTCGCTCTCCAGGCCTAGCCAGCGGGCCTGGGCGCCGGTGGCGACGATCACCGCGTCCGCGACATAGCTGTCGCCGCTGTCGCCCTGGCAGCGGTAGGGGCGGGCGGAGACGTCCACCTCCGTCACGATGTCGCTCGCGAACTTGGTCCCGACATGCTCGGCTTGCTTCTGCATCTGCTCCATCAGCCAGGGGCCCTGGATGACGTCGGCGAAGCCGGGATAGTTCTCGACGTCGCTGGTGATGGTCATCTGCCCGCCCGGTTGCAGGCCCTGGACCAGCAGGGGCTCGAGGTTGGCGCGCGCGGCGTAGATCGCGGCGGTGAGCCCGGCCGCGCCGGAGCCGATGATCAAGACCTTGCTGCGATGTTCCGTTGCCATGACGCGCCTCATCTACTAGGGAAGGCACAGACCATAAGAAGCGCGCCGTGGCCTTTCAAGCCGCGATGCCGCGAAGACGGTCCCTTCGCGCGATTCCGAATCCAGCGTCTTGCGGCTGGTGGCCATTGAGTAATATCCTTACCGGAAAAGCCCTGTGGGAGGATGTTTCGTAACCCGCAAGTGGCAAGGGGTTCTTCCAGCATGTCTCAAAGACGCGTCAAGCTCGATCGAATCGATCTGAAGATTCTCCGCGATCTTCAGGATAGCGGCCGCATGACCAATGTGGAGCTGGCGCGGCGCGCCGGAATTTCGGCGCCGCCCTGTCTGCGCCGGGTGCGCGCGCTCGAGGAATCCGGGTTCATCAAGGGCTACCACGCGGATCTCGATGCGCTGCCGCTGGGCTTCGAGGTGATGTTCTTCGCCTTGGTCGGCCTCGACAGCCAGTCGGAGCAGGTGCTGACGGCCTTCGAGCAGCATGTCGGCGACTGGCAGGAAGTGCGCGAATGCCATATGGCGCGCGGGCCCCACGATTTTCTGCTCAAGCTGGTCGCGCGCAACACCGTGCATGAAAACGAACTGACCCAGGCGCTCACCTCGGCTCCGCACGTCAGCACGGTGTTGACGCTGCAGGTGATTCGCACCTCGAAAACCGTGCCGGGCGTGCCGGTTGAGACCGAGCGTCTGATCGAGGCGGAGGAAGACTAAGTCCGGTGGACCGCGCGTCAGCCGCGCGGTCCGATCCGGTTTTAGATTGCCGCTAGTTCGAGCGCGCCTTGAGCAGGTCGCGGATTTCCTCCAGCAGCAGCTCCTCGCGCGGCGGTGCCGCCGGTGCCGCTTCTTCCTGTTTTTCTTCGCGCTTCATCTTATTGATCTGCCGGATAACCACGAAAATCGTGAAGGCGACGACCAGGAACTGGATCACCGTGTTCACGAAGAGGCCGTAGTTCAGAGTGACGGCCCCGGCTTCCTGCGCCGCCGCCAGCGACTCGAAGCTGCCGCCCTTCAGGGTGATGAAGAGGTCGGTGAAATCCGCGCCGCCCAACAGCAGCCCGATCGGCGGCATGACGATGTCGTTGACCATGGAGGTCACGATCTTTCCGAAAGCGGCGCCGATAATCACCGCCACGGCAAGGTCTATGACATTGCCGCGGATCGCGAATTCCTTGAAGTCCTTCAACATGTCTCTCTCTCCCCTAACCGTTAGACGACAACCATAGTTTTTATTCGCGGATTAGAAAGCCGCAAAAGCTGTGACCGTGCGAGGGGTGCGGCGAGGGGCAAACAAAAAGGGCGGCTCGAGAGCCGCCCTTGAATGCTTGGCCGCAAAGCAAGTCAGATGAAATCGACCTTCAGGATCTCGTAGGCCTTGGTGCCCTTGGGGGTCATCACCTCGACGGAGTCTCCGACGGTCTTGCCGATCAGGGCGCGTGCCATGGGCGAGGTAATCGCCAGGCGGCCCTGCTTGACGTCGGCCTCGATCTCGCCGACCAGCTGGTAGCTGGTTTCCTCGTCGGTGTCCTCGTCGACCACGGTCACGGTCGCGCCGAACTTCACGCTGTCGCCGTCGAGGGTCGTCGGATCGATTACCTGGGCGCGGGAAATACGGTCTTCCAGCTCGGCGACCCGGCCTTCGATAAAGCTCTGACGCTCGCGCGCGGCGTGATACTCGGCGTTTTCGGAGAGATCGCCGTGTTCACGGGCCTCCGCGATCGCCTTGATGATCGAAGGACGCTCGCTGTTTTTCAGGTGCTTGAGCTCAATTTCCATGCGCTCGAAGCCCTCGGCGGTCATCGGTACCTTGTCTGTCATGGCCATAAACCGTTCTTCACCTCAACCAAGGAATGGTTGCATTTCTCTGCTTTGCGGGAAAGCCCCTGCGATCGGCCGAAAAGTGGGCGCTATCAGGAGCCTAAAACGAACCAGTAAGGTATGACTGCAGCGGGGCGACTTCAAGGTGCCCTGAACGCAAAGCCATGATTGCCATCACCGCGGCCTCGGCGCCCGCGACCGTCGTGTAGTAGGGAACGGCGTTGGTCAGGGCGGCGCGGCGCAGCGAGAAGGAGTCGGCGATGGCCTTGGCGTCCTCGGTGGTATTGAAAACCAGCTGGATGTCGCCGGACTTGATCATGTCGACGATATGCGGCCGGCCCTCGCGCACTTTCTTGACCGTTTCGACGCTCAGATTATGCGCGGCGAGGAAATCGGCGGTGCCCTTGGTCGCGACGATTTCGAAGCCGGCGGCCACGAGCTGCTGGGCGATCAGGCTCATCTGCGGCTTGTCCCCATCCTTGACCGAGATGAAGACCTTGCCGTCGCGCGGCAGGATCGTGCCGGCCGCGATCTGAGCCTTCAGGAAAGCGCGCGAGAAATCCCGATCCAGGCCGATCACCTCGCCGGTCGACTTCATTTCCGGCCCGAGCACGGTATCGACGCCCGGGAAGCGGGCGAAGGGGAAGACGGCCTCCTTGACCGCGACATGGTTCATCTTCGGCGCCATGCCGTTGCTGGGCAGGTCGAAGGCGCCGAGCTTCTCGCCGGCCATCACCCGCGCCG
Organism: uncultured Alphaproteobacteria bacterium; assembly: GCA_942491105.1. Classification (GTDB taxonomy): domain Bacteria; phylum Pseudomonadota; class Alphaproteobacteria; order Kiloniellales; family DSM-21159; genus JBBEAM01. The sequence continues at coordinate 14,174 of CALNZX010000007.1, read as the reverse complement.
CGATCTTCGCGATCGGGATGCCGGTGGCCTTGGCGACGAAGGGGACCGTGCGGCTGGCGCGGGGATTGACCTCCAGGATGAAGACGTCGTCATCCTGTACCGCGAATTGAACGTTCATCAGGCCGACGACGTTGAGCGCCTTGGCGAGCCGTGCCGTCTGCGCGCCGATCTCCGCGATCAGCTCGGGCTCCAGCGAGTAGGGCGGCAGGGAGCAGGCGGAATCGCCGGAATGAATGCCCGCTTCCTCGATATGCTCCATGATCCCGGCGACGTAGACCGAGGTGCCGTCGCAGACCGCGTCGACATCGATCTCGGTCGCTTCCTTCAGATAGGAGTCGACCAGAACCGGATTGCGGCCGGAAACCAGCACGGCATTGTCGATGTACTGCTCCAGGCCTTCCTGGTTGTGCACGATCTCCATGGCCCGGCCGCCGAGCACGTAGGAAGGCCGCAGCAGCACCGGATAGCCGATGCGCTCGGCCGCCGCGACGGCCTCGCTGCGGCTGGTCGCGGTTTCATTGGCGGGCTGGCGCAGATTCAGTTCATGCAGCAGGGCCTGAAAGCGCTTCCGGTCCTCCGCCAGGTCGATGGCGTCGGGCGAGGTGCCGAGGATCGGAATGCCCGCTTCCTCGAGCGCCTGCGCGAGCTTCAGCGGCGTCTGCCCGCCGAATTGCACGATCACGCCCCGTAGCTTGCCCGCGCGTTGTTCGACACGCGCGATCTCGATCACGTCCTCGGCGGTCAGCGGCTCGAAGTACAGCCTGTCCGAGGTGTCGTAGTCGGTCGAGACCGTCTCCGGATTGCAGTTGATCATGATGGTTTCGTAGCCGGCGTCCTTCAGCGCATAGGCGGCGTGGACGCAGCAATAGTCGAACTCGATGCCCTGGCCGATCCGGTTCGGGCCGCCGCCGAGAATCACCACCTTCTCGCGGTCGCTGGGCTCCGCCTCGCAGTGCGGCGGCGTCACCCCGTCGCCCTCGTAGCAGGAATACATGTAGGGCGTGAGGGAGCGGAACTCGCCGGCGCAGGTGTCGATCCGCTTGTAGACGGGCGTCACGCCGAGGGCGTGGCGCGCGGCGGTCACCGCGGCCTCTTCCTGTCCGGTCAGCCTTGCCAGCCGGGCATCGGAAAATCCGAGCTTCTTGATTTCGCGCAGCTCCCGGGCATCTTCGGGCAGGCCGTCGCGGCGCAGGCGCGCCTCGGAGGCCACCAGATCCTCAATCTGCCGCAGGAACCAGGGGTCGATCCTGGTGATGGCGTGGATCTCCTCGACATCGAGACCCTCGCGCAGCGCCTGGGCCACCAGCAGAATGCGGAAGGGCAGCGGCTTGGCGAGCTGGTTGCGCAGGGCGTCGAGATCGGTCTTGCCGCTTTCGTCGCGCGGCACATCCGCCTCGTCGAGCCCGTCCAGCCCGGTTTCCATGGAACGCAGGGCCTTCTGCAGCGACTCCGAGAAGCTGCGGCCGATCGCCATGGCTTCGCCGACCGACTTCATCGAGGTGGTCAGCAGCGGCTCCGCGCCCTTGAATTTCTCGAAGGTAAAGCGCGGAATCTTGGTCACCACGTAGTCGATGGTCGGCTCGAAGGAGGCCGGGGTCACCCGGGTGATGTCGTTGTCGAGCTCGTCCAGGGTGTAGCCCACGGCCAGCTTGGCGGCGACCTTGGCAATCGGAAAGCCGGTGGCCTTGGAGGCCAGGGCGGAGGAGCGCGAGACCCGCGGGTTCATCTCGATCACCACCAGTTCGCCGGTTTCCGGGTCGATGGCGAACTGCACGTTGGAGCCGCCGGTATCGACGCCGATTTCCCGCAGGCAGGCAATCGAGGCGTCGCGGAGCAGCTGGTATTCCTTATCGGTCAGGGTCAGCGCCGGCGCCACGGTGATGGAGTCGCCGGTATGAATGCCCATGGGATCGATGTTCTCGATCGAGCAGACGATGATGCAGTTGTCCGCGTGGTCGCGCACCACCTCCATCTCGAATTCCTTCCAACCGAGCACGGACTGCTCGATCAGCACTTCCTGGGTCGGGCTGGCGCGCAGGCCGCCGCGCACGATCTCCTCGAACTCGTCGGTGTTGTAGGCGATGCCGCCGCCGGTGCCGCCGAGGGTGAAGGAGGGGCGGATGATCGAGGGCAGGCCGGTCACCTGCAGCGCCTCAAGGGCATCCTCGTAGGTATGGACCATGCGCGAAGCCGGGGACTTCAGGCCGATCTTGTCCATCGCCTCGCGGAACAGCTGCCGGTCCTCGGCCTTGTCGATGACATCGGCGCGCGCGCCGATCATCTCGACGCCGAATTTCTCCAGGGTGCCGTTCCTGGCCAGGGCCAGGCCGGTGTTGAGGCCAGTCTGGCCGCCCATGGTCGGCAGCAAGGCGTCCGGGCGTTCCTTTTCGATCACCTTGGCGACCATCTCCGGCGTGATCGGCTCGACATAGGTGGCGTCGGCCAGGTCGGGATCGGTCATGATCGTCGCGGGATTGGAGTTCACCAGGATCACCCGGTAGCCCTCTTCCTTCAGCGCCTTGCAGGCCTGGGCGCCCGAGTAGTCGAATTCACAAGCTTGGCCGATGATGATCGGGCCAGCTCCGATGATCAGGATGGATTTGATGTCCGTGCGTTTGGGCATGCGTGGTCCTTGGCTCGCGCGCTCGCGCAGAAGGGTTGCGCCGCTAGTCTGATAAACCGGCGCCCCGGCGGATGTAGTGATGTCGCTGAAGGCAGGTATGTGCCACGGCAAAAGCGCGAAGGGAAGGGGCGAAACGCGGATTATGAGGCTTTTTGCCGCTTTTTTGGGCTTTAGTCATTGAACAGCGACAACAGGGCCAGCACCGCCACGAGCAGGACCACGAAGGCGGCCAGTACCGGACGGCGGGCGAGCTTCTCGCGGCCCAGTTCGACCTGCACCATTTCCATGGCTGCTTCCATCTCGACGCCCTGGGGGCCGGACAGCAGGTCCTTCGGAACCTCGGCGGCGGTCATCTTCGCGAGCTCGCCGCGATGGCCGCGGAGCACGCGGCGGCGCTCTTCCGACTCCGCCGCCTCAATCGCGCGATCCAGCAGAGTCAGCGCCGCCCGCCGGGCCTCCGGAAAGCTGGCATAGCCGCCGCCCTGGCCCGCCGTACCCTTGCCGGGACGAATCTCGATCTCGCTGCCGCTGCCGTGGAGATGCCAAGCCATGGCGTTATCTTAACCCGGAGAGGCTCAGGCCTTGGCGCGTTCGATGTTGGCGACGAAGTTTTCAAAGAGATAGAAGGAGTCCTGGGGCCCCGGGGACGCCTCCGGATGATACTGCACGGAGAACACCGGGCGCTGTTCCACGGTCAGGCCCTCGTTGGTGCCGTCGAACAGGCTGACGTGGCTTTCGGTGACGCCATCGGGAAAGCTCTCCGGCTTGACCACGAAGCCGTGGTTCTGGCTGGTGATCTCGACTCGGCCGTTGGCCAGGTTCTTGACCGGATGATTGGCGCCGCGATGGCCAAGGTGCATTTTCTCCGTCTGGGCGCCCAAGGCGCGGGCCAGCAGCTGGTGGCCCAGGCAGATACCGAAAATCGGCAGGTCTTTCCGTTCCAGCAGCTTTTGCAGCGTGGGCACGGCATAAACACCGGTCGCCGCCGGGTCGCCCGGACCATTCGACAGGAAAACCCCGTCGGGCGCCTGCGCCAGAACCTCCTCCGCCGTCACGCTCGCGGGCATCACCGTCACCTTGCAGCTCAGCGAGGCTAGGCAGCGCAGAATGTTGTGCTTGGCGCCATAGTCGATGGCGACGACGTGGTGCTTCGGTGCGCTGACCTCGCTGTAGCCGTCGTCCAGCGCCCAGCGGCTCTGGGTCCATTGATAGCTCTGCAGGCAGGTGACGTCCTTGGCCAGGTCCATACCGTCGAGGCCCGGCCAGGCGGCGGCTTCCCGGCGCAGCGCGGCGACGTCGAAGTTGCCGTCGGGGGCATGCAGGATCACGCCCTGCGGGGCGCCGAGATCGCGGATTCGCGCGGTCAGGGCGCGGGTATCCACGCCGGAGATGCCCGGCAGGTTGTAGGAGCGCAGCCAGGCGTCCAGCGGCTGCGCCGCGCGCCAGTTCGAGGGCTGGGTGATGTCGCCGCTCAGCACCACGCCGCGCGCGGCCGGCGTCACGCTTTCAAAGTCCTCGGCGTTGGTGCCGACGTTGCCGATATGCGGAAAGGTGAAGGTGATGATCTGCCCGGCGTAGGAGGGGTCGGTGACGATCTCCTGATAGCCGGTCATCGAGGTGTTGAAACAGACCTCGCCAACGGCGCTGGTCGGCGCGCCGAGGCCACGGCCCCAGAAGCAGCTGCCGTCGGCCAGCACGAGGGCGGCGGTCGCCCAGGAAGGCGCGTGGGTAACGGCTCCGCCTGGGCTCTCGGCCAGGGCGGTATCGGGGCTTTGGTCGTTCATCTCTGCGATCCTCGAAGGCGGCGGGTATCCCGCTAGCGCTGGCCCGGCTTTCCCGGCACCCTGAATTGGGCGGGAAAATCGGCGGGGACAAGGTACCGCCGCCAAGCCGTGAATGCCACGGGCCGCTGTCGAGAGCACTGTGTACGGGATCGTTCACAAGGCGTCAAGCAGAACGCAAAAGAAATGTTTGAATAATATCAATATGTTAAGCCTGGGGGATCGGTTTGCCTTTCCCGGCGCTTTCCGATAGGCTCCGCCGCCGTTGCGAACCAGTAGCTAGAAAGTTGGGAGCGCCAAGCATGTTGCGCCAACAGCTCAATGAAGCCCTCAAGGAAGCGATGCGTGCCAAGGATCAGCGAACGCTGGCCACGGTACGCTTGATCATGGCCGGTCTGAAGGACCGCGATATTCAGGCGCGCACCAGCGGCCAGGGCGACAGCATCGCCGAGGAAGAGATCCTCGATCTGCTGCAGAAAATGGTCAAACAGCGCCGCGAGGCCATGACTCTCTACGATCAGGGCAAGCGCCCCGACCTGGTGGAGAAGGAAGCCGCCGAAATCGAAGTGCTGGAGCGCTTCCTGCCGCGGCAGATGGACGAGGGCGAGACCGAGGCGGCGGTTAGCGAAATGATCGCGGAGCTCGAGGCCAACAGCGTCAAGGACATGGGCCGGGTGATGGCGGCGCTGAAGGAGCGCTATGCCGGGCGCATGGACTTCGCCCGCGCCAGCCAGCAGGTCAAGCAGGCCCTGATCTGAATCCAGGGCTCGGCGGCGAGTTATCCTCGGTTTGAACCTTATCCACCGACGAATAGCTTGGGTCTGAGCCGCCGCGATACGTTATCCTGAAAGCATGGCGCAATTTTCCCCCGAGTTTCTCGACGAACTGCGGGCCCGGGTTCCCTTGGCCGATGTCGTTGGCCGGCGGGTCAAGTTGACCCGTCGCGGCCGCGAGTACGTCGGGCTCAGCCCCTTCCAGAAGGAAAAGACGCCGTCCTTCACTGTCGTGCCGGACAAAGGCTTCTTTCACTGTTTCTCCTCGGGCGAGCACGGCGACGTGATCGGCTGGGTGATGAAGATGGACGGCTTGAGCTTTCCCGAGGCGGTGGAGAAGCTCGCCGAGGAAGCCGGACTCCCGCTGCCGCGCGACACCCCGGAGGAACGGGTGCGCAGCGAGCGCCGCAAGGGCTTGCAGGAGGCGCTGGAAGCCGCCGCCGACTGGTTCTCCGCCCGGCTCTTCGCCAAGGAAGGCGGCGAGACCCTGAGCTACCTCAAGCGGCGCGGGTTGAGCGAGGAGACCATCAAGCGGTTCCGCCTGGGCTACGCGCCCAACGAGCGCGGCGCCCTGCGCCGTGCGCTGAACGCCGCCGGCTTCAAGGATGCGCTGCTCGCCGAAGGCGGGCTGATCAAGCTGCCCGACGCGGAGCGGGGAGAAGGCGCGGAGCGGGAAGAGGCTTCGGGCCGGGGCGGGGCCGCCAGGGACTATTTCTTCGACCGGGCGATCTTCCCGATCGCCGACCGCCGTGGTGGCATCATCGCCTTCGGTGGCCGCGCCATGGGCGACTCCCCGGCCAAATATCTGAATTCGCCGGAGACGCCGCTGTTCCACAAGGGGCGGGTGCTGTTCAATCTCGACAAGGCGCGCCGCGCCGCCCACGAGACCGGCGAGGTGATCGTCGCCGAGGGCTACATGGACGTGGTCGCCCTTTGCCAGGCCGGCTTCGAGGCGGCGGTGGCGCCCCTGGGCACGGCCTTGACCGAGGATCAGCTGGCCGAGCTGTGGCGCCTGGCGCCGGAGCCGATCATCTGCCTCGACGGAGATCAGGCCGGGCAGAAGGCCGCGTTCCGGGCGATGGAGCGGGCCTTGCCCCTGCTGCAGCCGGGCAAGTCGCTGCGCTTCGCCCTGCTGCCCCAGGGCGAGGACCCCGACAGCTTGCTGCAAAGCCAGGGGCCGGGCGTGCTGCGCGGCGTACTCGCCGCCGCCAAGCCGCTGTCCGAGCTGCTGTGGATGCGCGAAACCCAAGGCAAGGCGCTGGATACGCCGGAACGCCGCGCCGGCCTGCGTCAGAGTCTGGAAAAAGCCGTGCGCGAGATTCAGGACAACGCGGTGCAGGAGGCCTACCGGCAGGACGTGCGCCGCCGCTTCGATGCCGCTTATGGCCGGGTCTACCAGCAGTCCGGGAACTGGCGCCGCGGCCGCGGCAAGCAAGCGGGCGGCGTTCAGGTCATGGGGCTGCCGGCGCCGGGATCGCGCATGCCGCCGGGTTTGTTACCCCGCCGCAACGAACAGGCCCTGCTGGCGGCGGCGATCAATCACCCCGCGATCTTGCAGGACCATCTCGAGGACTTGACGCGCATTCACCTCTCCTCGGCGGATTTGGAGAGCTTGCGGGCGGCTTTAACCGACCTTTTGGCCGAACAGCCGGACCTTGACAGCGATGCCATAAAAGGCCACTTACGCCAGCAGGGCTACTCTGGCTTGCTGGATAGCCTATTGAGCCGAAACGTCTATGACCTTTCGACCTTCGCACGGCCATCCGCCCCTTCAGATTGGGTGCGGGAAGGCTGGCGCCACGGATTGGAGTTGATCCGTGAGCGTCAGGCACGGGAGGAAACGGTGGAAGCGACGCGCCAGCTTGCGGAATCCATGGATGAGGCGGATCTCAACCGGCTCGAATCGAGGAAACGTCTGACGCGGGAGGGGGAAGCGCGGTGCGTCGACCTCGATAAATACGATCCAGCTTCGGGAAACGGGTAATACAGCGAGCGACCTAACACTGCGGTTTCGCACTCCACACGGGCGGGAAACGGCATAAAGGCGTTCAGGCGATAGGAAACTGCATGGCGACGAAGGCGACTTCCACCAACGAAGCGACGGAAACTCGGGACGAAGCGGCCGAGGGCGCGCTGGTCGATTCGATGACCGTCGCGGTCAAGAAAATGATCGCGAAGGCCAAGGAGCGCGGCTACGTCACCTATGACGAGCTGAACCAGGTCCTGCCTCCCGAGAAAGTCAGCCACGAGCAGATCGAAGACGTGATGGCGATGCTTTCGGAAATGGGCATCAGCGCGATCGAGAACGAAGACCAGGAAGAGCCCGAGGCCGAGAAGCCCGAGGGCGAGCAGAGCACCGCCAAGGCCAGCGGCAATCTGGACGACGACGATGTCGGGCGCACCGACGATCCCGTACGCATGTACCTGCGCGAGATGGGCTCGGTCGAGTTGCTGTCGCGCGAGGGCGAGATCGCGATCGCCAAGCGGATCGAGGCCGGCCGCGAGAAGATGATCGGCGGCATCTGCGAAAGCCCGCTGACCATCAAGGCCCTGCTGGCCTGGCGCCAGGCGCTGATCGACGGCGATATTCTGCTGCGCGATATCATCGATCTCGATGCCACCTACGGCGGCGGCCCCGAGGGCGCGGCCCAGAACGCCGCGAATGCGGCCAGGAACAATGCCGTCAACGGCGCCGGGGACAACCGCACGAACGGCGCGGCCGCGCCGCAGGCGCAAACCCAGCCCAAGGCCGACGGGGACGACGAGGATTCGAAGTCCGAGGACGGCGAGCAGAACAAGGATGCCCAGGGCGAGGAAGAGGACGACGAGGAGGAGGCCAACATCTCCCTCGCGGCCATGGAGGCGGCCTTGCTGCCCCAGGTGCTCGAGACCCTCGACCAGATCAACGCCACCTTCAAAAAGCTGAACAAGGCCCAGGAAAAGCGCCTGGCGCATCTGCAGAAGGGCGAGGCGGTCCCCAAGGCCGCCGAGACCCGCTACGAAAAGCTGCGGACCGAGCTGATCGAGCACATGGAAGACGTGCATTTCAACAATGCGCGGATCGAACAGCTGGTCGATCAGCTCTATGGCCATAACAATCGTCTGGTGGCGCTGGAAGGCCGTCTGATGCGCATGGCCGAGCGCCGCGGCGTCGATCGCGCGGAGTTTCTCAAGCACTACCAGGGCCGTGAGCTCGACCCGCGCTGGGTATCCCGCGTCAAGCGCCTCAGCGGCAAGGGCTGGAAGGCCTATGCCGAGCGCCACGGCGATGAGATCAAGAACATCCGCAAGGAGATCGGCGACGTTGCCGATCTCACCGGCCTGCCGGTCGGCGAGTTCCGCCGCATCGTCGCCACGGTCAAGTCGGGCGAGCGCGAGGCCAGCAAGGCCAAGACCGAAATGGTCGAGGCCAACCTGCGTCTGGTGATTTCCATCGCCAAGAAATACACCAACCGCGGCCTGCAGTTCCTCGATCTGATTCAGGAAGGCAACATCGGCCTGATGAAGGCGGTCGACAAGTTCGAGTACCGCCGCGGCTACAAGTTCTCGACCTACGCCACCTGGTGGATTCGCCAGGCGATCACCCGCTCGATCGCCGATCAGGCGCGCACCATCCGCATCCCGGTGCATATGATCGAGACGATCAACAAGCTGGTGCGGACCAGCCGCCAGATGCTGCATGAGATCGGCCGCGAGCCGGCCCCCGAGGAGCTCGCCGAGCGCCTCGCCATGCCGCTGGAGAAGGTGCGCAAGGTGTTGAAGATCGCCAAGGAGCCGATCTCCCTGGAAACGCCGATTGGCGACGAGGAAGACAGCCATCTGGGCGACTTCATCGAGGACAAGAACGCGGTGATCCCGCTCGACGCGGCGATTCAGTCGAATCTGCGCGAGACCACGACGCGGGTGCTCGCCTCGCTGACCCCGCGCGAGGAGCGGGTGCTGCGCATGCGCTTCGGGATCGGCATGAACACCGATCACACCCTGGAGGAGGTCGGCCAGCAGTTCTCGGTCACGCGCGAACGTATCCGCCAGATCGAAGCCAAGGCGCTGCGCAAGCTCAAGCACCCCAGCCGCTCGCGCAAGCTGCGTTCCTTCCTGGATACCTGATCGCCGCATGACCGCTTTGGCGCTGGCGTGCTAGGCTTGGCGGCTTCACGCACAGCCTAGCCGGAGTTACCCCTTGTCCAATCGCTTGCTTCTCGCCGGTCTTCTGGCCGCAGCCCTGGTCCTGCCGGGGGCGGCCGCCGCCGACGTCAACGACTCCCTGGCGCGCGGCGACTATCCCGGCGCCCTGGCCGAGGCGCGGCCGCTAGCCGAAGCCGGCGACCCCAACGCCCAGGCGGTGATGGGGCTGCTGTACCGTGACGGCCTCGGCGTCGCGCAGGACTACGCGGAGGCCGCGCTCTGGTTCGAGCACGCCGCCGAGCAGGGCCAGGCCGGCGCCCAGTACAATCTCGGCGAACTCTACCGGCGCGGCGCAGGCGTGCCCCAGGACGACCAGATGGCCGCCTACTGGCATTGGCAGGCGGCCGAGCAGGGCCATGCCAGCGCCCGCTTCGTGCTCGGCTATCTCTACTTCGAAGGGCGCGGCGTCGAGCCCGATGGCGACCGGGCCCTGGCGCTGATCCGCAGCGCCGCCGAGCAGGGAGTGGCCGAGGCGCAGTTCGTGATGGGCCGGCTCTATGCCACCGGCACCCTGGTCGCGCGCGACGAACTGGCCGCCATTCAGTGGTTCCGCGCCGCCGAGGCTCAGGGCTATCCCCAGGCCAAGGGCGTGGCGGATGCGCTGGAAAAGACCCAGTAAAGCGCGAGGCGGAACGCCACCATGGAGTTGACCCTGCTTGGCACCGGCTGCCCCGTCGCCCACGCCGGCCGTTTCGGGCCCGCCCAGGCGGTCACCCACGGCGAGACGGCCTTGCTGTTCGACTGCGGCTCCGGCGTCAGCCAGCGTCTGGTCGCGGCCGGCCTGCCCGGCGCCAGGCTCGATGCGGTGCTGCTGACCCATCTGCACAGCGATCATGTCATCGACCTCTTCCAGCTGGTGATTTCGAGCTGGCACCAGGGGCGCGACCGGCCGCAGCGGGTTTTCGGCCCGCCGGGCACGCGCCGCTACGTCGAGGGCCTGCTGGCGCTCTGGAGGCCGGAGCTTGAGCAGCGCATCGCGCATGAGCGGCGGCCATCGACCCAGGCCCTGGAGATCGAGGTCGAGGAAATCGGCGGCGGCTGGCAAGGCGGCTTCGGCGCCCTGACGGTCCGCGCGATCGAGGTCGAGCACTGGCCGGTCAAGCATGCCCTGGGCTTCGTGGTCGAGGGCGCGGGCCGCAAGCTCGTGCTTTCCGGGGATACCCGGCGCTGCGCGGCGGTGGCGCAAGCCGCCGAGGGCGCCGATCTGCTGCTGCACGAAGTCTTCGTGCACCGGGAGATGCCGGTGGTCGCGGGGCTGCGCTCGGCGGAAACGGTCGAGAACGTCGCCGGCTACCACACCCTGTCCAGCGAGGTCGGCAAGATCGCCGCCGAGGCGGGCGTGAAAGCCCTGGCGCTGACCCACTTCGTGCCGCCGGATTGCGACCGCGCGGCGCTGCTCGCCGAGGTTCAGGCCGACTACCAAGGGCCGGTCATCCTGGGCGAGGATCTGATGCATTTCGACCTGACGCGGCGTTCCCTGCGTCACGGCGAGGCCTTGCTTTCCCTTGGTGCTTGATCGCCGGACGGCGAGAGGGTTGAATGCCCGCCCGGCGCCTGCATGGCAGGCGCCCCGGGGGCCCGTAGTTCAGCTGGTTAGAACACGCCGCTCATAACGGTGTTGTCGCAGGTTCGAGTCCTGCCGGGCCCACCACCCACCCTCCGGTATCCGCAGTTTCTTCGGCATCACTCCGGCGCTCGTCTTGCCGCCGAGCTTCGGGGCCTCGCTCCAGCTAGGCATCGGGCCTCCGCCGAAGCGCCGCCGGGATCGCGGATTTCCGCGCCGACTAGAGCCTTGAGGCCGCCCAAAAACGCCTTCAGGGAGCGGTCTTCAGCGTTCTAAATTTGGCACCTCTATTGTCTATATATTGCTCTTGTAAGATCACGGTGTTGAATTACCCTTTTTCATCGATAGGCGCTTTCGTCGGCTGACCGGCAGCGGTTTCGCTGGCGATCAATCAGACGGTTAATCGACATTCCGGCGGCCATGCGCGGCGGCTGAAATCGCAGACCCCAAGCAAGCGGATAGAGTTACTCCATGCCATTTGCCTCAAATTCGAATTGCCGACTTCACTATGCCGCCGCCGTTCAGGACCGTTGGTGACCCACAGCGGTCCAGTTGCCGGATTGCCCAGCAATTGACGGCTAGGGATTAAGGGCTTTTTTTATCCACTCTTTGAGTGCTTCAATCTCTACAGCGCAGTCACTCTGCGGCGGATGCACGAGGTGGTAGGCATACCCGGGCAACTCTGGCCCAAAGGGCTGTACCAGGTAGCCTGCAGAGAGCTCTTCCCTGACAAGTACGGGACTGAGCAGGGCGACCCCCTGGCCGGCGACCGCCGCCTGGATCAGATGACTGTCATCCAGAAAGACCGGGCCGGTATCGGTATTGAGTCCCTCTAGGCCGGCCTCTTCACACCAACGTGCCCAACTCGGGGTCATTGCATCCACTTTGCGCCATTCACTGTGGAGCAGAATCTGGCGTCTCAGATCCTTAGGAGATTGCGCACCGAGACGGGGACTGCACGCTGGCGCGAAGCGTTCTTTGAAGAGCGGCTCTGAGATGAGGTCGGGGAAGGGACCGGGCCCGTAGCGCACGGCGACATCGGCCTGGCCGGCACCGAAGCTGACGACCTCGTCCGAGGCATGGAGGCGAAGATTGATGTCCGGGTGGGCCTCGGCGAAGCGCGCCAGCCGGGGCACGAGCCACTTTGCCGTGAAGGCCGTGGTCGCCGAAAGCGTGAGGCCGCGCCGGCGCTTGTTCTCCGTTACTCGTCCGACCGCCTCGCGCATGGCGGCGAAAGCTCCGTTGATCGGCGGGAATAGCGTTGTGCCGGCAGGGGTCAAAGATACGCGGCGTGGTCGCCGCTCGAAGAGACGGACCCCCAGCACCTCCTCCAGAAGCCGTATCTGATGACTGATGGCCGTCGGTGTCACGGCCAGTTCTTCCGCGGCACGTTTGAAGCTCAGGTGACGGGCGGCGGCCTCGAAAGCGCGCAGGGCCGGAAGCGGTGGCAAGTTTAGCATAGCTGAATCTAGTTCATCTTATGGGTGAGGAATTCGATTTTGAATAAGACGTTTTTGGCTTCTATATCTCGATTGTCAAGGGAGACACCAAGTGCCAATCCCGACAATAGATAAGCTGCAATCAGCTCGCTTCAACTCGTCCGTAGGAGTTTTGCGCCATGAAGACCCTCCTCCACATCGATGCCAGTGCTCGGCCCGGGAGTTCCGCTGAGGCCCTTTTCGGGTCCCACAGCCGCCGGCTTACAGCCCGCTTCGTGAAGCGCTGGAAGGAGCTCCAGCCGCAAGACCAAGTGGTCTACCGCGACGTCGGCCAGGCGCCGCCGCAGCCGGTCACCGGCGGCTGGATCCATGCCGCCTTCACCAAGCCGGAGGAGCGGGAGCTTTGGATGAAGGAGGCACTTGCCGAAAGCGACCTCCTGGTCGACGAACTGCTCGCGGCGGACGTCATCGTGGCAGGCGTGCCCATGTACAACTTCGGCATGCCCGCCCAGTTCAAGGCCTACATCGACAATATCGTCCGCGTCGGGCGAACCTTCGGCTTCGATCGAGCGCGCGAGGGCGAACCTTATTGGCCCCTGGTCACGGACAAAAAGACGCTGGTCATTCTCTCCTCGCGGGGTGACTACGGCTATGACAATGGCGAGCGCCTCGCGCATATGAACCACGTGGAGGGCGGAATTGCAGTGCCCTTCGGCTATATCGGGATCAACGACGTTCACAGCGTTGCCATCGAGTACGATGAGTTCGCCGACGCGCGCCTGCAGGCTTCGATCGAGGCGGCGGAAGAAAATGTCGATGCACTGGTGTCTAGCCTCATCCGGCGCCCTAATTGTTCAGAAACGTATCTGCTCGGAGCCTTTGCACGGCCATATCGACGAAGGACCTAACCTTGGCGGATACGCTGCGGCCCTCGGCGTGTACGATGTGGATCGGCAAGGGTTCTGGCTCACACTCGTTGAGCACGGTTTTGAGGGCTTTGACACGTTAGCTCGGCTCGGACGGCAGGCTCCACGACCGTGACTTGGCTCATGCGGCGGCAGAGGCGTGCGACCAGGCTTCGAACGAACCGGCCCTGAGGATTTTGTAGTTCGACCGATTGGTGAGATGGCGCTGGTAGTAGAAGGTGTTGAAGGTGGCGGCGTGAACGGCGAGGAAGCGCTGCGCCGAGCCGGGTGACTTGAAGCCCTGCTGTTTCCGCTCCCGTCTTCGGACGGGCAAATGCGAGTTTTCAGCGCGATTGTTGGCCCGCAAGCCTCGTTCATGCAGGGCGCTCAGGCCCAGCGACCAGAACGCAACCGGATACGATCGAAGCTTGTCGGTCACGATCTACAGTGGAGCGAAGCCCTGCTTCTTCATCAGCTTCCGCATGAGTTTCTTCGCGGCTTTGGCGTTGCGCCTTTTCTGAACCAAGAAATCCAGAACCTTGCCCTCGTCGTCGACCGCCCGCCACAGCCAGTGCTTCCTGCCATTGATCTTCACGCCCATCTCGTCGAGATGCCAATGATTGCTGGGCCGCGGTCGTAGGCGCCGGAGATTTGCGGCGATGCCGGGCCCGAACTTCAGGAACCAGCGGCGGATCGTTTCGTAGGAGACGTCAATGCCGCGCTCGGCGACCATCTCTTCGACATCGCGGTAGGACAGCGTGAACCTGGCATAAAGCCAGACGGCATGGCGGATGATCTCGGGCTGAAAGCGATGACGCTTGAAGGAAATCGGGATCATCCGTCGACGCTAACAACCCCAACTCCGAGACGCCGCCAAGTTAATGTGACGACACCATAACAGGGA
>CALNZX010000006.1:0-341686 GCA_942491105.1 uncultured Alphaproteobacteria bacterium | reverse complement strand
AGATCGATGCCGACAATGAAATCACGGCCATCTACGACGAAAAGCCTCTCAAGGAAATTCTGAAAGCCCTGTTGCCCGGAGTTGAGGTCACTTTCGATGGAGTAGACGAGGGGGTGACTGTCGCAACGATGACGGTCAAGGCTACGAGGCTTGAGGCGGTGTGCGAGTATCTTGACGACGCAGCTGGAGTATACTTCCGCTTCTCAGAAGAGAGTCATCAGTTGTGGCAGAGCCACGCTAACACAGGAACAGGACCGCAGAAGACGCTACGAGTAGCGACGCAGATAACGAACGCATAGTAAGGGACCGCTTAGCTTTGCGTTACAGTGCGACACGATGTCGCATTATAAGGGATTGGTGGTTTGGTGTCACATCTTGATTAGCAGGTTTGGTGTCACATCTTGATTAGTGATTAATGTAAGATGGAATAAAGAGTCCGTGTACTCGCACAAGCAGACATCCGTCATCACGCACAGATCCGGGAGTTGGCCCTCGATCGCCGCGACGGCGCGCTGCACAACTCCGCCGGCGGCGTCCGCTCCGGAACCCAGAGCGTCTTTCGTGTCGGGAATCCCCAAGAGGATCACGGCGGGGACGCCAACATCGGCGACGCGCTTCGCCTCCTCGACCACTTGATCGACCGAAAAGCGATGGACCCCCGGCATCGACGCGACCGCTTCAAGAACGCCGACGCCCTCGACGACGAACAGCGGGAGGATGAGGTCGTCGCGGTGAATGCGCGTCTCGCGCGACATGCGGCGCAACGTCTCCGTGCGGCGAAGCCGCCGCATTCGGGTTCCCGGAAAACTCATTTCGCTCCTCTCGGCTCGGCAACGCTCATCGGCCACTTCTTCGTTCGACTGCAGGCGCGCCGCTCGCCGTGGCAATCAGGTGGTCGACCAGCGCGCGCACGAGCGACTGCGCGTCGGGGCTCGGCGAAATCACCGTCGGTTCGATGCCGCATGCGCGCAGTGCGCGCGCGGTCGTCGCACCCACCGCGGCGACGACGCAATTGTCAACGCTCTGACGTGCCGGCGCGTCGAGCAGCGCGACGAAATTGTCGACCGTCGACGGGCTGGTAAACGTCAGGATCGGCAGGTTGCCGCGAACCAGATCGGCGCACAGCGCGGCGGCGTCCACCGCGGGCTGCACGTTCTGATAGGCGACGACCGATTCCACGTCGGCGCCGGCGGCACGCAGGCCGTCCGCGATCACGGTCCGCCCGATATCCGAGCGCGGCACGAGGAAGCGACGACCCGCCGGCTCCACTGCCGAGACGATCTGGGCAAGCAAACCTTCGGCGTCGCTTCGACCTGTCGCCACAAGATGAACCGGCAAGCCGACGTCGAGCGCGGCCTGTGCCGTCTGCTGACCCACACAGAAAACCTGGGCGTTGATTTCACCGAGTTCGCGACCGTGCCCACGCACGCTCTCCGCAAAGAAGCGCACACCGTTCGAACTCGCGAACACGAGCCCATCGAAGTCCTGCAAGCGGGTCATGACGGCCGCGAGCGCTGCGTTCGCCGCCTTGTCTGTGGGCGCGACCAGCTCGATCATCGGCACCAACACCGGCTCCGCTCCTGCCGTGCGCAGCTCGCTCGCCAAGTCGTGCGCCTGCTCGGCGGCTCGCGTCACGAGCACCCGCATGCCGAAGAGCGGCTCTTTCTCCCACCACGAAAGGCTTTCCCGCAATGCGACGACCTCTCCAATGACGACCACCGACGGCGCACCGAGCGTGGCGGCCTCGACCGCCGCGGGCAACTCGGCCAGCGCGGCGCCAACCACCCGCTGACGTCCGAGCGTCCCGTTCATGATTGCCGCGGCCGGTGTCTTTGGGTCCTTGCCGCCGACTAGCAACTGATCGACGAGCCCGGTGAGGTTCCGCATGCCCATCAGGATGACCAGCGTATCCACCGCGCTTTCCAAGTTCGCGCCAGGCGGTTGTTCTCATCGGTGTGCGCCGGGTCCATTATGGCCCGTCACGACGGCGAAGGAAGCCGAGTGCCGGCGATCGGTAACCGGAATGCCGGCATAGGCCGGAACGGCGATCGCCGACGACATACCGGGGACGACCTCGCACCGCACGCCGGCCTCGCGCGCACGCCGACGCCTCCTCGCCACCGCGCCCGAACACGAACGGATCGCCGCCCTTCAGGCGCACGACGGTGTCACCCCGCTGCGCGTGCTCGACGAGCAGCGCGTTGATCGTCAGCTGCGCGCGGCCGGCGTCTCGTGCCCGCGCTTACCGACGTCGACCCATTCAGCGCACGTCGGGGCGAGACGCAACTCGCGCGTCGAGAGCGAGTCGTAGAGCACGACGTCGGCGCGCGCGAGCGCCGCCGCACCGCGCAGCGTCATCAGATCCGGATCGCCCGGCCCAGCGCCGACGAGGATCGACGCGGCCGACGCTGCGAGCCGCGCGCGGGCGTCACGCAGCCCGTCTCGCCATCGCTCGCGGAGCGCCTCACACGTCGCCGCCAGCTCCGCAGCACGCGCCTCGGCGAGAGCGTCCGCGCCCAGCCGGCGGCGGCGGCGTCCTCGCCCTGCGACGCGGGGCCGCGGGCCTCGGCGCGGAGGACCCGCGGCCATCGCAGGCTCGCGAGCAGCCCGCGCACGTGCAGGCCCCCGCCCGGGATCTCCTCGGCGAAGACCGCGAGGGGAACCGTGCAGTCGCCCTCGAGCCGGCACAGGAAGGCGCGTTCGGCGGCGGTCCTGAGCGCGACCTCCGGATCGGCGAGCGCGCGATCTCGGCACGCAGCGGATCGTCGGCGCGGGTCTCGAGCGCGAGCGTGCCCCTGACAGACCGCGGGCAACAGCACGTCGGTCGCAATGCGCTCGCAGATCTGCGCCGCGAGCCCGAGACGATCGAGTCCCGCGCACGCGAGCACCACCGCGTCGAGGTTCTCGCTCTCGAGCTTCGCGATCCGCGTCGGCACGTTGCCGCGCAGCGGCACGATCTCGAGATCGGGGCGCATGCGCGCAGCAGCTGAGCGGTGCGTCGCGTGCTGCCGGTACCGACGCGCGCGCCCGGCCGCAGCTCGGACAGCGTCGCGCCCGCCACCTGGCGACCAGCGCGTCGCGCGGGTCCTCGCGCTGCGGAAAGGCCGCCAGCGCGAGGCCGGCCGCGAGCCGACCGGGAGATCCTTTGCGCTGTGGACCGCGACGTCGGCGCGGCGCTCGAGCGAGGGCCTCCTCGATCTCCTTCACGAACAGACCCTTGCCGCCGATCTTCGCGAGCGACACGTCCTGGACGCGGTCGCCGGTCGTCTTGACGACGACCAGCTCGGTCTCGCGCCGAGCTCCGCGCGGATCCGCGCGGCCATGTAGTCGGCCTGTACCAGCGCGAGATCGCTGCCGCGCGTCGCGATCCGGATGCGGACGCATCAGTCGCCGTCCTCTGGCTCGTCGTCCTCGAGCTTCCCGGGATCGCTCGGCGCCGAGCGCGCCCTGCATCGCGGCGACGTGGCGTCGCTTCGTGCGCGCTGACCGTCGTCGAGCGCGAACAGCTCGCGCGCCGCCTCGAGCACGGCGAGCCCCTCCTCGCGATCGCGCTCCGCCCGCAGGCGCGCGACAGCGGCGCGTGCAGGATCTTGTTCACGATCGCGCGTCAGACGCGTCGACGCGCTCGAGCTGCTCCGAATCGAGGTCGCGCCTACCCAGCGCCCGCCCAGCTCCTCGGTGCGGATCTCGTCGGCGCGCGCCCGCAGGTGCCGGATCGTCGGCACCGCCTGCAGCGCGACGAGCCAGCCGTCGAAGAGCTGCTCCTCCTCGAGCACGATCCGCTCGCCGCGCCGCGTCTCGCGCCGGCGGCTGCTCCTCATTCGCGGCGGCCACTTCCTGCAGGTCGTCGACGTCGTAGAGGTAGGCGTTGTCGAGATCGTTCACCGCCGGGTCGACGTTGCGCGGAACGCCGAGATCGATCAGGAAGAACGGCCGGTGCCGCCGCTTGCGCAGCGCTTCCTCGACACACTGCCGCGTGACGATCGGGGTGCTGCCGGCGACGCACGTGAGAACGATGTCGGCATCGACGAGCAGCGCAGTCGGACCTTCATCGAGGCCGTGCGCCGTCGCGCCGAATCGCCGGCGAGTTCCTCGGCGTGCGCGACCGTCCGATTCGCGACTGCAAGTGACACGAGACCTTCACGGCGGAGAGAGACGATCGACGCTTCGATCATCTCGCCGGCGCCCACGAGCAGCGCGCGCTTGCCGTCGAGTCGTTCGAAGATCTGCTTCGCGAGATCGACGGCGACCTTGGCGTCGGACACGGGCCGCTCCGCGATCCGCGTCTCGTTCTTGACGCGCTTCGCGGTCGAGAACGCTCGCTGGAAGAGCCGAGAAAGCACCGGGCCGCACGCGTTCGCCTCGACCGAAGTTCGATAGGCGTCCTTCAGCTGTCCCAGGATTTGGGGTTCGCCGATCACCATCGAGTCCATCGCAGACGCGACGCGAAACACATGGCGAACAACATCACGATCCCAGAACTCGTAGAGATTTTCCTCGTGAACCGGTTCCACGTCAGATCCGAGACCGCGCACGAAGAAGTCGTGGAGCCGATGTCTCGCTGCGTCCGGCTGGTGCGTCAGCGCGATCAGCTCGACCCGGTTGCAGGTCGAGACGGAGCACGACCTCGTCGAGTTCGTCCGCCTCGACGAGCTTCGCAGCACCGGCCGCGACATCCGGGACAGCGAATCGCTCGCGCAACTCGATGGGCGCTGTGCGGTGATTCATGCCGATCAGCAGGATCTTCACGCGAGCACCCCCACGCCGACCACCGCGAAGAGCAGGAAGACGAAGCCGGCGACCGCGCTCGCCGCCTGGCGCGCGCCCTGGTGGCCGACGAAGCGCGCAAGCATCAAGCCCGGCGTAGATCGCCCACGCGACAACGGTCCAGATCTCGTGGCTGTTGCCCTGCCAGAGCACGCCGTAAGCGGCGCGCAGCCACAGCACGCCGGTCACGAGACCCAGCGTCAGGAGCGGAAACCCGACCGCGAGCGACACCGCGTTCACGCGATCGAGCGCCTCGAGCGAGGGCATGGGATAGGCCGCCGCGACCTTGCGCTTCTGCTTCAGGCGGCGGTGCTCGAGCAGGAAGAAGAGCCCCGCGACGCCGGCGACGGCCGAGCAGGCCGAGGCCCGCGCTCGCGAGCAGCACGTGTAGGTGCGGCCAAGAGCCCGACGTCTCAAAACCTGGCGAACCGGGTGTCGAGAGCCGCATCGATGCAACGAATACGGCGAGAAACGCAACTGGCCCGACTGCTCCGGTCAGCGCCGGAATCCGGAGCCGCCACATCAGGGCGAGGAGGAACAACACGCCGATCCAAGACTGTGAACGAGATCGCCATGGGCAGGATCGGTTACCGGCGGCGAGTTCGGACAGACGGTGCAGCGTCGCAAAGGCCATGCAGTCTGGACGATCGCGCCGACCGCCAACCCGATCGACCGCACCCTTCTCCATCCGCGGCTTCCCCAGCGCCACCCCGAGCAGGGCGCCGACCCCGGCCGCGAGATAGAGCGCGGCCGCAATCTGCTGGAATTCGACCATGAAAGCTCCCAGGCAGACCCACCAAGGTGCGGGAAACGCGGGCGACGGGGGGACGAGACCGGCGCTCGAAGAGCGGGAGTATACGGTCTGCCCCCCCATGCTCGCTGGGCGCCGGCTCCGGGCTCGAGGGCGAGTCCCGAGACCTCGGGGCTCAGCGGCGCTTCAGTCGCTCCATCTGCGCCTGGACGCGCGCGGCGTCGTGAACCATCTCGAACACGCGGAACGCGGGCTCGCCGAACAGCACGAAGCGGATCTCCTCGAGCGCCGGCGCCCCTGCGGCCTGGGCTCCGGCGAAGTGCGCACGCGCCTCCTCGATCGAGATCTCGGCGGAGCGCTGGAGCGCGAGTCCGCCCACGCCCGCGCCGATGGCCGGGCAGGCGAGCGTGCGGCAGCCGCGCTCGGCCGCCAGCGCGAAGCTCGCTCGAACACTCGAGCGGTACGCTCTCCGTCGCGCCTGGCCGCCGAGTGGCATTCCGGCGGCATGGATGACGAACCGCGCCGGCAGGGCTCCGGCGCCCGTCACCGCCGCACCACCGACCTCGATCGGCGCCGATGCGCTCGCATTCCGCCTGGATGGTCGGCCCGCCGCGCTCGCGTATCGCGCCCGCCACGCCGCTCCCGAGCACGAGCGAGCTGTTCGCCGCATTCACGATCGCGTCGACTTCCTGCGCCGTGATGTCGCCCTCGACGAGCGTGATCCGCCCCATCAGGACGGTCTCTTCGCGCGACGACCGCGGCGTGCCGCGGGATTCTGCCCTTTCTGCGACTGCCCTCGCGCGCCCTTGGACGGCGCTATCGCGCCTCGAGATAGCCGGCCGCGAGCAGCGGGACCATGATCTCGTGGTGCCCGATCAGCGTGATCCCGCGACCGCCGGTGCGCGTCGGACGCTCGACGACGTTGATCGTAGGCCGGTACTGACGGACGAAATCGAGATTGACGGACGTGAACCGACGCACGCCGTACCCGAGGTTGCGGGCCATCGACAGCGCCTTCAAGAAGACCTCCGGCAGGATGACGGCAGATCCGACGTTGAAGATCACACCGCCCTCGAGCGTTGCGACGACCCCGGCGAGGAGTTCGAAATCGCGGTAGCTCGTCGCGCCGAGCGCGGCCCCGTCTGCGCCCGGCATGCATGTGATGGATATCGGTTCCGACCGCGACATGGACCGTGACCGGAATGCCCAACCGACTGGCGGTCGCGAGCACGGAGCGATCCTTGTATCGGTAGCTGCCGGCGAGGATCTCACGACCGACCGCTGCACCCATCCCGAGACCGTCGACGTCCCCGCTCTTGATTGCGTTGTTGAGCCGCTCGGTCGACTCGCGCGCCATGCCAAACGACCCGTCGTCGAGGGCCTCACCCACGTCCTCGCTCGTGCGACCCATCATGGCAAGTTCGAGATCGTGGACGCAGCCTGCGCCGTTCATCATCAATCCGCTGATCGCGCGACGCTCGAGCAAATCCACGACGACCGGTGCCAGGCCGACCTTGATCAAGTGAGCCCCGAACCCAAAGAGGACAGTTCGGTCCTGTTCGGATGCACGAGCCCAGGCATCGATCGCGGCGCGCAGCTCGGAAGCTCCGAGGATGTCGGGCAGGTCTTCGATGAAGCCCGCCAACGACCGGCCGGGTTCATGTGGCTTCGCTTCGTCTCTGATCTTCACCTTACTGGTCGGCGCCGCGCGGGCGCCGTGCGAAGCTTGCTGCGGTCGATCGGGCGCGGGGGGCGGCTCACCGAGCACTCTTCCCGGCGGGTCCTTCGCCGAGGATCATCTCGTCCACGACCTCGCAGATCGCGTGACAGATCGTGATGTGGGATTCCTGGATCCGCGGAGTCTCGTCAGACGGGACGCGGATCACGAGATCCACCTTCGACGCCAGCGCGCCGCCGCTCGCGCCGGTCAAACCGATGGTCCGGAGACCGCGGGCGCGCGCAACGGCAATGGCCGCCAGGATGTTCGGCGAGTTGCCGGAGGTCGATAGCGCGATCACGACATCCCCGGCGACACCGTGCGCCGCAACGCCGCGTGCAAACAGCTGCTCGAACCCGAAGTCGTTCCCGATCGCGGTCAACTCGGACGTGTTCGCAGTGAGCGCGATCGCTGGCAGCGGCCGTCGTTCGCTGACATAACGCCCCACCCACTCGGCCGCGATGTGTTGTGCATCCGACGCTGAACCACCGTTTCCGACCAACAGCACCTTCGCGCCTCTCACGAACGCATCTGCGACCATGCGCGCGGCTTCCGCGATCGCGTCCGAAGGATTTCTCCAGCAACTCTTGCTTGACGCGGATGCTCGTCGCGAGAACAAGCCGCACGCGCTCCAACACGGACGGGTCGTTTGCGGAATCGTTCACCCGGCCGAGTGTAGAGCCCCCGGGGCGATTCGCGACCATGTCGCGACCATGTGAGACAACGCGCGACCCTTCGGCATCGAACGTTCTACGCCGGGCGGACGGACGCGCAGCGCGCTAACCATGTGCACCCACTCGGGCAAAACGAGGAAAGGAGAGAATCGATGGCAGGCACCGCAGAAGTTACCGACGCAACCTTCGAAGCCGAGGTACTCAATTCCGATAAGCCCGTCGTCTTGGACTTCTGGGCCGAGTGGTGCGCGCCGTGTCGCCAGATCTCTCCGATCATCAACCAGCTTGCTGAGCAGTACGCCGGCCAGATCAAGGTGGTCAAGATGAACATCGACGAAAGCCCGCAGACTCCCGGCAAGTACGGCGTTCGCGCAATCCCGACCGTCCTCGCATTCCAGAATGGCCAGGTCGTCCAGCAGCTCCAGGGCGCCCGCCCGAAGGCCGCGTTCGAAGAGATGATCTCGAAGCTGCTGTAGCCGCTCTTGGGCGCGGTAGATCGCGAAGCTGGGCGCGGTAGATCGCGAAGCTGGGCGCGGTAGATCGCGAAGCTGGGCTCGGTAGATCGCGAAGCTGGAGTGGGCAGGTCACGAAGTCGCTCGTGACCACGGCGCAGGGGGCCGCGGGCCAGAACACCCCCTCGGCCGCACTCGATAGGCGGCGCTTGTTGGAGAGTTCATTGCAACCCGGCGAACTGCTCGGTGATCGCTACGAACTCGTGGCGCCACTTGGCAAAGGCGGGATGGCGACCGCTTGGCGCGCCGTGGATCAGAAGATGCGTCGACAGGTGGTGGTCAAGATGCCACTGCCTTCCCTGATCGAGATGCCAGGCTTCCGGACGCGCTTTGCGCGCGAAGTCTCCGATCTGGCGCTGCTCGGCCAGCACCCTCACATCATCGAAATCTACGATCTGGGTGAGCACCACGACGTGCCCTATTGCGTCGTTCAATACGTGGCGGGCGGCGACTTCTTCGCGACGATCGAGCACGGCCCGGTCTCGTACACGGCCATTTGCACCTGGCTTCCGCAGCTCGCCGCTGCGCTCGACTACGTACACGACAAGGGAATCATCCACCGCGATGTCAGCCCGGCGAACATCCTGTTCGACGCGAGCGGCAACGCCTACTTGTCGGACTTCGGAATTGCGGCGGCGCTGTCATCGCAGAGCCAGCTGACAGCCGTGGGATCCGCAATTGGCGTTCCGAGATACATGCCCCCAGAAGCCGCCGACCGCGCCCTTGGCCCGCAGTACGATCAATACAGCCTCGGCGTCGTGCTCTATGAAGCCCTGGGCGGTGAGCCGCCGCACAGTGGGGAAACAGCGCGAGACATCATGGCCTCGAAGCTTCGCGGGCAGCCCGAACCGATCGGGAACCGAGCGGAACTCCCGGCGCGCGCCGCTGCCGCTGTCAGTGCGGGCGATTCGCGTCGATCCTGCCGAGCGCTTCGCACGCTGTGGCGACCTTGCAAACGAGTTCTGTGAAGAAAGCCGCCCGGTCGAGCCTGGCGCCGGCGCGACTCAAGCCATCACGCCAGACGACGTCGCAGCCATGCTGCGCCCATCGCGCTGGCCCCTTCGAGTCGCCGCGGCTCTGGGCCTCGCGCTGTCGATCGCCGTGCTGGTCTGGTTCATCGGAGAGCGAGATGCACCGACTGAGCCGAACACGGCTCGGGTGGAAGCAGCCGTGCCGTCGGAACTCCGCCCGCTCTCCGGAACATTCCAGATGGGATCGACGGCCGACGAACTCACCGCCGCGTACGCGCAATGCCGCGCGAGTGGGGCCGACTGCGGTGCCAGGCCCTACGACGACGAGGAACTCCGTGAGGTCACGGTCGGTCCGTTCCTGCTCGACCCGATGGAGGTCACGGTCGCGGAGTTCGCCGCGGTGGCGGAAGCGCAAGGAACGGTGACCACTGCCGAGCGCGCTGGGTTCAGCACCGTCGGGCTCCTACCGGTGCGCGGTTTGACCTTTCGGAGCGCCGCGAACCCGAGCGAACCAGTTCGTCATGTCAGCCAAAGTGATGCCGCCGCCTACTGCGCAGCATCGAAAGCGTCTCCCGACTGAAGCCGGGAGTGGGAGTTCGCCGCCCGCGGCAGCGAGCGCCGGGTATACGCGTGGGGAGACGCGTGGCGCAGCGATGCCGCGGTGTGGAACAACGGTTCGAGGACGGCACCCGAGGTGGGCGGGCGTACCGGTGTTCCCGGGCCGTTCGGTCATCACGATCTCGCCGGCAACGTATGGGAATGGACGTCAACGAGAGATGGCTCCGCGTCCGTCTTGAAGGGAGGCTCATGGCTAGAGAGCAACCCGGCCAACCTTCGCGGAGCTGTCCGGATGACAGCTCCCCACCGACACGGGCGCGACATCGGGTTCTGATGCGCGCGCGGATCTTGTAATCCGAACCGCTAGCGCGACGGCGGCGCGAAGAACCGTACAGGCCAAGCGACGAACGGCCTCGGTGCGTAGAGCATCGGGTCCGGGTTCGTGACGACCGGATGGCCCACGAGGTCGAGCAGCGGCAGATCGGTCACGGAGTCGGTGTAGAAGAAGCTGCGCGCGAGATCGATCTCCTCGGTCCGCATCAGCTCCTTCACCCAGTGGATCTTCCCCTCGTCGAGACACACGGGCTCCTCGACCTTGCCCGTGAGCACTCCGTCGACGGCTTCGAGGCGTGTGCAGAGCGTGTGGGCGATGCCGAGGTGATCGGCCATCGGCTCGACGATGTAGCGCGTGGCGCCCGAGACGATCGCGACGATGTGCCCTTTCGCGAGATGGTCGGCGACGATCCGCTCCGCTTCCGGGAAGATCCACGGGCGCAACGCTCTCGAAGAACACGCGACCGTCGGCGCACAACTCGGAATCGTCTTCGAGGCCTGCGAAGTGCGCGACCATCGTCACGCGCCCACGCCTGCGTCATCGAGCACGCCGAGCTTGTACCGGACGTAGGCCCCGAGACCCTTCGCGAGATCCCAGGCACCGATCTCGCCCAGCGCATGGCGATGGCGCACGTAGAGCACCGCCGAGTTCTCGGCGATCAGCGTCTTGTCCATGTCGAAGAACGCAGCGACGCGAGACATTCTGAACGTGTATCGACGCATCGAGACATCGAGAGGAGCAAGCCGACGGCAATCCCGGCGGAGATCAGCGACGAGCCGCCGTACGAGAAGAACGGCAGCGGCACGCCGATGACAGGCGCTAGGCCGAGCACCATCGCCACGTTGATCGTCGCCGGCCAGAAGAGCGTGCCGACGACCCCGACGGCAAGCATCGAGCCGAACGCATCCTTCGCGTTGCGCGCGACCCACAGGCCCCAGAGCAGCATCAGCAAGTAGGCCGAGAGCGTCAGCGCGCTCCCGAGGAAGCCCCATTCCTCCGCCAGGACCGAGAATGCGAAGTCCGTGTGTTGCGTCGGCAGGAAGCGAAGCTGGGTCTGCGTGCCCTCCATCCAGCCGATGCCGAACAGCCCGCCCGAGCCGATCGCGATGCGCGACTGGATCGCCTGGTAGCCCGACGCGAGCGGATCGCGCGCAGGGTCGAGGAAATCCAGGATCCGTGTGCGCTGGTAGTCGCGCAGGCCGAACAACCAGAAGGAGACGAGCGCCGCGATCCCTGCGACGGCAATGCTCGCCCACGCCTTCCACGGAATCCTCACGAACGGCAGGAAGGTGATGCCGATCAGCAACGTCAGCAGTGCGACACCGGTGTCCCGCTGCAACGCGATCACTCCGACGGGCAAGCCGATGATCGCCAGCGGACGACCGAGTTGCGTGAGTGACGTGATCTCGTTCGGCGGGTTCCGCTGGAAGTACCGCGAGAGCGCCAGGATCAACCCGATCTTCGCGATCTCGGAGGGCTGCCCGCGGCCCTCGAACAACCACGCCTGCGCGCCCCGGGTCATCGGCGAGATCAGCACGGGCATCAGCGCGAAGAGCAGGCTCGCGACGTAGAGCGGCATCGCCAGCGCGCGAGCCGCCGATAGTCGATCGCGCAGAGCGCGACGATGGCCGCCGTCACCACACCGAGCGCGATGAGCTGGCGGCGGAAGTAGATCGAGAAGCCCGTCTCGACGTCGGCGTGCGACGCGGAGAGGAGGTTGAGCAGGCCGAGCCCGATCAGGACGACGACGATTCCGAAAGCAGCACCCAGTCGAAGTTCTGGATCGAGCGCCGATCAATCGCGAGCATCGGCAGCCTCGAGGAGCGTTCGCGGTGTCACTCTCCAGCGCGTTTTCGGTCTCCACTCCCGCATCCGCGCGTCGCCTCCGCTTCGAGCCGCTCGGCCCGCTTCTCGAAGTAGCGCGCGAGCACATTCTGGGCGATCGGCGCCGCGACCGTGCCGCCGCCCGAGCCCGCGTGCTCGACGACGACCGCAATGCTGATCTCCGGATTGCTCGCCGGCGCGAAGGCCGCGAAGAGCGCATGGTCGCGGTACTGCATCGGAACGTCCTTCGTCCTCGAGATCCTTGATCAGGTTCGAGACTGACGACCTGCGTCGTGCCGGTCTTGCCGGCGACCTCGATCCCCGGCACGCGGGCCCGGCCACCGGTACCGCCGCGGCTCGCTGACAACGGCCACCAGAGACCGCGTCACCATCTTGAGTACGTCGGGAGCGACACCGACGTTGCGAACCTTTGGCGGGTCGCCCTCTGATCGACGGGCATGCCGTCCCACGTCTCGAGCCGTCGAACAGGATCCGTGGCTCGATCAGCTTCCCGCCGTTGCCGAGCGCCGCGAACGCGTTGGCGAGCTGCACGATGTCACGAGGTTCGCGCCCTGCCCGATCGCGACCGACACCGTTTCTCCTGCCTGCCACGGCTCGTCCTTGACGCGTTCCTTCCACTCGGGCGTCGGCACCAGGCCAGGTTTCTCTCCAGCGAGATCGAGGCCGGTCACGGAACCGAGTCCGAAAGCTCTCGCATACCGCGCGATCCGCTCGATCCCCAGCTTGACACCGAGCTGGTAGAAGTAGACGTCGCACGAGTGAACTAGCGCATCCGTGAGATTGACCGAGCCGTGGCCGCTGCGCTTCCAGCAACCATAGGTACGGCGGCCGAGCCGGAAGTAGCCTGGGCAGAACACAGTGTCGTCGACCGTCGTCTCGTTTTCCGCAAGCCCTGCAACAGCCATGATGGCTTTGAACGTCGAACCCGGGGCGTACTGGCCGGCAATCGCGCGATTCTGCAATGGCTGCCACTCGTCCGACGTCAGCGTTCGCCACGTTGCCGAGTCGATGCCGCCCGCAAAGTCGTTCGGATCGTAAGAAGGCCTTGCGACCAGCGCGAGCACTTCGCCGTTGCGCGGATCGAGCGCGACCAACGCTCCCATCATGTCCGGCGTCGCCCGCGGCTGCGGAATCGAACGCGGCGTCGGCGACCCGCTGGAGATCGAGATCGATATTGAGGAGCGCCCGCCCGCCCGGTAGCGGTGGGACCTCATTGATCTCCGAGATCTCACGACCCAGCCCTATCGCAGGATCGTTGAAGCCGGTCACCGGATCGCGCCATCCACGCGATCCGCTCGGCTCCACGGAATCGCCTGACTATAGGTGTAAGAAACGGGTGTCTCAAGCACGACGAAGCGACATTCCCAAGGACTTGGCCTTGGACGCGGCGACGCCGTTTCGGCCGCCGCCGACACGCTTCGCGGTCCCCGGCCACAAGCTTTGGCCTAGGGACGTCTTAGGCTGGAAGAAAAGAAAAAAGGGCCGGCTTTCTGATCTAGAAAGCCGGCCCAGGAGGCTCACGGGAGGTAAGTAAAAGCCTTAGTTGGCCTGTCTGCGGAGGAAGGCAGGGATATCCAGCTCATCCTCTTCCGCCTGCATGCGCCGTGCCGAGCGATTTTCCTCGAAGCCGTGCAGGTTCTGCTGGCGCGCCGGCTCGGCCGGTTTCGCCTTGGACTGAGCCTGCGGAGCGGCTTGCGGCGCCGGCATGGCGGCCGTTGCCGTGGCAGTGCCGCCAGCGCTTGCGGTCTGCATCACGCCCAATCCGGCGGTAGCCGACTGAGGCGCCGTGGCCCGAGCCGCGGACTCGGCGCTGCGCGCCACCGGCGCAGCAGGCTGAGACGCGGTCTGCTGAGCAGGGGCCGGTTGCGTTGCCGCCGGCATCGCGGGTGCCGGAGCGGAGTCGCGCTTGGTTTCGAAACGCGGTTCGCGGAAGGCTTCCCGCTTCGGCTCGCGCTGCGGCTCCGGCGCCTTCTCCGGCTGCTGCATCCCCCCACCCGCCCCCCCCCCGCGCCTCGCCCTCCCCCCACCCCCGGCCCGCCCCTCCCCCCCCGCCCCCCCGCCCCCCCCCCCCGCCCCCCCCCCCCCCCGCCCCCCCCCCCCCCCCCTCGGTCCGCCCCCCCGCCCCACATCGACCCGGCCCCCCGACCCGCGGCCCCCTCTCTCGACGGTCGAGCCAAGATGACGTTGGCATCGGGGTCGACCTCGTCGCGAATCCGGTTGGCGGCTTCGTCGACTTCGAACAGCGTCATGTCGGCGCCGCCGGTGATGTTGATCAGCACGCCGCGCGCGCCGCGCATCGACACGTCGTCGAGGAGCGGGTTGGAAATCGCGGCCTCGGCCGAAGCGATGGCGCGGTTGTCGCCTTCGCCCTCGCCGGTGCCCATCATCGCCTTGCCCATCTCGGTCATCACCGAGCGGATGTCGGCGAAGTCGAGGTTGATCAGGCCCGGCATGACCATCAGATCGGTGACGCCGCGCACGCCCGAATAGAGCACGTCGTCGGCCATCTTGAAGGCGTCCGCGAAGGTCGTCTTCTCATTGGCGACCCGGAACAGATTCTGGTTCGGGATGATGATCAGGGTATCGACGTGCTCGGTGAGCTCGTTGATGCCTTCCTCGGCCAGGCGCATGCGGTGGATGCCCTCGAACTGGAAAGGCTTGGTCACCACGCCGACGGTCAGGATGCCGGCCTCGCGGGCGGCCCGGGCGATCACCGGAGCGGCGCCGGTACCGGTGCCGCCGCCCATGCCGGCGGCGATGAAGGCCATGTGCGCGCCTTCGAGATGCGCCAGGACCTCGTCCATCGCTTCCTCGGCGGCGGCGCGGCCGATCTCCGGCCTCGCACCGGCGCCCAGACCGCCGGTGATGTTGCGGCCGAGCTGGATCCGCTGTTCGCAGACCGAGCCGTTGATCGCCTGGGCGTCGGTGTTGGCGACCAGGAACTCGACCCCGCCGAGATTGGACTGGATCATGTTGTTGACGGCATTACCGCCGGCTCCGCCGACACCGATCACGGTGATCCGCGGCTTGAGGTGGTCTTCGGTTTTCGGAACGCTAAGATTTAAACCCATTTTTGCCTCCACTGGCCCTAGTGCTGACCGGCCGGGGAGAGTCCGGCCAGGGGTTGATGCGGAAAGAGCTCATTGCTGCCGGTCAAACCGGCGAAGAACGCGCCCTGAGCCCGCGGCACGCTCCCTTTCAGGGGTGTGTAGTTGTTAGAAATATTCACGGATCCAATGGCTTAGACGGCCGATTAGGCCGTCAGCCCCTTTCTCCTGCGGCCGCCCCCGAAGGGGCAGAGCCGACTCCGCCTGTAAGGCGTAGGTGAGCAATCCGGCGCAGGTGGCATAGGCCGGTCCGCCGGTGGCCTCGGCGAGGCCGCGCAGGTGGACCGGGCGACCGATCCGCACCTGCTTGTCGAGAATGAGTGCCGCCAGCTCGCGCATCCCTGGGAGCTGGCAGGCGCCGCCGGTGAGCACCACGCGGCGGCCGCCGAGCTTGTCGAAGCCGCTGGCCTCCAGGCGCGAGCGCACCAGCTCGAAGGTTTCCTCGAGCCGGGGCTGAATGATGCCGACCAGCAGGGAGCGCGGGACCTGATGGCTTTCGCCGCTGTCCTCCTCGCCGACCTGTGGCACTTCGATGGCTTCGCTGCGGTCCGCGACGCTGGCGACCGCGTGGCCGTAGAGGGTCTTCAAGCGCTCGGCGGTGGCCAGCGGCGTGGAGAGGCCGCGCGCCACGTCGTTGGTGACGTGATGGCCGCCGACCGGCACGACGTCGCAGTGGATCACATTGCCCTCGAAGAACACCGCGATCGAGGTCGTGCCGCCGCCCATGTCGATCAGCGTGACGCCGAGCTCGCGCTCATCCTCGACCAGGCTGGCGAGGCCGGAGGCGAAGGGCGTGACCACGAAGCCGCCGAGATCCAGATGGCTGCGTTGTACGCAGGTGGCCAGATTGCGAACCGGGCCCGAGGCCGCGGTGACGACGTGCATGTTGACGCCGAGGCGCTCGCCATACATGCCGCGCGGATCGCGGATGCCGCGGCTGCCGTCGATGGTGTAGGCGGTGGGAATCGAGTGGATCAGCTGCCGGCCCTTCTCGGGCTGGCCATGCATGCCCTCGACGGCGTGGCCCTGGGACAGGGCGCGGTGGAGGTCCAGGTCGCCGACCTCGTGACCGGCGATCGAGACCTCGACGCCGACATGGCGCGAGGCCGGGTAGCCGCCCGACAGGTTGGTCACCACCTGTTCGATGGTTTCGCCCGACATCTGCTCGGCGGCCTGCACCGCCGCGGAGATCGAGCGCTGGGCGGCTTCCATATCGATCACGGCGCCGTTCTTGACGCCGCGGCTGACCTGCTGGCCGATGCCGGTCACGCGCAGCCCTCGCTCGCCGGCCTCGCGCTTGGCGATGAAGCAGCAGACCTTGCTGCTGCCAACATCGAGCGCGGCATAGATTCCATTGCGGTTGCGGCCCGGCTTCTTGGTCATGGTCAGGTGCTCTCTCCGGAGGTGGGCTGCGCTTCGATGGTGTTTTCTTCTTCCTCGCCGTCGCCGGACGTGCGGACGATCAGGCGGTCGGGCAGTCGCAAATCGATCAGCACGACGTCGCGGGACAGCAGCCCGTGCTCGCGCTCGATCCGCGCCAGCTGCGCCCAGGCGGCGCCGGCCGCTTCCTCGGGCAGGCGCACGTCGATGCCGCCGCGCAGGCGCAGGTTCCAGCGCCGGTCGCTGACCCGAACCGCGGCATCGACCAGGGCGTTGAGCGCCGGATCGCTCGCCAGCATGGCCAGCAGCGCCGCGGTGTGCTCGGGAGCGCCCTCGCCGACCACCAGGGGCAGATCGGCGAAGCGTTTCGCCTCGGCTCCCGGAATGACTTCGCCATCCTGGTCGATGACCCGCAGGTCGCCGCGGAGCTGCCACAGCGCCATCGGCTGGCGTTCGATCAGGCTGATGTAGACGATCCCCGGCAGGCGGCGCTGAACCGTCGCCTGCTTGACCCAGGGAAGCGCTTCCAGCTTCTCGCGGGCGGCCGCGCTATCGAGGCGCAGGATCGCGGTGCCGCGCTCGACGGCGAGAATGTCCAGGATCTCCGCGCCATCGGTACGCTCGCGGCCCTCGACCAGCACGTCCTCGACCTTGAGTCCGAGCGCCGCGGTGGCCGCGTAGGCGCTCTCGCCGATTCGTCCGCCGATATCCTCGGCCAGGCCCAGCCGCAGGCCGGCGAAGCTCAAGGCGGTGGCGGCAAGCAGCAGCAAGGCCAGCAGGGAGGCGCGCAGCAGGCGGCCGCTCGCGGCCGGCTTGCGCGGCGGCTGCTTGGCACGTGCCGTGGCGCGGCCCTTGCCCTTGGGCCGGGCCTTGGGGTTGGTCTTGGTGTCTTTCCCGGAGAACGGCCAGAGGCTCATCGCGCGTCCTCCAGCATCCAGGCGACCAGGTCCTCGAAGGACATGCCGAGGTAGGCGGCCTGCTCCGGCACCAGGCTGAGCGGCGTCATACCCGGCTGGGTGTTGATCTCCAGCAGATAGAGCTGGCCCGGCTCGCCCTGGGTGTCGTCGTAGCGGAAATCGGCGCGGGTCACGCCCTTGCAGCCGAGGACCTGGTGCGCTTTCAAGGCCGCGTCGAGAGCGGCCTGATAGGTTTGGGCGTGCACCGGCGCCGGCACGATGTGCTCGGTCTTACCCGAGGTGTACTTGGCGGTGTAGTCGTAGAAACCTTCCTTGGTGCGCAGCTCGGTGACCGCCAGGGCGCGGTCGCCCATCACCGCGACGGTGAGCTCGCGGCCTTCGATGAAGGGTTCGACCAGAACCTCCTCGCCGAAACTCCAGTCCTGAGCCAGGCGGGCCAGTTCGTTGCTGCCCTCGCGCACGATGATGACGCCGACCGAGGAGCCCTCGCGAACCGGCTTGACCACATAGGGCCGCTCCAGGACGTCGCCGGCGAGAACTTCCCGGCGGCTGACCACACGCCCATCCGGGCAGGTCAGGCCGCTGGCGGTGAAGATCTGCTTGGCGGCCTGTTTGTCCATCGCCAGCGAAGAGGCGAGCACGCCGGAATGGGTATAGGGTAGGCCCATGATCTCGAGCAGACCCTGGACGCAGCCATCCTCGCCGTAGGGGCCGTGCAGGGCGTTGAAAACCACGTCCGGAGCCGGATCCAGGGCTTTGAGCAGGGCTCCGAGATCGCGCTGGAAATCGATATCGGTGACCTCGTAGCCCTTGGCGCGCAGGGCATCGGAGCAGGCCCGGCCGGTGACCAGGGAAACCTCGCGCTCGGCCGAGGGGCCGCCCATCAGTACCGCCACCCGGGTCATGGCCTGTCTCCCTTGACGCCGATGCGGCGAATTTCCCACTCCAGTTCGATGCCGCTGCTGGCCTTGACCCGGCGGCGAACTTCCTCGCCCAGGTTTTCCAGGTCCTCGGCGCTGGCCGCGCCGGTGTTGATCAGGAAGTTGCAGTGCAGCTCGGAGACCTGCGCGTCGCCGATCTTGAGACCGCGGCAGCCGGCCGCGTCGATCAGCTGCCAGGCCTTCTCGCCCGGCGGGTTCTTGAAGGTGCTGCCGCCGGTGCGGGTGCGGATCGGCTGCGACGCCGCCCGCGCATCCTGGATTTCCTTGATTCGCGCGGCGATCTCGTCCGGGTCGCCGGCCTCGCCTTGCAGCTCGGCCTGCAGCACGATCCAATCCTTCGGCAGGGCGGAATGGCGGTAAGCGAAGTCGAGCTCGTCGGGCGTCAGGCGGTGCAGCGTGCCGTTCGGCTCGACCGCTTCGGCCCAGCGCAGCACGTCCTTGAATTCCTTTCCGTAGGCCCCGGCGTTCATGCGCACGCCGCCGCCGATCGTGCCCGGCACCCCGGCCAGGAACTCGAGACCGGCGATTCCGGCCTGCTGGGCCGCCATCGCCGCGTTGACGTCGAGGCAGGAGCCGCCGCACAGCAGGCTTTCGCCCTTAGCCTGCGCCTGGGCGAAATCGCGGCCGAGGCGCAGCACCACGCCGCGCACGCCGCCGCTGCGCACCAGGGAGTTGGAGCCGACGCCGAGCACGGTCACGGGGACATCGGCGGGTTTGTCACGCAGGAAAGCGATCAGATCCTCGCGGTCGGCCGGGCGGAACATCACCTCCGCCGGACCGCCGACGCGGAACCAGGTGATCTTGTCGAGCGGCGCGTTCTCCGTCAGCCGGCCGCGTACGGCGGGCAGACGCTCGATCAGCGCGGGCAGGGCGCGGGCCGCCATCATCCTGCACCTCCCGCGTTCGCCGCCGGGCCGGCTTGCAGCGCCGCCAGCTGCTCCGGAAGCTCATTGGCCCAGGCCGTGATGTTGCCCGCGCCGAGGCAGACCACCAGATCGCCAGGGCCGGACACCGCGGCGATCATCGCCGGCAGCGCGGCGGCATCGGCGAGCGGCTCGACATGACGATGGCCGCGCGCGCGCAGGCCTTCGGCCAGGGCGTCCTTGTCGATGCCCTCGATCGGCGCCTCGCCGGCGGGATAGACGTCGGCGACGATGACCCGGTCGGCGTCGTTGAAACAGGAGCAGAAGCCCTCGAAGAGGTCGCGCAGGCGGGTGAAGCGATGCGGCTGCACCACGGCGATGACCTGGGAGTCGCCGGCGGCCTGGCGGGCGGCGCGCAGCACGGCGGCGATTTCCACGGGATGGTGGCCGTAGTCGTCGATCACGCTCACCCCACCGGCCTCGCCGGTCTTGGTGAAGCGCCGCTTGACGCCGCCAAAGGCCGCCAGGGCCTTGCGCAGGTCGTCCTCGGCGATGCCCATTTCCTCGGCCACGGTGATCGCGGCCAGGGCGTTCATGACGTTGTGGTCGCCGACCATCGGCAGGAACAGCTTTTCGCGGCGCTGGCGCAGCTCGCTGCCGCGGTCGTTGAGCACCACGTCGAAGGTCGCGCCCTCGGGCGACATGACGATGTTCTCGGCCCGCACGTCGGCCTGCGGCGAGACGCCGTAGGTGATGATCCTGCGGTCGGAGATGCGCCCGATCAGCGCCTGCACCGAGGGATGGTCGATGCAGAGCACGGCGAAGCCGTAGAAGGGGATGTTCTCCACGAAGGTCTCGAAGGCCCTGTGCAGCGCTTCTTCCGAGCCGTAGTGATCGAGGTGCTCGGGATCGATGTTGGTGACCACGGCGATGGTCGCGGGCAGCTTGGTGAAGGTGCCGTCGCTCTCGTCGGCCTCGACCACCATCCACTCGCCCTCGCCGAGCCGGGCGTTGGTGCCGTAGGCATTGATGATGCCGCCGTTGATCACCGTCGGGTCCAGCCCGGCGCCGTCCAGCAGATTGGCGACCATTGATGTCGTGGTGGTCTTGCCGTGGGTGCCGCCGACGGCGATGCACCATTTCAGGCGCATCAGTTCGGCCAGCATCTCCGCGCGGCGCACGATCGGAATGAAGCGCGCCCGCGCCGCCTGGACTTCCGGGTTGTCGCTCTTGACCGCCGAGGAGATGACCACGACCAAAGCCTCGGCGACGTTCTCCGCCCGGTGGCCGATCTCGACCGAAATGCCCAGACCGCGCAGGCGGCGCACGTTGGCGCTCTCGGCGATGTCGCTGCCCTGAACCTGATAGCCCAGGTTGTGCAGGATCTCGGCGATGCCGCTCATGCCGATGCCGCCGATGCCGACGAAGTGGATCAGGCCGATATCGAGGGGAAGCGCTCTCATGCCGCCACCTCCCCGCGTTGCGTGGCGCCGTTGCCGGGCTTTTCTCCGGCGATCAGATCGGCCAGCTTCTGCGCGGCGTTCATCCTGGCGAAGCCACGCGCCGCCGAAGCCGCTTCGGCCAGCGCCGTCGGGTGTTCGAACAGTTCGCGCAGCTTGTCGGCCAGAACCTCGGCCGTCAGGTCGCGTTGCTGCATCACCCAGCCGCCGCCGGCGCGGGCCAGGGCCTCGCCATTGGCGGTCTGGTGATCGTCGGTGGCGAAGGGGTAGGGCACCATGATCGCGGGGCGCCCGGCCGCCGCCAGCTCGGCCACGGTCGAGGCGCCGGAGCGGCTGATCACCAGATGCGCCGCCTTCAGGCGTTCGGGCACGTCGTCGAAGAAGGGCTGCAGTTCCGGGTGTACGCCGCAGTCGGAATAGACCGCCTGGATTTCCTCCAGATCGTTGCCGCGCACCTGTTGGACCAGCTTGATCCGGCGGCGCAGCGCCTCGGGCAGGCGGCAGATTGCCTTGGGCATGATCTCGTTGAACACCCGCGCGCCCTGGGAGCCGCCGACGACGAAGATCCGAAGGCTCCCGGTTGTGTCGGGCAGGGCATAGGGCTTGGTGTTGAGGGCCGCGATGGCGGCGCGCACGGGATTACCGGTGACCA
Source organism: uncultured Alphaproteobacteria bacterium (assembly GCA_942491105.1). Classification (GTDB taxonomy): domain Bacteria; phylum Pseudomonadota; class Alphaproteobacteria; order Kiloniellales; family DSM-21159; genus JBBEAM01. The sequence goes on along the minus strand of CALNZX010000006.1, from coordinate 320,237 downwards.
CGATCTTGCCGCGATCCGACGCGGCGACCGCGGAAACCTCGGCGAAGGAGGTCGCGAGAATATCGGCCTTGCCGGCGGCCAGGCGATTGGCCCGGCCCATCACCGCATTCTGCTCGTGCAGCACCGTGCGCAGACCGAGATGCGATCCGGCCAGCACCCCCGGCAGCGAGGCGTAGCCGCCGAAGCCGACCACGGCCTCGGCGCCGATCCGCTTCAGGATGCGCCGCGCCTGAAGATAACCCCAGGCCAGCTTGGCGACCGATTTGAGCTTGCCCCAGGGACTGCCGCCGGCGATGCCGCCCGCGGCCAGACGGAAGGTTTCGACCTCGGCAAGTTCGGGGCCGAAGCCGCCGCCGCGGACATCGGTCAGCAGGGCCACGCCGATGTCGCGGCTGAGCAGCTCTCGGGCTAGCGCGGCGGCGGGGAACATGTGTCCGCCGGTGCCGCCAGCGGCCAGGGCGACGATACGGCTTGGCTTTTGAAGGGCGGCGGTCATAGCGACTCCTCCCCATCGACGCGGCGCCGCGTCAGTGCCAGCAGCATGCCCATGCCGATGGCCAGCGCGAGCAGCGAGGAGCCGCCGTAGCTGATGAACGGCAGGGTCATGCCCTTGGTCGGCATCAAGCGCAGACTGGAGGCCATGTTGATCAGCGCCTGCAGCCCGAACTGGGTCAGCAGGCCAGAGGCCGCCAGCAGCACGAAGAGGCTGGTTTCGTTGAGCAGCTTGGCGAAGCCGCGCAGTACCACGAAGGCGAACAGCAGGACGATGGCCAGGCAGACCAGCATGCCGAATTCCTCGCCGGCGACGGCGAAGATGAAGTCGGAATGGGCGTCGGGCAGCACCTGCTTGATGGTGCCTTCGCCAGGACCGGTGCCGAGCAGGCCGCCGTTCATGAAGGCCTCGATCGAGCGCTCGACCTGGTAGTGGTCGCCGACGCTGGGATTGAGGAAAGCGTTGATCCGCTCGGTCACGTGGGGCAGCAGGAAATAGGCGCCGACCAAGCCTGCGACCGCCGCGGAGGCGGCGCCGAGCACCAGGATCATCGGCAGGCCGGCAAGGAAGAATTCGCTGCCGAAGATCGCCGCCAGCATGAAGGTCTGGCCGACATCCGGCTGCAGCACCAGCAGGCCGGCGATGCCGAGAAACGCGCCGGTGGCGATCCAGGTGCCCGGAAAGTCCTCGCGTGCCTTGCCGGCGGCGAACAGCGCCGCGACCAGCACCGCGAAGCAGGGCTTCATGAATTCCGAAGGCTGCACGGAGAAACCGGCGATCGAGATCCAGCGGGTCGCGCCCTTGATCTCGCTGCCCATGAACAACACCAGCACCAGGCCGACCAGCGAGACGGCGGCGCCGACCACGGCGAAGCGGCGCACCTGACGGGGCGAGAACAGCGAGATCGCCAGCATCAAGGCCAAGGCGGCCGGAAGCACGACAAGCTGGCGCTTGGCCAGGGAGAAGGTCGGCAGGTCGAGGCGTTCGGCGACCGCGGGAGACGCCGCCAGCACCAGGATCGCGCCGACGCCCATCAGCAGCAGCAGGGCAACCAGGGTCCAGCGGTCGACGGTCCACCACCAGCGGCCGAGCAGACTGGTATCGCTGCGCGTGAAGCTGCTCATGGGCGGCCTCCCGGCGCGGCATCGAGGTCCTGCCGCGTGCCCGGAAGGGCCGCGACCAGGGCGCGGAAGCTTTCGCCGCGCTCCTCGAAGGAGGCGAATTGGTCGAAGGAAGCGCAGGCCGGCGAGAGCAGCACCACCGCGGCCTCCCCGGACGCCGCCGCATTTTGCTGCGCGGCGGGCACGGCGGTCTGCAAGTCGCCGCAGAGGCTGTAGGCGACCTTGCCTTCGAGCGCCGCCGCGAAGGTTTCCGCGGCTTCGCCGATCAGATAGGCGCGCGCGATCTTCGGGTAATAGCTTTCCAGTCCGGCGAGACCGCCTTCCTTGGCGCGGCCCCCGGCGATCCAGTGGATCCGGTCGTAGCAGGCCAGCGCCTTGGCGGTGGCGTCGGCGTTGGTCGCCTTGGAATCGTTGATGTAGGTGACGCCGTCGATCTCCGCGAGCCGCTCCTGACGGTGCGCCAGCCCGGGGAAGGAGCGGATGCAGGCGGCGATCACCGGAGGATGGACCCCGGCGGCCTTGCAGGCGGCATAGGCGGCGGCGGCGTTCTGGGCATTGTGCAGACCCGGAAGCGTGGCGGCTTCGCGCAGCGGCAGAACCGGAACCTTCTGGCCTTCGCTGTCGTCGATCAGCACGCCGTTTTCGACATAGACGCCGCCGGCCACCGGCCCCTGGCCGGAGATCGCGAGGATTGTCTGGTCTCCGGCGGCCAGCAGCTGGTCGTGGATTTCGCGGCAGATGTCGTCGTCGACGCCGATCACCGCCGTGCGCGGCGCGGTCTGCCGCCGGAAGATGTTGCGCTTGGCCGCGACGTAGCCTTCCAGCCCGCCATGGCGCTCCAGATGGTCGGGACTGATATTGAGCAGCACCGCCACATCGAAGGTGATCGAGTAGGTCCGCTCGAGCTGATAGCTCGACATCTCCAGCACGTAGCTGCCGGAGCTATCCAGCATCTCGAATTCCATCACCGAGGGGCCGAGATTGCCCCCGACCTCGCAGATGCGCCCGGACAGCTTCAGAATGTGGCCGATCAGCGCCGTGGTGGTTGACTTGCCGTTGGTTCCCGTGATGCCGATGTAACTGGCGTCGGCGCGGGCGCGGCCGAGCAGTTCGATATCGCCGATGATCTCCGTGCCCGCGGCGCGCGCCGCCTCGGCGACGGGATGCGGCGCGGGGAAGCGGTCGGGAATACCCGGGGAGAGGATCAGGCTCGGCACCTCCTCCCAGTTGCAGCTATTGAGATCGACCAGGGGAATTCCGGCTTCGCGAGCCTCGGCCCGGCGGTCCTCGCTGTCGTCCCAGGCCCAGACCTCGCCGCCGCTGGCCTGCACCGCGCGCGCGGCGGCCAGGCCGGATTTGCCCAGGCCCATCACCGCGACCGGCATGCCGTAGAAGTAGGGAAGCTCGATCATCGCCGCCTCCCTCACCGCAACTTCAAGGTGCTGAGACCGATCATCGCCAGGATCACCGCGATGATCCAAAAGCGGATGACGATGGTGGGTTCGGCCCAGCCCTTTTGTTCGAAATGGTGGTGCAGCGGCGCCATCTTGAAGACCCGCTTGCCGGTCAGGCGGAAGGACGCGACCTGGACGATCACCGAGATCGTCTCCAGGACGAAAAGGCCGCCGATGATCGCCAGCACCAGCTCGTGCTTGGTCACCACGGCGATGGCGCCGAGCGCGCCGCCGCAGGACAGCGACCCGGTATCGCCCATGAAGACCATGGCCGGCGGCGCGTTGTACCAGAGGAAACCAAGGCTCGCGCCGACCAGCGCCGAGCAGAAAATCGCCAGCTCGCCGCTGCCGGGCACGGAATGAATCTGCAGGTAGTTGGCGAAGACCGCGTTGCCGACGAGATAGGAGATGCCGGCGAAGCAGGCGGCGACGATCATCACCGGGACGATGGCAAGGCCGTCCAGGCCATCGGTCAGATTGACCGCGTTCGAGGCACCGACCATCACCAGGATGCCGAGCAGCCCGAAGCCGAAGAGGCCGAGGTTGATCAGCAGGTCCTTGAAGAAGGGAACCGCCAGGCGGGTCTCCAGATCCTCGGGCAGCAGCAGGGTGATATAGGCCACGGCAACCAGGGCGATCGCCACCTGGGCGGCGAGCTTCGCCTTGCCGGGCAAGCCCTTGGAAGAGCGCCGGGTCAGCTTCAGATAGTCGTCGGCGAAGCCCACGGCGCCGTAGCCGACGGTCACCGCCAGCACGATCCAGACGTAGCCGTTGCTGAGATTCGTCCACAGCAGGGTCGAGATCGTCAGCGCCAGCAGAATCAGGACACCGCCCATGGTCGGCGTGCCCTTCTTGGTCAGCAGGTGACCTTCGGGTCCGTCCTCTCGGATCGGCTGTCCTTCGCGCTGCTTCGACTTTAGCCAGCGGATGATGCCGGGGCCGAGAATGAAGGAGAGGAACAGCGCGGTCATGGCCGCGCCGCCGGCACGGAAGGTGATGTAGCGGAACAGGTTGAGGACCGGCAGCTGGTCGGCGTAGGGGGCGAGAAGGTTATAAAGCATCGGTCCCCCTAATTTCCGTTGGCCGCGCGGGGCAGCGCATCGCCCCGCTGTTGGTCCAGCGCCAGCAGCGCCTCGACCACGGTTTTCATGCCGCTGGCCAGCGAGCCCTTGACCGCGATCACATCGCCGTCGCGCAGCGCCTGCGTGACCATCGGCGCCAGTTCGTCTGAACGCAGGGCATGGCCGCCGCGCAGGTTCTCGGGCAAGGCGGCGTAGAGCTGCGCCATGGACTCGCCGCAGGCGAAGACCAGGTCGATCCCGGCGTCCTGGAGAACCTTGGCAAGCTCGACGTGATGGCGGGTGGCTTCGCTGCCCATTTCACGCATGTCGCCCAGGGCGGCGATGCGCCGCCCTTCGGGGCCTAGCTTGGCGCGGCCGAGCACGGCGATGGTGGCGCGCATCGAGGCCGGATTGGCGTTGTAGCTCTCGTCGATCAGCTCGAAGCCGCCGCCGCCGGGCAGGGCGAGGCGGTGCCGCTGACCGCGCCCGGGCAGTCCCGCGAGACGGGCGAAGGCCGTGGCGGCGGTGACCGGGTCGCAGCCGAGGGCCTTGACCACGGCGAGCACCCCGAGACTGTTCATCACCCAGTGCATCCCGGCCTGGGCCAGGCAGTAGTCGAGGTCCTGCGGCCCGACCCGCGCCGAGACGGCGCTGCAGGCGGCGTAGAGCGAAGCATCCTGCAGTTGCACGTCGCTGTCCTCGGCGCTGCCGTAGGAGACGATCCGGCGCAGGTTGTATTCCGCAGCCCGTTCGGTCAGGTGGGCGAAGAAGGCATCGTCGCGCGGCAGCACCGCGACCGACTGTGGCCCCATGCCCGAGAAGATCTCCGCCTTGGCGTCGGCGATCCCGCCTTGATCGGCGAAGAATTCGATGTGGGCCAAGCCGATATTGGTGACGATCGCCACCTCGGGACGCGCGATCGCGGTCAGCGCGGCGATTTCCCCGGGGTGATTCATGCCCATTTCGAAGATGCCGAACTCGGCGTCCCGCGGCATGCGCGCGAGCGAGAGCGGCAGGCCCCAGTGGTTATTGAAGCTGCCGCTGGAGGCATAGGTGCGGCCCTGGGTTTCCAGGCAGGCGCGCAGCGCCTCCTTGGTGCTGGTCTTGCCCGAGGAACCGGTGACGCCGACGATCCGCGCCTTGGTGCGCGCGCGCGCTGCGCGGCCCAGGTCCTGCAGGCCTTTCAGAGTGTCTTCGACGATCAGCAGCGGCGCGTCGGCGGGCAGACCTTCCGGAATCCGGTGCACCATGGCCGCCACCGCGCCATCGCGCAGCGCCTGGGCGACGAAGGCGTGGCCGTCGAAGTTGGGCCCCTGCAGGGCGATGAAAAGATCGCCCCGCGCCACGCTGCGGCTGTCGATGGACAAACCAGAGGCCTGCCAGGCGCCCCTGGTCTGCCCATCCGTCGCCGTGGCGGCCTCGGTGCTGGTCCAGAGTGCGTCGGTCATCCGCGCTCTCCTTCCAGCGATTGAATGGCGGCCCGGGCAATTTCGCGATCGTCGAAAGGAAAGACCGTCCCCCCAACGGTCTGTCCCGTCTCGTGGCCTTTCCCCGCGATCATCAGCGAGTCGCCCGGGCCCAGTGCGGCCACCCCCCTGCGGATGGCCTCACCTCTATCTCCAATATTCTCAGCGTCCGGCGCGGCGGCCAGGATCTCGGCGCGGATCGCGGCCGGGTCCTCGCTGCGCGGATTGTCGTCGGTCACGATGGTCCGGTCGGCCAGACGCGCCGCGATTTCCCCCATCAGCGGGCGCTTGGCGCGGTCGCGGTCGCCGCCGCAGCCGATGATCGCCCAGAGCTTGCCGGGGGTGTGCGCGCGCGCGGCCTCCAGCACGGTCTCCAGGGCGTTCGGCGTGTGCGCGTAGTCGACGATGACCTGACCGCCGGCCGGGGTTTCGCCGATCCGCTCCATGCGTCCGGGCACGCCGGAAAGGGAAGGGAGGCTGGCGATGGCTTTCGCAGGCTCGGCGCCGCAGGCCACCGCCAGCCCCAGGGCCGCCAGCACATTCATGGCCTGGAACCGTCCGGCCATCGACAGGGAGATGTCGTGAGGCTGCCCAAAGAGGATAAAACTGCAGTCGAGTCCGTCATGCTTTGGCTCGGCCTCGACGAGCTTAAGCTCGGCGCCGTTGCGGCCGTAGCTCCAGACCGCCAGGCCGCGCGCCGTGGCCTGGTCGCGCAGAGCCGCGAACTCGGGAACGTCGGCATTCAGCACCGCCGTGCCGCCCGGCTGCAGGATCTCGGTGAAGAGCCGCGTCTTGGCCGCGAGATAGCTCGCCATGTCGTGGTGATAGTCGAGGTGATCGTGACTGAGATTGGTGAAGGCGGCGGCGGTAACGCGCACCCCGTGCAGGCGGTATTGGTCGAGACCGTGGCTCGAAGCCTCCATCGCCAGGTGATCGATGCCCTCGTCGGCCAGGCGCGCGAGACAGGCCTGCAGCTCAACGGAATCCGGCGTGGTCAGGGCCGCCGGCGCGTAGTCCTTGGCCGGTAGCAGGCCGAGCGTGCCGAGGCTGGCGCTTTCGATGTCGAGCGCCCGCCAGATCTGCTGGGTGAAGACGGCGACCGAGGTCTTGCCGTTGGTGCCGGTGACCGCCGCGATCTCGCGCGGCTGCTTCTTGTAGAAAGCCGCGGCCATCTCGGCCAGGGCGCGGCGCGGGTTGGCGGCCGTCACCAGCGCCACCGGGCGCGCGACCGTCTCGATCTCAGTCCCTTCGGGCGCCAGCACCGCGCTGGCGCCGCGTGCCAGGGCCTCCCCGATGAAGTCACGCCCGTCCGCCCGGCTCCCCGGCAAGGCGGCAAAAAGAAACCCTTCGGCCACGCGCCGGCTGTCAGCGGTCAGACCGTTGATGTCGAGGGTTTCAAATGCCGCTGGGGGGGAGGACTGCGGCGTCATCGGGATCGAGGCTCCTTCTATCAGTTCAGTTAGCCGCAAACGGCGGACCTTTCAGGTGAGCGGGGACCAGCAGGGCGTTCTCCGCGATTTGCGGTTCGTCGGTTGCGCGCGGCATGATCCCAAGGAGGGGCGCGATGCCTTCGACGACCCGCCCGACCACAGGGGCGGCCACCCAGCCGCCGGTGGCGTAACCGTGGGTGGCTTCGGTCGGGTGCGGTTCGTCGACCATGACGAAGATCACGTAACGGGGATCGTCCATGGGGAAGCCGGCGAGGAAGGAGGCGATGCGCGCGTCATCGTCGTAGCCGCCGCTGGGCTTCAGCTTGTCGGCCGTCCCGGTCTTGCCGCCGACCAGATAGCCGGGGGCGTCGGCCTTGCGGCCGGTGCCCTGCTCCACCACCAGACGGGTCAGCCAGCGCATCTGCGCCGAGGTGGTCTGGCTCATCACGCGCCGGCCGGGCACGGTCTCGCCCGGCAGACGCTTGAGCAGGGTCGCGGGCAGCAGCGCGCCGCCATTGACCACCGCGCCCATCGCCCGGGTCACCTGCAGGGGGGTGACCGCGATGCCATGGCCGTAGGCGATCGTCATGGTGTTGATCTCGCGCCAGGTCGAGGGAACCATCGGCTGGCCCACCTCGGGCAGTTCGATGGAGCTTGCGCGCAGCAGTCCGAGATCGCCCAGGAAGCTCTGCTGGCCTTGGGTGCCGACATCCATCGCCATGTGCACCGAGCCGATGTTGCTCGAGTACATGAAGATCTCGGGCACCGAGAGCCAGCGGTTCTTGGGGTGGAAGTCGTTGATCGTAAAGCGGGCGATGCGGATCGGCTTGCTGGTGTCGTAGCCGCTCTCCAGGGTCACCGCGCCGGCATCCAGGGCCATCGCGGTGGTGAAGATCTTGAACACGGAGCCGACCTCGTAAACGCCCAGCGTCGCCCGGTTGAAGCGGGCTTCCTCGGGGGCTTCTCCAGGGGCGCTGGGGTCGAAGTTCGGCAGCGAGGTCATGGCGAGGATTTCGCCGTTGTGGGCATCCATCACGATGCCGGCGGCGCCGATGCCCTGGAATTCCTCCATGGCGCGCTGCAATTCTTCGGTCAGGACGTGCTGTACCCGGATATCGAGGCTGAGCTGCAGCGGCGTCGCGGAGCCGCGCAGCAGATCGTCGAAGGATTGCTCCAGGCCGGCAATGCCGCGATTGTCGACATTGTTGAAGCCGACGATGTGGGCGGCGAGGGGACCGTGGGGATAGACCCGGGTCTGTTCGCGCAGGAAATACAGTCCGGGAATGCCGAGCGCGTTGACATCGTTCTGTTGGCGCGGCGTCAGGTTGCGCTTCAGCCAGACGAAGCCGCGGTCGGCGGTGATCCGGGCCGTCAGCTCGGACGCGGAAAGCTCGGGCAGCACGCGCGCGATGCGGGCGGCCGCCGTCTCCGGGTCGCGGATCTGGCGCGGATTGGCATAGAGCGAGGAGCTCGGCAGGGTGGTCGCCAGGATCACGCCGTTACGGTCGACGATGTCGGCGCGGCCGGTTTCCAGCGGCGCGTCGGCGGCGGTGTCGGCCAGGCGCGGCTCGTTGCCCTGGGTCAGAACGGCGAGGTCGAACAGGCGGTAGCCGATGGCGCAGAACGCCACGGTAAAGATCAGCGCGGCGATCACCAGCCGGGTCTTGCCGGTTTCCATCGACTGCTTGGCGCTGCCTTCGAGCGAGACGAAGGTCTGCGCGTTGGGGCCGACATCCAGCCCGCAAGGGGAACGCAGCGACATCCGGGGCGAGTCCGTGCGGCGGCCGATCATTGGCGGGCTCCCGTGCGCAGCAGCTGCACCGGCGCGCCGGGCTGCTGGATCACCGGCAGGGGCGTGCCGGTAACCGGATTAACGGGGCTTTGCGCCGCCGGGCCTTGGGCCGCCGGGCTTTGGGGCGCTGGACTGGGCTGCGCCGCCGCCGCGGTCGGGCGGGGCGCCGGGGTAACGGGCTGATCCTGCGTCACGGCTTCGATCAGGTTGCCGATGCCGTCCGCCGCCGGGGCGGCCGGCGCGGAGACGGCCTGGGCGTCGTTCGTGTACTGGATCTCCGGCGCCGCCGGCATTTCGCCGAAACTGGCAATCTGCGAGGCCTCGAGCGGCTTCAAGTCGAGATAGCGGTCGGCCAGCTCGGCGATGCGCCGCGGGCGGTTGAGGTAGCTCCATTCCGCCTTGAGCACCTGGATCGCTTCCTGGTCGCGCAGGATTTCGCCGTGCACCTCGGCGAGCCGCTCCTCGAGATCCTGCACCTCGTGCTTGATCTCGTAGAGGAAGATCGCGGAGACGGCGATGGCGGCCAGCCAGAACACCATGGAGAGCCGAATCATGCCGCGCCTCCTTCGGCCGTGGCGCCGAGGCGTTCGGCGGCGCGCAGCCGCGCGGAACGGGCGCGCGGGTTGCGCCGCATCTCGCTCTCGCCGGGCCGGATCGCGCCGCGCGACAGCAGGTCGAAGGTGGCGATGTCCTGGGACTCCTGGGCCGGCAGGTGGCGAGAGCCCTGGGGGCGCTGGCGGCTGCGGTCGCGCAGGAAGGTCTTGACGATGCGGTCCTCCAGCGAGTGGAAGGACACGACGGCGATGCGGCCGCCGGGAGTCAGCAAGCGTTCGGCCGCTTCCAGGCCGCGCTCCAGCTCGCCGAGTTCGTCGTTCACATAGATACGCAGGCCCTGGAAGGTACGGGTCGCCGGATCGATCTTGTCCTTGCCCTGCTTGACCGCCCGGCGGACGATCTCGGCCAGGGCCAGGGTGCGCTCGATGGGCTGCTCGGCGCGCGCGGCGACGATGGCGCGGGCGACCTGGCGGGCTTTGCGCTCTTCGCCATAGCGAAACAGGATGTTGGCCAGCTCGCGTTCCTCGAGGGTGTTGACCACCTCGGCGGCGGTCATGCCCTCGGCGCTCATGCGCATGTCCAGCGGCCCGTCCTTCTGAAAGGAAAAGCCGCGCGCGGCTTCGTCGAGCTGCGGCGAGGAGACGCCGAGGTCGAGCGCGATGCCGTCGACCAGGGTGACGCCCTGCAGGCCGAGCAGGCGATCCATGGCGCCGAAGGTGCCCTCGATCAGGATCAGACGGCCGGCGTGGTCGCGCGCCAGGGCCTGGCCGGCGTCGATGGCGGCGCGGTCGCGGTCGATGGCGTAGACCTTGCAGTCGGCGGCTTCGAGCAGCGCGCGGCTGTAGCCGCCGCGCCCGAAGGTGCCGTCGACATAGATGCCGCCGTCGCGCGGGCGCAGGGCGGAGAGGACTTCCTCCATCAGGACGGGAAGATGGCCGCCGCCGGTCATCGGGTTTGCTCCGGCTTGCGCAGATTGATCGACAGGCCGCGCTCGCTGGTGCGCTTGCGCCGTTCCTGCTTGTAGGCATCGAGACGCGCGGGCTCCCAGATGCGGAACATCTGGCCGGCGCCGGAGAAGGCGGCGCGCTCGCCGATGCCGGCGCGCTCGACCAGGTCGGGCGGCAGCATCACGCGGCCCTCGCCGTCGAAGGAAAGCTGATGGGAGTCGGAGAAGATCGTCGCGGCGAGATCTTCCTGGTCGTCTGAGAAGAGATCGATGTCGGAGACGCTGTCGGCCAGCTGCGCCATGAAATCCATGCTGCAAGCTTCGATCGCGTCGACCTTGTAGGAGTAGAAGGCAACGATTCCGGGGAAAGAGGAGCCGGCCAGAATCTGCCGGTAGGGCGCGGGGACGGATACGCGACCCTTGCGGTCAACCTTGTTCTCGAAAGTGCCGAGGAAAGGTAGCTGCATGTCCCCCCAGTTGCCGGCGGCGGATGCCGCCTCCTCCCTTGTTTCAAGGGCGGCCGTCGCCGCCCGTATCGCGGCATCGCTGGACCGTCGCCCGGCGATGCGGTCCGCCAGCGCTGGTTCAACCGGAACTCTTGGAGTTGCAGGCCGACACGGCGCGAACGGTCAGACTGCCCCGATATGGGACGGTCTGGGATATCATGGGATAATATGGGTGTCAATGGTTCACGAAGTATTAAGCGTGGGTAATAACAGTCAAAATCGAGCTGTGACAAATGATCGTTCATTTCATCTCTGGTGATGCCTAGTGAAGTCTCCGAAGAGATTCCGGCAGATTTATGTTCTGCAAATGTTCACGAAATGATTTCACGGTCTTGGGAGTCGCATTTCTGAACCCCCAAGATCATGCGAAGGCCGCAATTGCCCGTTCTCATAGGACAAAAAGCGGATTTATAGGATTAAATGTAAATGCCAGATGGCCTGTAAGCCGGGTTCTGTCCCGCCGCCGAAGCGGCATGGATGGCCATTCATCTGGGACGCCCGTTGCCGGGCGCCTCGCGCAACCTACCCGGACGACAGCGCGAAAACCCGCCTGGTCCCCGGATTTCTCCAGGGACCCGCCGTCCCTACTCGGTTTTGCTCCCGGTGGGGTTTGCCCTGCCGCCCCTGTCGCCAGGGGCGCGGTGCGCTCTTACCGCACCCTTTCATCCTTACCCGCGAGCGGCCGAAGCCGGCGCGGGCGGTTTGCTTTCTGTGGCACTTTCCCTAGGCTCGCGCCCGCCGGGGGTTACCCGGCACCGTGTTTCCGTGGAGCCCGGACTTTCCTCCCCCGCCCGGGCTTGCACCCGGGCAAAGGCGGCCATCCGGCCATCTGGCGGGTTGTAGCTAGGCGCTTACGGGCAGGCCGTCAATAAGCGCGGCGGTTTCGGCGTCGAGCACGCCGGTGACGGCGGCCGGCCGGAAGTGCCGCTGGAAGGCCCGCAGCACGGCGGGGAAGTCTTCCTCCAGATAGCCATAGCCGAAATCCGCCAGACGCTGGCGGACCGCGGTTTCCGCCAAAACCTTGCCGGGCTGGGGCAGGAAGGCCAGCCCAGCCGCGGCGAGACGCGGCCAGTCGAACAGCTCGCCGGGATCCTCCTTGCGCAGCGGCGCCACGTCGGAATGCCCGAGCACGCGATGGGAGGGGATGGGATGACGTGCGAGGAGTTCCGCCGCCAGGGCGAGCAGGCTGTGCATCTGCGCCTCGGGAAAGGCGCGGTAGCCGAATTCGTGGCCGGGATTGACCAGCTCGATCCCCAGGGAGCGCCCGTTGATGTCGCTGTCGCCGGCCCAGCTGGCCAGGCCGGCGTGCCAGGCGCGGCGCTCCTCCGGCACCAGCTGGTAGATCGCGCCGTTTTCCTCGATCAGATAGTGGGCCGAGACCTGGGCTTCGGGATCGCAGAGCCGCTCCAGGGCCGCGGGACCGTCGCGCATGCCGGTGTAGTGCAGCAGCAGGATGTCCGCGGCCTGGCCGGGCGGCCGCGCGTTGTGATTGGGCGAGGGCCGGGTTTCGATCCTGGGCGTGCGGTCGCGGGACATGGTGAAACCTACTCCTATCCGGCGCGCGCGCGCAGCCAGTGGCGCGCGGGCACCTCGATATAGCGATGGAGCAGCGCGGCGAAAAGGATCGATCCGGCCAGCCCGCCCAGGATCAAGGCGGCCGCCGCGGGCAGGGGCGCCGCGACCCAGAGGTTCTCGCCGAACAGCAGCTTGCCGCCGAACTTGAGCGCGCCAGCCAGGGTGAGCAGGATCAGCCAGTGGCCCAGGTAGAGGGCATAGGACCGGCGCCCCAGCCAGAGCACGCTGGGCCGCGCCAGCAAACCCCCGCGCGCGGCGGGATCGTGGCCGCGGCCCGCCTCGATGAAGATCAGCAGGGCGAGACCGGGCAGAAGGTACCAGTCGCGCTCGCCGAGATAACAGGCGAGCAGGATGGCCGCCGCTGCGACAGGCAGGCCAAAGCGCCGCCAGTTGACGTGTCCGCCGGCACCGCGCGCGTGGAGCTGTTGCAGGGCGATGCCGATCAGGAACTCGCAGCCGCCACGCAGCAGCCAGACATAGCCGTAGCCATAGACTCCGGATTTTTGAAACACGATTACCGCGTAGGCGAGGGCGAAGGCGCCCAGCAGCAGCACCAGGGCGGCGGTCCAGGAGAGCAGGGCGCGGCCCAGGGCGTCGGTTTCCCGGGCCAGCCAGCGCAGCAGCAGCACCGCCCCCGGAAAGACGAGATAGAAGGCCCATTCGATGCTGATCGACCAGTCCGGCACATTCATCACCAGGGGCGTCTGGCCGTGCCACCACATATGCACCAGGAAAAGCCGCTCCAGCACCGCCGGGGCGCCGCCGGTGCGCCCGGCGAAGCTCTGTTCGGGGTGAACCAGGGTGACCGCCAGCAGACTCCACAACACCCAGAGCGCGAGCATGAAGAGATGGAGCGGATAGATTCGCGCCAGCCGGTACAGCAGGTAGCGCCGCCAGGCAGGGCCATCGACCGGCGCGCGCGCGCCGAGATAGACATAGGCCAGGATGAAGCCGCTGAGCATGAAGAAGAGATCGACGGCCATGCGGCTGTTCTCGATCACCGGCAGGGCGAGCCGCAGGCTGCCGGGAAGCAGCTGATCCAGGACGGTCGCCACGGCATGGCGCTGGTGATAGAGCACGATGAGCAGCGCCGCCAGGCCGCGCAGTCCCTCTAGCGAGGCGAGGAAGCGGCGGTCCGTTGTGGCGTCCATCGGCCTAAATGCGCTCGGCCTTCGGGTCGGCGGTGCCGGGCCGCCGGAGGACGATGATGCCGACCCCGATCAAGGTCAGGACCGCGCCGATCATGAAGACCAGGCTCAGGGTTTCGCCGAGAATGACGACGCCGGAAAACACGCCGAACACGGGAATGATCAGGGTGAAGGCCATGACGTCGTTGACGTTGTAGCGTTGCAGCAGCCAATACCAGCAGCCGTAGCCGAAGATCACCACGCCGAGGGAGTTGTAGGCGATCGCCAGGTAGGTGCTCAGGGAGGCCGCTTCGAGCGCCGCGATCTGGCCGTCCTCGAGCAGATAGGTGGCGATCAGCAACTGCGGTACCGCCAGCAGCGCGACCCAGGCATTCAGGCTCATGCCGTCGACCGCGCTGAGGAACTTCACCTGGATGTTGGTGACCGCCCAGACGCAGGCCGCGGCGATAATCAGGGCGAGATAGAAGTAGTTGCCCCGCAGATTCGGCTCGCCGGCGATCGCGACCACGCCGGCGAAGGCGACGGCCATCCCCAGGCCGCGCCGCCAGCCCAGCTTGTCCTTGAAGAAGAAGGAGGCGAGCAAGGCCGCGAAGGGAACCTGAAGCTGCACGGCGATCACCGCGGTCGAGGCATCGACCTGCTTGATCCCGGTGAACATCAGGCTGAAGTGCAACACGCCGAGGGTGAAGGAGACGGCGAGTATCTGCCGCCAGTGGCCGGTCGGGCGCTTGGCGAAGGGCACCAGGATAATGGCCACCAAGGCGAAGCGCAGGGCGATGAAAAAAATCGGCGGAAAGTCCTTCAGGCCGATCTTGACCACGGCGAAGTTGACGCCCCAGACCAGAATCACCAGCAGGAACAGACAGAGGTGCAGCGGCTTGACCGCAAGGGTCATCGCGGGCTCGCTTGCATACTCACAAGCCGCGCTCGCGCTTGATCGTATCGTAGGCGGCGTTGATCGCGGCCAGCTTGTGATTGGCGGTGTCGATGAATTCCTGCGGCATGCCCTGGGCGACCAGGCGGTCGGGATGGTTCTCGCGCACCAGCTGGCGGTGCGCGGCCTTGACCTCCGCGTCGCTGGCCGCCGGATCGATGCCCAGGATGTTGTAGGGGTGGGCCTCGGGCTCGCCGGTGTTGGCGGCGCGCAGACGGTCCCACTGCGAGGCCTGCAGGCCGAAAATACGCGCCAGATCCTCGAGATAGGCGATCTCCGCCTCGCTCACCTTGCCGTCGGCGCGGGCGATGTGGAACAGGCCGTTGAGCAGCTCCTCGAGCACCGCCGGATTGTCGCGGAACATGCCGGCCAACTGCTTGGCATAGGGCTCGTAGCCATGGGCGTCCTTGCGCGCCTGGTCGAACACCCTGCCGACGTTGGTCAGCTCGGAATCCGGAATATGGAAGACCTGCTTGAAGGCGGCGACCTCCTCGCGGGTCACCACGCCGTCGGCCTTGGCCATCTTGGCGCCGAGCACGATCACGCCGATGGTGAAGGCGATGTTCTTGGTCGGGCCGTCGCGGCCATCGCTCGAGGGCAGCTCGCCGACGGAATCGCGCATGGAGTCCACGGCATGGCCGGCGACCACGCCAAACACCGCGCCCAGCGGGCCGCCCAGTGCGAAGCCGGCGGCTCCGCCGACGATTTTCCCCCAGATGGACATTCCTAGATTAACCCTGCCAGTTGAATGCTGCGCTGCAAGGCACATCCTGCCCTCGCAGCGCGCTCAGGGTCCAGTGCCCTCTCCGCGAAACACCTATGGCGCAAGGATTGGGCGTGGCGGCGGCCCCGAAGGAGCGAAGATTGCGTTTTTTCCAGTCTCGGCAACGGCGGCTTGACCGCGACTCGGCAAGCAGCTTCTGATGCAGCCGAGGACGGGAAAACGCAGACGGCCCGGAAAGAGGCCGCCGCAGCACGCGGAAATGTAGCGGGACCCATACTGTAAGTGGCGGACAGCTTGGCAATGTTTGGACTTAAGCGATGTCGCACTACAGAAAACTCACCTATCTCGACCTGCCGCGTTTCGAGCGCCATCTGCTGCGTCTCGCGCCCGAGGATCGCTACCAGCGTTTTTCGGCCTGCCTGACGGATGCGGCAATCGGCGCCTATTGCCGGCGCCTCAGTTTTTTCGATTCGATCCTGTTGGGCGCCTTTATCGAGGGCGAACTGCGGGCCGTCGCGCAGCTTGGTTTCGGCACCCGGCCCTGGGCCGGCGAAGCCGAACTGGCGGTTTCCGTGGAACAGCCCTGGCAGCACCGGGGGATCGGCGGCGAGCTGGCGCGGCGCAGCGTGATTCTGGCCGCGAACCGCGGTGTGCGGGAGATCGAGATGATCTGCATGATCGAGAACGGTCCGATGCGGCGCATCGCCCTGCGGCTCGACGGCCGGCTGATCACGCTCGGCAGCCAGGCCGAGAGCCGCGTCGAGCTGGCGCCGCCCAGCGGGCTGTCCATACTGGCGGAGCTGCTCTCCGACGCGCACGCCGCCTATGGCCTGCTGGCCGGTGGGTTGCTCGGCGCAGCGGGCGAGGCTCAGCGCGAAGCCGCCGGGTGAGTCTACGCGGGGGACCCCGTCGCCAGACTCTTCTTCGGGTCGTAGAAAGGTAGGGGCACGACCTTCGCGCTGAGCGGGCCATCGGGGCTCTCGATCAGGATCTCGCTACCCAGTTCGGTGGCGTCCGTGGAAAGCAGGGCCAGGCCCATGTTGATCTCGAGCCGGGGGGAGTAGATCGCCGAGGTCAGCGTGCCGCAGGCCACGCCCGCGCGGCTACAGGCCCAATGCTCGCGGTTACCGCTGTGCAGCGGCGCGCCCTCGATCTCCAGCCCGCAGAAGCGGCGCGTGGCGCCCTCCGTGGCGATTCGCGCCAGCGCGGCCTTGCCGACAAAGTCGATTGGCGCGTCAAGGTTGACCAAACGGCCAAGTCCCAGCTCATACGGGTTGACGCTCAGGTCCATGTCGGAGCCATAGGACAGCATCGCCCCTTCGATGCGGCGGATCGTGCTGGGCGCGCCCGGTGCGATGCCATGGGGCGCGCCGGCCGCCATGATTCTCTCCCAAAGTTCGTCGCCGCGGCTGCCGTCGCGCAGGAAAATTTCATAGCCACGCTCCGAGGACCAGCCGGTGCGCGAGACCACGACCGGAATTCCATCGAGTTCGGTTTCCCGGAAATAGAAATACCTCAGTTCCTCGATCCAATCCCCGAACAGGTCGATCATGACCTGCGGCGATTTCGGGCCCTGAACCTGCAGCGGAGAGACGTCCGGTTCGCGGACCTCCACGTTCCAGCCGCCGGCCAGCGCCAGACCCTTGGCCCAGAGCAGAACGTCGCTATCGGCCAGCGATAGCCAGAAGCGGTCCTCGGCCAGCTTCAGCAGAACGGGGTCGTTGACGATGCCGCCGGCCTCGTCGCAGAGCAGCACGTACTTGCATTGACCCGGCTGGGTCTTGCTCAGGTCGCGCGGGGTCAGATACTGGGTGAAGCGCGCGGCGTCCGGCCCGGCGATCTCGACCTGGCGCTCGACGCCGACGTCCCACAGCGTCACCGCCTCCACCAGCTTCCAGTAATCGGCGACCGGGCTGTCGTAGTAGAGCGGCATGTACATATGGTTGTAGGTCGAAAAGGCCTTGGCGCCCCAGCGCAGGGTCGCGGCGAAGAAGGGCGACTGGCGGACCCGAGGCCCGAAACCGATGAGCGAAGACATGGCGGGGGGCATGCGGCCTCCTGAGATAGGGGTCTTGGAAATCCAGAGCTCAGATCGAGCCTAAGGGCCGCGAATTCCGATTTCCCGCTTCCGCGCGACACCCGCGATGACGCGCAAAGGCAATCCGCCCGGGCCGCCGCGGCGGAATGGGGCTTGGCGCGATGATAATTTATCGATAAAACGTCAATATATTCTATATTACAGGAGCTCAGTCATGGCGGCGGCCGCAGCACGAGACATGAAGAAAGACCGGGGCTGGCAGTTTTGGATCGACCGCGGCGGCACCTTCACCGATGTCGTTGCCCGCCGGCCCGATGGCGGCCTGCTGAGCCATAAGCTGCTGTCGGAAAACCCGGAGCAATACGAGGATGCCGCGATTCATGGCATCCGCCAGCTCCTGGGTCTGGGCAAGGGCGAGGCGATCCCCAGCGACCGGCTGGACGCGGTGAAGATGGGCACCACCGTCGCCACCAATGCCCTGCTGGAGCGCAAGGGCGACCGCACCCTGCTGGTGGTGACCAAGGGCTTCAAGGACGCCCTGCGCATCGCCTATCAAAACCGCCCGCATCTCTTCACCCGGCGGATCGAGCTGCCGGAGCTGCTCTACGAGCGGGTGGTCGAGGTCGACGAGCGGGTGATGGCCGACGGCAGGGTGCTTGCGGAGCCCGACGAGGCCGAGGTGCGTCAGGCTTTGCAGGCGGCTTACGAGACCGGGATCCGGGCCGCCGCCATCGCCTTTCTGCACGGCTATCGTTTCGGCGA
The DNA here is from genome assembly GCA_942491105.1 of uncultured Alphaproteobacteria bacterium. GTDB lineage: Bacteria > Pseudomonadota > Alphaproteobacteria > Kiloniellales > DSM-21159 > JBBEAM01. Next base: position 302,232 of record CALNZX010000006.1, on the reverse strand, counting down.
GCATGAGCGCCGCATCGCCGAGATCGCCCGAGAGGTCGGATTTACCCAGGTTTCCGTTAGCCACGAGGTCAGCCCGCTGATGAAGCTGGTCAGCCGTGGCGACACCACCGTGGTCGACGCCTATCTCTCGCCGATCCTGCGCCGCTACGTCGACCGGGTCGCCGGGGAACTCGGCGACGTGCAGCTGATGTTCATGCAGTCCAACGGCGGCCTCTCCGACGCCCATGCCTTCCAGGGCAAGGACTCGATTCTGTCCGGCCCGGCCGGCGGTATCGTCGGCGCCGTGCGCACCGCCGCCATGGGCGGTTTCGAGAAGATCATCACCTTCGACATGGGCGGTACCTCGACCGACGTCGCCCACTACGACGGCGAGTACGAGCGCACCTTCGAAACCCAGGTCGCGGGCGTGCGGATGCGCGCGCCGATGATGCAGATTCACACCGTCGCCGCCGGCGGCGGCTCGATCCTGCACTTCGACGGCTCGCGCTATCGCGTCGGGCCGGACAGCGCCGGCGCCAATCCCGGCCCGGCTTGCTACCGCCGGGGCGGGCCGCTGGCGGTGACCGACTGCAATGTCATGCTGGGCCGCATCCAGCCGGCGTTCTTCCCCAAGGTGTTCGGACCCGAGGCCACGGAGTCCCTCGACGCCGAAGCGGTCAGGCGCGGCTTCGAGAAACTGACCGGGGAGATTCATCAGGCGACCGGCGACCGGCGGTCGCCCGAGGAGGTCGCCGAAGGCTTCCGCCGCATCGCGGTCGAGAACATGGCCAACGCGATCAAGAAGATTTCCATCCAGCGCGGCTATGACGTCACCGAATACACCCTCAACTGTTTCGGCGGGGCCGGTGGCCAGCACGCCTGCGATATTGCCGACACCCTGGGCATGACGCGGATTTTCCTGCATCCCTTCGCCGGCGTGCTTTCGGCCTATGGCATGGGCCTCGCCGATCTGCGCGTGCTGAAGGAGCAAGCGGTCGAGCAGCCGCTCGATGAGGCGCTGAAGGGGCTCGATCCGCTGTTCGAGCGGCTGGCCGAGGACGGCCTTGCCGAGATGCGCGGCCAGGGCGTCGCCGAGGAACACATCCGGGTGCAGCGCAAGGTACATCTGCGCTACCAGGGCACGGACTCGCCGCTGATCGTCGATCACGGCAGCAAGCAGGAAATCCTCGGTGCCTTCGAGGCCGCCTATACCCAGCGCTACGGCTTCACGATGGCCGACAAGGCGCACATCGTCGAGGCCGTCTCCATCGAGGTGATCGGCGAAACCGGCGCGGCCGAGGATCCCGTGCTGGAGATCGCCGCGCGCAAGGACAAGCTGGAAGCCAAGGCGCGGGTAAAGATGTACGCCGGCGGCCAGTGGCATGACACCGGCGTCTTCGACCGCGCCGACCTGATCCCCGGCGATTCCTTGGACGGCCCGGCGATCCTGATCGACCCGACCAGCACCACGGTGGTCGAGCCGGGCTGGCGCGCCGAACTGACGCGGCGCGACCATCTGGTGATGCAGCGTGTCGAACCGCTGGAACGCGAGCACGCCGTCGGCACCCAGGTCGACCCGGTGATGCTCGAGGTGTTCAACAACCTCTTCATGTCGATCGCCGAGCAGATGGGGTCGACCCTGGAGAAAACCGCCTATTCCGTGAACATCAAGGAGCGGCTGGATTTCTCCTGCGCCCTCTTCACGCCAGATGGGCATCTGGTCGCCAACGCGCCGCACATGCCGGTGCATCTCGGCTCCATGAGCGAGTCGATTCGCGCGGTGATCGAGAACAACAGGGGCAAGATCCGCGCCGGCGACGTCTACGTGCTGAACGCGCCCTACAACGGCGGCACCCATCTGCCGGACATCACCGTGGTGACGCCGGTATTCGACGAGGCGGGGCAGGAGGTTCTGTTCTACGTCGCCAGCCGCGGCCACCACGCCGATGTCGGCGGCCTGACCCCCGGCTCGATGCCGCCGGACAGCCGCACGGTCGAGGAAGAGGGGGTGTTGATCGACAACTTCAAGCTGGTCGACCAGGGCCGCTTCCTGGAGCGGGAGATGCGCGAGCTGTTGTCCTCGGGCAAGTACCCGGCGCGCAACCCGGATCAGAACATCGCCGACCTGCAGGCGCAGATCGCCGCCAACAACAAGGGCGTGCAGGAACTGCGGCGGATCGTCGGCCACTTCGGGCTGCAGGTCGTCCATGCCTACATGGGCCATGTTCAGGACAACGCCGAGGAACAGGTGCGCCGGGTGCTCGACCGCCTGGCCGACGGCAGCTTTACCTATCCCTTCGACGACGGCAGCGCGCTCAAGGTCAAGATCACGGTCGACAAGGCGGAGCGCACGGCGACCATCGACTTCACCGGAACCACGGCGCAGTTGCCGAATAACTTCAACGCCCCCTCGGCGGTCTGCCGGGCAGCGGTGCTTTATGTCTTCCGCACCCTGGTCGAGGACGAGATCCCGATGAACGAGGGCTGTTTGAAGCCCTTGAAGCTGATCATCCCCGAGGGCTCGATGCTCAATCCGGTCTATCCGGCGGCGGTGGTGGCCGGCAATGTCGAGACCAGCCAGGCGATCACCGATTGCCTCTATGGCGCAACCGGCGTGATGGCCGGGGCCCAGGGCACGATGAACAACCTGACCTTCGGTAACGCCACCTACCAGTATTACGAGACCATCGCGGGCGGCTCCGGCGCCGGGCCCGACTTCGACGGGACCGACGCGATCCACACCCATATGACCAACTCCCGCCTGACCGATCCCGAGGTGCTGGAGTTCCGCTTTCCGATCCTGCTCGAATCCTTCGAGATTCGGCGCGGCAGCGGCGGCAAGGGCAGGCATCGCGGCGGTGACGGCACGGTCCGCCGCCTGCGGTTCCTCGAAGACATGACCGCCTCGATTCTTTCCAGCCACCGCAAGGTGCCGAACTTCGGATTGGAGGGCGGCGCGCCCGGCGCCCTGGGCCATAACTGGGTGCGGCGCGAGGACGGCTCGATCGAGGAGCTGACCGGCACCGACAAGACGGAGATGCGCCCCGGCGACGTCTTTGTCGTGGAGACGCCCGGTGGCGGCGGCTTCGGCCCGGCGGAGGAGGGCTGATGCCGAGGCCGGATCGCAAGATCGTTTCCTCGGCCCACTTGGTTTCCGAGGAGGCTGCCGAGCTCAGCGAGTTCGAGTTCGGCTTGATCGTGGCGGGCAATGCCTTCAATCGCTGGATCACCCGCTGCATGGCGGCGGCCGGCTATCCCGATCTCGCCACTCTCGACGTGCTGGTGCTGCATGCGGTCAACCACCGCGGCCGTCCGAAGCGGCTGGCCGACCTCTGTTTCGTCTACAACATCGAGGATACCCACACGGTCAACTACGCCGTGAAAAAGCTGCTCAAGGCGGGGCTCGTCGAGGGCCGCCGTCAGGGTAAGGAGATCTTCTACTCCGCAAGCGAAGAGGGAAGGACGGCCTGCGCCAGATACCGCGAGGTGCGCGAGGACTGCCTGATTTCGGCGCTGGGTGCCGTGGCCGGCGACCGCAGCCAGGCTTTCATGGGCGAGGTCGGAGAGGCGGCGGAACTGCTGCGCGCCCTGTCCGGTCTGTTCGACCAGGCGGCGCGCAGCGCGACCAGCCTGTAACGCAATTACAGAAATGACTATTTCGCGCAATTGGCAAGAAAAGGCGTGATCTTCGCAAAGGCCAGCCGCTAGTCTGAACGCCTTGGGCATGGAAGTTTGGGGTAGGCGATGCGAAGGGTAACCATTCTGGGTGGCTTGCTGGCGCTGGCGCTGCTTGTTCCTGGCCCGGCGGCGGCCGAACCCGGCACGCTCGCCGCGCAGGGTAGCGGCTGCAAGATGATCGCCAAGAAGCGCTATCTGGATCCCTCCCTGGTGCTGACCTGGAGCGGCGGCTGTGCCGGGGGATTTCTCGATGGGCAGGGCACGGCGGATATCGTCAGTGCCAGTGGCGTGATCCAGAATCGTCTGATCGGCTATTTTCGTCAGGGCGTCTATCTTGGCGACACCCCCCACGACGACGCGATAGAGGTGCTGTCCGGCGATCTCTATCTGGTGCGTCTCGGTCGTTTGGGGTCCGGCGCGGAGCTTTGGCAGCCGGTCAAGTTGAACCATAGCGATCACGCGGTTCGGGCTTGCCCCAGGGCGCTGTTCGAAATGCTGGCCTTGTTGCCCGACACGGCGGCGGCGGACGACGAGGCCGGCCAGCGTGCCCTGGCCATCGAGGCGGGCGCGCTGCTGTTTCAGCGCTGCGGAGCCTATTACCAGGCGGCCTTGGAAATCGTGCCGCGGGACCACAGCACGGTGGTGCACGACGACTGGCGCGGCGCCGAGTTCAATCCGCTCTGGGCCGAGATGATTCTCACGCATCCGCAGGGCCAGCAACAGGCGGAGATCACCCAGTTCACCAACTTCGCGCTCGAGCGGCAGGAAGCCGAGCAAATGGCGGCGCAGACCGAGGCCTGGGATGCGGATCGCGATGCCCGGCGGCAAGACTCGGCGCGGCGCTTTCTGGAGTTTACCCGCGATAACGGCGTCGAATATTGGGCTTCGGTCAACGACATCGACGAGAATCCCTACCGCTACCAGGGCAAGATGGTCGCCGTCCCCTTCGCCCTGGGCCGCATGGCCGATGCGACGACGGCGATTGGCGAGGGCTTCGGCTGGTCCTGGGGCAGAATCTTCGTCGCCGGCCTGCCGCGCGGCTTTTTCGATGAGCGGACCTGGGCGGTGGTGGCGGGAATCGTACAGGAGCCGGAAACCCGCGACGTGCGCGGCGGAGACTGGACCCTGGCGGTGGTCTACAGCCAGGATGCGCTGCTCTGCGCGCACGAGACCTGCAGCGAGCTTTTTGCCTGGATGCGCGGGCGGGACGACCTCTTCGAGTGGGGTGGCCCGGCGGAAGCCTTTATCGACAAGCTGCGGGCCGATTATGCCGTGGACTGACCGCGCGGTTTGACGCGCAGGCCGCACGGAGCGCATTCTTGCCGGGGTATACAGGTCAAGTATGCTGTCCTTTCATCTGCGCAATCTGCTAGGCTGACGTAAAAAATACGTCTCATAAATCGTCCCAAGGGAGTGACCTCATGGAGGCTGTATCGCAAGCTAGCGCGCCGGTGATCGCGGCGCTGCGGGATCTGCTCGGGGAGCGGCTGTCGACAGCGGCGGCGGTGCGCGAGCATCATGGCAAGGATCCCTTTCACTCGACGGTGCTGCCGCCCGACGCCGTCGCCTTCGCCGAGACCACGGAAGAAGTCGCCGAGATCGTGCGGACCTGCGCCGAACACGGCTGTCCGGTGATCCCCTACGGCACCGGCACCTCGGTCGAGGGGCATGTCTTCGCGCCCCACGGCGGGGTCTGCATCGATCTGTCGCGGATGAACGCCGTTCTGGAAGTCAACGCGCCCGACATGGATTGCCGGGTGCAGGCCGGGGTTACCCGCAAACAGCTCAACAGCTATATCCGCGACACCGGCTTGATGTTTCCCATCGACCCCGGCGCGGACGCCTCGCTCGGCGGCATGACGGCAACCCGGGCCAGCGGCACCAACGCGGTGCGCTACGGGACGATGCGCGAGAACGTGTTGGGCCTGACCGTGGTGCTGCCGGACGGGCGGATCATCAAGACCGGCGGCAGGGCGCGCAAATCCTCGGCCGGCTACGACCTGACGCGGCTCTTCGTCGGTTCCGAGGGCACGCTGGGCGTGGTCACGGAAATCCAGCTCAAGCTCTATGGTATTCCCGAAGCGATGTCGGCGGCGGTTGCCTCCTTCGACAGCCTCGATGGCGCCGTCAATACCGTGATTCAGTCGATCCAGAGCGGCATTCCCATCGCCCGCTGCGAGCTGATGGACGAGAAGGTGATGTCCGCCGTCAATGCCTATAGCAAGCTCGATTATCCTGTGCAGCCGACGCTGTTCTTCGAGTTTCACGGCACCGAGGCCGGGGTCGCCGAACAGGTCGAGCAGGTCGCCGAGCTCGCCAAGGAAAACGGCGGCGGCGGGTTCCGCTGGGCCCGCGAGCAGGAAGACCGCAACAAGCTCTGGCAGGCCCGGCATGACGCCTTCTGGGCGATCCTGGCGCTCAAGCCCGGCGCCCAAGGCTGGGGCACCGACGCCTGCGTGCCGCTCTCGCGGCTCGCGGAGTGCATCATGGAGAGCCAGAAAGATATCGCCGAGAGCGGTTTCATCGCGCCGATCTTCGGGCATGTCGGCGACGGCAATTTCCACCTCGTTCTTCTGGTCGACATGGCCGACGAGGCGGAGATGAAGCGGGCCCATGCGCTCAATGAGAAAATGGTGATGCGGGCCCTGGCCATGGGCGGGACCTGCACCGGCGAACACGGCATCGGCTACGGCAAGCTCGGGTTCCTGCAGGCCGAGCATGGCGAAGCGGTCTCCGTGATGCGCCAGATCAAGCAGGCGCTGGACCCGCAGAACCTGATGAATCCGGGCAAGATCCTCAGGGTTTAATCGGCATCCTCTTCGCGTTCGAGCCGATGCCCCTCGTGATGCCGTTCGCGCTGAAGGCGTTCGGCCTCGGTTTCGCGCCGCTCGGCCTTGGCCTGGCCATGGCGCGCCCGATTAGCGGCGGCTTCGGCTTCCTTTTCCTGGCGCGCCCGCGCTTTGCGGGCCTGCCGCAGGTTGACCACTTTCGTCATGGCAATGCCTCAATTCCCGACCAAGACTCGGCTATAGACTGGCAGCCTCGGGCGAGCTACGCCACTGTAAGCGTGGTATGGGGAAACAGGCCAAGCGCAAGCTGGCAGAGGGATCAGGGAAACAGAGTGCGGCAATGCGCAAGCTACTGATTGGGCTATTTATTCTAATATTCGTTCTGGCCGCGGCCGTGTTCATCGGCCCCTCTCTGGTCAACTGGAACGATTACAAGGGCCGCATCGCCGAGGCTGTCGAGCGGGAAACCGGCCGTCAGCTCAGCATCGATGGGGATATTTCACTCACGCTGCTGCCCTCGCCGGCGCTGTCGGTCCGCGGCGTGCGTCTGGCCAATCTGCCGGGCGCCGAGAATCCGGATATGGCGAGCCTACGGTCCCTGGACGTGCTGGTCGCCTTCGCGCCGCTGCTCGAAGGCCGGATTCAGGTACGGAGCCTGGAACTGGTCGAGCCGACCATTCGCCTGGAAGTGCTGCCCGACGGGCGGCGCAATTGGGAATTCGCGCCGGCCGACACCGCGGCTTCCCAGGACGCAGCCTCCAGCGAGGGTTTCGGCGGGGATGTCCGCTTCGACCGCATCGCCATCTCCAAGGGCACAGTGATCTACAGCGACCGGGTTTCCGGCCGCGAGGAGCGGATCGAGAACCTGGACGCCCGGATTGCCGCGACCTCCCTTGAGGGGCCGTTTTCGCTGAGCGGCAGCGCCACCATCCACGAGATCGGCCTGCGCTTCGACGGCGGTACCGGGCGCTTGGCGCCGCAGGGCAGCATGCCGCTCAATCTGGTGATCGCCTTCGACGGCGCCGACGCGGAGCTGCGCTTCAACGGCAGCGTCGACCAGAGCACGACGCCGCTGTCGCTGACCGGCACGCTACTGGCCAAGGGGCAGGACCCGCGCGATCTGGCGGCCAGCCTGGGGATGCCCGACGCCTTGCCCGAGGCGGTATCCGGGCCGTTCCAGATCGGCGGCGACATCGCCTACGGCGGCGACCGTCTCGATCTCGCCAATCTCTCCGTGGTGCTCGCCGACCTGCGCGCCGAGGGCTTCGCCGGCGTCATGCTGGGCGGGGAAACTCCCGAAGCCGAGCTGACCCTGCGGGTGTCCCAGCTCAATCTCGATGCCCTGCTGCCGGAAGCGGGGGAAGACGATGGCGCGGAGCAGGCCGGAACGCCGGGCGCGGCGCTGGCCGATTTCACCTTGCCGGATGGACTCGACGCCAGCCTCGACCTGACCGTCCAGACCATGATCTACAAGGACCAGGTGGTGCGCGAGTCGGTGCTGCGCGGGCGCCTGTCCGGTGGCAGCCTGCAGCTTGAGGAGGCCTCGGCCCTGCTGCCCGGCGGTTCGCGCGTCGCCCTCGACGGCGCGCTCGCTCCCTCGGAAGGCGGCCCGCGCTTCAGCGGCAGCCTCCAGGCCGAGTCCGACAATCTGCGCACCCTGCTGGGCTGGCTGGAGATCGGCGTCGATGGCATCTCGGCGGAACGGCTGCGCCGCGCCTCCCTGATCACCCAGATCGTCGCGACCCCCCGGCAGATCGACTTGACCGCGATCGACGCCGTGCTGGACGTCAGCAAGATCACCGGCGGCCTCGCCATCGCGCTGGGCCAAGGCCGCAGCTTCGGCGCCGGGATCACCATCGACAAGATCAACCTCGACGCCTATCTCGGCGCGAAGACTGGCGGCGGCGGGGAGAACGGCGACGCCGGTTCGGCCGCCAATCCCCTGGCTGGATTCGACGCCAACCTCGACCTGCGCGCGGGGCAGGTGGTCTATCAGGGCCAGACGCTCTACGACCTGCACCTCGACGCGACGGTGCAGAATGGCGGCATGACCATCCGCGAGGCGCGGGTCGGCAATCTCGCCAACAGCCGGGCGGCGCTGTCCGGGCGGCTCGAAGGCTTGCCCGACGCCCCGGCGCTGCGCGACGGCAGTTTCGATGTCGCGGTCAACGATCCGGCCGCGGTCTCGCGGGTGCTTGGCCTGGAGAGCGACGGCCCTCTGGTGCGCCTCGGCCCCTTCACTGCGCAAGGCGCGATCAGCGGCGGACTGCAGGGCTTCACTTTGGACGGCAAGATCGACGCCGCGCCGCTGTCCGGCCAGCTCGCTGGATCCTTCTCCGGCCTGCCGCTGGAGCCAGAGATCGAGAACGGCCGTTTCGATCTGACGATCAAGCAGCCGGCGGCGCTGGCCGCGGTGGCTGGAATCGGCGACCCCGACGGCACCTTGGCCCGGCTTGGCCCGGTCACCCTCGCGGGGACGGCCTCGGGCGGCGCCGAGGCGCTGACCCTCGACGCCACCGCCGGGTTCACGGGCGGTAGCCTCGCCGCCAAGGGCAGCGCGGGCAGCTTGCTCACGGCGCCGGAGCTCGACCTGGCGCTCGACCTGCGGCAGCCCGATCTCTCCGCCCTGGTGGCGGTCTTCGCGCCGGACCAGGCCCTGCCCGCCGGCAGCGGCGGTATCGACCTGAAGGCGCAGGTCGCCGGCTCGCCGCAGCGCATGACCGTGAGCGGCATCGCTGGCCGGGTCGGACCGACCGATCTCAGCGGCGAGGTGATCTACGACAACAGCGGCGCGCGGCCTCTGATCACCGCCGATCTCGACGCGGGCGAACTGCCCCTGGCCGCCTTCGGCCTGGCTGGTGCGGGCGGGGAAGACGGCGCTGCGCCGGCGCCCAATAGCGACGAGCGCTGGTCCAGCCAAGCCATCGACACCGGCCCGCTGCGCCGCTTCGATGCCGACATCGACCTGCAGGCGGAAACACTGATCCACGAGGAGTGGCGGCTGGAGCAGGCCACGGTACTGGCCAAGCTGCGCGACGGCGTGCTGACCATCGAGCGCCTCGACGGCGGTCTCTTCGGCGGCAGCGTCGCCGTCACCGGCACCGTGACCGCGCAGCAGGACATCGCCGCCGATCTCTCGGTCACGGCCGAGCAGGTGGACACGGCCAAGCTCGCCGGCGTGCTCGGCGGCGTCGACCGGGTCAGCGGCCCGCTGTCCTTCTCCGCCGACATGACCACCCGCGGCATCAGCCAGCGCGAGCTGGTCGACAACCTCAACGGAACGGGCCTGATCGACGGCAAGTTGCAGGCCCGCGCCAGCGCCGAGGAAAAGGGCCTGGCCGTGCTGCTTGGCTTCCTCGGCTCCCAGGTCAAGGAGGTGCAGGGCATCGCCGATGCCGCCTTCCTGATCCTCAACGCCTTCGGCGGCGAGGCGGCGAGCCTGAGCGGCACCCTGAACATAGAGAACGGCGTGATCCGCACCGACGATGGCCGCCTCGACGGCCAGGGCGCCTTCGCCCTGCTGCGGGGCATGGCGGCCAATCTTCCGGACTGGCAGATCGACTTCGCGACCCAGCTCTTCCAGAACGCGGACACCGAGAACCCCTTCGTCACCCTCGGCCTGATCGGCCCGCTCGACGACCCCAACACCAAGCTCGGCGGCCTGGCGATGACCCCGAGCGGCCAGCAGGGGCTCCAGGGCATGATCCAGAACCTGACCGGGCAGGGCGGGCAGCAGAGCGGCGGCGCGCAGAGCGGCCTCGACGGCCTCGGCGGCGTGCTTCAGAACCTCACAGGTGGGGGCGCTGCGCAGCAAGAGACCGAGGGCCAGCAACAGCCAAGCGGCAGCGGGCAGGGTGGCCTGGGCGGCGTGCTCCAGGGCATCACCGGCGGCGTGCTGGGCGGCCAGGCACCGGCGGTGGAGCAGCAGGAAGCCCCCGCCTCGGGAGTCCCCGCCACGGAAGTCCCCGCGCCGCAAGCCCCCGCCACCGAGACCCAGGGATCTGAAAGCGATGCAACCCGCCCCCTGACCGAGGTCATCGAGGGCGAGGCCGGGCAGCCCTCCGCCGATGCGCCGGTTCAGCAACCCGCCCAACAACCCGCCGAGCAACCCGTCGAGCAACCCACCGGGCAAGACGCGGAAGAAGCCCCGAGCGAGGAAACTCTCGACGGCATCGTGCAGCCGACGCCTCGGCCCGCCGAGGTGGAGCAGCAGCCTGCGGCAGAACAAGCGCCCGTGGAGACTCCGGCGGTGCAGGAACCTGTCACGCAGGTGCCTCAAGACCCGCAGCCGCAGGCCGAGGAACCCTCCGGCGAGCAGCAATTGCAGAAGCTGTTGGAAGGCATTGGCGTCCGCAAGCCGGAGCCCGAGCCCGCGCCGGCCGAGCAGGAATGGCAGGAACCGCAGCAGCCGCAATCCGATGGTGGGGCTTCATCCCAGCCGGAACCGCAGCCCGAACCTCAACCAGAAGCCACGCCCGAGCAAAATCAGCCCGGCGCCAACTTCATCCGCAACATCCTCAAGGGCACCCGGAAGAACTAGCGAGCTACGGCATGGCTATTCCCGGCGCGCCGCCTGCTCGAACAGATACACCCTGACCGCGCTGGAGAGATTGCGGCTGCGCTCTTTCAGCGGGCGCTGGCTGTCGATTCGCTCGACCAGGGCGTTGACCGAGAGGCCCTCGGCCTTGGCCCGTGCCTGCAGCGCCTTCCAGAAGACCTCTTCCAGGCTGAGACTTGTATCGTGTCCGGCGATGGTGACGGAGCGCTTGCGAATCTCCGAGACGGGCTTCGTGCTCACGTCTACTTGGTTTTCCTTGCCTTGGCGGCGGAGGTCTTGCGCGCGGCCTTTTTCCGCGTGGCCTTCTTTTTCGCCAGGCTGCGCGGCCCGATCATCTTGGCCGGGTCGACCAGGCGGTCGAAGTCGGCCTCGCTCAACAGGCCGAGCTTGGCGGCGGCCTGCTTCAGGGTGGAGTTCTCGGCATAGGCGGTCTTCGCCACCTTGGCGGCGTTGTCGTAGCCGATGTGCGGGTTGAGCGCGGTGACCAGCATCAGCGAGTCGTTCATCAGCGCGGTGATCCGCTCCTCGTTGGCCTCCAGTCCCTCGACGCAGTTCTCGCGGAAGGAATTGCAGGCGTCGGCGATCAGCTTGGCCGACTGCAGCAGGTTGTAGATCATCACCGGCTTGAAGACGTTGAGCTCGAAGTGGCCGGTGGCGCCGGCGACCGAGATCGCGGTGTTGTTGCCCATCACCTGGGCGCAGACCATGGTCAGCGCCTCGGCCTGGGTTGGGTTGACCTTGCCGGGCATGATCGAGGAACCGGGCTCGTTGGCCGGCAGCAGCAGTTCGCCGATGCCGCAGCGCGGGCCCGAGCCCATCAGGCGGATGTCGTTGCCGATCTTCATCAGCGAGCAGGCGACGGTGTTGAGGGCGCCGGAAGCCTCGACGATGGCGTCGTGGCCGGCCAGGGCCTCGAACTTGTTCGGCGCGGTGATGAAGGGCAGACCGGTGATCTTGGCGACCTTGGCGGCGAAGGCCTTGTCGAAGCCCTGCACGGCGTTCAAGCCGGTACCGACCGCGGTGCCGCCCTGGGCCAGGGGATAGAGCCGCTTCAGGCTCTCCTTGACCCGCTTGGCGCCGTTGTCGGTCTGGGCGACGTAGCCGGAGAATTCCTGCCCCAGGGTCAGCGGCGTGGCGTCCATCAGGTGGGTGCGGCCGATCTTGATGATCTTGGCGAAGGCCTTGGCCTTCTTGTCCAGCGCGGCCTTGAGGGCGGAGAGGGCGGGCAGGGTCTCCTCGACCAGCAGGGTCGCCGCGGCGATGTGCATGGCCGTGGGGAAGGTGTCGTTGGAGGACTGGCCCATATTGCAGTGGTCGTTGGGGTGCACCGGGTCCTTGCCGCCCATTTCCCCGCCCAGGATCTCGATGGCGCGCCCGGCGATCACCTCGTTGGCGTTCATGTTGGTCTGGGTGCCGGAGCCGGTCTGCCAGACGACCAGGGGGAACTCGCCGGTCAGCTTGCCCTCGGCGACCTCCTGGGCGGCGCGCACGATGGCCTTGCCGAGCTTGGCGTCGAGCACGCCGAGCTCCATGTTGACCTCGGCGGCGGCGCGCTTGAGCACGCCGAGAGCCCGCACCAGGACCGGCGGCATGGTCTCTCCGCCGATCTTGAAGTTCTGCAGCGAGCGCTGGGTCTGCGCGCCCCAGTAGCGGGCCGCGGGGACCTTGATATTGCCCATGGAATCGCTCTCGATGCGGGTCTTCTCGGTGGTTGCCATTTCCGGTCCTTGCTTGCTGTGCGGAAGTTTGCGGAGTCATAGCACGACGGGCGCGTGACGCCAGAGGTCTCGCGCAAGATTCTGGCGATCTCCGCAATGTCCCTGGCCGAGATGCCCCGGCTGCGGCAGATTAGCGATCATGCCGGACATCGTGCCCGTACTCTTGGCGTTGTTTACGCTGCTGCTCGGCGTCAGCCTGCTGATGCCCTTGGCGGATCGTCTGTCGCTGCCCTACACCATGCTGCTGGCGGCCTTCGGTCTGGCGCTGGGCCTGCTGGCACCTCTGGTGCCGCCGGATAGCGGGCTGTTCGGCGCCGCGCAGCCGATCGGCGACGCGCTATCGGGTCTCGGCCGGCTTGGCCTGGATACCGAGGCTTTTCTGTTCATCTTCCTGCCGCCGCTGCTGTTCGCCGCCGGCATCACCGTCGACCTGCGCCAGATGCTGGACGAGATCGGCGCGGTGCTGGTGATGGCGGTGGTCGCGGTCGTCGTGTGCATCGGTTTCGTCGGCTTCGCGCTCGACGCTTTTTCCGAGTTCGGCCTGGTGGTCTGCCTGCTGCTCGGCGCCATCGTGGCGACCACCGACCCCTCGGCGGTGCTCGCCATCTTCGGGGATATCGGCGCGCCGCGCCGGCTGCGCGGGCTGGTCGCCGGGGAAAGCCTGTTCAACGACGCCGCCGCGATTGCCCTCTTCGCGATTTTCTTCGAGATGCTGGCCGGCTTCCGGGCGCCGGATTTCGGGCGGGGTTTGATTGTCTTCGCCGTCGACTTCGCCGGCGGCGTGGCGCTCGGCTACCTGCTGGCGCGGGGCGCCGCGACCCTGCTCGGGGTGCTGCGCGAGGGGCCGGTCGCCGCGGTCACGGTGTCGGTCTGCCTCGCCTATCTGGCCTATATTCTCGGGGAGAGTTACCTCGGCGTTTCCGGCGTGATCGCCGTGGTAACCGCGGCCCTGACCATCGCCATCTATGGGCCGGTGCGCCTGGCCCCGGCGGCCTGGCGGGGCTTGCTGCGGATCTGGGCGCAGCTCGAATTCTGGGCCAACGCCCTGATTTTCGTGCTGGCCTCGATGCTGGCGGTGCGTGTGCTGGCGGCGGCGACCTGGCACGACCTCGGCCTGCTGGGGGTGCTGATCCTGGCGGCTTTGGCGGCGCGGGGCTTCGTGCTGCAGCTGTTGCTGCCGCTGCTGACCGCGGCGCGTCTGGTGCATCCGATCGATCAGAAGTACCGCGCGGTGATCCTCTGGGGCGGCCTACGCGGGGCCGTGACCCTGGCGCTGGCGCTGTCGGTCAGCCACGACCCGCGGATTTTCCCGGAGGCACAGCATTTCATCGCCGTGCTGGCGAGCGGTTTCGTGTTCTTCACGCTGTTCGTCTCGGCGCCGAGTCTGCGGCCGCTGCTGCAGCTGCTTGGCCTCGACCGCCTCAGCCCCACCGAGCAGGCGCTGCGTGACCGGGTCTGGGAGCTGTCGCGCGGGCAGATCCGCGCCCAGGTGAAATCCACGGCCGAGGAGTACGGCTTCGCGCCGGAACTGGCCGAGGCCCTGCCGATTGGCGAGACCTCCGATACCCCGGTCGAGTCCGACGCGCTGACGGCTCTGTCGAAGCAGGAGCGCGAAGCGGTGGGGCTGCTGGCCCTGGCGACCCAGGAGCGCGAACTCTACCTGGCGCATTTCGAGGAGCGCAGCATCTCGAGCCGTCTCGTGACGGTGCTCAGCGCGCGCGCCGACAAGCTGCTCGACGCCGCGACCGACGACGGCGTCGTCGGCTACCAGGCGGCAGCGGAGAAGATGCTGCGGCACAGCTGGCGCTTGAAGCTGGCGATGTGGCTGCAGCGGCGCTGCGGCTGGTCGCGGCCGCTGTCGCAGCGCCTGGCCAGCCGTTTCGAGATCCTGATCGTAAGCCAGATGGTGCTGCGCGAGCTGCTCACCTTTACCCGCCGTTCGGTCAAGCCGCTGCTTGGGGACGCGACCACCGAGGTCCTGCTGCAGGTTCTGGAGGAGCGGCTGTCCCTCGTCGGCGACGCCCTGCGCGCGGTCGAGGTGCAGTACCCCTCCTACGCCGCCGCCCTGCGGGCCCAGTACCTGACGCGGGCGGCGCTGCGGCTGGAGGACGAGGCCTACCACCGGCATCTGGAGGAAAACCTGATCAGCCGCGAGGTCTTCAACGATCTGCAGCGCGACCTCGCGGCGCGGCGCAGCGCCTGCGAGGCGCGGCCGCCGCTCGATATCGGCATCAATCTGACCCGGATCATGCGCCGGGTGCCGCTCTTCGCCGAGCTTGAGGACGCACAGCTGCTGCGTGTGGCCGAGCTGCTCAGGGCCCGCCTGGCCCATCCCGGAGAGCGCATCGTCGCCAAGGGCGAGCACGGCAAGGCGATGTACTTCATCGCCACGGGCGATGCCGAGGTGCTGCTGCCGGAGGGCCCGGTTATCCTGGGCACCGGCGATTTTTTCGGTGAGATGGCGCTGCTGCACAATCAGCCGCGCATGGCCGATGTGCTGACCCGGGGCTACTGCAATCTGCTGGTGCTGGAGCGGCGGGATTTCCGCAGACTGCTCAACAGCAGCCGGGGACTCAAAAGCGTCATCGAGAAGATCGCGAGCGAACGCCTGGGCCGCGCGGAGGAGGAAGAGGCCTAGCCGGGCCAGGCAGCGAAGGCTCGCGTGCGCCGGGCGCGAAGCGGCATGATATGGATAAGCCTAAATATTCTGACGCAGGAAGGCGTCGATGGCGGCGAGCGCCTCCTGCCAGTTCTGCTGCTTGCTGCGGCCGGACAGCTTACGCGGCTGTAGATCGTGATTGCCGTCCTCGGCCCAATGCAGGCGAACCCGCGGGCCGAGCGGATAGGTCTCGACCTCGTCGCGCGTGCCGAGCGGATCGCGGCTGCCCTGGAGAATCAAGGTCGGTACGGAAATTTCTTCCAGATGCGCGATGCGCAGGCGCTCGGGCTTGCCGGCCGGGTGAAAGGGGTAGCCGAGACAGAGGCAGGCACGGGCCCGCAGTTCCTCCGCCAGCATCGAGGCCATGCGGCCGCCCAGGGACTTGCCGCCGATAACCAGCGTCTCGGGCGGGATATCCGAAACCGCGGCGCGCCAGCTTTCGAAGAGCTTTTCCTGACGGTCTGGCGGGCGTTTGCGGCCATCCTCGCGGCGGGCGGCCATGTAGGGGAACTCGAAACGGCGCAGGGACCAGCCCAGCGCGCCCAGACCCTGCGCGAAGAAATCCATGAACGGCGTGTCCATCGGCGCGCCGGCGCCGTGCGCCAGGACGATTGTCGCTGGCGCCGACTCGGGTCCATCGGCGATACTCTTGATCGAAGTCACAGGAAGGTCTCTGGCATCTTTCCGGTGTGCTGGGATTTTATTCTGGCCTGCAGCGCAGGGGGCCGCAATGCGATGCGTGTCTTCACGGTACTATGGAGCAGAGGGATGTCCGAAAATCTGCGCGATAGGGATCTTTCGTTAAAATCCAAGCGCAAGATGACCAAGGCGGAACGCCGTGAGCTGCGCCGCCGCCTCGGCAGCTTCGAAGCGGCGATGCGCCAATCCCTCGCGCCCAAGCCCGATATGGGACCACCGCCGTCCTTACCCGGCGCCCGCTTCTGGGCGCTGCGCCGCGAACGGCAGCGCGCCGCCGTCTAGCAGCGGCCACGCTGCGCGGCCGCCCCCTGTCAGCGCACGATGAAAACCGAGCAATCCACATGCGAGGCGAGGTAGCCGGCATTCGAGGCGAAGATGTGCTCGGCGAAGTTCGGGACGTGGGACGCCATGACGATCAGCTCGGCGCCCAGCTCCCCCGCGGCCTTGCCGAGCGCTGTGTCCAGATCCCGGGCGGGATCGTGGCTGATGACCGCCCTGGTCTCGATGTCCAGGCCGTGTTTCTCGCTTAGCTGAGCGGCGAAGGCGGCGAGCTTCTCGGCGTATTCCTCACTGCTGCGCGCCACGGAACTCGGCTGCGGGGCCGTGACCCCGACGACGCAGAGCGCCGCGCCGTAGTGCCGCGCGAGATCGGTGGCGACCGCCAGAGCCTTGTCCAGCTTCTCCTGGTGCGCGAGATCCACCGGAACCATGATTTTCTTGTACATACTTTCGCTCCCTCGGTTTTATGTCGAATAAACGACTACGTCATTGACGTATTTAGCGCATTGAGGGAGATCAACCGGGTATCCCATGAATACCGTCGGCGGCAGATAAGGGCGCGGGGCCATCTGAATTCGAATCGGGATAAAGCCGTGCGTTTGATCTCACGGAGACGGCCGGGGCCGCCGAAACCTTAGCGATCCGCGGGTTTCTTACGGAAGCGGTCCAGGGCGACGACCTTGTCGCCGTCATCGCTCCCGCCACTGTCCTCGGTGGACAGCGCGTTCTCGGCGTTGTCCTGGGAGTCTCCGGAGGCCTTTCGGGAGGCCGCGAGCTCCGCCGGCGCCTGGGACCCGGCCGTATCTTCGAGTTCGTCGTCCTCGCCGTCGGCCAGACTGCTGTCGTCGACCCCCTCAAGCTCGCCGTCCTGCCCGAACTGCAGGCCGAACTTGACGGAAGGGTCGGCGAAGGCGACCACGCTCGCGAAGGGAATGCGCAGGGGATCGGCCTTGCCATCGAAGCTCAAGGTGATGGTAAAGCGCTCCTCCTCGACGATCAGATCCCAGAACTGGTGTTGCAGCACAATGGTCATCTCGTCGGGATAGCGCTCGCGCAGCCTGGTCGGGATATCGACCCCGGCATGCCCGGTCTTGAAGGTGATGTAGAAGTGGTGTTCGCCGGGCAGGCCGTTTTCCGCGGCCTCCGTCAAGGCGGCGCGGACCACGCCGCGCAGAGCGTCTTCCACCATCAGGTCGTAACGGAGTGAGTCTTCGGTCATGCGTATTCGGTCTTCTCCCTGGATGTGGATTCTTACGCCCACATAAAAGGTGCGGGCCTTCTGTTGCGAGGCGGCCCGCGAGCCCCACGTTACGGTGCTAACCGCAACGGATTGATTTGAGACGGTCGAGCTGCTTACGCAGCCAGACGCACCTCAGCATAGTTGTCGTTGGCAACTATTGTACGGCCCGATAACGGCGGTACCATGCCGGGAACCGAGAAAGCCTTTACCACGCGTGTCGATCCTGTTTCGCCCCCGTAGAGAATGGTGGAGGCGCCGGGTACTGCCCCCGGGTCCACTGCGCTTATGTCGCAAGCCCGTGTAGCTCCATAGCCGCTAGGCGGCACACTCAATATAGGAAGTATTGCGCCGACATGAAAGCTTCAGCTTACAGGGGCCGCGATGCGCCATGGCTTTCCCATCGCGCGAGGCCGGAGTAGTCTCTGCGCACTCCAGCAACCGCGACTCCGCTTCCGAGGAAAGCATGCAGCAGTATCTCGACCTGATGCGCCATGTCCGCGACAACGGCACGCTCAAGAACGACCGCACCGGGACCGGCACGAAATCGGTGTTCGGCTATCAGATGCGGTTCGATCTGGCCGAGGGATTCCCGCTGCTGACGACCAAGAAGCTGCACCTGAAATCCATCATCCACGAATTGCTGTGGTTCCTGCGCGGGGAAAGCAATATCGCCTCGCTGCAGCGGGCCGGGGTTTCGATCTGGGACGACTGGGCGGATGCCGAAGGCGAGCTGGGCCCGGTTTATGGGGTGCAGTGGCGTTCCTGGCCGACCGCCGATGGCCGCGCCATCGATCAGATTTCGCAGCTCGTGGAGCAGATCAAGAGCAACCCCGATTCGCGGCGCTTGATCGTCGCCTCCTGGAATGTCGGCGAGATCGAGAAGATGGCCTTGCCGCCCTGCCACTGCCTGTTTCAGTTCCATGTCGCGGAGGGCCGGCTGTCTTGTCAGCTCTACCAGCGCAGCGCCGATATTTTCCTCGGCGTGCCCTTCAATATCGCGTCCTATGCGCTGCTGACGATGATGGTGGCGCAGGTCACCGGGCTGCGGCCCGGCGCGTTCATTCACAGCTTCGGCGACGCGCATCTCTATCTCAATCATCTGGAGCAGGTTGAAACGCAGCTCGCGCGCCAGCCGCTGCCGCTGCCCCGGATGCGTCTCAATCCCGAGGTCGAGGATATCTTCGCCTTCCGTTTCGAGGACTTCACCCTGCAGGACTACGAAGCCCATCCCCATATCGCCGCTCCGATTGCGGTCTAGGCGGAGACCATGGAGATCAGCCTGATTGTCGCTCTAGGGAGCAACCGTGTCATTGGGATCGACGGCGAACTGCCTTGGCATCTGCCCGACGATCTGCGCTGGTTCAAGGCCGCGACCTTGGGCAAGCCCGTGGTGATGGGGCGTAAAACCTACGATTCCATCGGCAAGCCGCTGCCCAAGCGGCCCAATATCGTGGTCACCCGCAATCCCGACTTCACCGCGCCCGGCGTGTCCGTCTGCGGCAACATCGACGACGCGCTGAACCTGGCGGCGGAGGAAGCCAAGGCGCTTGGAGTCAAGGAGGTGATGGTGATCGGCGGGGGCGATATCTTTTCCCTGGCGATGCGGCGCGCCGACCGGATGTATCTGACCGAGGTCGATATCACCGCGGAGGGCGATGCCTTCTTCCCCGAATACGATCCCAGCGACTGGCGCCAGATGTTTTGCGAATGCGTGCCCGAGGAGGAGGAGCGCCCGGCGCATTGCTTCATTATCCTGGAGCGGCGCTGACGTGGCGGCGCCGCCGCCGGTCTTCACCATCCTCGATAGGTCGCTATCGCGCCAGGAGCTGACCGCGCGCCTCTTCGCCGGCGAGTTGATCGTCTATCGCGGCCTCGCGGCCATGGCAGACTTGGTCGCGTTGACCCGGCGTCTCAGCGAGGCGGCTTTCGGCGTTCACGTGGAGCAGGCGCCGGGCGCGCTCGGCTTCGAGGAGCTGCGCCGCAGAGCCACGCGGCTACGCGCCGACTTCGTCGCCGATCCGGAGATTCGCGCGGCCTTTTCCGCTCTTTTCGCGGCCCTGGGCTTTTCGCCCGAGGACACCTTCTGGGACCGGCGGGTGCTGCGGATGGTGCCGCCGGGGCCGCCGCGCGAGGAACCCGCGCTGCGCAGCCTGCGGCCGCACCGCGATAGCTGGGGCTCCAATATCCCAGCCCAGATCAACTGGTGGGCGCCCGTCTACCCCCTCGCGGAAAACCGCACCCTGCTGCTCTATCCGCGCTACTGGTCGCGGCCGATCGCCAATACCTCCGCCGGGTGGAATCTGCGAGAGCTCCATGCGGCCCGCGCGCGCGGCGAAGCCTATCCGCGTCTGCCCGTCGCGGAGCAAGCGCCGGAGGACTCCGCCGCCGTGCCTTGCGTGATCGAGCCCGGCGCGCTGCTCTGCTTTTCCGCCGCTCAGCTCCATGGTTCGGCGCCCAACACCAGCGCGCGGATGCGCGTCAGCCTGGAAACCCGCAGCGTCAGCCTTGCGGATATCGCCGCGCAGCGGGGCGCCCCCAATGTCGATGGTTATCCTGGCGTCGTGGCCAGCCACTGGTTCACGCGAATCGCCGACGATGCCGGCTTGGAGACTTTCCTCCAGGGCTGAAGGAAGCCGCCTGGCAGGGGATTATCCGAGGGGGTTATCCGAGGGGGGCATCCGGGGCGGCTCGCTGGGCGGGTTAGCGATGGCTGGGCCAGTTGCTGTCGGCCTTGGCGATATAGCCTGGAATGTCCTGCTCCCAGCGCTGCTGCACGCCCTTGCTGAAGTTCAGGTAGAGCTTGCCGTCGACGATCGACCAGGCTTCCGGAACGGTCTCGACCAAGGCGCCCTGGGCCAGCCCGTAGGCGCAGTAGCCGCCGTATTGCGGCGCGTATTTCCCCGGATCGGCGGCGAAGGCGTCGCGATTGGCGGCGCTGGCGAAGTGCCAGGTCGCGCCCTGGTAGTCGAAGCTGTAGTCGCTCGACCCCTCGACCGGCTTGCCCTCGGTGAAATAGGCGACCGGGTCGGTACCGCCCAGCGCGACGCCCTCGGTGCTGAAAACCTCGGCGCGAACCGGGACCGGCATGACGAAAAGCGCCACGGCGAGAAACAAAAGACCCAATGCAAGCGGCCGCTGGCCCTGCGGTTTCGTGCGGGTGGTTGCTTCGGGCATCTGCGCGCTCTCCCTATCGTTCGGCGATAAGGATGAAGCCTGCGGCCGGCGAAGGCGAATAACGCTTGGCTCGCGCGGCTTCACAGCTGCGGGAGCCAAGCGTGGCCGGGACTACTGCATGACGATGCGCGGGCCCTGGTTCTGGCCGCTGGTAAGACGGGCGGAGACCTGTTGCCAGATCTGCTCCGCGATCTTGACGAAGGCCTGCGCGTGGGGGCTGTCGGGATGGGACACCACGATCGGCTGGCCACCGTCGGAGGTTTCGCGGATCAAAATGTCCAGGGGCACCTCGCCGAGGAATTCCATGCCCAGCTTCTCGGCTTCGCGCTTGGCGCCGCCGTGGCCGAAGATATGCGCCTCGTGGCCGCATTCCGGGCAGATGTAAAGCGACATGTTCTCGACGATGCCGAGCACCGGCACGTCGACCTTGCGGAACATGTTGAGGCCCTTGCGGGCATCCAGCAGGGCGATGTCCTGGGGCGTCGAGATGATGACCGCGCCGGCCAGCGGCACCTGCTGCGCCATGGTCAGCTGGGCGTCGCCGGTTCCCGGCGGCATGTCGACGATCAGCACGTCGAGCTCGCCCCAGTCGACATCGCGCAGCATCTGCTGCAGGGCGGACTGCACCATCGGCCCGCGCCAGATCATCGGCGTGTCCTCGGCGACCAGGAAGCCCATGGACATGCATTTGACGCCGTAGTTCTCCATCGGCTTCAGGGTCTTGCCGTCGGGCGAGTTCGGACGGCCGGAGATGCCCATCATGCGCGGCTGCGAAGGGCCGTAGATATCGGCGTCGAGCATGCCGACCGCCAAGCCGAGCCGCCCCAGGGCCAATGCCAGATTGACCGCGCAGGTCGATTTGCCGACGCCGCCCTTGCCGCTGGCCACCGCGACGATGGCCTTGACCCCGGGCACCAGCGCCTTGGCTTCGCCTTGTCCGTGGGAGTGGCCCTGGCCAGGCTGCGCGCCGCCGCCCTGTCCACCGCCCGCCTGGGGGCCGCCGGAGGGGGATTCGCGGTGCGCGGTCAGCACGGCGGTCACCGAAAGCACGCCAGGTACCGCGTCCGCGGCTTGTTCGGCCTGTTTGCGCAGAGGTTCGAGTTTTTCCCCCTCGCGCGGATCGACCTCGATGGCGAAACCGACGTTGCCATCCTTGACGATCAGGCCGCTAATCAGGCCCGCGCTCACGATATCGCTCTTTCCGTCGGGGGTCGCGACGCTTTTCAGGGCCTCGAGTATCTGCGCTTCGCTAAGCTGCGCCATCCTTGAAATTTCTCCTTATCTGACAATATCGGCAAAGAGTGTTATTACCGGCCTTGGCCGTGAGTTTTATACGGTTTGCCTAATCCGAGATATAGGGGGGGCAGCAGCCGGTTTGAATGCCGACCTGCGCCGGAGCCTCACGCGAACAACAAGTGGAGTATGTGCTGAATGCCTTGGCAATCGTCTAGCGGTGGAGGCGGCCCCTGGGGTGGGGGTTCTGGTGGTGGATCTGGTGGCGGTAGCGGCGGTGGCGGTCCTTGGGGCCGGCCCGGCGGTGGCCCCGGAGGAAGCGGCGGCGGCGGGCAGCGCCCCCCGGACATCGAGGATCTGATCCGCAAGGGGCAGGAGCGCTTCAAGAGCGCGATGCCGGGCGGTATCGGCGGGGGCAAGTCCCTCCTGCTGATCGCGGTCGGGATTTTCGTGCTCTGGGTGATTTTCGGCGGCTTGTATCGCGTGCAGCCGGGTGAGCAGGGCGTGGTCCTGCGCTTCGGCGAGTGGATCAACCAAGCCAACCCGGCGCAGCCTGGCCTGCATTGGCATCTGCCCTATCCGATCGAGACGGCGGTGACGCCGGACGTGGAGAACATCCGCCAGACCGATGTCGGTTTCCGTGGCCAGTTCGGTACGAACTCCGGCCGTCCCCAGGACGTGCCCGAGGAAAGCCTGATGCTGACCGGCGATCAGAACATCATCGATATCGATTTCTCGGTGCAGTGGCGCATCAGCGATGCCGGCAAGTATCTGTTCAACATCCGCGAACCGGAAGTTACGGTGAAGGCGGCGGCGGAAAGCGCGATGCGCGAGATCATCGGCCGCACCGACATTCAGCCGGCTCTGACCGAGGCGCGCGACGAGATCGCGCTGAAAACCAAGCAGCTTCTGCAGGGTATCCTGGACAGCTACGGTTCGGGCATTCTGATTACCGAGGTGCGCCTGCAGAACGTGCAGCCGCCGTCCCAGGTGATCGACGCCTTCGACGAGGTGCAGCGAGCGCAGCAGGATCTCGACCGCCGGCGCAACGAAGCCGACGCCTATCGCAACAAGGTGATCCCGGAGGCCCGAGGCGAGGCGCAGCGGATGATCCAGAACGCAGCGGCCTACAAGGAGCAGATCATCAACGAGTCTCAGGGTGAGGCCCAGCGCTTCCTCTCGGTTTACGAGGCCTACAAGCAGAACCCCGAGGTTACCGAGCGGCGGATGTTCCTGGAGACCATCCAGGAAGTCTTCTCCAAGACCGACAAGGTGATCATGGACAATGCCGGCCAGGCAGCGGTGCCCTATTTGCCGCTCAATGAGCTGAGACAGCAGTCCGGCCAGGGGCGCTCTTCTTCGCCCTCCGGCAACCAGCAGTAGCGGGAGAGGGTATCCTCATGACGAAAAAGTTTATTCAGATGCTGCTGGGCGCCTTGGTGATCCTGCTAGGTATCTGCGCCTTCGACACCTTCTTCACGGTGCACCAGACCCAGCAGGCCATCGTCCTGCAGTTCGGCGCCATCAAGCGGGTGATCAGCGAGCCGGGTCTCAGCATGAAGATTCCTTTCGTGCAGAGCGTGCGCTACATCGAACGCCGGGTGCTTAACTTCGATCCCGAACCCGAGCGCGTGATCCTGGCCGATCAGCGGCCCTTGATCGTCGACTCCTTCTCGCGCTACCGGATCACCGATCCGAACATCTACATTCAGCGCGTGAGTTCGGAGCGGGCCCTGCTCGACCGTCTTGGCCCGATCGTCAACGATACCGTCCGTGCCGTGTTCGGCGACGTCAATCTTGCCAGCGTGCTGTCCGAGGAGCGCGCCGACCTGATGAACACGGTCAGGGACCGGGTCAACGCGGCGGCGCAGGACTTCGGAATCGAGATCGTCGACGTGCGTATCGGACGTGCCGATTTGGCGCCGGACGTCAGCGAGTCGGTCTATAACCGGATGCGGGCCGAGCGCGAGCGCGACGCGGCCGAGTTCCGTGCCCAGGGGCAGGAGCAGTACGATCGCATCACCTCCGCCGCGGATCGTGAAGCCACGGTGATTATCGCCGAGGCGCGGCGGGAATCGGAAATCCTGCGCGGTCAAGGCGAGGGCGAGCGTACCACCATCCTGAACGATGCCTTCGGGCAGGACGCTGGTTTCTTCCGCTTCTATCGTTCCATGGAGGCCTATCGCGCCTCCTTCGATGGCGATAACTCCTACATGGTGCTATCGACGGACAGCGATTTCTTCCGCTACTTCGATGACGTCACTCAAGAGCTTGGCCAGCCGAAGCCTGGCGCTTCCACCGGCGCCAAGGCCGGCGACAACTGATCCCAACGCGCCCGCCGTCCCGATGGCTAACGCCATGACGAGGCGGCGGGCGTGACGGATCTGCTGACCGCCGTCGCCCTGATCATTCTGATCGAAGGGGCCATCGTCGCCGCATTTCCGGCCGCGCCGCGCTGGCTCTATGCGCGGCTATCGGAAATGCCGCCGGACCAGTTGCGCGGAGCCGGTTTGGGCGCCGTTGTCGTCGGCGCCTTCGCGCTTTGGCTGCTGCGTGGCTAGCCGCGCGAGGTCACAATTCCGCCTAAGTCCTATGGCTATCTCGAAACGAGTAGCAGCCCCGAAGCCATTGGGGCTGGATTCACGGGAATGTACAAATGCAGCGATCTTATAGTCGTAGCCATGGGGGTGCGTCGCGGCTGGGGATTCGCTAGGAGGCAACGAGAAGTGACCTATATTCAAAAAAATCCACACCAAGTCATAACGGCGCTTTCGCCAATCAGCACCCCGGTGTTGGCCCGCTGGTTCCTCGTCCTGCTGATCGCCGTCAGCATGATGTGTTTCAGCTCGCTGGCCAACGCCAAGCAACCTCCCGAGAGTTTCGCCGACCTCGTCGACCAGCTCTCCCCGACCGTCGTCAACATCTCCACCACCCAGGTCGTCAAGGATCGCCCCAGCAGCGATTTCGAGGAGCTGTTCCGGGAGTTCTTCGAGCGGCGCGGCCTTCCCGGCGAGCCCAATGTGCCGCCGCAGCAGCGTGAGCGCCGCGCGACCTCGCTGGGCTCCGGCTTCATCATCGATTCCTCGGGATACATCGTGACCAATCATCACGTGATCGCCGATGCCGACGAAATCTCGGTGCGCCTGTCCGACGACACCACCCTCGACGCGGTGCTGGTCGGCAGCGACGAGAAGACCGATCTGGCTCTGCTCAAGGTCGAGAGCGATGTAGACCTGCCGGCCGCCGAGTGGGGCGATTCCGATGCCATTCGGGTCGGCGATTGGGTGCTCGCGATCGGCAATCCATTCGGACTGGGCGGCACGGTGACGGCCGGAATTCTCTCGGCCCGCCAGCGCGACATCAACTCCGGTCCCTACGACGATTTCCTGCAGACCGACGCGTCCATCAACCGCGGCAATTCCGGCGGTCCGATGTTCGACATCGACGGCAAGGTGATCGGCGTCAACTCGATGATCTACTCGCCGAACGGCGGCTCCATCGGGATCGGCTTCGCGATTCCGTCGCGGATGGCCAAGACCATCGTCGATCAGCTCAAGGAGCACGGCACCGTCAAGCGCGGCTGGCTGGGTGTAAGAATTCAGACCGTCACCGAGGAACTCGCCGAAGGCCTGCGTTTGGATAGTCCCTCGGGCGCTCTGGTCGCTTCGGTGACCGATGGCGGGCCGGCCGAGCAAGCCGGCATCGAGCAGGGCGACGTGATCCTCGAATTCGACGGCCGCGATGTCGAGGACATGCGCAAGCTGCCCCGTATGGTCGCCGAAACCTCGATCGGCCGCGAAGTCCCCGTCGTCGTCTGGCGCAAGGGCGAGCGGGTGACGATCGACGTCCAGCTCGGTGAGCTGGACGAAGAGCAGGTCGCCAGTCTTGAAAGCGGCCCCGAAATGGCCGAGGACGAGGCCGATACGCTGGGCCTGATGCTTTCCGAGATCACCCCGGAGCTGCGCGAGCGCTTCGAGCTCGACGACAGCGCCAAGGGCGTGATCGTGACCAATGTGGCCCCAGACAGCACCGCCATGGAAAAGGGCCTGCAGCCCGGCGATATCATCGTCGAGGTCGATCAGGAAGAGGTCAGCTCGCCCGGCGACGTCGTCAAACTGGTCAGCCAGGCCAAGGAAGAGGGCTATCGCGTGGTGACCCTGCTGGTCTATCGCAGCGGAGATTATCAGTGGGTGGCGGTTCAGCTCGAGGATAGCTGACCGCGCCGGCGGTAATCCGGTCCAGACAAGGGGCGGTGTCTTCGGGCACCGCCCTTCGTCTTTCTAACGCACGAAGGCGTCTTCGCCGATGCCTTGCAGATACAGCAGGGACGTCAGGTCGCCGTGGTCGATGCGAAAGCGGGCCGCTTCGCGGACCAGCGGCTTGGCGTGATAGGCGACGCCGAGACCGGCGGCCTTCAGCATCTCCAGATCGTTGGCGCCGTCGCCCACTGCGGCGGCTTGGCCGGGGCCGCAGCCGATTTCCACCGCGAGGCCGCGCAGAATGTCCAGCTTGGCGCCGCGGCCCAGGATCGGCTCCTCGACCTCACCGCTCAGACTGGCGTCTTCTACGATCAGCCGGTTGGCCTGGACATGGTCGAAGCCGCAGGCGTCGGCGACAAGATCGGCGAAGATGGTGAAGCCGCCGGAAACCAGGGCCGTCACCGTGCCCTGCGCCCGCAGTGTCGCGATCAGTACGCGCGCGCCGGGCATGAAGGTCATGCCCTCGGCGGCCTCCTCGAGGCGTGAGAGGGGCAGATCCCGCAGCATCGCGACCCGGGCCTTGAGCGAGCTTTCGAAATCGAGCTCTCCCGCCATCGAGCGGGCCGTGATGGCGGCCATCTCCTCGCGCAGGCCAAGGTAGGCGGCGAGCTCGTCGAGCATTTCCTGCTGAATGATGGTCGATTCCATGTCGGCGACCAGCAGCCGTTTCAGCCGCCCCTCGACCGGCTGCGCGGCCAGATCGAGCGGCGCCCCTTGCAGCGCGGCGCGGGCCAGTTCCTCGGCGGCTGGATCGTCCTTGCCTTCGAACAAGACGTCGCAGGCCAGACTCTCGGCCAGCCAGACGGCCTCGCCGTCGAGGGCGGCGGCCACAGCCTCCACCTGGCCTGAGCTCAGGTTGCGCTTTGCGGGATCGCCGATCAGGGTTAGGACGGAGGTCATGACGGCTGGACATAGAGGCTGTGGCCGCGCGGCACAAGACCCAGAAAGCTGAGACAGGGATGACAGCGAAGGATTATCCGAGCGTGGTGATTGTCACCGGGCCGACGGCGAGCGGAAAGTCGGCCCTGGCGGCGCGTCTGGCCGGGGATCTGAATGGCAGCGTGATCAATGCCGATTCCATGCAGATCTACGAGGGCCTCTCGATCCTGACCGCGCGCCCGGGTCCGGAGGAACTGGCCCGCGCGCCGCATCGTCTTTATGGCGTTCTGGCGCCTTCCGAGAGCTGCTCCGCGGGCCGCTGGCGGGGGCTGGCCCTGGCCGAAATCGAGACGGCCCTGGCACAGGGCAGACTGCCGATCCTCTGCGGCGGGACGGGGTTGTATCTGCGCGCGCTCACCGAGGGTATATCGGAGATTCCCGAGATCCCCGCTGAAACCCGCGCGGCCGCGCGGGCCTTGCACGCGGAGATCGGCGGCGCGGCTTTGCACGCGCGGCTCGCCGCGCGCGACCCAAAGTCGGCGGCGCGGCTGCATGAAAACGATAGCCAGCGGCTGATTCGCGCCTGGGAAGTGCTGGAGGCAACCGGCAAGCCGCTTTCGGCCTGGCACGAAACCCAGGGCGCCGCGCCTGGCTTCACCTTTCGCCGCATCGTGGTGCAGCCGCCGCGCGACGCGCTCTACGCCAGTTGCGATGCCCGCTTCGAGGCGATGCTGCGGGCCGGCGCGCTGGAGGAGGTGCGGGCGCTCTTGGCGCGCGAACTCGCGCCCAGCTTACCGGCGATGAAGGCGCTGGCGGTACCCGAGCTGATCCGGCATCTGCGCGGCGAATGCGACCTGGAGAGCGCCGCCCAAGCGGCGCGGACCGCCACCCGGCGCTATGCCAAGCGCCAGACCACCTGGCTGCGCGGCGAGGCGGAGCGACAGAAAATTCAAAGCATGACCATTTTTGAGAAATATTCAGAAAGCATATATATGGAAATCTTTCCAAAAATTCGTGAGTTTGTGTTGACCCCCTCGTGGTGAGACACTAGGTTACGCTGCCTTTGGCCCGGAAACCGCCGGGCCGTGGGGTTTTTCGACACTGGTATAGACAAGCGAGAGTAGGAACGATGGCAAGCGCGCGTGGTGAAAACCGTCAGCTCAACGGCTCCGAGCTGCTGATCAAGGCCCTGGTGGATCAGGGGGTCGAGATCGTATTCGGTTATCCGGGCGGTGCGGTCCTGCCGATTTATGACGCGCTGTTCCAGCAGAACTCCTTGCGTCACGTGCTGGTCCGCCACGAGCAGGCGGCGGTGCATGCGGCCGAGGGCTATGCCCGTTCCACCGGCAAGGTGGGCTGCGTGCTGGTGACCTCGGGTCCGGGCGCGACCAATGCCGTGACCGGCCTGACCGACGCGCTGATGGATTCCATCCCCGTGGTCTGCCTGACCGGTCAGGTGCCGACCCATCTGATCGGCAACGACGCCTTCCAGGAAGCCGATACCACGGGCATTACCCGGCCCTGCACCAAGCACAACTATCTGGTGAAGGACGTCAAGGACTTGCCGCGGATCGTGCACGAGGCCTTCTACGTCGCCGCCAACGGCCGTCCTGGCCCGGTGGTGATCGACCTGCCGAAGGACGTGCTGCAGGCCAAGGGCGGCGTCTATACGCCGCGCGAGGAGATCGTGCATCGCAGCTACCGTCCCCAGGTCAAGGCCGAGGCGGAAAAGATCGAGGCGGCGCTGGATCTGCTCGCCAAGGCCAAGCGGCCGATCGTCTATAGCGGCGGCGGCGTGATCAACGCCGGGCCCGAGGCGGGTAAGCTGCTGACCCAGTTCGTGCGCAAGACCGGCATGCCCTGCACCAATACCCTGATGGGATTGGGCGCCTATCCGGCCAGCGACCCGCAGTTCCTCGGCATGCTCGGCATGCACGGCACCTACGAAGCCAACATGGCGATGTACAACTGCGACGTGATGCTGAATCTCGGCGCGCGCTTCGACGACCGGGTCACCGGCCGTCTCGACGAGTTCTCGCCCAACTCCAAGAAAATCCATGTCGATATCGACCCCAGTTCGATCAACAAGAACGTGATGGTCGATCTGCCGATCGTCGGCGATGCCGGCTCCGTGCTGAAGGATTTACTGGCTGGCTGGAAGCGCCGGAAACTGGCGCTGAACCAGAAGGCGATGAAGGTCTGGTGGGAACAGATCGAACAGTGGCGCAAGCGCGATTGCCTGAAGTACAGCCAGGAAGGCGCGGTGATCAAACCGCAGTACGCGATCGACCGCCTCTACCAGCTGACCAAGGACCGGGACACCTACATCACCACCGAGGTCGGCCAGCATCAGATGTGGGCGGCCCAGTACTTCAAGTTCGAGTCGCCGAACCGCTGGATGACCTCCGGCGGCCTGGGCACCATGGGCTACGGGCTTCCGGCGGCGATCGGGGCGCAGATCGCGCATCCCAAGTCCCTGGTCATCGATGTCGCCGGCGAGGCCTCGATCCTGATGAACATCCAGGAGATGTCGACGATCGCCCAGCACAAGCTGCCGGTGAAGATCTTCATCGTGAACAATCAATGGATGGGCATGGTCCGGCAGTGGCAGGAGCTGCTGCATGGCGGCCGCTATTCGGAGAGCTATACCGATTCCCTGCCCGATTTCGTTGCCCTGGCCGAGGCCTTCGGCGCCCACGGTATCCGCGTTACCAAGCCGGAGGAACTCGACGATAAGATCATGGAAATGATCGAAACGCCGAAGTCGGTGATTGTCGACTGCTGCGTGGCGCAGGACGAGAACTGCTTCCCGATGATCCCCTCTGGCGCGGCTCATTACGAGATGCTGCTCGGGCCCGACGACAAGGCCAACAAGCCGGTCTCCGAGGAAGGCATGGTCCTGGTCTAGACCGGAACCGAAGCCGCAGAACCCAAGGGTTGATTCGCTAGAGGGGAGGGGCCGTCCATGGCGCCCAAGGATACGACGATCGAGAAGCGCACCATCGCGGTGCTGGTGGATAATGAGCCCGGCGTCCTGGCGCGGGTGATCGGCCTGTTTTCCGGCCGTGGCTACAACATCGAAAGCCTGGTCGTATCCGAGGTCGATACCGAGGAGCACCTGTCGCGCATCACCGTGGTCACCAGCGGCACCGATATGGTGCTGGAGCAGATCAAGGCGCAGCTCGACCGCCTGGTGCCGGTGCACCGCGTCAGCGACCTGACCAAGGATCTCGCCGGCGAGTACGTCGAACGCGAGCTCGCCCTGGTCAAGGTGGTCGGCAAGGGCAACAAACGGGTCGAGGCCTTGCGCATCGCCGATATCTTCAAGGCCGAGGTGGTCGATGCCGGGCACGACCACTTCGTGTTTCAGATCGAGCACCGCAGCGAGAAGATCGACCGCTTCATCGGCCTGATGCAGCCGCTCGGTCTGGTCGATCTCAGCCGTACCGGCGTGGTCGCCATCGGCCGCGGCCGCGCCCCGCTCTAGCAGCGCGCCGCCGTTCGGCGCGCCGGGAGTTACGATGCAGATCACCCTCATTGGCGCGCCGCGCTCCGGAACGACGCTGTTCGCGTCGATGATCGGCAGCCATCCGGAGATTTCGATCCTCAACGAGGACAAAAGCGGCGCCTGGCGTTTGGCGCTGGGGCGCAGGCACCTGGGCGTCAAGCTCTGCGTGCCGAACCAGAGCGAGCTGAGCGCCGCGGCCGCGTCCCAGGCCCGCGGCCGTCTGGGCGCGCTGATTCGGCAGGCGGTCCCGGCTTTTTCATCCTGGGACCAGGGCCAGACCGAGGCTTGGCAGGAGCCGCCGGCCGACGAACTGCTGGAGGCCTTTCTGGCGCGCGAGGACACCCGCGTCATGGCCACGCTGCGCGCGCCGGAGCGGGTCGTCAGCTCGATCCAGAAGCGCGGCGGGCAGCCGCTCGCCGAGGCGCTCTATCGCTGGCTGCGGGCGCTGGAGATCATGCGCGCGCTGGCCGAGCAGGTGCCAGAGCGCTTCGCCCTGGTCGGCTTCGAGCGCCTGGTATCCGATCCCGAGGCGGCGCTGCGGGCTTGCTGTAGCTGGCTGGACGTCGATTTTGCCCCGGCGATGCTGACCGGAGATACGCCCTTCTACCGGATGCGGGAGATCGACCCGGCCAAGGCGGGCGCACAGGACACGGCGTTCCAGACGCAGCTGGCCGAAAGCTTCCCCGAACATTGGCGAAGCTACGAAAAGCTGCGCGCCGACTCCCTATAGCGGGCGCAGCGCCACTTCCACGGCGTGCACGCAGGAACTCTCGGCCATGTCGGTCTTATGGCCGGGGTTGAGGATGTTGACGTTGGCGCCGCTGGCTTCCGCCTTCGGCCAGCGGCTCTTGTGCACCAGCACGCAGCCCGGCGGCGCTTCCTCGGAGATGGCGACTTCCAGCGGCAGGCTGCCGGTTTCGTTATCCAGCACCACGGCCTGGCCCTGCGACAGGCCGCGCGCGGCGGCTTCGTCTGGATGCAGGATCGCCGCCGCCGGCCCCAGCTTCTCGCGGACCGTGGCGTCGTTGCCGTAGCTCGAGTTCATCAGCCAGGCGCTGGCCGGGGACAGCACGCGCAGCTTGCCTGCCTCCGTCCTCGAATCGCTGCGCGCCTGCGGACAGCGCGGATGGCCATCCGCCTCGGCCGCCGCCGAGGCCAGCTCGATCTTGCCGCTGGCCGTAGGAAAGACGCCATCGGCAAAGGGAATGTGGGGTTCCTCGAAGAGCTGTACCGTGCCGGCCTGCTTGAGCGCGGCGAAGTCGCCTGAATACAGGCTGCCCGCTAGAATCCGCGCGATGATCGCCGCGTCTTCCTCGAACAGCGCCGGGTCGTCGAAGCCCATGGCCTTGGCCAGGCGCCGGAAGATTTCCTGGTTCGGCAGGGCTTCCCCCAGAGGCTCCATCACCTTGACCTGGGCCGAAAGTGAGAGGTTGAAGTAGCCGGAGACGAGGTCGTCGAACTCCAGAAAGCTCGCCGCGGGCAGCACGTAGTCGGCAAAGTCGGCGGTGTCGCTCTGAAACAGGTCGACGCAGACGCTGAGCAGGTCCTCGCGCGCCAGCGCCCGGCGCAGGCGGCCCTGTTCGGGTCCCGAGGCGGCCGGGTTGTTGTTCCAGTTGAAGAAGGCCCGCGAGCGCTGGGGGTCCTCCAGCACCGCCGCCAGGTCCATGTGACTGATGCTGGCGCCCGGCGCGCCGTCGCCCTCGGCCAGGCCGAAATCGAGTTCGCGGCTGCCGCCGCCATTGAGGAACAGCAGACCGCTGCCCGGCTTGCCGATATTGCCGCTGGCCGCGCAGAGCATCGCGGCGGCGCGAAAGACATTGCCGCCGAGCGGCTGGCGCTGCAGGCCCTGGCCGAGCCACATCAAGGAGGGGCCGGGACCGTAGAGCGCGGCGGCTTCCTCGATCCGCGCCGCCGGCACGCCGGTCTCGGCCTCGCCCCAGGCCGGCGTCGCGGCCTCGATGGCGGGCAGGACTTCCTCCCAGCCCAGGACGGAGCTGGCGAGAAAGGCTTCGTCGAGATGGCCTTGGGTCATCACCGCGTGGGTCAGCGCGAAAGCCAGCGCGGCATCGCTGCCGGGCCGGGGCCGCAGGTGCAGGTCGGCGCTCTGGGCCGTGGGATGCGCGACCGGGTCGATGACGATCACCTTGCCGCGCTGCTGGAACTCGGGGATCCAGTGCTTGTGCGCGTGCGGCGCCGAGGCATGGGGGTTGGCGCCCCAGATCACCAGGCAGTCGGCGTCGCGCGCCGTGCGCGGATCGAAACCGGTGGAGGAGCTGCCGAGGGTGTAGCCCAAAGCTTGATGCCCGGCCTTGTTGCAAACCGTGTCCGGGTCGACCTCGGTGGCGCCGATGCGATTGAAGAAACGCGCCGGAAAGCCGCCGGCAATGGCCGAGCAGGTGCCGGTGTAGTGGGTGTGGATGACGCGCGCGCCCGGGTGTTCCTCCAGGATCGCCGAGAGCTTCGCGGCGATCTCGGATAAGGCGGTATCCCAGGAAACTTGCTCGAAGCGGCCCGCGCCCTTGGCCCCGATCCGCCGCAGGGGGTGCAGCAGGCGGGCCCGCGGATCGCGCCAGGCGCCGTTGTAGGCCAGGGCGCACTTGCCGCAGAGCGCGCCGCGGCTGACCGGGTGGTCCGGGTCGCCCAGAACCTTGCGAACCTCGCCATTGCGCTTGATCACCGCGATGCCGCAGGAATCGTAGCAGTCCCTGGGGCAGGTGGTGCGCAGCACCTCTTTTTCGCCCGGCATCCCGATTTCTCCGCCGTTTTTGTTCTCTTGGCCCCGACTGTGGCCGAAAGCCGCCGTCTCTGGCAACGCCGGCCTTGAGGCAGCTATGCGCAGAGGAGCGTTGCGCCGCCGCCCGCGCCCCTATAGAACAGCGCCGGAATTGCTGTACGAAGAACGAGAGCGAAAGGAAGTTGTGCAATGCGCGTCTATTATGATGCCGATGCGGATGTGAACCTGATCAAGGGCAAGAAAGTCGTGATCGTCGGTTACGGCAGTCAGGGCCATGCCCATGCCATGAACCTGCGCGATAGCGGCGTGAAGGATGTCCGGATCGCGCTGCGCGAGGGCTCGGCCACCCGCAAGAAGGCGGAGGCCGCGGGCTTCCAGTGCATGACCCCCGCCGAGGCTGCCGCCTGGGCCGATGTCATGATGATGCTGACCCCGGACGAGCTGCAGGCCTCGATCTACACCGAGGATCTGGCGCCGAACATGAAGGAGGGGGCGGCCATCGCCTTCGCCCACGGCCTGAACATTCATTTCAATCTGATCGAGGCGCGCAAGGACCTGGACGTCTTCATGGTCGCGCCCAAGGGCCCCGGCCACACCGTGCGCAGCGAGTACCTGCGCGGCGGCGGCGTGCCCTGCCTCATCGCCGTCGAGCAGGACGTCTCCGGCAATGCCCAGGAAATCGGCCTGTCCTACGCCTCCGCCATCGGCGGCGGCCGCGCTGGGGTGATCGAAACCTCCTTCCGGGAAGAGTGCGAGACCGATCTCTTCGGCGAGCAGGTGGTGCTCTGCGGCGGTTTGACCGCGCTGATTACCGCCGGCTACGAGACCCTGGTCGAGGCCGGCTACGCCCCGGAGATGGCCTATTTCGAGTGCCTCCACGAGGTCAAGCTGATCGTCGACCTGATGTACGAGGGCGGCATGGCCAACATGCGCTACTCGATCTCCAACACCGCCGAGTACGGCGACTACACCCGCGGCCCCCGGATCATCACCGAGGAGACCAAGGCCGAGATGAAGCGGGTCCTCGCCGACATCCAGTCGGGCCGCTTCGCCCGCGACTGGGTGCAGGAATGCCAGGCCGGCCAGCCGTCCTTCAAGGCGACCCGGCGGCTCAACGCCGAGCACTCCATCGAGGAGGTCGGCGCCCGCCTGCGCGCGATGATGCCGTGGATTTCCGAGAACAAGCTGGTGGACAAGGAGAAGAACTAAACTTCTCCCTCTCACCGCAGAACGCGAAAGGCCGGGTCCAAGACCCGGCCTTTTTTTATCCGCGCACCAAAATCTTGGTAAAGGAGTCGGTAATTTCTTCAACCTATCCTTGTGAGATGAGGATAGCGCAGGGGTATCATGTTCGCCTGGTCCGCTGGCTCGCGGTCGACTTTCCCGTGTTTGGGAGGTTTCTGCCGCGCGGTGCAATCGTCATTGGTTATCCAAGGGTGCTCGACGGCGACACCATCGAGGTGCGCGGCATCAGGATCCGCCTTCACGGCATCGACGCGCCGGAAATGGATCAGGTTTTCGAATGGAAGGGCCGCTATTTCGCCAGCGGCGAGATGTCCTTTGCAGCCCTGGAGGCCTTGATTGCCGGGGTGAAGCTGCGCTGCGTTGGCATCGAATGGGATCACTATGGGCGGCTGGTCGCCAAGTGCTACGCGCCAGACGGGAGCGACGTTAACAGACGCATGGTTTTTTCAGGCTGGGCGCTGGCCTATCGAAAGTTTAGCCAGGATTACATCGAGGCGGAACAGGACGCGCGGAGATTCAAGCGTGGCATGTGGCGTGGCACCTTTGTCGAACCCTGGACGCACCGCGCTGGGCAAGCGCGGCGGGAACGACAGAAAGCGCTCGGCGCATAGCGGTAGCTATGTCGTCTGGGCTCGCAGTGTCCTCGCCGGCTCGTCGTTCCATTAGCGCTGATCGACGGAGTGATAGCCTCTGCTTGGGGAGTAAACCTTCGCCGAAGCCTGCCAATCTGATACTTACTTAGGAGAGTTAATCGCGTATGACGTTTACTTGGGGACATAAATTTGGCAATTGGAACCTTACCTGCAGATTTCCCGAAGATGCCTGCAATCGGCATTGAGATCGAAAAGCTGCCTCAAGACGTCATCGTCAAAACAGGGACCATCTGGCTTTTCTTCATTGGGCTGCTTGTGGCGGCGAATATCGTTTTCTCGATTGTCGCAGTCCAGCTTGTGACGAGGCCGCAGAGCGACAGCGTGGCCGCACTGATCGTCATTGGCTTTGCGTGGATACCGCTTTTCGGAATGACGATCGTGGCAATCTTTACCACCGACAGGCAGCGGTTGCAGTTCTCCAAAGACGGTGTGGAAGTTCGAAAGAAATCACTTTACGCTCAGAAAACGTGGCGCTCCCCCTACGCCGAATATAAGGCAGTGGTTTATGGCAATGGCGCTGTCCCCTGGACGTACAGCGGGGCCGTCACCTACAGGCAATTCATCTATCTTAGGCATTCCGATGTCTCGAAAGCGATTTTGCTCTCAAGCCGCGCCAGCTTGTCGGAACTCGATCTGGAGCCTGCGTGCAAGCGCGCGGAGCACTATGGCCGCCTCTTCGGTCTGCCGCTTGAGCGAATTGCGCGCCCAGCGCATCTGCGCCGCGGCGGTGGCGCGTGATCGAGCCTAAAATGTCTGGTTTCTATTCCCCTGCGCCAGAACGAATGGGGGCAGGAAAAGCTAGTCAGCGCCTCCGTCTAAGCTCTACTCCTCAGCGCCCCCGCCAGCTTCTCGTTCCAATAGCGGTGGTCGGCGGTGTGGGTGGAGAACTGCCAGCCGGTGAGGCCGCCGAACTTCGCGCCGAAGCGGGCCACCAGGGGTTTGAGGATGTCGTCCTGCACGATCTTGGGCGGCTGGTGGCCGTTGGCGGCGTCGGCGGCATAGACCGGCAGGCCGACCAGGGTTTTCTCCGGCGGCCAGGCAAAGCCGGGTCCGCCGCCGACGATACCCGAATAGGAGGCGGGGAAGGGGTCGCTCGCGGCGCCGACCAGGTGCGGCCCGACGGGCAGGTCGAAATCCGGGTTGTTGTAGTACTGCACGGTGATCCAATCGATCTGCGCGCCGGCCTCCTTCAGGATTTCGATATAGGGACCCTTGTGCCAGTTCGGGTCCAGGTAGGGCGCCTGGGGGGCATGGGTGATCAGCTTGCCCGCGGGCAGGGACTGGCGCAGCGCCTTGGTCAGCGCGATCAGGAAGGCCTTGCCGTCGAAGGCGCCGTCCTGGCGCGGGTGGCGCAGGGCGCCGGTCGCCTCGAAGTCCAGGTCGATCCCGTCGAGGCCGTGCTTCTGCACGAAGGCCGAGAGTTCGTCGGCCAGCTCGGCCTCGTGGCCGACGGCGGGGCGGTAGGCCTCTAGCTTCATGTCGCCGCCGCCGAAGGAGATCAGCACCTTCTTGCCGTCGGCCTGCAGCCTTTCCACGATCTTCAAGGGCGCGTCGAGGCGCGGATCGACCACCAGGGAGAGGCCCTGCGCGCCGTTCGCCGGCAGGGTGACGAAGGACAGGATGACATGGCTGTAGGGCAGGCCGATCAGTTTGCCGGCCGGGCTGGCTTCGGAGTTGTAATAGATCACGTAGCGCGGCGTGGCTTCCTCCGCCTGGGCGGCGAGGGGCGGAAGCAGCAGCGGCAGCAGCAGGGCCAGCAGGATCGATAAGCGAGACATGGCCCGATCTTAAGCCGCTGTGCCTGGCCTGTCCCCCCGCTTCGGAGTGCGGGAATTGCTGCCGTCGATTTTCGCTTGCACGGGAATATTGTTCCGGTATTGTTCTTTTGCTATGTCCGACGATGCTATCCTGCGCCAGCGGCGCGTCGCTCTCACCCAGGCCGACATCGGCCTGCTGCTGCGCCGCATGATGGCGGAGATTCCGGGGCTCAAGGTGGTCGACGCGGCGAGCCTGGTCTGGCCGGCCGATGAGCAGCATCCTCATCTTCTCTACTGGGACGGCGAAGGCGATCCGCCGGATGTCGACGTCATGCTGTGGGTGGAACATAAAGGATGGCGGGAGGAATGGCGCTATCGTGAGGACGGAAACCAACTGAGGTTGTCGGCCTCTCCCTATCTCGCCTGCGCATTCGAGGCCTGCCGGATGGATGAGGAGCAGGCCGTTAGCGTCGATAAGATCGCAGACTATCTGAACGAAAGAGGCCTCATGGCCGACGCCGCCGATCCGAGCGAAGCGGTAGAGGCCGGCTTTCTCGATCGGATTCTGCTCTCGGAAGGGACCTTTTGGGCGATCCAGTACGAGGACGATAAGACGCACAAGGCCCTCCTGGACAAGATCTTCGCCATGGTCGAGGAGGAATGCAGCGACCGGCTGGTCTGGGCGTCGAACGACGGCTCC
Source organism: uncultured Alphaproteobacteria bacterium (assembly GCA_942491105.1). Classification (GTDB taxonomy): domain Bacteria; phylum Pseudomonadota; class Alphaproteobacteria; order Kiloniellales; family DSM-21159; genus JBBEAM01. The sequence goes on along the minus strand of CALNZX010000006.1, from coordinate 264,491 downwards.
CCGGAAGCGAAGGTCTTGAAGCGCTTCGTCTGGGCAGGGCCTGACGCCCTGCGCTGGGCGCAGGAGAGCGCAAAGCATTGTCTTGCCCACAGCTTACGCCCGCTGGCGAGCCTTCCCCCGGAAGCGCAAGCCGCGGTGGCCGAGAGTTACGGCCTGCACATCGTCGAGCCTCGGAAGTTCCACGACTTCATTGAACTGAGGGTTCCGGCAAGCTGGCCGGTCTTCACGAGACCCGATGGGCGCGGTATCGCCTGCGACGAGGACAGCGACAACGGAACCCTGTGGGTGGATTTCCATGTGCAAAGATGCGGTGAGCACGTCGTCATGCAGGTGACCAAGGCCGCCGCCGATGTTGCCTACGAACTCTGGAGCACGGATGGGGAGCATCGCGACGTTACGCGGCTGGAGACGGGCAGCTACCTGGCGGTCTACGGTGTCTCGGAGCCCGTGGAGGACGGCACGCCGCTCCAGATCTTTAGCTGGTCTGTCTACGCACCTATTCAGCACTATCACGTCAATGTCGTGATCCATCTCGTCCTCACGCACGACAACCTCGCGGACCCGCTCTGCGAGGGCGCGGTGGAGGTGATCAAAGACTCCATTGCAAACATCCGTATCGACGAAGAGGCCTTTTGGGAGCGGGTGTTGCCGCGTCCACTAAGGCAAATTTCCTCTTGTCCCGCCGGGCGCGCGAAGGCTAAATGGGCGCCGCGTTGCAAAGATCGCGCGCAAACGAGGGATTTTCATGACCCGCTGGGCCAACATCGAGATCGAAAAGGCGACCGCGACTGCGGCGGCCGACGATCTGCGCGCGCCCCGCGCCCTCATTATTTCCGGTGATCTCGGCATTAGCCTCGAGGGCCTCCTCCTTATTTGCCCCTGAGTGCATCCGCGGCCTAGCCGCAAGCGCGCAGGGGATACAGGAGTTCGAGCCGGACTTTCAGAACCGAAGTCTGACCTATTTCACCGGATCATAAGGATTCGAATCCGATGTCTAGCAAGCCAGAGAACCACCACGCGGACGAAGCCAACCGCGTCATCATCTTCGACACCACCCTGCGCGACGGCGAGCAGGCGCCAGGCTGCTCCATGAACCTGGAGGAGAAGCTCCAGATCGCCGCCGTGCTTGAGGAACTGCGCGTCGATGTCATCGAGGCCGGTTTCGCCATCGCCTCCAGGGGCGACTTCGAATCGGTGCTGGAAGTCAGCAAGCTGATCAAGAATTCCAAGGTCGCGAGCCTGGCCCGCGCCACGGAGAAGGATATCAGCCGCGCCTGGGAGGCCCTGAAGCACGCCGCGCAGCCGCGCATTCATACCTTCATCTCCACCTCGCCGCTGCATATGAAGTTCAAGCTGCAGATGGAGCCCGACGCGGTGCACCAGGCGGTGGTCGACAGCGTCACCTATGCCCGCAACCTCTGCGACGACGTGGAGTGGTCGGCCGAGGACGGTACCCGCACGGACCACGATTTCCTCTGCCGCTGCGCCGAATCGGCGATCAAGGCCGGGGCGACCACGATCAACATTCCCGATACCGTCGGCTATACCGTCCCCGAGGAATACTTCGAACTCATCACCATGCTGATGGAGCGGGTTCCCGGCGCCGACACGGTGCGTTTCTCGACCCACTGCCACAACGACCTGGGACTGGGCGTCGCCAATTCCCTGGCGGCGGTCAAGGCCGGGGCGCGGCAGATCGAGTGCACCATCAACGGCATCGGCGAGCGCGCCGGCAACGCGGCGATGGAGGAGATCGTCATGGCCCTGCGCACCCGCGCCGACGCCATGCCCTGGTTCACGGGAATCGATACCACCAAGATCACCAAGGCCTCGCGGCTGCTCTCCACGGTCACCGGTTTTTCCGTGCAGCCGAACAAGGCGGTGGTCGGCGCCAACGCCTTCGCCCACGAATCCGGCATCCATCAGGACGGCATGCTCAAGAACGCCGAGACCTACGAGATCATGACGCCGGAAAGCGTCGGCCTGCTGCGCTCCAGCCTGGTGATGGGCAAGCATTCGGGCAAGCACGCCTTCCGCGCCAAGCTGGAGGAGCTGGGCATCCACTTGAAGGACAATCAGCTGTTGGATGCCTTCGAGCGTTTCAAGGACCTGGCCGACCATAAGAAGGAGATCTTCGACGAGGATATCGTCGCCCTGGTCGACGACGCCGTGGTCCGGCATAACGATCATCTGAAGTTCGTCGGCCTGTCGATCGTCTGCGGCTCCAAGGGCCCGCAGACGGCCGAACTCGAGGTCGAGGTCGCCGGCCAGGTGCAGACCGCCAAGGCCGAGGGCAATGGCCCGGTCGACGCCACCTTCAACGCCATCGGCAAGATTTTCCCGCATCAGGCGCTGCTGCAGCTCTATCAGGTGCATGCCGTGACCGGCGGTACCGATGCCCAGGCGGAGGTTACGGTGCGGCTCGAGGAAGCCGGCAAGACGGTCAATGGGCAGGGTGCGGATCACGATACCCTGGTGGCTTCGGCCCGCGCCTACCTCAATGCCCTCAACAAGCTGATCGTCAAGCGCGAAAAGACCGCGCCGGCGGCGATGTCGGCCTAGAGCCGCTTCGGATTATGGGAAAAACCCGCGCTCCGAGAAAGGCTCTCTAGCAAAGGGATCGCGAGTCAGAGTAGCGGCCCAGACGGGATTCGGTCTGGGCCGCTTTCGTTCGGGCCGTGATCTCGCTGAAATAGTGGCGTAACCTTGCCTTGAAATCGCCGCGGGGGAGCGCTATTCCACAGTACGCCCGCCACGGCGCCACTATTTCGGAAGGCGATCTCCTCAGATGATTTCACGTCTCCTCGGCATGCTCTCGGCCGATATGGCCATCGACCTTGGCACCGCCAATACCCTCGTCTACGTCAAGGGGCGCGGGATTGTCCTGAACGAACCTTCCGTCGTCGCCATCGCCGAGGTAAAGGGCAAGAAACAGGTCCTGGCCGTGGGCGATGAGGCGAAGATGATGCTCGGCCGCACGCCGGGCAACATCCAGGCCATCCGCCCGCTGCGCGACGGCGTCATCGCCGACTTCGACGTCGCCGAGGAAATGATCAAGCATTTCATCCGCAAGGTGCACAACCGGCGGTCCTTCGCCAGTCCGCAGGTCATCGTCTGCGTGCCCTCCGGTTCCACGGCGGTGGAGCGCCGCGCCATTCAGGAATCGGCCGAGGCCGCCGGCGCGCGCCGGGTCTTCCTGATCGAGGAGCCGATGGCCGCGGCGATCGGCGCCGGCTTGCCGGTGACCGAGCCGACCGGCTCCATGGTGGTCGACATCGGCGGCGGCACCACCGAGGTGGCCGTGCTGTCGCTCGGCGGCATCGTCTATTCGCGCTCCGTGCGTGTCGGCGGCGACAAGATGGACGAGGCGATCATCGCCTACATCCGCCGCAACCATAATCTGCTGGTCGGCGAAGGCTCGGCCGAGCGGATCAAAAAGGAAATCGGTTCCGCCTGTCCGCCCGAGGACGGCGAAGGCGAGACCATGGAGATCAAGGGCCGCGACCTGATGAACGGCGTGCCCAAGGAATTGATCATCTCCGAGCGGCAGATCGCCGAGAGCCTGGCCGAGCCGGTGGGCGCCATCGTCGAGGCGGTCAAGGTCGCGCTGGAGCACACCGCGCCGGAACTGGCGGCCGATATCGTCGACAAGGGGATCGTGCTGACCGGCGGCGGCGCCATGCTGGGGAACCTCGATTTCGTGCTGCGCGCCTCGACCGGATTGCCCGTCTCCCTCGCCGACGATCCGCTGTCCTGCGTGGCGCTTGGCACCGGCCGCTGCCTCGAAGAAATGAAAGTGCTGAGAAACGTCCTGATTTCTATGTATTAATTCTACGGCACACCTTTATTTTTCTTTCGTAACTCTTTAGAATCACTGCTTCATCCAAGTGTTCGCACGCGCTGCTTTCCATTCTGGCCGGGCAGTTGCGAACCAGGAGGGGGTATATAAGTGAGCAAACGCGCGGGGCATGTCCTGCGTTTGGCGACTCCGCTCAAGGCCTGGGCGCAGCGTTTCGCGCTGTTCCTGCTTGTCGGAGCCACCTTCGGGTTGATGATGCTCGGTAAGGCGGACACCGTGCTGATCGAACGCGCGCGCGTCGCGGTCACCGACGCCGTCGCACCGATCCTCGATGCCGCGTCGCGGCCCGTGGCCTCCTTCAACTCCGCTCTGGAAAATGCCAAGGAACTGGCCAGTGTGCGCGAGGAGAACGCCGCGCTGCGCGCGCAGGTGAGCGCGCTTTCCCACTGGCAGCAGGAAGCCAAGACGCTGGAATCGGAAAACGCGGTTCTGCGGCGTCTGCTGAGCCTGGCGCCGGAAGCGGGGCACAGCAGCATCACGGCCCGGGTGATCGGGGATCAAAGCGGTATCTTCCGCCGCTCCGTCCTGATCAACGCCGGCCTTGCCGACGGCGTACGCAAGGGGCAGCCGGTTTTGACCGGCGAAGGCCTGGCCGGGCGTGTCGCCGAGGTCGGCCGCAACTCGGCGCGCATCCTGCTGATCACCGACTTGAACAGCCGCATCCCGGTGTTCGTCGGGGAGAGCCGGGACCGCGCCATCCTGGCGGGCGATAATTCCAGCATCACCGGTCTGCAGTATCTGGCGCCTGGCGTTCATCCGCAGATCGGCGCGCGGGTCGTCACCTCTGGCCAGGGCGGCGTCTTTCCGCCGGGCTTGCCTGTCGGCGTGGTGATCGCCAACGGCGAGCAGGGGATTCAAGTGCTTCCCCATGTCGACTGGGAGCATCTGGAGTTTCTGCGTCTGATCGACTATGAGCTCCCCGGCTTGCTCAAGAGCGATGGCCGCGTGCTTTCCGAGGACGGCAACCAGTCCTCGGTCACCGCAAACTAGGCCCGGTTCATGAAGAACGCCTCGCTCCAACGCCTCGATCTCTGGGCGCGGGCTCTGTCGCCTTTTGCCATAACCGTACTGTTGATTCTGGCCAGCGTCGCCTTGGTGCGCTCGCCCGAGGTGGCGCCGGTGATGCCGTTCCTGGCGCTTGCCGCGGTGTTTTACTGGACGGTCTTCCGGCCCGATCTGCTGCCCGCCTGGGCGATCTTCGCGCTGGGCCTGTTTCAAGACCTGATCACCGGTATTCCGCTCGGCGCCGGTGTGCTGGCGCTGCTGGTCGTCTATCTGACGGTCACCGCGCAGCGGCGTTTCTTCTCGGCGGCTTCCTTCTTCATGCTGTGGGTGTCCTTCATCCTGATCGCCGCCATCGCGACCCTGGCGATGTGGCTTGCCGCCTCTGCCCTGCTCGGCCAGATCGTCGATCCGGCGCCGGCGCTGCTGCAGCTCCTGGCTACCATCGCGGTCTATCCCTGTCTTGCTTGGCTGCTCGGTCAGGCACAGCAAGCCTTTCTCAGGACGGCCTAGATCATGGCGGCGCGGCGTAAGAACCAGAACAAGAACGAGGAAGCCAGCCGCTACAAGGTCTTCACGCGCCGCGCCCTGCTGGTCGGTGGCGCCCAGACACTGATGCTCTCGGCCCTGGCCGGGCGGATGTACTATCTGCAGGTGCTGCAATCGAACCAGTATTCCCTGCTGGCCGAGGATAACCGCATCAACCTGCGCCTGCTGCCGCCGCCGCGCGGGCGGATCATCGACCGTTTCGGGGTGCCCCTGGCGGTCAACGAGCAGAATTATCGGGTGCTGATCGTCGAGGAGCAGGCCCGGGATGTCGACGCGACGCTCGCCCTGCTCGGCGAGGTGATCGAGATCGATGAGCGCGATATCGAACGCATCAAACGCGAGCTGAGCCGTAAACGCGGCTTCGTGCCGATCACGGTGCGGGAGAATCTGAGCTGGAAGCAGGTGAGCCAACTCGAAGTCAACGCGCCCGATTTGCCGGGCGTCTCCATCGATGTCGGCCAGACCCGCCACTATCCCTATGGCGCGACGATGTCGCATCTGGTGGGCTATGTCGGCGCGGTTTCCGAGCGGGATCTGACCGGCGAACCGCTGCTCGAACTGCCCGGATTTCGGATCGGCAAGAACGGCGCCGAGAAAATGCACGAGGAGCAGCTGCGCGGCGCCGCCGGCGCCAGCCAGGTCGAAGTCAACGCCATCGGCCGGATCATCAAGGAAGTCGACCGGCAGGAAGGCACGCCTGGCCGCGACGTGGTGCTGACCATCGATGCCGGGCTGCAGACCTACACCCACCAGCGCCTGATGGGCGAACGCTCGGCCTCGGCGGTAATTCTCGACGTGGCGAACGGCGAAGTCATGGCCTTGGCCTCGACGCCGTCCTACGACCCCACGCCCTTCAATACCGGCCTGACCGACCAACAGTGGAAGGATCTCGTTTCCGATCCTCTCTCGCCGCTGAACAACAAGGCGATCACCGGCACCTACTCGCCGGGCTCCACCTTCAAGATGATGGTCGCCCTGGCCGCCCTGGAAGACGGCATCCAGGCCAACCACCAGGCCTGGTGCCCCGGGCACATGACCCTCGGGAACCATCGCTTTCACTGCTGGAAGCGCTATGGGCATGGCTGGATGGACATGCAAGACGCCATCGAGCAGTCCTGCGACGTCTATTTCTACGATATCGCGCGCAAGCTCGGGGTCGATAAGATCGCCGCGATGGCCAAGCGCTTCGGCCTGGGCATGCCGGTTGGCCTCGACCTGCCGGGCGAACGCGGCGGCGTTATCCCGACGCGTGACTGGAAGCTCGCCAACATGGGCGAGCCTTGGCAGGGCGGCGAGACGCTGGTGACCTCGATCGGGCAGGGCTTTGTCCTGACGACGCCGCTGCAGCTGGCGGTGATGTCGGCGCGGATCGCCAATGGCGGCAAGGCGGTGGTGCCGCGGATCACGCGGGCGATCCTGCCCGGTGACGCCGGGCCTGGTCAGAGCGCGGAGAATCCGGAGGCCCTGACCCAGCCGGAGGTGCCTGACTTCGCCGAGCTTGGGGTCAACCCGCGCCATCTGGAAATCGTGCGCGGCGCCATGGACGGCGTGGTCAACGGCACTCGGGGCACGGCGCGCGGATCGGCGATTAAGATCGAGGGCTGGGAAATGGCGGGCAAAACCGGCACCAGCCAGGTGCGCCGGATCAGCAAGGCCGAAAGAGAGGCTGGCGTCTTCCGGAACGAAGACCTGCCTTGGCGGCGCCGGGACCACGCGCTGTTTGTCGCCTTCGCGCCGGTCGCCGAGCCGCGCTATGCGATCTCCGTCGTGGTCGAGCATGGCGGCGGCGGTTCCAGCACCGCGGCGCCGATCGTCCGCGACCTGATGCTGGAGACGCTGTTACGGGATCCAGCGCAGGGGCAGGCGCTCCCCCTGCTCGCCAACGCCGAACCAGCCAAGGTATAGCCGAGCATGTCCGTCCTTAGCGATATCACCCTGCGCAGCAACCCGGAGCTGACCCTTGGCCAGAAGATCTGGCAGATAAACTGGGGCATGATCCTGTTGGTCATGCTGCTCTCGGCGATCGGTTGCGCCATGCTGTATTCCGCGGCCAATGGCAACGTCGAGCCCTGGGCGGAGCGCCAGGCCCTGCGGTTCGGTCTCGGCTTCGTGCTGATGCTTTCGGTGGCCTTGATCGACATCCGTTTCTGGTTCCGTCTGGCCTATCCGGTCTTCTTCCTGGCGCTCGCTCTTCTGGTGGCGGTCGAGGTGATGGGCGAGATCGGGATGGGCGCGCAGCGCTGGATCGACCTCAAGTTCATTCAACTGCAGCCGTCGGAGGTCATGAAGGTCGCGCTGGTGCTCGCCTTGGCGCGCTATTTCCATGGCGTTACCTACGAGGATATCGGCCGGCCCCAGTATCTCGTGATCCCGCTGCTCCTGATCGCGGCGCCGGCGGCGCTGGTGCTCAAGCAGCCGGATCTGGGCACGGCGGGCACCCTGGTCATCGTCGCCGGCGGCCTGTTTTTCTGTGCCGGCGTGCGGATTTGGAAGTTCTTGCTGGTGGGGGCGGGGGCGCTCGGCGTGATTCCCATCGTCTGGCAGACCCTGCATGGCTACCAGAAGGCGCGGATCATGACCTTCCTGGATCCGGAGAGCGATCCGCTGGGGACCGGGTATCACATCCTGCAGTCGAAGATCGCGCTCGGCTCCGGCGGGCTGTTTGGCAAGGGGTATCTCCAGGGCAGCCAGAGCCACCTCAACTTTCTTCCGGAAAAGCAGACAGATTTCATCTTCACCATGCTGGGCGAGGAGTTCGGCATGATCGGTGGCTTGGTGCTGCTTGGAATCTACACCCTGTTGTTCATCTATGGCCTGGCGATCGCTCTGCGCTCGCGCAATCAGTACGGCCGTCTGGTGGCCTTCGGCCTGACCCTGAACCTGTTCATTTATGTCTTTATCAACATCGCCATGGTGATGGGGCTGATCCCCGTGGTCGGCGTTCCGCTGCCCCTTATTTCCTATGGCGGCACGGCGATGCTGGCGGTGATGATATCGCTCGGCTTGGTCATCAATGTCTATGTTCACCGCGATGTCCGCATTCCACGGCGCGGCCCGCGGGACCAACTCTAACCCGTGCGCGGGCGGTGCGCGCCGGCGGCTGCGAAAAAGCGGGATAAAGCCCTTTCGAAAGCCTCGACAAAGCCAGCACGACTTGCTATCACCCCGGCCTCTCCGCAAGTGACGCCGAGGCGCAGGGCGTATCCCTTCCCGCCGCTTTTCTCTTGCCGAGACTGGCCAGCTCCGGGATGTGGAGCTGCCGCGGGGGCCGTTAGCTCAGTTGGTAGAGCGGGTGACTCTTAATCACTAGGTCGTAGGTTCGAATCCTACACGGCCCACCACCCCCCAATCCGTACAGACGGCGTAGGCCGCGAAGCCGCGCGCGGCGGCTTTATCGCCTTTCATGCGGCGCTACGCGACAGGTGAGTGCAGGGTTGGCGAGACCAGGCGAAACGCCGTGCAACATACGGGAAACTGTCTGTATGGCGCTGATGGCGACAAAAAAGGAACATTGCCGAATATCAACTTATTAGCCTTAGATTTTTACAATCCTAGCGGGAAAATGTACTCGGCTGACGCCATTTGAAACGGCAGAATTTGTTTTCTTCTTTTCAATTCCGCGGAAGCAGGACTACGATAACCGGTTAGTCAAGTATGATGATTTGACAGCGCGGCGATAAAAATCGGACGCATTCGCGAGAGCGTGCAGTCCCAAAAAGCCGTGTAGGGAGCGAAGGCTGGTGACTGAGCTTACCAACACCTCGGAGCCTTGGCGCGTAGGCGTTCTTTTCTCGAGCAGCGGGTTCATGGCGCTGATCGAAGAGACGCAGTTGCGCGGTACCCTGACTGCGATCGACGAAATCAACGATGCGGGCGGCATCAACGGCCGGCCGATCGAGCCGCTGATCTACGACCCCGCCTCGGAAGCGGCGGCTTTCGGCCGTCTGGCCAAGAAGATGATGGTCGAGGATGGCGTGACCTCGATCTTCGGCTGCTACACGAGCAGCAGCCGCAAGGCGGTCTTGCCGGTGATCGAGCGGCTCAACGGGCTGCTCTGGTATCCCACGCTCTACGAGGGCTTCGAGTTTTCTCCGAACGTGATCTATACGGGCGCGGCGCCGAACCAGAACAGCGTCGAACTCTGCCGCTATTTGATGGAGAACTACGGGACGCGCTTTTATTTCATCGGCTCGGACTACGTCTATCCGCGTGAATCCAACCGGATCATGCGCGAGCTGGTGCGCCATAACGATGGATCGGTGGTCGGCGAACGCTACGTCGATCTCTGCGCCAAACGGATGGATTTCACGCCGATCATGCGCGAGATCAACGAGCTGCAGCCGGACGTGATCTTCTCGACCGTCGTCGGCGACGGCACGGTCTTTCTCTATCAGAGCTATGCCGAAGCCGGGTTCAACCCCAAGACCTTGCCGATTACCAGCCTGACCACGACGGAAGCCGAAATAAAGGCGATGGGCTACGATGTGGGCGAGGGGCACATCACCGCCGCGCCCTACTTCCACGGTATCGAGAACAGCCAGAACGAGGCCTTCGTGCGGCGCTACCGCAAACGCTATGGCGAAGACGAGATGACCAACATGTGTCTGGAGTCGGCTTACTTTCAGTTCCACATCTTCGCCAAGGCGCTCGAACAGACGAACTCGCTGGAGACAGAGATGCTGCGCCCCGTGGTGCTGGGGACGGAGTTCGACGCCCCGCAGGGCAAGGTTTCGATCAATGCGGCTTACAGTCACACGGACCTGTGGACGCGGATCGGCCGAGCCAACCGGCAGGGACGCTTCGATCTGCTGTGGGAGTCCGCGTCCTCGGTCAAGGCCGACCCTTACCTGATCTCCTACGGGCGTTCCCTGATTTATGGGTAACCGCCGCTTCGCCAGCCTCCTCTCCACCAGTCTCCGCGCAGCATGCGATGCCCGGGCTGAGACGGCGGAGGGCTGCGGGCCATGACGCAGCCGCAACCGCCGAAAAAGTCGAGTGCAAGCGAGGGGCCGGGCTTCGACGCCTCCGTCCTGCGCATCGCGGTCATTCTCGAGGAAGGCGAAGAACGCAGCGTCTTGCTGCGCGAATTGCAGCGCGCGCGCGCCGCGGTCACCGCCATCTGGCCGATGCCGACCGAGATTCCGATCGAATACGACGTTCTGTTCTGCCAGGTTGCGAGCGACCTTGCGATGCGCTTGCCTTGGCTGCCGGGCCTTCCTCCCACCGCCTTGGTGCTGGTTGCGCGGCAGGGCCAGACTCCGGACAGCAAGCTGATTGAGAAATGCGCGCCGCAGGCAACGCTGCAGCTTCCCGCCGCGCCGGGGGCTGCCACCTGGAGCTTGATGCTCGCGCGCAATCAGTTTCTCTATGAACGCCGGCTGCGCAGCCGGATCGATAAGCTCGACAACAGCCTGCGGACGATCCGCGCGGTCGAGCGCGCGAAGGCGCTGCTGATGGAAAAGCGTAAACTGAACGAGGACGAAGCCTATAGTTTCTTAAGGCGTACCGCGATGAAGCGGCGGGTCTCTATCGGCAACCTCGCGAATGCGATAATTGACTCCAGCGAGTTACTCGAATTATGATCGTTTTTGATATCGCAAGATATCGAAACGGCAAGGATGCCGTTTTAAAATAACGGTTTGCAAGAAAGCCCCGTAGCGAAAGGCAGCAGTCCTTTGGTGCGGGGTTTTGTGTTTTGGGTGGCGCTTGTCACCAGGGCGGCAAATGCGCCGTTCAAGAAATGCTAGGCAGTACTGCCTTTCGGTTTCGACCTGACGGTCGTCCGCTGGGCTTTTTTTGCGCCTAACGCAAGAAGAACGATCTTTCAGCAGCGCTATGTGGGGAAGGGAAGCAGCACGCGGTCAGCGTAGCCGTAAACACAGTCAATCAAAATCGAACAATAAGTTTGGAGGTTTGAGATGAGTGATAAGGATAGCAACGCCAAGGCGGGGGGCGTCGAGCAGCTTGAAGACGAGGTCGATCACATCCTCGGCGAAGAATACGAGCATGAGGCGGTTCCCGCCCGTGCTCGGCGGAGTATGTTTTCCGTAGCGATGGTTTGGGCCGGCTTCCCGATGATTATCACGGGCGCCATGACGGGCTCGGTGCTGGTTCTGGGCATGGGCTTCGCCGACGCCCTGACGGCGATGATCATCGGTAACATCATCATGTTCGCCTATGTGGGCGCGCTTGGCCTGCTGGGTACCAAGCGGGGCATGAACTTCGCGCTGATCGCCAGTATCGTGTTCGGGCGCAAGGGCTATATTCTCGCATCCGGCCTGCTATCGACCTTGCTGCTCGGCTGGTACGCCGTTCAAACCGGCATTACCGGCGCGCTGATCAGCAGCACCTACGGCCAGAACTACGTGCTGATGACGATCATCGCCGGCGTCCTGTACATCGGCATCACCTTCATCGGTGTGCGCGGATTGCATTTGATCGGCGTGATCTCGGTGCCGTTCTTTCTGATCCTGGGCATCTGGGTCGCCCTGCATGCCGCGGGCACGACGACCTGGGGCGAAATCTATGCCTATGGCGGAAACAATGGCGTGGCGACCATGTCGATGGGCGTGGGACTGACCGTTGTCATCGCCTTGTTCATCGATGCCGGAACGGTAACCGCGGATTTCAATCGCTGGGCCGCGGACAGCAAGAGTTCGCTCGTCGCGACCTTTAGCGCCTTTCCCGTCTCCAACCTGATCGCGATGCTGGTTGGCGGCGTGATGACCGCGGCTCTTGCCGTTCCCGACGCCAATCCCTTCGGCTCGGACAACATGTTCGGCTACATGAACGGCATGCAGGTTGCCTGGCTCAGCGTGCTGGCCTTCCTGTTCCTCTACGTCAATCTCGGCTCGGTCTGCGCCCATTGCCTCTACAACGCCGCGACCGGCTGGTCGCGTATTCTCAAGAGCCACATGCGGCTTTGGGCGGTGTTGCTGGGTGCAATCGGCATTATCGTGGCCGCCGGCAACGTCTGGGCCTTCTTCATCGAATGGCTGTCTTTGCTGGGGATTCTGGTGCCGCCGATCGGTGCGATTATCCTCGTTGACCAGTACGTCTTTCGTGCAAAGGCCGAGATTGATTCGGACTGGCGCGGCAGCGCGTTCATCGCCTGGATCCTGGGCTCGGTCGCGGCCTTCCTGGTCGAGACCAATGCGCCGGAGTGGTCCACGGCAATCTCCGCGGCGGTTGTCGGCGGCGTGGCCTACTACGTGATTTCCATGGTCACGCAAGCGAAGACGAAAACGAGCTAGTCTGGAACTATCTGGATTTGGGGTGGCCCGCCGCGTGTGGCGGAGCCACCCCATCCAAGAGTATTTAAGGAGCGACGATCATGTCCGTTGATTATGAAATCTTCGATTGCGGCGATGTGCAATTCCAGCGCGGCGCGACGATCAGAGATTGTAAGCTGGCCTACAAGACCTTCGGCACGCTGAATGCCGCGAAAGACAACGTTATCGTGTATCCGACGTGGTACTCGGGCCAGCACTACGACAACGAATGGCTGGTCGGGCAGGGCATGGCCCTGGACCCGGACAAGTACTTCATCATCATTCCGAACATGTTCGGGAATGGTCTTTCCTCGTCTCCCAGCAACACGCCCGAGCCTTACAACGCTTCGCGCTTTCCGCAGGTAACGCCCTACGACAACGTCCGCCAGCAATATCGCTTGGTGACCGAAAAGTTCGGTATCGAGAAGATCAAGCTGGTGACCGGCTGGTCGATGGGTGCGCTGCAGACCTTCCATTGGGGCGCGATGTATCCGGACATGATGGAGGCCATCGCCCCCTTCTGCGGTTCGGCCAAGTGCTCGCGGCACAACTTCGTCTTCCTGGAAGGCGTCAAGGCCGCGCTGACGGCCGATGCCGCCTGGAACAACGGCTGGTACAAGGAAAAACCTGAAAAGGGACTGCGCGCCATGGCGCGGGTCTACGCCGGCTGGGGATTCTCCCAGGATTTCTACCGAGCGGAACTCGACCTGAAGACGCTGGGCTATTCCTCCCTCGAGGATTTCCTGGTCGCTTTCTGGGAAGGATTTTTCCTCCCGAAGGACGCCAACAATCTGCTCACCATGCTTTGGACCTGGCAGAACGGCGACCTGAGCGACAACGAAATCTACAACGGCGATTACAAGAAGGCGCTCTCGGCGATCAAGGCGCGCGCCTATGTCATGCCGGGGCAGACCGACCTCTATTTCCCCGTTGCCGACAGCGAGATCGAAGTCGCCAACATGCCGAACGCGGAGCTGATCCCGGTTCCCTCGATCTGGGGTCACTTCGCCGGCGGTCCCGGCGTGAACCCTGTCGATGTCAAATTCCTCGACGACAAGCTCAAGGAGCTGCTCGCCGGATAATGGATCGGAGGCGCGGCCGCCTTGGCCGCGTCTCCGTCGATGCACTGCGGTAAGGAGTCGTCATGCCCAGCAACAATGAAATCTGCGGAATGAGCGCGGTCGATTTGGCCGCGCGGGTGCGCAGCAAGGAAATCTCGCCGGTCGAGATCGCGGAGGCCTCGATCGAACGGATGGAAACCCTCGATCCCATCCTGCACGCCTATTGCGTGCCCACCCCCGATCTGATGCGCGCCCAAGCCAAGTCCGTCGAGGCCAAGCTTGCCAAAGGCGAGGAGCTTGGCGCGACGGCTGGGGTGCCGGTTGGCATCAAGGATCTGGTGGTCATGAAGGATTACCCGACGGTCTCGGGCTCCATGGCCTACAAGAACTACGTGTCGGAGGACGACGACATCGTTGTCGAGCGTCTCAAGGCCTCGGATTCCCTGATCCTGGGGAAAACCAACGTGCCGGAGTTCGGCTATTCCGGCGTCGGTCACAATCCCGTCTTCGAAACGACCCGTAACCCGTGGAATACCGACCTTACGCCGGGCGGTTCTTCGGCTGGCTCCGCCGTCTCGGCACTGACCGGCATGACGCCCTACGCCATCGCCTCGGACGGCGGCGGATCGATCCGGATTCCGGCGTCGCTCTCCGGGCTCTATGGACTCAAGGCCTCGATGGGCCGCGTGCCGCTGTGGCCGGGAACCAAGGACGAGCGCTATCCCGGCGTGTCCTCCTGGGAGGACTTGGAGCACATCGGGCCGATTTCGCGCAGCGTCGCCGATGCCGCCTTGATGATGTCGGTGATCGGCTCCGGGCCGGATCCGCGGGACCGGCGGACGATACCGGCTCCTGATTTCGATTGGCTGGAATGCCTCGAGGGGGACATCAAGGGCCTGAAGGTCGCCTATAGCTCGGACTGGGGCTATGCCGCCGTCGATCCGCAGGTGCGCAAGGTGGTCGATGCCGCGGCCAAGGTCTTCGAGAGCGACCTGGGGTGTATTGTCGAGGAAGCCCATCCCGGATGGGAAAACCCAGGCGCCGATTTCTTTCCGGTGGTGATGTCGGGCAGCGATCTCAAGGGCCTGCGCAAGATGGTCGAGACGCACGGCCACGAAATGACGTCGCACCTGGTCAATCTCATCATGCACCCCTGGACGGCCGAGGACTTCACCAACGCGCAGATGACCAGGAAAGCCGTCAACAACAAGATGTGGCAGCTCATGCAGAACTACGATCTGCTGCTGACTCCCACCTTGGCCGTGGCGGCTTTTCCGGTGCATATGCAGGGTCCGGAGAAGATCGATAACCGGATCGGCAGCCCCTTCGACTGGCTGGCCTTCACCTTCCCGCTCAACTTCACCGGACAGCCTGCGGCCTCGATCCCCGCGGGCTTCACCGATGACGGTCTGCCGGTCGGTCTGCAGATCATCGGCCGCCATCTGGACGACCCCCTAGTGCTTCGCGCTTCGGCCTGCTTCGAGGCGGCGCGGCCTTGGGTCGGCAAGACGCCGCCTCTTCTTGAGGAAATGGGTCTGACTTGAACGAAGTCTCGCCGCAGTCGCCGGCGGTCGCTACACAGGCGGCGCGTTCCTTTCCGACCGGGGAAGGCGCGCGCCGCAGTATACCCGATGGCGGCGGCGCATTTTTATTGGTGATACCTGCCTTGTTTCAGTCTGCTTATGGCCGGGAATCATAAAAAACTCAGTATCGATATAAATCTGCAAGAGGTTATTGACTCCAGGAAAATTTGAGACCTATGCTTGTATTAGACGCCGAGTGGCGTCGTGGCGGCAACGAAGCCGTCTTGAGACAATAGGGTTAGCAGTGGTGCCCCGTAGCAGAAGGCCAAGGCCTTCCGTGCGGGGTTTTTTGGTTTCGGATGGAATAATCCATCGAGCGGCAAATGCGCCGCTAATAAAAATTTGGCAACAGGGCCCATCGGTTCGGATCTAGCGGTCAAGCGCTGGGCTTTTTGTTGTTGCGCCGTTGCTCCTGTGGCGGCGTTGGAAGCTCCCGATGGGCAGGAATTTTGGAATCGCGGACGCAGCGCGCTCAGCAATGCCCCGCGAGACAACCTGAGGAGGGAGTGCAAAATGAAGTTTTCAAGACGTGGATTCCTACAAGGAACCGTTGGCGCGGGCGCTTTCGCGGCGACGGGCTTTCCGCATATCTGGATCAAGGACAGCTCGCTGGCGCGGGCGGCCGATGGCGAAATCAAGGTCGGCGTGCTGTTTTCGTTGACCGGCACGACGGCGATTATCGAGGAATCGCTCAACAAGGCCGCGATCATGGCGATCGAGGAAATCAACGACGCCGGCGGCATCAACGGCATGAAGATCGTGCCGATCATCGAGGATCCGGCTTCCGATCCGGCGACCTTCGCCGAGAAAGCCCGCAAGCTCGTGCTCGGCGACAAGTGCGTCAGCGTGTTCGGCTCCTACACTTCTGCGAGCCGAAAGGCCGTGCTGCCGGTGGTCGAGAAGCGGGACAATCTCTATTGGTATCCCACCCTCTACGAGGGCCGCGAGTGCTCCAAGAACGTGATCTACACCGGCGCCGTTCCCAACCAGCAGCAGGACGATTTCATCCCCTGGCTGGTCGAGAAGTTCGGCAAGCGCTGGTACCTCATCGGGTCGAACTACATCTACCCGAAGGAGGAGAACAACTACTGTAAGAAGCTGCTCGGGGAGCTGGGCGCCGAGGTGGTCAACGAGGAATACGTGCCGCTTGGCCATTCCGAGTTCTCCTCGGTCATCAACAAGTTCCGCAACGAGAAGCCTGACGTGATCTTCTCCACGGTGGTTGGCGATTCCGTTGTCGCCTTGCATCGTCAGTATCACGCCGCGGGCCTCGACCCGCAGACCATGCCGATGGCGAGCTTGACCACCTCCGAGAACGAGGTTGCCGCCATGGGCGCCGACGCGGCCGCCGGTCACTTCACCTCCGCGCCTTACTTCATGGTGTGGGATTCGCCGGAGAACCAGCGTTTCGTCGAGGCCTATCGGGCGCGCTGGGGTGCCGACAAGGTGACCCATTTCGTGTCCGAACCGACCTACTTCCAGATGTACCTGTTCAAGCAGGCGGTCGAGCAGCTTGCCCCGAGCGATATCGATCCGACCACGATCCGCGAAGCGGTGAAGGGCCAGGAGATGGTCGCGCCGCAGGGCAAGGTGAAGATCGAGAAGGAGAACCTGCACACCTGGCTGTGGCCGAAGATCGGCCAGTGCCAGGACGACGGGCAGTTCAAGATCCTGCAGCAGTCCGAGGACTGGCTCGAGCCGATTCCCTACAAGGCGTACGAGAACCAGGTCTGCAAGGAAGATGGCCTCAAGGAGGTTTAAGCCGTCTAGGCGGCGGGGGCTCGCGTCCCCGCCGCCGGCGCTTGCTCCACCAATGCCTTCGAGGGTCAGATGGAAACAGTAGTTTCGCAGATTTTTACCGGCCTCAGCCTGGCGTCGATCCTGTTATTGGTCGCGCTTGGCCTGGCCATCATTTACGGCGCGACCGGCGTCATCAATCTCGCCCATGGCGAGTTCGTGATGCTTGGCGCGTACAGCGCCTGGGCACTGCAGACCTATCTGGGCCTGGGGCTGATCGAAAGCCTGGTCGCGATCTTCTTCATTGTCGCGTTCTTCGGCTGGGTTATCGAACGGGTGGTCATTCGGCATCTCTACAGCAGACCGCTTGACACAATTCTTGCGACCTGGGGCATCGGTATCATTGCGCAGCAGGCTATCCGCCTGACCGTCGGCGGCGAGCTGCGCTATGTCCAGATGCCGGAGAGCTTGAGCTCTTCGGTCTCGGTGCTGGGTATCGAAACCTCGGCCTTTCGCATCTTCATCCTCTTCATCGCCGCGGCTCTGTTTTTGATGACCTGGTTCCTGATTTACCGCACCTCGGTCGGGATCAAGCTGCGCGCGATCATGCAGAACCGCGAAATCGCGAGCTGCTTCGGGATCAACAGCAAGCGCATCTACAGCCTGACCTTCGCCTATGGCGCCGGCCTTGCCGGCCTCGCCGGGGCGCTGGTCTCGCCGCTCAAGAGCGTCTCTCCGGAAATGGGAACGACCTATGTGGTCGACGCCTTCATGGTCGTCGTGCTCGGCGGCGTCGAAAGCCTGATCGGGACCGTGGCGAGCTCCCTGATCCTGGGCGAAATGACCGGCTTCCTGGCCTTCTTCAGCAACGACACCATCGCCAAGGCCGTGGTGCTGCTGGCGATCGTGGTGCTGATCCGGTTCCGTCCCCAGGGCCTCTTCGCGGCCAAGGTGAGGTCGTGATCATGCGGCGGAGTTTTACTTCTACACGACGGAAGACGTCGAAGAAGGGAGGGACGCATCGTGACTAGCCGCACCAAGCGTCAACTCATCGTTTATGCCGTCGTATGTCTGGCTTTCCTGCTGGTGCCGACCTTCGTCGACGATGCCTTCATCCTGAACAAGTATTCCCGCTACCTGGCGCTGGGAATTGTCGCCATCGCCTTGAGTCTTTCCTGGGGCTACACCGGAATTCTCAATCTTGGGCAGGCGATGAGCTTCGGCCTCGGCTCCTACTGCATGGCCATGGCCCTGAAGCTGAGGACGGTTCCCGTTCACACCGGCGCCGAGGGGCTGCCCGATTTCATGGTCTGGAACAATGTGGAAAGCCTGCCCTGGTTCTGGCAGCCCTTCCATTCCATGCCGCTGGCGATACTGCTCGGCATTCTGGTGCCGGTCGCGTTTTCCATGCTGCTCGGCTGGTTCATTTTCCGCGGCCGTGTCACCGGCGTTTATGTCGCGATCATCACCTTGGCGGTTCTGGTCGTCGTCAATCTTCTGATCATCGACCAGCAGCGTTATACGGGCGGCTTCAACGGCATCACCGATCTGGCGCAGCTCGAAATCCTTGGGCTGACCTTCGATGCCTACGGCAGTTCGTCCTATTACCTGATCGCCGGGGCGTTGACGGTCTGCCTGTTCATCGCCTTCGCGATCACCAAGAGCAAGGTCGGGCTGATCCTCCAGGCGGTACGCGACCATGAAGACCGGGTGCGCTACTTCGGTTACGACGTCGCCTACTTCAAGATCTTCGCATTGAGCGTCTCCGCCGGAATCGCGGGCGTCGCGGGCATGCTCTACACGATCGTCATGGAGTTCGCCTCGCCGACCTTCATGAGCGTGCAGATCAGTCTGGCGGTCGTGATCTGGGTGGCGGTCGGCGGCCGTCAAAGCCTGCTGGGCGCGGCTCTCGGCGCCATCGTCGTCACCGGTATGCAAGGCGCGCTCTCTGAATCCGAGACCTTCCTCGACACCTGGTCCCTGATCATGGGCTTCGCATTCGTGCTGGTCGTGTTGTTCATGCCGAAGGGGCTGGCGGGTGCCGTCGAGGCTCTCTTCGACCGAGTTTTCGGAAAGGGCGAGCGGGGTAAAGCGCGCGGCGGCGCCTCCGAGAAGAATCTCGCCAAACCGGCGGCCGAACCGGGAGGCGCCAAATGAGCGGAAACGACAACAGCCATCTCGTGCTCAGTGACGTTGTCATCGACTTCAACGGCTTCCGGGCTGTCGACGGCTTGAACCTCAACGTGCAACAGGGCGAGCTGCGGTGTCTGATCGGTCCCAACGGGGCCGGCAAGACCACGGCGCTGGATATGATCTGCGGCAAGGCAAAGCCGAGCAGCGGCATCATCTCCTTCGAAGGCACGGTGTTGAACAGTCTGGAGGAGCACGCCATCGCGCGGCGCGGTATCGGCCGCAAGTTTCAGGTGCCGAGCGTCTTCCGCGAACTGACAGTGCAGGAGAATCTGGACGTCGCCTATTGCCGGCATACCAGCATTCTCGGCAACCTGGTGCGCTTTGGCTCCGGCGCGGACATCGACAGCCTGGAGAAGCTCGCCGAGCTGGTCGGCCTGCAGGACTACCTGGAAACGCCGGCCGGCTACCTCTCGCATGGCCAGACCCAGTGGCTCGAATTCGCGCTGCTGCTCGCGCAGGACCCGGAGTTGATCCTGATGGACGAACCAACCGCGGGAATGACGGCCCAGGAAACCAAGAAAACCGCGGATCTCTTTTTGCGGCTGAAGGGCAAGCACACCCTCATCGTCGTCGAGCATGACATGGGGTTCGTCAAGGAGATCGGCGAAACCATTTCGGTCATGCATCAGGGAAAACTGCTTGCCGAGGGCAGCGTCGAGGACATCGAACGCGATCCCGAGGTGCGGGCGGCCTATCTCGGCTCGGGGGGGATCAGCGGTGCTTGAGCTAACCAACGTCAGCGCATACTACGGCGCCAGCCGTGCCCTGGTCGACGTCAGCTTGACGATCGGCGACGGCGAATTCTTTTCGATTCTGGGGCGCAACGGCGTCGGCAAAACCACGATGATGCGCGCCATCGTCGGTCTGATGGACCGCAGCGAAGGCAGCATCACCGTCGATGGGGTGGAGGTCATCAATCGGCCGCCGCATGCACGCGCCAAGGCGGGCATCGGCTATGTGCCCCAGGGCCGCGCCATCCTGCCGAAGTTCACGGTGCGCGAAAACCTGACCATCGGCACTTTCGGCACGCCGGAGGGACGGGGAGACATTGCCGAGGACGTCCTCGAGCTCTTTCCTATCCTGCGGGAGTTCATGAATCGGCGCGGCGGCAACCTCTCGGGCGGGCAGCAGCAGCAGCTGGCGATCGCGCGGGCGCTGCTCACCAAGCCGAAGGTTCTGCTGCTGGATGAACCGACCGAAGGCATCCAGCCCAATATCGTCGAGCAGATCGAAGCGGTCTTGATCGACCTCAATCGCAAACATGGCCTGACCGTCGTTCTGGTCGAACAGAACGTCGGTTTCGCGCGCCGTGCGTCATCCCGTTTCGCATTCGTCGAGAGGGGAAGCATCGCCGTTGAAGGAAGCGTCGCCGAGCTTAGCGACGACCTCGTTCAACGGCACATGGCCGTCTAGTCGGAGAAAAAGGCAGGCGGACGGCCTGTTCCTGCAATTTTAGCGGAGGAAGTAAGACATGTACCACGGAGATATCTCAAGCAGTAACGATACGGTCGGCGTCGCCGTCGTGAACTACAAGATGCCTCGGCTGCATAGCAAGCAGGAGGTGCTCGATAACGCGCGTAAGATCGCGGATATGGTCGAGGGGATGAAGGTCGGCTTGCCCGGCATGGATCTCGTTATTTTCCCCGAGTACAGCACCCACGGGATCATGTACGACGAGAAGGAGATGTACGAGACCGCGTCTTCCTGCCCCGGCGAGGAAACGGAAATCTTTGCCGCGGCCTGCCGCAATGCCAAGACCTGGGGTGTGTTCTCGCTGACCGGCGAGCGCCACGAGGAGCATCCCAACAAGGCGCCCTACAACACCCTGATCCTGATGAACGACAAGGGCGAGATCGTGCAGAAGTACCGCAAGATCATGCCCTGGGTTCCCATCGAGGGCTGGTATCCGGGCAACTGCACCTACATGACCGAAGGCCCGAAAGGCATGAAGATCAGCCTGATCATCTGCGACGACGGCAACTATCCCGAGATTTGGCGGGACTGCGCCATGAAGGGCGCCGAGCTGATCGTCCGTTGTCAGGGCTACATGTATCCGGCCAAGGAGCAGCAGGTGATCATGTCGAAGGCCATGGCCTGGTCGAACAACACCTACGTCGCGGTTGCCAACGCGGCGGGTTTCGACGGCGTCTATTCCTACTTCGGCCACTCCGCGATTATCGGCTTCGACGGCCGTACGCTCGGCGAGTGCGGCGAGGAGGAGAACGGCATCCAGTACGCGCAGCTTTCGGTCAGTGCCATCCGCGACGCGCGTCAGAACATGCAGTCGCAGAATCATCTCTTCAAGCTGCTCCATCGCGGCTACACGGGGATGATCAACTCCGGCGAAGGCGATCAGGGCGCCGCGGCCTGCCCCTACGACTTCTATCAGAAGTGGGTCACCGATCCGGAAGGCACGCGCGAGATGGTCGAGGCTCTCACGCGCAGCACGGTCGGCACCGAGGAGTGCCCGATCGAAGGTATCCCGAATAAGAAAACGGCAACGCACCGCTAGAAAGCGGGCGATAGGGGAGGGGGTGAACCCGGTTCATCCCCTCTCTCGCTTCGCGCATCCATAGGGTGCGCCGGTTGCGTAAGCTTTGGGAGTCTGAATTGAGCAAGCTTTCTAAGAACCAAGCGCCGGATGCGACGCTGGACGATTTCCTCATCGGCGAAGAGCCTTACTACAAGCCCGTCGGCAACGAGGTGGCGCTGTTCACCGCCGCCTACGCCGAGCGCATGCCGATCATGCTCAAGGGGCCGACGGGCTGCGGCAAGACCCGTTTCATCGAGCATATGGCGTGGAAACTTGGCCGGCCCTTGATCACCGTGTCCTGCCACGAAGACATGACGGCCTCCGACCTGGTCGGACGTTTCCTCTTGGATGCCGAGGGGACGCGCTGGCACGACGGGCCGCTGACCCTGGCCACCCGCCACGGCGCCATCTGCTATCTCGACGAAATCGTCGAAGCCCGCCAGGACACCACCGTGGTGATCCATTCGCTGACCGACGAGCGCCGGATTCTGCCGTTGGAGAAGAAGAACGAGGTGGTCAAGGCGCACCCGGATTTTCAGCTCGTGATTTCCTATAATCCAGGATACCAAAGCGTTCTCAAGGACTTGAAGGAATCCACAAAGCAGCGCTTCGGGGCCATCGATTTCACCTATCCCGCCGCCGAGGTCGAGACGGAAATCGTCGCCCATGAAGCCAAGGTGGACAGCAAGCTGGCCGCGCAGCTCGTGCGCATCGCGGAACGGTCGCGCAATCTCAAGGGCCATGGTCTGGAAGAAGGCGCCTCGACGCGCATGCTGGTGCACGCGGGCCAGCTGATTTCCCATGGCGTGCCGCTCGGCGAGGCCTGCCAGGTATGTCTGGTCCTGCCGATCACCGACGATCCGGACATGCGGGATGCCCTGAACGCGGCGATCGCGGCCTGCTCCTAAGCTAAGCGATGTCCGACCAGGAGCGCGCAAAACCCTTTCTGACCGTCGTAACACCGGAAACGGCGAAGCCGGCGCGCTTGCTCAGCGAGGAAGCGAGCAAGGTCTTTCCCGACGACGCGGCGGCGCGCTGGTTGCGGGCGCGGCGCAAGCTGATCGACGCGGGCTACGGGAAACGGGTTTCAGATGCCTATGCCAGGCATTCTCTCGCCGTCGCCCGCATCACCGGCCCGGAACCCGCTATCGAGCTGGGTGACCTGGTTTCCGTCGTTGCCATCAAGGCCGGGCGCCGGGCGGCGGAGCTCCTCTGCGCGGCCTCCGAGCGCGCCGCGTCGCACTTGGATGACCTGCAGCGGTTCCGTTCCTGGCTCAGCCTGATGCAGCGCTTTACGGCCCTGGCGCCGGAATCCGTCGAAACCGTTCTTGGCCGGATGGACGAGCTGCTCTCCCAGCTCAATGTCTCGCGGCTGGAGGCCTGGCTTCTGGCCGGGGTGCGCAGCGCCGGCAGCGATGCCGAGCGGCGATTGCAGTTTTTCTCAATGGAGGACCGCGAAGCGGAACGCTGGCTGCAGCGCGAAGCCGGCGCGGTCGTCTTCGCGGATGTCGAAAAGCGCCTGAAAGCTTTTCTGACCGCGCTGTGGCGTCTGCGCGTGCCGGTGCGCGAGCCGCACAAGAGCGCGCCGGAGCAATCCAGGCGGCGGACAAGTTTCGATCGCGGCCTGATCCGCATTCCCGCGACCTATCCCGGCTATCGCGGCGCGCAGGCCGAGGAAATCTTCGCCGCGGCCATGGCGCATGTCGGGGCGCACCTGGTCTATTCGCGGCGCAAGTTCGAGGTTGGCAAGCTTAAGCCGATCCAGATCGCCCTGGTGTCCCTGATCGAGGATGCCCGCATCGAACAGCTGGCGATCCGCGAATTCCCTGGCCTCAGGCGGTTGTGGCTGCCCTTTCATATCGTGCAGGCGGGCGGCGCCTTGACCGCGCCCGCGCTGCTCGCCAGGCTATCGCGTTCCCTGATCGATCCGGATTTCAAGGAGGTGAATGGCTGGGTGCACAAGGCCCGCGACCGCTTCTTCGAACTGGAACACCGCTGGGATGACCCCGCGATCAGCAGGGAACTCGGCAATCTGCTCGGCAATGACCTCGGGCAGATGCGCGTCCAATTCAATCCGCGCACCTATATCGTCGAGCCGCCCTACCGCGACGACAACCTCGGTCTTTGGGATTTTGGCGATCAAGACACGCCGGAAATGGAGGAGGCCGAGCTGCTGTTCGAATCGATCCGCATCGAACGGCAGAACGAGGACGATACCTCCGACCCCGACCGGGAACGCGAGGAGGAGGACGAGGAGGAGCGCGACGACGTCAACCTCGCCGCGGTCTCTCCGGAGGCCTTTCAGGATGCGGGCATTCCGGTCGCGCGCTACCCCGAATACGACTACGCGACCGGCCGGGAACGCGCCGAGTGGACGACCATCGTCGAGTACGAGCCGCAACGCGGAGAGCGCCACGAGATCGTCGAGATGCTCGAGAACCACCAGGATCTTCTCAATCGCATCAGCAAGCTGATCCGCGCCGCGCGGATCGGGCGTCCGCAACGCCTGAAGCGGCAGCCGGAAGGCGAGGCCATCGATATCGAGGCGGCCATCGATGCCATGATCAGCCGCCGTGTCGGGGAAATGCCGGACGACCGGGTCTATTCCAAGTACGAGCGGCGCCACCGGGATCTTTCGGTCAGCGTGCTGCTCGATATCTCGGAGTCCACCAAGGACCGGGTCCGCAATGGAGCCTCCAGCGTCCTCGACATCGAAAAGGAGGCCACGGCGCTGCTGGCCCATGCCATGGCGGAACTTGGCGACCCCTTCGCCATCGCCGCTTTCTGCTCCGACAAGCGCGAGGATGTCCATTACTACCGGATCAAGGATTTCTCGGCACCCTACGACGCCACCGCCCAAGCCAACCTGGCCGGGCTCGAAAGCGGACTGTCGACCCGCATGGGCGCGGCAATCCGTCATGCCGGATCCGAGCTGCGGCGCCAGCCGACGCACCGCCGCCTGTTGCTGGTGATTACCGATGGGGAACCCTCGGATATCGATATCACCGACAGCCGATATCTGGTCGAGGACACGCGCCGCGCCGTGCAGTCGCTGGCCCAGGACGGGATCGACGTTTTCTGCGTCGGGCTCGATTCCGGGGGCGACAGTTATCTCACGCGCATTTTCGGGCGCCGCAACGCCGTGCAAATCGACCGCATCGAGCGCCTGCCGGAAAAACTCCCGATGCTCTATCTGCGCCTGACAGCTTGAGCATCCAGCTGTGGAAAGGGAGGGGGTGATGTGGCGGGAACGCGCCCTCGGAAAATATCTCTGCGAGTTCATCGGAACTTTCTCGCTGGTGTTCTTTGCCGCCGGCGCTGTGATGGTGACGGCCCTGACCGGGCAGCCAGGGCCGATTGGCGCGGGGCTGATTTCCGGGCTGATCATCACCATCGTGATCTATGGCTTTGGTCATGTTTCCGGCGCTCACGTCAATCCCGCGCTTTCAATCGCCGCCGCGATCCTGCGCAAGCTGGAGTGGCGCTTGCTGCCCGGTTACATCGCCGCGCAGATGGCGGGCTCGGCACTGGCCGGTTTCGCGCTGCTGTTCGCCCTTGGCCCCGTTGGCGATCTCGGGGCCAATCTGCCCAACGCCGGGCTAGGAATCACCCCTGGCATCGCCCTGGCCATCGAGCTGTTCCTCTCCTTCCTGCTGATGTGGGTGATCTGCGGAACGGCCTATGACACGGCGGCGGATCTGCCCTTCGCGGGAATCGCCATCGGCGCAACGGTGGGAATTGAGGTCATGCTCATGGGGCCGGTCGCGGGCGCGGCGATGAACCCGGCGCGGGCTTTCGGCCCGGATCTGGCGCGCGGCAACCTGGATACCTTTTGGATCTACCTCCTGGGGCCGATCCTCGGGATGATCCTCGGCGCCATGACCTATCGATTCACCCACCGGCGCAGTTAGTCCGGCAATCTCGTTCGCGGTCATCGGAAGCTGCGTGATGTTGATCTTCTCCCGTTGAGCGGACATGGCGTTTAGCGCCTTTAGCAGTGCGCCGGGATAGCGGTGAATCTACTCCGGATTCTTACATCAGCCGCTGCAATCCGAAGATACGCTCGATACAGAGAATGGCTCCGATCGAGGCGAGAATCATCAGGACGGAAACCGCCGCAGCCATGGGATCGCTGTCGTTCATCGCATAGGAAAACAGCTGTACCGGCAAAGTCGGAAAGTCTATTCCCGCGAGGAAGATCGACAGCGACACGTTGTCGAAGGAGATGATAAAGGCGAAAACCACGCCGGCCATGATCCCCGGCATAATCTGGGGCAGGGTGACGAGCATGAAAGCCCGGAACGGGGAAGCGCCGAGGTTCTTCGCGGCGAGCTCCTGATTCGGGTCGAAGCCAGTCAGACTTGAGGATACCGTCCGGAAGACATAGGGCAGAGTCAGGGCCGTATGGGCGACATAGAGCCGTGTTGCCTGGCTGTGAATGCCGTGCGCTGAGGCGAAGATCAGTATGGCCAGCCCGCTCAGGACCATCGGCACGAACAACGGCGACGTCACCGCTAGTCTTAGAACCTCTCGCGCGGCGAAGCGGTAGCGAACCGTGGCCACGGCGGCCAGGGTGCCCAAGGCGACGGAGGTGAAGGAAGATATGAAGGCTAGAAGCAAGCTATTGATTGCCGCGTAGCCGAAGTCCTCGTGTTCGGCCAGTTGCAGGTACCAGCGGAAGGAAATGCCGTTCAGGGGAAGGCTGATGAAATTCTCGGGCGTCAGGGAAACGGCGATGACAACCACGAGCGGAGCGAGAATGAAGACCGCGACCGCGACAGACCAGATCGCCAGAAATATCAGCCGGGTGTTCAGGCGGGCGGTCAATCGAACACCGCCTTTCCCTTGACGCGCTCCAGAAGGAAAGTCGCCAAGAGGACCGAGGCGGCGATGACCAGAAAGAGGATGCAGGCGAGCGCGGCCGCCTTTTCCCATTCCAGATAATGTATCGCCAAGTCGTAGACCTCGGTCGCGACCACCTTCGAGCGTGCTCCCCCCAAGAGAACCGGAGTCGCGTAGGCGCTCGCGCTCATCGTGAAGACCAAGACCGAGCCGGCGAGGAGGCCAGGCAGGCAAAGCGGGAAAATGATCTCGCGGAAAATTGTGAAGGGCCTTGCGCCAAGATTGCTGGCCGCAAGCAGCAGGTTCTCGTCGAGCTTTGAAACCGAGGTCATCAACGAAAGCACCATGTAGCCGACGAGCACATGAGTAAGTCCGATGATCACTCCGGTCTCGTTGTAAATCAGGCTGACCGGAGAGATGCCAAGGGACTCCAGGGTGGTGTTAATCACGCCCCGCGGACTGAGCAGAATCACCCAGGCCAACGTGCGCACCACCACGCTCGTCATCAGCGGCGACAACAGAAGAAACCCGAAGATCGACTGCCATTTGGGCGTGAGCTCGCGCAGGAAGAGGGCCACGGGAAAGGCGATCACGATGCAAATTCCGGTGATCATCAAGCTGACCTTCACCGTTCTCCATAGCAGCGTCATGAAATAGCTGTCGCTGAGCATTTCCGTGTAGAGCTGCAAGGAAAAGTGGCTCTCTCCGGAGGGCCCCTCCTGCATCAGGCTGAGCGCGATCATCTGAAAAATCGGCAGCATGAACAGCCCGCCGATGAACAACAACGCGGGTAAGCTGAATAGATAGGGTGTCGCCGCTTTTCCAGTCATTGTCCGCAACGCGCCATTATTCGGGCAGACGAATCATGTCTTCGGGGAGCCAGCCGATCGGTGCAGACGCACCAATCTTCAAGGCCAGGAGCTCGGCGGACGCGGGAACTTCGCATTGAATGTGCGTTTGACCGAGCTGCGCGGTGACCTCGACCGTGGACCCCGAATAGACGATATCGGCGATGGTGACAGGGAAGCAGTTGGCGCAGGCCTCCGCGCTCTTGCCGACCCGAATGACATGGTTCGGAATCGCAAAGCGGCCGGCCGCCGCCGGCTGTATGCTCGAAAGCACCTGTATCTTGAAGCCACAGCTCTCAAGAACCGTCTGGCCAGCGTGCTTACTCAACGCGCCATCCAGGACATTCGAATGCCCGATGAAATCGGCGACGAACCTTGTCTTAGGCTGGGTAAAGATTTCATAGGGCGCGCCGATCTGTTCGATCTTGCCGTTGTTCATGACCGCGACCCTGTCGGAGAGGCTGAAAGCTTCTTCAAGATCGTGGGTGACAAAGATCGAGGTGATCCCTGTCGCCCTATGCACCCTGAGAATTTCCTGCCGCAGTTCCTTGCGCAGTTTGGCGTCGAGATTGCTGAGCGGTTCATCGAGCAGCAAGAGCTTGGGCCGCACGACAATCGCGCGCGCAAGCGCCGTGCGCTGCTGCTGGCCGCCCGATAGCTCCTTGGGATAGCGTTTCTCGAAGCCATCGAGGCGCACGAGCCGGAGGATCTCGCCTACGCGGTTTTCGATCTCGTCCTTGGGGCGCCCTTCCATTCGCAATCCGAACGCGACGTTCTCGAACACTGTCATATGCGGGAAAAGGGCGTAGTTCTGGAACACCAGCGCGGTGTTTCGTTTGTGGCTAGGCACCTGGTCGATGCGGGCCGCCTCTAGATGGATTTCGCCTTCCGATTCGAAGAATCCGGCGATAATTCTTAGAAGCGTCGTCTTGCCGCAGCCAGAGGGCCCAAGGATCGACAGGAACTCGCCGTCTTGAATATGCAGGGTAAGGTCGCTGACGACTTTCGTGCCGCCGAAGGACTTGGATATTCGCTCCAGCCGCAGCAGGGGTGCGTTCTCAGACATCATTTGCTGTATCTACCGCCACCAAAGAAACCTTCGCCGGCTGCCTGAAACAGCGGGGGCCACTCGCCGGCCCCCGCTGTCAGCTCAGGCAGGTTACTCGGCCATCTTGCGGTCGACCATTCGCACCCACTCCTGGCGCTTTTCGATGACGACGTCTTCAGCCATCGTCGGCATGGTCTTCATCTCCTCGGCGCTCAACATGCCCAGATTCCTCAGCTCATCCGGCACCTGCACCGTGGTGTTGGTTGGCGTAAAGAACATCTGCTCCATCAGCGCGGTCTGTGCCTCGGGGCCGACCAGCCAGTTGACGAACATCTGCGCCGCGCGCACACGCTCTGGATGGGCATCGTTCTTGACCGGAGCGGCAGTCGCGTAGGAAACCACCACGCCTTCTTCGGGTATGACGAACTGAATCGGCACGCCCTTTTGCGCCATGGGTACGGCGCGAATGTTGGAAGTGTTGCCGATCACATACTCCCCTACCTGCATCTTTTCCTCGAACTTAGCGGCCGAGGTCTCAAGGACTGGCAAGCAGCTGCCATGCGCGGCCAGTTCGTCGATCGCCTCTTCC
The DNA here is from genome assembly GCA_942491105.1 of uncultured Alphaproteobacteria bacterium. Lineage (GTDB taxonomy): Bacteria > Pseudomonadota > Alphaproteobacteria > Kiloniellales > DSM-21159 > JBBEAM01. The sequence continues at coordinate 235,376 of CALNZX010000006.1, read as the reverse complement.
ATCTTCGTGACGTCAGTGCCAGCGCGCATGTAGAGCAGGTGCAGGCCATAGGTAATTTTTGGGTGATAGAGGCCTACGCGGCCGCAGTAGTCCTGCTTGAAGAGGTCGTCCCAGCTGGTAGGCGCCGCCCAGCCATTCTTCTCGAATTCTTCAGGGCGGTAAAAAATGCCGCCAAAGAAGAAGCCATAGCCGACACCGGCATGCGAGGTCGGGCGCGCCGTTCCGACAAGGTTACTCCAGTTGGTCACGATCGATTCGTCGATTTCAGCCCAGACACCTTCCTCGTGTCCGGTGTAGTGGGTGATTTGCTCGCCGAAAGCGGCATCGTAGACCGGACTAGCTTTGGTGGCGGTGACCTTGGCAAGGATTTCGGTGGCGGAGCCCGCAGACTCCCATTTTATGTCGATGCCATACTTTTCCTCGAAGGGCTCGAAGATGCTCTGCAGGACCTTCACAAGGTTTCCGCCGGGCGCGGCGATAACCAGCTCCTTCGCGTAGTCGTCTTCAGCGAGCGAAGCATTCGGTGATAGCAGGGCCGCGGCGACACCGAGTAAGGCGACAAATGCATGCTTACGCATATTTTCCTCCCAATTATTTGTTTTCCGCAGTTCCGCGGCCATCCACCGTTTCTGCGTCGGTGCGTTAGAACGCGGTTTACAGCGATACGATGCTGCCCGTGTCAGTCTTTCGTTTAGGTTCGCTGGCTTCTCAGGTTGTCTTTCGGTGCGCTTGGGCAGATGAGCGATACCTCGGCTCAGCCAAGGTTCATCGGATAGGTCCCGCTGAGCGGGTAAAAGTGACGACTGAGCGCTCGGTCAGTAGATCAAGCCCAAGAAGCCAGAGTCAAGGCCATTGTTCCCTTCTCGCTGGTTGGGCTAGCGGGACTCTTCCTGCTCGAGAACGGCGAGATACTTCGGGTTGCTGCGCGCGAGCCGGTCGCGCAGATCCTCGCTCAGCAGGTCGTGCAGCCGCTTCGCGGCTTCGGGGCCGTCCCAGGCGCCTGAGCGGATATCGTGGGCGAGCGCGGCCATGTCCCCCTGCGTGCCGAGCAGCGCGGCGAAGCGGGCGCTCCGGCGCGCGGCCAGACTGTCGCTGGAGTCGGCCAGGCTCCGCTGCACGAGGCCGAGAACGCTCAGAACCATCAGAAGGTCGAGGCGCCGTTCGCCTTGCGCGTCGGGCAAGAACGTCTCTCTCAAGACTTCCATAGCGGTTTCCAGCAGGCTGTCGGCGCCGGGGCGGTCCTCGGTCATCGCGCTTCCTTTGCGTAGGTCCCATCCGGTGCTGTCATGCGCAGCATCTCGGCCTCGTTCTCCGGCGCGCGCAGGCCGGTAAGGCCCAGATTGAGGGTTTTTTCTCCGCCGGAGAGGTAGCGCTCAGCTTGCTGCAGGGCGATCAGGGCCCAGCGCAGATGGGCATAGACCTCCCACCAGTACACCCTGGCCGGATCGATCCTGCCGCCGGCCTGGCTTTCATAGCCCCGGTAGAAGGCTTCCCGGCTGCCGATCCCGCCGGCTGCCTTATCGCGCGCCGAAAAGCGCCAGCACATGGCGCAGAACCAGCCGATGTCCTCGAGCGGGTCCGACCAGCCCGCGAACTCCCAATCGAGTATGCCGGTCAAGCCCCGCGCGTCGACCATGTAGTTGCCCGTCCGGAAATCCCGGTGCGCAAGTACGATCTTATCCGCCTCCGGCGCCCGCAACTCCAGCCAGCGCAGCGTCCACTCCATCACCGGGCGCGGCTGTCCCAAGGCGTCGAGATGCGCGCGCAGGCGCCGCAACTCGCTGTGCGATGGCGTCTCGCTGGGGGCGGGCAGGAAAGCGAAGCTGTGCGTCGCCGGCGTGATGTCATGGATCTTGGCCAGTTCCCGGCCGAGAGCTTCGGTCAGCTCTTCACGGGGGCCGCCGAGTGTCAGGTCCTTCACCACCCTCTGCCCGACCGCGACGCCGTCGATCCGCCGCATCAGGCAGAATTCCTTGCCGAGCACGCCCGGGTCATCGCAGCAATAGATCGGCTCGGGCACCGTCACGCCGGCTTTCCAGGCAGCTTCAAGCAGCGCGAATTCCTGGGATCGGGACAGGCTGACCGCGACGCCCGAGGGGCTGTCGGTGCGCAGGACCAAGGCAAGCTTGCCCGCTCGGGGACCGCCGAAGATCTCCAGGTCTAGGGACCAGTTCTCCTGAATGGCGCCGCCGGAAAGCTTTCGGTACTCTGCGACCGTAATGGAACTTGCGGCAAACACGGGTTCCAGATGTGCCGCGAGCGCCTTCAGGGAATCGTCGTTCAAGCTCATCGCGGCTTAGATGCCCCAGCGCCAGAAGCCATCGCCCTCGGCGGAGAGATGGCGGTTCAGCACCATCTTGTGCACCTCGGAAGCGCCATCCACCAGACGGGCCTGACGTGCGTAGCGGTAGATCCATTCCAGGACCGTATCCTTGGAATAGCCGCGCGCGCCGTTCAGCTGTATCGCCGTGTCGGCCGCCAGCTGCAGGGCATCGGCGACATGGATCTTGGCCATGGAAACCTCTTTGCGGGCCTTGTCGCCCTGGTCGAGGGTCCAGGCCGCCCGCATGGTTAGCAGGCGCCCGATCTCGATTGCCATGGCCGCTTCGCCGAGCTTCAGCTGGACCGATTCGCGTTCGCCGAGTTTCACGCCGAAGCCCTCGCGTTCACCGACATAGGCGCGCGTGATCTCGAGCGCGCGCTTGGCCAAGCCGAGCCAGCGCATGCAGTGCGTCAGCCGTGCCGTGCCGAGGCGAATCTGGGTCAGTTTCAAGCCATCGCCGACTTCCATCAGGCGGTCTTCGTCAGGTATTTCCAGGCCCTCGAAGGCGAGTTCGCAATGACCGCCGTGTTCTTCCGGCCCCATGATCGCGATGCGGCGCAGGATTTCCCAGCCCGGGGCATCCTTATGGAACAGGAAGGCCGTCAGCCCCTTGCGCGGATCCTCCGAGGTCTTGGCGATCAGGATGAAGTGGCTGGCCGCCGCCGCCCCCGTAATGAACCATTTCCGGCCGTTGATCACCCAGCGGTCGCCGCGCTTCTCCGCGGTGGTGCGGATCATCGAGGGATCGGAGCCGCCGCCGGGGTGCGGCTCGGTCATGATGAAGGAAGACTGGACCGCGCCGTCCACGATGGGCTGCAGCCATCGGGTTTTTTGATCCTCGCGGGCGACCTTTTCCAGAACGTACATATTGCCATCGTCCGGGGCAGCGCAGTTCAGGACCACCGGTCCGAAGATCGAGCGGTTCGCCTCTTCGTATATCGCGGCCATGCCCTGGACGTTCAGCCCCAGTCCGCCGCGCGCCACCGGCATCTGGGGCGCCCAGAGCCCCGCGGCCTTGGCTTTCTTGCGCGCTTCCTCGAGCACCGGCTTGGCGATGTTGTCGTGGTCGTCGAAGTTCGCCCGGTTGCTTTCCAGGGGCAGCACTTCGGCGGCGATGAAGGCCCTGACCTTATCGCGCAGGGTCTCGATATCGGGGGGGAGCGTGAAATCCATGCTGCTCTCAATTCTCTCTGGGAACGTGGGTTAGGAGGCGGGCCTGTAGACGGGTAGTGAGAAATCCGGCGCAAGCTTGAGGAGCTCGACCTTGAGCGCCATGCCGATGCGAATCAGAGAAGGCTCCGGCACCTCGATGCGCCCCACCATGCGCACGCCCTCGGGCAGCGTCGCCAAACCCACGGCATAGGGGATCCAGGATTCGACGGCGGGGTGTACGGGATGGCGCACCATGGTGAAGGAATACAGCGTGGCGTCACCCCGCGCCTCGACCCACTCGCTGTCGAAGCTATGGCACTTCGGACAGATCGGGGAGGGCGGGTGGCGGAAGGTCTTGCAACTGACGCAGCGTTCCAGACAAAAGCGCCCATCGGCGAGGTGCTTCCAGAAAGGCTTGGCCAGGTGATCGTCGGTCGGTTTGATGTACATCATGCTTTCCCCAGAACCAGCGAGCTTGCGCCACGCACCGTGACGAAGGCGACCTGCGCGCCCTCCACCTGATTTGGCGAGTCTCCGCGCAGCTGCCTGGCGGCTTCCGCGATGGTGTTGAGGCCGTGGAAATAGCCTTCGGAGAGCAGGCCGCCATGGGTGTTGACCGGAAGCGCCCCGTCGAGCCGGTTGCCGCCCGAAGCGAAGAATCCGTGAGCCTCTCCCCGGCCGATGAAGCCGAAATCCTCAAGGGAGATGGGAACGAGAATCGACGTCGCGTCATAGATCTCCGCGACATCGACGTCTTGCGGCGTGACACCGGCGCGGCCGAACAGCGTCTCTCCGACCTCGGGCCCGACAAAACTGAACATATCGCTGTTGTAGAGCATCATCGGCGCCGAGCCGGCACGGATATGCTGGCCGGCCGCCAGGATCTCCACCGAGCGGCAGTTCAAGGTTCTGGCGCGCTTCGACGGCAGGATGACCAGGGCCATGGCGCCATCGGTTTCCAGGCAGAGATCGAAGAGACGCAGCGGGTCCGCCAGGCGGCGCGCGCCGAGATAGTCATCGAAGGACAGCTTCCGGTCGCGCATCAGCGCGCGGGGATTGCGGTTGGCGTAGCCACGCTGCGTCACCGCGACCCCACCCAAGAGTTCCGCGCCTTGATCCTCGCTCAGCCCGTATTCGTGGAAGTAACGCTGGGCATAGAGCGCGTGGAAGTGGGCGGGAACCATCAAGCCGGAAGGCACGGTGAAGACGTCGCCTGGCATGTCGCTGGAAGAAACGCGGGCGCAGTCGCCGTCATCCTCCAGGAAGCGCTCCGCCCGCCCATAGCGCACGCCAGAGCGCGCGTTCAGGGCGCGGTAGACGACGACACAGGATGCCAAGCCGGCTTCGATGGCGGCGGTGGCTTGGGCGATGGCGCCGCAGCAATTGACGCCGCCGTGCTCCACCTCTCCGTAGTAGCCGACGTTGGAAAGGCCGAGCGCGGTGGTCAACTCGGCCTCGGTCGTGGTTTCCCAGGTATAGCGGACGAAGCCATCGATATCGTGAGGCTCCAGCCCCGCGTCCGCGACCGCGGCCAGGATCGCCTCGAGCGCTAGCCGCTTCTCCGAGCGCCCGGAGTTCGAGGAGAATTCGGTCTGTCCGATACCGCAGATGCTGGCTGTCATGAGTCGTTCTCGATCATGCGATGTTGCTCCGTGACTGCCGCGCGCGCATGTCCGGGTGCGGCGGCGGGTTGAAAGGGCTTCTGGCTAGCGTGCAATGACAATGCCCTCGCGTTCGCGATCCCAAAGCCGATCGAGGCGCGCTTCGGCGGATTGGCGAAGCCTGAACTTCTCCACTTTCTCGGTCATCGTCTTGGGCAGCGCGTCGACGAACTCGACGTAGCGGGGCACCATGAAGTAGGCCATGTTTTCAGCGCAGAAGTTGATCAGGGCAGCGGCGTCGAGGGCTTTTCCCGCCTGGCGCACCACAGTGATCATGACCTCGTCCTCGCTCAGCTCCGAGCGTACCGGATAGGCCGCGACCTCGGCCACCGCCGGATGACGGGCGAGAATCTGCTCCACTTCGTAGGCGGAGATATTCTCCCCCCGGCGGCGGATGACATCCTTTTTGCGGTCGACAAAATAGAGGTAACCGTCGCTGTCCAAGTAGCCTCTGTCGCCGGTATGGAACCAAAGGTTCCTACAGGCCTTCATAAAGGCCTCGGGCATTCCGTAGTAACCTTGCCGGCAAACCCAGGGCTCCAGGTTCCTGAGGCAGATTTCCCCGGTCTGGCCGGTCGGCAGCGGAAGGTCGTCCTCGTCGAGGATGGCAACGGCGACGTCGGGCAGGATTTTTCCCGCGGCGCGCCATTTATCCGGCGGATGATCGGGCGGCAGCATCGCCGCCAAACCGAAATCGCTGAGCGAGTAGAGGGAGGTCAGCTTGACGTTGAAGCGTTCCTCGAAAGCCTGGAAAAACTCCGGGATCGGGACAACCTGGCAGAGGCGCGCGCCGTGATCCCGGTCTTCCGGTCCTTCCGGGCGCTTCCAGAGGATCGTCGTCATTGCCGAGAGCAGCGTGAACTGCGTCGCCTTGTAGTGCTTTATCTGCGACCAGAAGCGGCTGGCGGAAAAGCGGCGGGAGAGGGCAACGCAAGCGCCGCAGAGTAGCGCCGGCAGCAAGGTGCAATTGAAGGCGTTGCCATGGAACAGCGGCAGGCAGGTGTAGAGGACGTCCTGGGAGGTATAGCCGTAGCCGCGCACATACTTCATGGAGATGCCGATGGCGGTGGCATGGGCGACCATGCAGCCCTTCGACGGTCCGGTCGTTCCAGAGGTGTAGTAGATATGCGCCAGGTCGGAAAACTTGACGGCGATGTCCGGCGGTTCCGCAGACTGCGAAAGGACGTCGCCGTAAGCAATCAAAGGCAGCGAGCTATCCAGGTCCGCAGCCGCATCGCCTTCCGCCACGACAATACCCAGGCGCAGCTTCTCGCAGCCCTCCTGCACGGCAAGGAAGCGGGGCAGCAAGGCGCTGTCGAGGACGATCGCGCAAGAGTCTGAATTATTCAGATAGTAGGAAAGAATTTCGCCTCTCGCCGCTGTGTTGATTGGCACCGGGATGGCGCCGATCCGCGCCAGCGCGAAATGCAGCCATACGATCTCCGGCTTGTTATCGAGGTACAGCGCGACATGATCGCCCGCGGCGATGCCCGCGGCCAGCAGGCCGTTCGCCAGACGGTTGGCGAGCCGGTCGGCCTCCCGATAGGTAAAGCGCTGTTCTTCGAACAGCAGAAAGGGACGTTCCGTATGCTGGGCCGCTTGGGCCGCCAGCAGCGTGCCGAGGGTTCTGTCGTGGAGGGGGAGGTCAAGCATGGGCAGTCTAGAGTCTCTCCGGAACGACAGCCGGCAGGCGCGCAGGCGATTCCTGGCAAGGATACCAGGCGGAAGCGGCAATTGGCGGGCCTGTCAAATGACTGAGTGCTCGCTCAGTTTAGGAAGTCTCCGGAAAGCTGTCAATTTGGATTCCCGGCCAGGGCGCTCGGGTTCATTCTTGCCCGAGCGTTTCGTCGCGGATCACCGAAGACAGAAAGCCACGTGTGCTGTTGAGGCGCCGGTAGGCGGCGAGCCTGTTCGGGTTCCGCGCGCGATATCCGCGCAGGGGCGCGATCAGCTTCCCATTCCTTTGCAGGAGCTCATCGGCGTGTTCGACCATTCTCAGATTTGGCCAGGGCTTGTTGGTGATTTGAAGCAACTTGTCGAAGGCCTGCGCTTCATGGCCGGAGCCCCAGGCCAGGGCCATTGCGATATAGCAGGCCGCCGTGCTCCGGCTGACCCCGCCATGGCAGTGAATGATCGTATGGTTGTTTCCGCTGTGCGGCGGCCTCTCGATGATTTCCGCGATAAAGCGGGATGTCGCCTGCGTGACCTGGTCTTCGAAGCGTCCACGTTCTTGATCGAACATCAGATAGGTGCGGTGACGGATTGTGTCGTCGAACCTGAGCAGCCGCTGTGCGGGAATATCTGGATTAAGGAAGGAGTACACGGCTTGCGCCGCGTGAAGGCGTTGCAGTTCCACGGCCTTGGCCAGACAGCAGACCGTGAAGCGCGCCTCTGCAGATGTCATGGCTGTCGTCTCCTCAAGCAAGGCGCCAAAGCTGTAGGCTATCTTACCCGGCCAGCGACGCAGCCTTCCTTCGCGTGTGGCGCAGGGTGGGGATTAGGACTGGGGATTAGGGCTGGTCCTCCAGGAGGCTGCCTAAGCCAGCGATGATCTTCGCGTGGTGGTCGCTGTCGCCAAGCTCCATTTCAAGCAGCGCGAGGCGCTTGTAGTAGTGGCTGATGGCGTGTTCCGCGGTCATGCCGATCGCGCCGTGCAGCTGGATCGCCTGCTGTCCGACGAAGCGCGCGGAGCGATTGATTTGAATCTTCGCCGCCGAGAGCGCTTGTTGCCGCGTCCGCGTGTCGGGCTCGTTCAGCATCATCGTCGCATAGAGCGCCATGCTGCGGGCTTCCTCGATCGCCACCAGCATATCGGCGGCCCGGTGTTGCAGAACCTGGAAGCTGCCAATCTCGCGGCCGAACTGCTTGCGGGTCTTGAGATAGTCGACCGTGAGATCGAAGGCGGCCTGCATCGCACCGACGGCTTCCGCGCAGATCGCCGCCAGCGCGGCCTCGTACAAGCGCAGCAGCAGAGCGCGGCAATCGCCGCCCTCGGCCAGGGCCGCTTCCGAGGTGACCTCAACGTCCTGGAAAACGACTTCGGCCGCGCGGCGGCCGTCATGCAGGGCGTGCCCCCGGACTTCCAGGCCCGGACTGTCCGCCGCGATGCAGAACAGGGATAGGACTTCACCATCGTCCGCATCCTGGCGTTTGGCGCTGACCAGAAAGCCTGCCGCGCTCTCACCGCCGAGAACCAGGGTCTTGGTGCCGCTGATCCGGTAGCCGCCAGCTATCTGCTCCGCGCGGGTGTCTACTTGCAGAAGGTCATAGCGCGCGCCGTTTTCACGATGCGCGAAGGCGAGCAAGGACTCCCCGCTTGCCAGCTTGGGCAGCCAGGCGTCCTTCTGCGCCGGGCTACCGGCCTGCCCTAGCGCGCCGCCGCAGAGAAGGATCGCGCTCACATAGGGCTCGACCGCGAGGGCGCGGCCGAAGGATTCCATGATGATCATCGTCTCCACGGCGCCGCCGCCGAGACCGCCATGGGCTTCCTCGAAGGTCATGCCGAGCACGCCGAGCTCGGCGAGCTGGTTCCAGAACGCGGGGCTCCAGCCATCGCGCTCGCTCAGATAGCGCTTGCGCTGCTCGAAGCTGTATTCGCGCGCGACGAGACGCTCCAGCGTTTCCTTGATGAGCTCTTGTTCGTCGGTCAAATCGAACTGCATTCTGTCTCTCTGGCTATTGGATTTGGATCATGGCGGCTAGAGGCCAACGATGGTCTTGGCGATGATGCCGCGCTGGATTTCATTGGAGCCGCCGAAAATCGAGGCTCCGCGCGAAAAGAAGAAGGTCGGCGCGATTCCCGGCGCCCAGTCCGGACCGAAACCAGGACCTGGCGACGGTGGATTGAGCCGGGCCTCGTCTTCGGGAAAGGCCAGCGGACCGGCGGCTTCGATCAGCAGCTCGGCGGAGAGTTGCTGCAGTTCGGAACCCTTCAGCTTGAGAACCGATGACTTGGCGTCGAAGCCGCCGTCGCTGCTTTTCTCCAGGTCCGCCAGAACCCGCATCTGGGTGATCTCGAGGGCTTTTAACTCCACCTCCACCAGGGTCAGCCTGTTCAGGAACAAGGGATCCTCGATCAAAGGCGCTCCGTCGACACGAAGCTCGGAGGCGATCTGGCGTACCCGGCGCAGGCGCTGCTTGGTGAAGCCGATGCGCGCGACGTTGGTCCGTTCATGGGCCAGCAGATACTTGGCGTAGTCCCAGCCGCGGTTTTCCTCGCCGATCAGGTTCTCCGCCGGCACCCGTACGTTGTCGAAGAAAACCTGGTTCAACTCGTTGCCGCCGTCGACGGTTTCGATGCGCGAGACGGTGATGCCGGGCGTCGACATTTCGGCGAGCAGGAAGGAGATGCCCTCTTGCTTCTTGGCGGCTTTCGGATCGCTGCGCGCCAGCAGGAAGATCCAGTCCGACTTCTGCGCGCCGGTGGTCCAGATCTTCTCGCCATTGAGGATATAGCTATCCCCATCCCGCTCCGCGCTCAAACGCAGGGAGGCGAGATCGGAGCCCGCGTTCGGCTCGGAGAAACCCTGGCAGAACCAGTAGTCGAGATTGGCGATGCGCGGCAGGAAGCGCTGCTTTTGCGCTTCCGTGGCAAAGGCCAGGATCACCGGCGCGACCATGCGCACGTTCTGGGCCAGGGGTTCGGGCGCCGGGGCCTGGTACATCTCCTCGGAGAAGATGTACTGCTGAACGGGGCTCCAGCCCGTGCCGCCCCAAGCGGTGGGCCAATGGGGCACGGCCCAGCCGCGGGCGTTCAGGATCCGCTGCCACTCGACGATCTCCTGCTTCGACAGGCGCTGTCCGAGGATCAGTTTCTCGCGGGTCGCCGGCGGGACGGCCGATTTGAAGAAGCCGCGCACCTCGTTGCGAAAGCTGACTTCCTCCGCTGTGAAGCCGATGTCCATGCTGTCTCCTCTAAGCGCTGTGGCGGCGGAAGATCTCCGCCGCTTCTGAAACGATACGCTGCATGAGTTCCGCGCAGCTTGGAACGTCGTGGATCAAGCCCTGGACCATGCCGGCGCTCCAGATGCCGAAGTCGATATCGCCGGTCTCGTAAACCTTGCGGCCGCGCTGGCCGTTAACCAGGTGCGCGATATCCTCGATGGTGGCGCCGCCCTTGCGCTCGATGGCGACGACCTCGTCGCTGATCGCGTTCTTGGTCACGCGCGCGGTATTGCCCAGGGTCCTGTAGATCATGTTGGTTGCCAGCTCGTCGTTGCCGACGATGGCGTCCTTGACGTTCTGATGGATGTAGCTTTCTGCAGTACACATAAAACGGGTACCCATGTTGATCCCATCGGCCCCCAAAGCCAGGGCGGCGGCCAGCCCGCGCCCGTCGGCGAAACCGCCGGAGGCGATCACCGGTACATCGACCTTGTCGACCGTTGCCGGAATCAGGACCAGGCCCGGCGTATCGTTCTCTCCGGGATGCCCGGCGCATTCGAAGCCGTCGATGGAAACCACGTCGACGCCGATTTTCGCGGCCTTGATCGCGTGGCGCACGGAGGTGCACTTGTGCACCACCTTGATCCCCGCGGCATGGAATTTTTCCAGGTATTCGACCGGATTGTTGCCGGCGGTTTCGACGATCTTCACGCCGCCGTCGATGATCGCCTTGACGTAGCCGGGATAGGGGCGCGCGCGCAGGGACGGCAGGATGGTCAGGTTGACCGCGAAAGGCTGATCCGTCAGCTCCTGCACGCGGCGGATTTCCGTTGCAAGCTCCTCGGGTGTCGGCTGCGACAGGGCGGTGATGCAGCCGAGCGCGCCGGCGTTGGAAACGGCGGCGGCCAGTTCCGCGCGGCCGACCCACATCATGCCGCCCTGCATCACCGGATAGCGGATGCCGAGCAGTCGGGTGAAGGGGGTCTCGAACATGCTGAACTCTCTTTCGCGGTTAGGCCACGCGCTTCCTCGGCGCGTCAGTGGTTGCTGGGCTTCGCGCGTTTGGGAACGATCAGGGCGTCGACCGCATAGCCGCCTTTCGCTAAGGCGATGAAGGGGTTGACGTCGATGCTCTCGATACCGGGATTCTCAGCCGCCAGATGGGACAGGGCGGAGAGCGCCTGGGCCAGGACGGCCAGATCGAATGGCTCGCGCCCGCGCGCGCCGGCCAGGATCGGATAGCCCTGGATTTCACGAATCATCTCGGCCGCTTCGGATTCGCTGACCGGTGCCAGGCGATAGACCACATCGCGGTAAATCTCGACGAAGATGCCTCCCAGACCGAACATGACCACCGGCCCGAAAACCGCGTCATAGGTGGTGCCGAGGATGACCTCGACGCCGCCGGAGATCATCGGGGCGATCAGCACACCCTCGATCCGCGCGTCTGGCGCGCGCTGGCCGACGGTCTCCAGGATCTCGCGATAGGCGATCTCAGCCGCTTCGGCGCCTTCGACGCCGAGCCGGACCCCGCCGCTTTCGCTCTTATGGGGAATGTCGGGAGAGGCGATCTTCATGGCGAGCGGCGCCGCGATGTCCCGCGCCGCCTCGGCGGCTTGCGCGGCGGAGCCGACCAGCCGCGCTTCGACGACGGGAATGCCGGCTTGCTTGAGAACGGCTAGACCCGCGGCCTCGCCGCCGCCAGTGATTTCCGCAAGCTGCGCGCTGCGGCTCTGTGGCGCTGTGCGGGGCGGCGCAACAAGGGATTCGGATAGCTGCGCCAGGGCCGCCATCGCGTGCACCGCGCGGGCGGGGTCCTCGAAAACCAGGAAGCCTTCGCTTTCGATCTCTCTCTGGGTTTCCGCAGGCACGGTCATGATCAGGGCGACCGGCTTTTCCGGATACTTCTGACGGACGCCGCGCAGCACCTTGCGCATCTCGGTTAGCAGCGTGCTGTTGCGTCCCATCATCGAGAGATAGAGCACGGCCATGTCAATGTTCTCGGCGCCCAGCAGGGTATCGAGGAACTGGCCCAGCAGATCCGGCCGGGTCATCGCCGTTGCCGTGGTATCGACGGGGTTACGCACGCCCGCGAGCGGCAGGATGTCCTTCAGGCGCGCCTGTAGATCCGGCGCCAGTTCCGGAACCTCGAGCTTGGCGTCGCGGGCGTAGTCGGCCAAGAGAATGCCCGCGCCGCCGGAGTTGGTGGCGATGCCGAAGCGGCGGCCGCGCGGGAACACGCCGCCGGAGCAGGCCATGACAAGGTCCACGATCTCCTCGTAGGAGCGCGCGCGGTAGGCGCCGCACTCGGCGAAGGCGGCGTCGAAGACCTGATCGGAGCCGACCAGCGCGCCGGTATGCGAGGCCGCGGCGGCGGCGCCTTCGGGCGAACTGCCGGCCTTCAAGACGATGACGGGTTTGCCGTTCGCTTTCGCCAGCATCAGCGCGTCGACCAGCTTGCGGCCGTTGCGGCAGCCCTCCAGGTAGACGACGATGGTCTTACTGTTGGGATCGCGCGCCGCGTAGTCGATGCAATCGGCAACGTCGATGTCGCATTCGTTGCCCGTGGCGACCCAGAGGCTAGTGCCGATTTCGACGTCGCGGATCATTGACAGCAGGTGGGCGCCGATGGCGCCGCTTTGGCTCAGGATCGCCACGCTGCCGGTCGGCGGCATGGCATGGGAAATCACCGCGGTGAAGGTTGTGAAGGCCCCGGCATGGGTATTGAAGCAGCCCAGGCAGTTCGGGCCCAGCAAGCGCATGCCGGCGTCGCGTGCGATCGCGGCAATCCGCTGCTGCTGCGCTTCCTGTTCTCCCCCGAGCTCGGCGAATCCGGCGGTGAAAATCACCGCAGCCTTGATCCCCTTGGCGGCGCAGCTTGTAAGCTGTTGCTCGACCACGCTGGCCGGAACCGCGATGATGGCCAGGTCGGGGACACACTCCAGATCGTCGATCCGGGCCGCCACGCGATAGGGCGCGCAGTCGAAGGGCTTGGCGTTGATGGGAAAGATATCGCCTTTGAAATGCGCGCGCAGATACGCGAAGGCCCGGCCGCCCGGTTTCGCGGGATCCGACGACGCGCCGATGATTGCGACGGAACGCGGCTTGAAAATGAGGTCGAGGGCGTGGGAGCTCATGAGGTCGGTTGAATTCTCGTCGAAAGGAGTGCTGACAATCCATGGGAAAGTGGACGCCCGGAAAGACAAGTGACTGAGCGTTCGGTCACCATGGTGGTTCATGGTCCTCCCGCTGTCAATAGAGCGGGCTTGCGCGCGCGGATTACCGGCCGTGGAAAACCGGGCTGCGCTTTTCCGTGAAGGCCCGGACCGCCTCGGCGTGATCCTGCGTTTGGCGGCAGCGGCATTGGCCCCAGCTTTCCATGTTCAGCACTTCGGCCAGGCTCGCGCTTTGCGAGGCGTTCAACGCGCGCTTCATGTGTGTATAGGCGGTGCGCGGCCCGGCCGCGAGCTGCGCCGCGAAGGCCTGTGTCTCGCGCGCGAGCTCGGCATCGGGATAGACCCGGTTGAACAAGCCGAGCTGCAGGGCTTGCTGCGCGTCCAGCGTCTCTCCGGTGAAGTAGAGTTCGCGCGCCTTGGCGGTGCCGACCAGTTGGGTCAGGAAGTAGCTGCCGCCGAAATCGCCAGAGAGCCCGACCTTGACGAAGGCCGTCGCCAGTTTCGCGCTGGCCGCGCCGATCCGCAGATCGCAGGCCAGTGCCATCCCCAGGCCCGCGCCCACGGCCGCGCCGTTGACCATCGCGATGGTGATCTTGGGCATCTCGTGGAGCAGCCGCGAAACCTCGCTGCGCTCACGCAGGGCGACGGCCTGCAATTCCAAGTTGGAGGGGTCGAGATCGGCCATCGCCTTGACGTCGCCGCCGGCGCAGAAGCCCTTGCCCTCGCCGGTCAGGACGATCACCCCGGCCTCCGGATCGTTTTCCAGCCGCCTGAGCAAGGGGAGCAGCTCGGCCACCATTTCCTTGGAGAGCGCGTTTCTGCGCTCCGGGCGATTGAGGGTTACGGTAACGACGGCGCCTTCGCGGCGTTCGGTAATGAATTCCATTTCGGAGCTTTCCATTCTTGGTTCGACCGGCCGCAAAGCGGCGCGGCGGATCGTAAGAAGCGGGTGCCTTGCGTGAGGCCGGGGGCGCGCTGCCATGGCAGGAATGCGCCGCTGCCTCTATCCACGACAAATGTTGGCAGCTTGGGCAAAATCTGTAAATATACTGAATGAGCACTCAGTCATTTGATCTTCCGGCGCGCAGGCCGCCGTTTCCGACGGCCGGTTTCACGCGATGGGAGCCGTTTGCGTTGACGATGGGCGGCGATTGCCGGAAGTTGACCAGCGGCCGCTTCATGCCTCAGCCCAATTTTCCTGGCACGGGAGAGCTGACAGGACTTTCGCTGCGCGCGACTGCGGCCCTGCCGTGCGGCCAGGTGACGGGCCTTGGCCCCGACCGCGCGGCCAAGTCGAGCTCGATGCAGGCTGTCCCTCCAAACCTAGAATCCAAGAAAGCGGAGACGTTCGAGTGAGTACGAAAGAGACTTCCAAGGAGACTGCAAACCAACCGCGCCCCTTGGAGGGTGTTCGCGTTCTGGCGCTGGAGGGCTTCATCGCCGGCCCCTATGCCTCGATGTGGCTGGGCGACATGGGCGCGGAGGTCATCAAGGTCGAGGAACCCAAGGCCGGAGATCCGGCGCGCGGATTGCCGCCGATCAAGGGCGAGGGGCGGGAAGCCGTAAGTCTGTCGATGCTGCGCGCGAACAGAAACAAGAAGAGCCTGACCCTCAATCTCAAGACGGAAGAGGGGCGGCGCATTTTCGAGCGCTTGCTGGCGAACACCGACATTCTGCTCGACAACCTGCGCCCCGACGCGCTGGAAAAGCTCGGCTTCACTTGGGACAAAATTCACGCGCTGAACGAGAGGCTGATCTACACCTCGGTTTCCGGCTTCGGCCATAACGATCTGATGCCGGGGCCGTACATGGATTGGCCGGCGTTCGATGTCGTGGGGCAG
This sequence comes from uncultured Alphaproteobacteria bacterium, assembly GCA_942491105.1. Classification (GTDB taxonomy): domain Bacteria; phylum Pseudomonadota; class Alphaproteobacteria; order Kiloniellales; family DSM-21159; genus JBBEAM01. Next base: position 220,339 of record CALNZX010000006.1, on the reverse strand, counting down.
GCGATGTCGGGTCTGATGATGCGCCCCGAAGGCTCGGACACGCGCCCCGTGTATCTCGGTTTTCCCCTGGCGGATCTGTTCTCCGCGTCGCTCGCGGTCACGGGTACGCTCCAGGCTTTGCTGCAAAGGGGCGTGACGGGCAAGGGCCAGCGGGTCGACATCGCGATGTACGACTCCGCGCTGGTCTTGAACGAGCTGTCGCTGATCATGCAGACGGCCCTTGGAACCTCGCCCAAATCCGGGGTACATGCGCTGACCTCTCCCTTTGGCTGCTACAAGACAAGCGACGGTTACATCGCGATCGCGGTCCTGGGCGAGAAGGTATGGCAGCGCTTCTGCACGGTCATCGACCGCCGCGATCTGCTCGAGGATCCGGAATTGGAAAACGGCATCGCCCGCTACGCGCAATCGGAGCGCCTGACGGTGCTGATCGAGGCCTGGCTGGAAGACAAGACGAAGAAAGAAGCGGTGAAACTGCTGATCGATGGCGGCGTGCCAGCCGCCCCCGTGCAGAACACCAAGGACATCGCCGATTGTTCCCATGTCGCGGCGCGCGATATGCTGGTTGAAATCGATGATCCCCAGTGGGGCCCTGTACGTGTCGTCGGCCAGCCTATAAAAACCTCGGGGTCGACTCCGGCATGGCGCCGTCCGCCGCATCTGGGCGAGCATACCCAGCAGATTCTACGCGACCTGGCCGAACTTGATGAGAGTGATCTTGAGCGCTTGCAAAACGAGGGCATAATTTGAACCCGCAGCCTGCGCTCTGCTGCAAAAGGAAATCTTGATGCTCGATAAAAAAATAGAATCGATGCGCACTCTGGTCGAGGACGACCAACTGGTCGTATCCAACCGCAAGCATCTTGCCGATATCGCGACCAACCTCTTCCGCAAAAAGGGGTATCACAACACCTCGACCCGCGACATCGCCATTGCCTCGGGCATGAGCGTGGGCGCGCTCTACCAATACATTCAGCATAAGGAAGACCTGCTGATCCTGATCCTCCAGGCCTTTCTGGAGGCTTATCAGAGCAAGGTTTACTCCGTCGTTCAGGGCGAAGGCTCGCCAATCGAGCGCTTACGGCATTTCGTGACGACCTATTACGAAACGCTCGATCAGCACCATGCAAAGACCGACGTCGTCTATCATGAGTTCGCGAACCTGCGCGACGAGACCAAGGACTACTTCAGCAAGATCGAGGACGAAGTGATCGATCTCGTGAAGGGGGTCATCGACGACGGAGTGGCCGATGGCAGCATCGACCAGTGCAATTCCCTCTTCATCGCCCATAACATCATCTCGATGGGACACATGTGGGCCTTGAAGCGCCGCCGTTTCAGGAATGTCATGACCGTCGATCAATATATCGACGAGCAGATGGGCTATCTGAAGAAAGTACTCGGCGCCAAATAGAGGCGGCGCCGAGCGCCGTTCCTAGGCTTCGAATTCCGCATAGCCGTTGTTGGCGACCACCCGCTCGCCGGATTTGCATCGGAAGGCCGCTTGACCGTCGGCTTCGCGCCAAACCTCCGTGCGGATCGTCTCGCCAGGCAGGACCGGCGCCGAAAAGCGCAGGCCGATGCGCTTGAGCCGCTGCGCCTGGTAATCGCAAAGATGTTCGAGCAGGACATGGCCAGCGATCCCAAAGGTGCAGAGGCCGTGCAGGATCGGCCGCTCGAAGCCCGCGGTCGCGGCGACTTTCGGATCCGCGTGCAGCGGGTTGTAGTCGCCGCTTAGGCGGTAGATCAGCGCCTGCTGCGGCAGCGTCTGGAAGTCATAGATGAAGTCCGGATCCCGGTCGGGAACCGGGTGAGGCTTGGGCGAGGGGCCGCTGCTGCCGCCGAAGCCTCCGTCGCCGCGCAGGAAGCTGGTGCCGGTGATCGTGGAAAGCCTGGTCCCCGTCGCCTTGTCGTGAATATCCCGGCGGTAATACAAAACGGCGCCTTTTTCGGCCCCCTTGTCGAGGATGTCGGTGACCGCCATGCGGCTGACCACGGTGCCGCTGGGCGGTAACGGGTTCTCGATCGTCAGCTCCTGTTCCGCGGCGACGATCTTCTTCCAGTTAATCCCGGTTTCAGGGTTCTGCTGCCAGAAGCCCGGCCCGGCCAGGACCACCGGCATGGTGGGCACCGTCAGCAGGTCTTCTTCGTAGACGTAGCGCAGCTGCTGCGCGTTGAGCGGATCGCTGCCGAAGCCGAGGCCCAGCGCATAGAGCATGCTGTCGCGTTCGCTATAGCTCTGCTCGACCTCTTCGAAGGGCCAGTGGAGAATTTTGTCGTAATCGAGTGCCATGGAGCGCGCCTCAGATCGGATCCCAGGAAAACACATCGGCGCTGCGATCCAGGCCGTAGAAATCCTTGCTGAAAGCCGGCACGGCGTGCTCGGCGATCGCCTGCGGGGTCCAGCCGTCGGAACGGTGGACCGAGCGCAGGGGACGGCTCTGGCTCATCAGGAAAAGCTCGTTCGCGCGCACGGCGAAAACCTGCCCGGTGACCTCCTGCGCGGCGTCGCTGACGAGATACACGGCGAGCGGCGCGATCTTGCGGGATTCCATTCGCTTGGCCTTTTCCACCTTGTCGGCCATGTCGGGCTTGTCCGTCGGTATCGAGTTGACCATGCGGGTCCAGGCGAAGGGCGCGAGGCAGTTCGAGCGCACGCCATAGCGCTGCATATCGATGGCGATGCCGCGCGACATCGAGGCGATCCCGCCTTTCGCGGCGGCGTAGTTGGCCTGCCCGATATTGCCGATCAGGCCGGAGGTCGAGACGACATGCACGTAAGAGCCGCCGTTCTGCGCCTTGAAATGCGGCGCCGCGGCGCGCGAGACGAAGAAACTGCCATTCAAGTGGACGTCGACGACCAGACGCCATTCTTCCTCGCTCATGTTGAAGAAGAAGCGGTCGCGCAGCACGCCGGCGTTGTTGATCACGCCGTCGATGCGGCCGAAGTTATCGAGCGCGCACTGCACGATCTTGTGCGCGGAATCCCAGGTGGCAACGCTATCGGTGCTGGCCGCGGCCTCGCCGCCGGCATCCTTGATTTCCTGCACCACGCTCTCCGCCGGGCCGCTATCCAGCCCCTCGCCGGACAGCGAGGTGCCGATATCGTTGACCACGACCCGGGCTCCGGCCGCCGCGGACTGCAGCGCGAAGTCGCGGCCGATGCCATTGCCGGCGCCGGTGACGACGACAACTTTTCCTTCCAAGAAATCCGAACGAGTCTCCTGCTGCATGGCCTTTTCCATCGCCTTTCCTATGTGATCCGCTAAGCGGTGTTTCTGTTGCCCTGAAGGGCGCTATTCCACGGGCGTGAACATCGGGACGGTGAGCCCGTCCTCGATCGCGCGGAACACCACGCGCACGGCCTGGCCGACGTAGAGCTTGTCCAGATCGCAGTCGACGATGTTTGTCATCAAGGCAACGCTATCGTCGAGCGTGACATAGGCGATCGCGTAGGGCTCGGCGGCCCGCCGCAAAACGCTAAAGCTGTAAATCGTTCCCGTGCCGGGGACGCTGCGCCACTCGGTGTCGTCGCTGAAGCAAACCGGACAGATCGCCCGGGGGTAATGATGGCTGTTGCCGCAGGATGTGCAGTGGCGCACCAAGAGTTCTTCCTTGGCCGCGGCCGCCCAATAGGCGCCGTTCTCGACATCGCTTGCGGGGGAGGGATAGTCAGCTGGCATCGGAGGTTACTCCCGTCCAAGGATTAGAGTTGCGCTGCCATGGCGCGTGCCGAGACGGCCGCCGGTGCCGTGCGCCAGGGCAAGATCGCAGTTGGCGACCTGAACCTCGGGATGGGCCTCGCCGCGAATCTGCCGCACGGCCTCGATCACCTTGGTCATGCCGCCGCGATTGCCGGGGTGATTGTTGCACAGCCCGCCGCCGTCGGTGTTGAAGGGCAGGCGGCCGACGCCGGAAATGAGGTTGCCGTCGGAGACGAACTTTCCGCCCTCGCCCTTGGCGCAGAAGCCAAGATCCTCGAGCGCGATCAAGACCGAGATCGTGAAGCTGTCGTAGATCGAGACATACTTGATGTCGCTCGGCTTGACCCGGGCTTCCTCGAAGGCGGCGGGACCGGACCAGATGGCGCCGGAATGCACCAGATCCGGCTTGCCGTTGCCGGCATGCTTGGGGGCTTCGCCGCCGCCCAGCACGGCGACCTTGGGGCGGTTGAGCACGGCGGCGTTCTCCGGGCCAACCACGACCAGCGCGCCGCCGCCATCGGAGATCACGCAGCAATCCAGCCGGTGCAGCGGATCGGCGATCATCGGGGAATTGACCACGTCCTCGACCGTGACCGGGGTGCGCAGCATGGCGTGGGGGTTGTGCTGCGCGTGTTGGGACGCGGCGACCTTGATCCAGGCCAGCTGCTCGCTGGTGGTGCCGTACTCATACATGTGGCGCATCGCGCACATCGCGTAGAGATTGGCGATGGTCGGGCGATAGGGATACTCGAACGCCGACGCGGGATCGTTGGGATCATAGGCGCGCGAGTTCGTGCCGGTCGACATGCCCTCCGCCCGGGGGCGGCCCGCCAGGGTGATCAGCGCAACCGAACAGCGCCCGGCGGAGATCGCTTCCGCGGCGTGCGCCACATGGGCGATGTAGGAAGACCCGCCGGTTTCGGTGGTGTCCATGTGGCGCAGCTTGAGCCCCATGTACTCCGCCATGCTGATGCCGCCGAAGCCAGGCGCGTCGCTATCGCAGAAATAGCCGTCGACATCGTCCTTGGTCAGACCTGCGTCTTCCAAGGCGCCGCGCGCAACCTCCGCATGCAGTTGTGGTAGGGACTTGTCCGTGGCCTTGCGCGTTGGGTGTTCGTACGCGCCGACGATATAGGCTTTGCGATGGATGCTCATCGACGGGTTTCCGTGATTCTGTTTAGTAGGATTTCGGCAGGCCGAGAACGCGCTCGGCGATGTAGCACAGGATCATCTCGCGGCTGACCGGCGCGATGCGCGGCAGGATGATTTCGCGGAAATAGCGCTCCACGTGATATTCCTTGGCGTAGCCGAAACCGCCATGGGTCCGCACCGCGCGGTCGCAGGCGCGAAAGCCGGCCTCGGCGGCAAGGTACTTGGCGGAATTCGCCTCCGCGCCGCAGGGTTTGCCCGAATCATAGAGCTCGGCGGCATGGAAGGTCATCAAGTCGGCGGCCTCAAGCTCCATCCAGCTTTCCGCGAGGGGGTGCTGGATCGACTGGTTCTTGCCGATCGGCCGCCCAAAGACCACGCGCTCCTTGGCGTAATTCGCCGCGGCGTCCAGGGCGCGGCGGCCGATGCCGATGGCCTCGGCGGCGACCAGGATCCGCTCCGGGTTGAGCGCGTCGATCAGGATCCGAAAGCCTTTCCCTTCCTCGCCGATGCGGTCTTCAAGCGGCACCTTGAGGCCGTCGATCATGACCGAATTCGAATCCACGGCGGCCCGCCCCAGCTTCTCGATTTCCTGCACTTCGATGCAGGAGCGGTCCAGGTCGGTATAGAACAGGCTCATGCCGTCGGTCGGGCGCTCGCAGTCGTCATAGGGCGTGGTGCGCGCCAGGATCATGATCTTGTTCGCGACCTGGGCCGTCGAAGTCCAGACCTTCTGTCCGGTTATGACGTAGTGGTCGTCCTTGCGCACCGCGCGGGTCGTGATGTGGGTCGTGTCGAGTCCGGCGTCCGGCTCCGTGACGCCGAAGCATACCTTGTCCTCGCCTTTGATGAGGGCGGGGATGATCCGCTGGCGCTGCTCGTCGGTGCCGTGGACGACGATGGCATGCGGCGCGAACACGTTGATGTGAATCGTCGAACAGGCCGCGATCGCCCCGGCGGAGTTGGCGACGGTCTGCATCATCAGCGCGGCTTCGGTGATGCCCAGACCCGCGCCGCCGAGTTCCTCGGGCATGGTGATCCCCAGCCATCCGGCATCGGTCATGGCCTGGTAGAAATCGTGCGGGAAGCTATGGCTTCGCTCCCGCTCCAGCCAATAGTTGTCGTCGAAACGCTCGCAGAGAGCTTTGACGGCTTCCACGATCTGCGTGCGCTCCGGCGTCATCTCGATCTTTGCCATGTGTGTCGTCCTTCTGAAACCTGTGGCGGCAGCAACCTGCCGGAGAGGGTAGACCGAAGCGCCGCTCCATGCTCGGCTGTTCGCGCAGTCTTCGCCGAGGCGCCCGCAAATTGGAAGTTCGCGATAGTGGCTGAGCGCTCAGTCAGTGTCAAGCAGCGGCCCAACGGTCTTGTGTTCAGCGGTTTGACTTGTCTACGTGAAACTCATAATCTGAGCAAGCGCTCAGTCAGAATTGCTTTCTGTCCGGGTTTCGGTGCAGCCCGGACGGCTTTTTACCGGGGCTTCGCTTGGTGCGCGCATAGCGGTACGGCCTGCCGGCCGGTGGAGTAAACAGGGGGAAGCGTGGCAGCAGACAACGACAGCTTGCAGCCGGAGACGGAGCCGGCCGAGACCGCGGAAACCGAGGCCCTGTCTGATCGGCACGCCTTCGATGCGGCGGCCGTGGAGGCCTATTGCTTGGCGCAGCTCGAGGAGTTCGCCGCGCCGCTCGCGATACGGCAGTTCGCCGGCGGGAACTCCAACCCCACCTTTCTGCTCACCGATGCCCAAGGCCACCGCTACGTCCTGCGTAAGAAGCCGCCAGGGGAAGTGCTGCCGACGGCGCATCAGGTGGAGCGCGAGTACCGCGTCATGGCGGGGCTGGCGGCGACGGCGGCGCCGGTTCCCAGGGTGCGCTGCCTCTGCGAAGACCCGTCGCTGATTGGCACCAATTTCTACATCATGGATTACGTCCCGGGCCGTATCTTCCGGGACGCCAAGCTGCCCGGCATGCCGAAGGCGGAGCGGGCGGCGATCTACGACGGCTTGAACGCGGCGCTGGCCTGCTTGCACAAGGTGGACTACGTCGCCGCCGGCCTGGAGAGCTTCGGCAAGCCGGGCAACTATTTCGAACGCCAGATCGCGCGCTGGATTCGCCAGTATCGGGCTGCTGAAACCGAAGAGATCCCCGATATGGAGCGCCTGATCGACTGGCTGCCCGCCAACCTGCCCGAGGATTCCCGCACCTCGATCGCGCATGGGGACTACCGCTTGGAGAACGTGATGTTCCATCCGAGCGAACCCCGCGTCGTCGCGATCCTCGACTGGGAGCTTTCGACGATCGGACATCCGATTGCCGATCTTGCCTACAACTGCCTGATGTACCACACGGATTCGGAGGCTTTTGGATCGCTTCTCGGAGTCGATTTCGCGGCCAGCGGAATCCCAACGAAGCAGGCCTATGTGGAGGCTTATTGCCGGCGCATGGGCTTCGAGGAAGACCTCGATCTTCGGTTCTATCTGGCCTTCGCGCAGTTTCGCCTGGCCTCCATCGCGCAGGGGCGCGAGAAGCGCCGCAGGGAGGGACTCACCCATCGGCTGCCGCCGCCGGGCAATAGCTGCGCCGATCAGGCCGCCCGTGCCTGGCGTATCGTAACCCAGCCGGACGGCGCGTAAGCGCCATTTCAGAGGAGAGCTTCGGTGGATTTTGACTATTCGGAAAAGCAGATTTACTGGCGAGACCGGGTGCGCGCCTTCATGGACGAGCACGTCATGCCCAACCAGGCGCTCTATGAGGAGCAGGCGGAGCACGCCCGGCGCAACGGCTGGACGCCGATCCCGCTGCTGCAGGAATTGTCCGCCAAAGCCAAGGAGGCGGGGCTATGGAACCTCTTTCTTCCACCTTCGCCGGAACACGATACCCAGGAGTTCCATGGCGCCGGTCTCAGCACCCTGGAGTACGCGCCGGCCGCCGAGGAAATGGGCCGGCTGCTCTGGGCACCGCGGGTCTTCAACTGCAGCTCGCCGGACACCGGCAACATGGAGCTGCTGCACCGCTTTGGCTCGCAGCAGCAAAAGGAGCGGTGGCTGCGCCCCTTGCTGGCCGGCGAGATTCGTTCGGCCTTTCTGATGACCGAACCGCAGGTGGCTTCCTCCGACGCCACGAACATCGAAACGCGGATTGAGCGGGACGGCGATCACTATGTGATCAACGGCCGCAAATGGTTTTCTTCCGGCTTCGGCGGTTCCCAAGCCGAGCTTGCCATCGTGATGGGCAAGACCGACCCCTCCGCGCCGCCGCATAAGCAGCAATCGATGATCCTGGTTCCGAGCGATACGCCGGGGATAAAAATCGTGCGGAACCTGCTGGTCTTCGGGTTCGAGGACAATCACCCGCATCCCGAGCTGATCCTGGAGAACGTGCGGGTGCCCGCGGAGAACCTGATCTATGGCGAGGGCCGCGGCTTCGAGATTGCCCAGGGACGTCTCGGCCCGGGCCGCATCCATCATTGCATGCGCGCGATCGGCGCGGCCGAGGAGGTGCTGGGGAAGATGGTCCGCCGCCTTCAGGATCGTGTCGCCTGGGGCAAGCCGCTCGCCGAGCAATCGATCTGGGACGAGCGTATTGCGAACGCCCGGGCGGATATCGAGATGTGCCGCCTGCTGGTGTTGAAGGCCGCGGCCATGGTGGACAGCGTCGGCGCCAAGGCGGCGCGCACGGAGATCGCCTTGATCAAGGCGGTGGTGCCGCGCAGCGTGCTGAAAATCATCGACGATGCGATCCAGGCCTATGGCGGGGCCGGTGTGACTCCGGATTACGGCTTGGCCCGTCTCTTCGCGCACTACCGCGTTCTGCGGATCGCCGATGGGCCGGACGAAGTGCATCAGCGGCAGATCGCGCGGCTGGAGCATCGCAAGTACCGGGATCCCAAGAGCGTTGCGCGGTGATGGGCGCGGCCGCGCGGCGCCCCTGTGCTCGCGAAGAAATGCAGGAGACTCGCCTTCGCGGCATTGACAAGGGGAGCAAGCGCAACCAGACTGACCGAGCGCTCAGTCGTTAAGAAATGACGGCGTGCGGCAAGTGCGAAACGCAGCACGGTGCTCGCCGATTGCCCTCTGTGATGCGAAAGCGGTGGTATGAGATGAAGACGAAGGGAAAGACACAATGACGGCACTCGCCGCCTCCAAGACGCGTTCCGCAGCCGATGCGATCAGCGCCATTACCTCGGGCATGGTGGTCGCGACCGGCAGCTTGAGCAGCGAGCCGCTCTCTCTCACTTCCGCGCTGTGGGAGAACGCCAAGGGCTTGAAGGATGTCACCATCGTCTCTGGGATGATGCTGACGGGATATCCCTTTCTGCTCAACGATCGCTCGGAAGCGTTCAAGCTGCGGACCTGGTTCATGCCGGGAACCCTGCTGGGCGGCGACGCAAAAAACGTTAAAGCCGATTTTCTTCCGCTCACCTGGGCGCAGACGGTGCGTTATCTCACCGAGCAGGCTTTCGACGCCGTGCTCGTTCAGGTCAGTCCCGCCGACGCCAACGGCTATCATTCCTTCGGTCTGAACACCAGCCAGGCGCGCGCCACGCTGAACAAGGCCAAGCTGGTGATCGCGGAGGTCAACGAGGCGATGCCCCGGACCCGCGGCGATAGTCTGATACATGAGTCCGCCTTCGATATCCTGGTGCCCGCCGACCATGCCCTGCCGGAATTTCCCCATCGCGAAGGCGACGATATCGACCGCGAAATCGGCCGTCTGGCGGCGGAGCTCGTGCCGGACGGCGCGACCCTGCAGTTCGGCATCGGTACGATTCCCGGCGCCGCGCTGGACGGCCTGATCGAACTGGGCCGCCGCGATATCAGCGTCATTTCGCAGATGACGGATCCCGCGCGCAAGCTGATCGAATCCGGGGTCTGCGTGACATCCAATCCCAAGGCGCTCGTCGGCGACGTCCTCGGTACCCACGCGCTCTATGAGTGGATGGACGACAACGATCAAGTCCACATGACCGATGGCCTGACCACGCACAGCATAGAAAAGTTCGCCAAGCGCAGCGGTTTCGTATCGATCAACTCGGCGCTGGAAATCGATCTCTATGGGCAGCTGAACGCCGATTTCCTGAATGGCCTGCAGGTCGGCGGAATCGGCGGCAGCGTCGATTTCACGATTGGTGCCCAGGTTGCCGGAAACCGCTCGATCATTGCCTTGAGATCGCGCACCAAGCGCGGAGTTCCGCGGATCGTGCCGAATCTCAATCCAGGGCCGGTGACCGTGCCCAGAACCCTGATTCAGTATGTCGTCACGGAGTACGGCGTTGCCGATCTCCGCAACAAAACGGTCCGCGAGCGCGCCCTTGCCTTGGCGCAGATCGCGCATCCCGACGATCGCGACGCCCTGGCCGAGGCCGCGGCCCGCCTGTCTTAGTAAGCCTGCTCGATAGAGGGAGAAGTCAGCTCATGGGAGAAGTTCATTTTCGGCGCGAAGGGGCGGTGGCTTGGGTCGTCTTGGATAACCAGGAAAAACTCAATGCCGTCGACTCCAAGATGTCGAAGCAGCTCCGCGAGGCCTTCGACGAGATCGAGGCCAATCCCGAGATTCGCGTCGGCGTGATCACCGGTGCCGGTGAAAAGGCCTTCAGCACCGGCGGCGAGATGGGCTCCTACGTCAAAGGCGGCGTCCTGGGGCAGGAGGGCAGTGGGCAGCCTTCCGGCATTCCTAAGGCCGATATTTCCAAGCCTCTGATCGCCGCTATTCGCGGCTATTGCGTGGCCGGCGCGTTCGGCTTGGCGCTGTCCTGCGACCTGCGGATTCTCGGCAGCGACGCGCGGATCGGCCCGAGCGGCCTGAAACGCGGGGTCGTGCCCGCCGCGCAGCAGACCGAGCGGCTGGTCAAGCTCGTGCCCTTCGGAAAGGCGCTCGAAATCCTCTTGATGTCCCGCTTTATCGAAGCCGAGGAGGCGCTTGCCATCGGACTGGTGCAAAGGGTGGTGGAGCCCGACCAGGTCATCGCCGCGGCGCAGGAATGGGCCGAGATCATCGCCGGCTTCAGCCCCACCGCGGTGCAGGAGACGAAGAAGCTCGCCTATCAGGCCCTGGCCATGGATTGGGAAGACTCCTTCAAGCTCGGCGCCGAGGTGATGCAGCGCAGCTTCCAGAGCGAAGATGGGAAGGAGGGCTTCACGGCCTTCCTGGAAGGCCGCACCGCGAAGTTCAGCGGCCGCTAAACGCATGGGGAAGATCGATACTCTTCTAGGGCCCGCCCTGCTGTTTTGCCCGGGCGATCGTCCCGACCGCTTTGAAAAGGCGCTGGCGGCGGCGGACGTGGCCGTACTCGACCTCGAGGACGGCGTCGGCGCCCTGCGCAAGGACGCGGCGCTAGCGGCGGTCACGGCTTTCCTGGCGCAGGGTCAAGAGCGCGTCATCGTGCGCGTCAATCCTCCGTTGACGGAGCGCGGCAGAGCCGAGATTGCAGCCGTCGTCGAGGCGGGCGCCGGGACCCTTCTGCTGCCGAAGACGCAGTCCAACGAGGAGATCGACGCCGTTCTCGCCGCGGTTCCTGCGGGAAAGACGGTTTCGCTCATTCCCTCCGTCGAGAACGTCAAGGGCGCGCTGGCCGTGGAAAGCTTTCTCGGCAGGCCGGAGATCGCCGGTCTCGGCTGGGGGCCCTACGATATCGCGGCCGATCTCGGTCTGCTGGCCGTGCGCGATGAAACCGGCGCCTTCCTCAGCCCGATCCTGCAGCTGCGCGACCGCATGCTCTGCATGGCCGCGCTCGCCGGGGTCGCCGTCTACGATTCGGTGACGACGGAATACAGCAACACCGCGCTTCTCGAGCGGGATCTCCATGAAGCGGTGGAATTGGGCATGGTCGGAAAGTTCTCGATCCATCCCAGCCAGACCGCACCGATCCGCGCGGCTTTCGTCCCCGATCGCGCCGAGGTGGAGAGATACCGCCGGATGCTCGATGCGGATGTGGATGGTGGCGCCTTCGCCTTTGAAGGCGAGATGGTCGATGGCCCGATACTGCGCCGTGCGCGGCGCGTGGTTGCCGTGGCGGAGCGCGCGGCAACGATGAAGAAACCCTAAGGAGATCTGCATGGCAGACAGCAACGAGATCTTGGTGGCGGAGCGGCGCGATGCCGTGGCGCGGATCACCATTAACCGCCCCGATGCGCGGAACGCTTTAAGCGAGGATGTGATCCTCTCCATGACCGCTGCGATCCTGGAGGCGGAGGAGGATAGCTCCGTCAAGGCCATCGTGTTGACCGGGGCGGGAGACAAGGCGTTTTGCGCGGGCGGCGATCTCAAGCCCGGGTCGAAGACCTTCGGTTTCGATTATTCCAAGCCCAACGTCGCCTTTGCCGATCTTCTGCGGGTCGCCTCGCGCTGCACACTTCCGCTGATCGCAAGAATCAATAGCCACTGTCTCGCTGGCGGGATGGGGCTGCTGGCGATGTGCGACATGGCGGTGGCTTCGAGCAAGGCCAAGTTCGGTTTGCCGGAAGTCCGTATCGGGCTTTTCCCGATGCAGGTCGCGGCCCTGCTTCAAGGCATGGTGCCGCCGCGCAAGTTCGCGGAGATGTGCATCACCGGCGAAGCCATCACCGCCGAGGAGGCGCTGCAACTGGGCCTTGTCAATTACGTGGTGGAGCCGGAGGCCCTGGATTCGAAGGTGGATTGGCTGCTCGGCCGCACGCTCGACAAATCGCCGACGGCGATTCGCCTCGGCAAGTACGCGCTGCGGCAAATGGCAGAGATGAACCAGGAGCAGGCTCTCGCCTATGCCGAATCCCAGATCGGAACCATGGTGATGACGGAGGATGCACGCGAGGGCATGAAGGCCTTCGTGGAAAAACGCCCGCCCGTTTGGACGGGCCGTTAAGACGCCGCGGGCCGGCTATCTTGACTCCCTCGGGAGCGACTGGATAGACTAAACCGAGCGAACGCTCAGTCAGCGTTCGAACCGGTTACTGTCGCGGCGAAGAAGTTCGAAACGAAGAAACCTGAGCACACGCGAATTGGGAGGAAACACAATGTCATTTCGTAGAACGACCATGCGGGCGCTGGCAGCAGCGCTTATTCTATGCGGGGGTGCGCTGTTCGAGCACGCCAACGCCGAGAGTTACGATATCCGCTTTGCCGAGATCGGCTCGCCGCGCGGCCCGCGCGCCGAGGCCTTGCAGTGGTGGGCGGATGAACTGCAGCGGCGTACCGATGGCCAAGTCAAGGTCGAGATCTTCTGGAGCGGCTCGCTGGTCAGCGCCAAGGAAGTGCTTCAGGCTGTCGGCACCGGTCTGGCTGACGGCGGCACCATCGTCGGTGCCTATACGCCGGCCGAAACGCCGGTTTGGGCCGTCGCAAGCACGCCCTTCCTGTTCGACGATCCCTGGGTCGGCATGCGTGCCGTCTTCGGGGCGCGGGAAACAATTCCCGAACTCGAAGCCGAGACGATCAAGGCCAATGTCAAAATTCTCGCCAACAACACGACCGGTTCCATGCAGCTGGTCAGCAAGAAACCGCTGATCGAGGTCGAAGACCTGGAGGGCATGAAGCTCCGTGGCGGCGGCGGCTGGTCCAAGCTGTTCAACGAGCTGGGCGCCGTTTCAGTCAGCGTCAGCGGCGCTGAAGCCTACCAGGCCCTGGATCGGGGCACCATCGACGGGAGCATGTACTCGATCCCGCTGATCAAATCCTACAAGCTGCATGAGGTTGCCGGCCATGTGACCCTGGCCGATATGGGCCAGTCCCTGGCCTATGGCATCGGCATCAATCTGGATATGTGGAACAGCATGTCTCCGGAGATGCAGGCGATTGTGGCGCGTACCAGCCTCGACTACATGGATCGCTTCGCTCAACTTTATGCCGAAGACGAACAAAAGTCGCGCGAGGACATGGAGGCCGGTGTCGACGGCCATAAAGTCGTCTTCCATGAACTGAACGATGCGCAGAAGGCGGAGTGGGCCGCGCCGGCGCAGCTCCTGCTCGACGAATGGATCAAGACCGTCGGTGAGCGTGGACTCGACGGCGAGGCGATCCTCGAGAAGCTCTACGAGATACGTGATCAGTATCGCGCCGAGGTGGCGGCCAGGGGTTATCCCTGGACGCGCTAAGTGGAGTGTAGGTCGCACAGGATCCCTTAGCGGAACCTGTCAATAGGAAGCGCAGCCGCCAAGCTTGGCGGCTGCGTTTTTTTTACTGGCTCGAAACCAGCTGAACCGCGCTGTCTCGCGGTTTTTTGGCAAGCGCTAGGCAGGAGTCCGGGCGCTGACCATCACTCATCTTGACTTTGCAACGAAGGGCTCGATAATGAACCGAGCGAACGCTCAGTCAGATGGAAATGCGCCGGAACGGCTGAGCGGAATTCTTGAGACAGCGGAAACCGGCTGCTCGCGGATGCGGGTATCCAGAAGCAAACGCAGAAAAATTGCCAATAAACGCTAGGGAGGAGAACACCATGCCAATCCGTAAAACCACGATCCGGGCGCTCGCGGCGGCGCTGTTGCTCTGCGCCGGCGGACTGCTGGAGCAGGCCAACGCCGAAAGCTACGACATCCGTTTCGCCGAGATCGGCTCGCCGCGCGGCCCGCGCGCCGAGGCCCTGCAGTGGTGGGCCGACGAGCTACAGGCGCGCACCGACGGCCAGATCAAGGTTGAGATTTTCTGGAGCGGCGCGCTGGTCAGCGCGAAGGAGGTTCTGCAGGCCGTTGGCACGGGCCTGGCCGATGCCGGGACCATCGTCGGCTCCTATACGCCGGCGCAAACGCCGGTCTGGGCCCTGGCGGGCACGCCCTTCGTTTTCGAGGATACCTGGGTTGGGCTGCGTTCGATTTTCGAAGCGCGTGAAACGGTTCCCGAGCTCGAAGCGGAGACACGCAAGCAGAACGTAAAAATTCTCGCGAACAACTCCACCGGTCCCATGCACATCGTCAGCAAGATGCCGCTGGTCGAGGTCGAGGACCTGGTCGGCAAGAAAATTCGCGCCACTGGCGGCTGGTCGGAGCTGTTCAATCATCTGGGCGCCGTGTCGGTCAACGTCAGCGGGGCCGAGGCTTACCAAGCCTTGGATCGCGGTACCATCGACGGCAGCATCTATTCGATCCCGCTGGTCAAGTCCTACAAACTGCATGAAGTGGCCGGGCACGTCACCGTGGCCCATCTTGGGCAGTCCATGGCCTATGGCATCGGGATCAATCTGGATCTGTGGGACAGCATGTCGCCCGAGTTTCAGGAGATCGTTGCGCAGACCAGCATCGAATACATGGACCACTTCGCCATGCTCTATACGCGCGAGGAAAGCGAGGCGCGGGCTTCGATGGAAAGCGGCGAGGATGGCTATAAGGTCGTCTTCCACGACCTGACCGATGAGCAAAGGGCGGCCTGGGCCGCGCCCGCGCAGATCCTGATCGACGAGTTCATCGCTGAACTCGCGGAGCTTGGGATCGACGGCGCGGCTGTCTACGAGGAGTTCTATGCTCTTCGTGCGAAGTATCGGGAAGAAGTCGCGACCAAGGGCTATCCCTGGGAGCGCTGATGAACCGAAGGGGGGCTTAAGAGTGTCCGATGTCTGGGCGCGCGCAATCTGCGCGTTCAAGACAGAAGACTCAAAGAGCTCCCCTTCCTTTCCTATTATGGCCTAGCCTGGGTGTAGAAACTCAATCTCAACAGGAGCCGATCGCCCTACTCAGCGGTGCACAGGGGTCCGGTCCATAGCGGGTATCATGAGCGAAGAGACCTAACGATTATGATCAAGGTCCTAAACTTCATAGATCGTATCTTGATGCTGATCGCGTCGGTGACGCTGATCGCCATGATGATGATCACCTCGGTGTCCGTGCTGGGCCGGTACTTCTTTCTGAAGCCGATCCCCGATGACGTCACGGCCAACGAACTGCTTCTGGTCCTGGTCGCCTTTCTGCCTCTCAGCCTGGTTCAGGCGCGCCGGGAACACATCATGGTGAACGTGTTTACCGAGTGGATGCAGCCCAGGTCGAAAGCGATCCTCGATACCTTCGGCCTGGTGGTCGGCGCGGTGATCTTCGCCTTTCTTACCTGGGCCAGCCTGGAGATGGCGCTCCACGCCGCGGAGGCGGGCGCGTACATCGAGGGTTTGTTAAACCTGCCTGAAAGCCCGTCGCGCTTTGCCCTTGCGATCGGCATCGGCGTCCTCACGCTGCGTTTGATCACGAACGCGCTGCGCAGTGTCATCGGCATTGCCTCGGATAGACCGGAGTTGCTCGGCGCGGATGTCGCGTTTTCCGCGGAGAGCAGTCCCGAGTATGTGGCTCCATCGGCCGCCGGCGACGTGGTCGCCGGGCATTCAAGCAAGAATCGCGAGAGGTAACAGTGGATCCTATTCTGCTTGGGGCACTAGGTGTCGGAGTCATGCTTGCGCTCCTCATGTTGAGGGTGCCCATCGCGTTCAGCATGGCAACGGTCGGCTTTTTCGGCCTCGTCATTCGGATCGGCTGGCCCGAGGGCCGCGCCTTCGATTTCGCGCGCGGTTTCCGCGCGGCCTTCGCCTACATTTCCTTCGAACCCTTTGCCTTCATCGCGAACTTCTCGCTGGTTACCCTGCCGATGTTCTTGATGATGGGCTACGTCGCCTATCACGCGGGCTTCACCGGCGACCTCTACAATACCGTGCGAATCTGGTTCGGCCGCATGAAGGGCGGTCTGGCGATCGCGTCGGTGGTCGGCTGCGCCGCCTTCGCGGCGGTCAGCGGATCGAGCCTCGCGACCTCCGCGGCGATGGGCAAGCTGGCCGTGCCGGAGATGCTGCGGCGGCATTATCACCCCGGCTTGGCAACCGGAGTTGTCGCCGCGAGTGGCACGCTGGGCGCTTTGATTCCGCCGAGCGTGCTGCTGATTCTCTATGGCGTGTTCACGGAGCAATCGATCGGCCGCCTGCTGGTTGCGGCGATGATACCCGGCGCGCTATCGGCGTTGATCTACATGCTTATGATCTGGGTGCGCTGCACGATCAATCCGGAGCTCGGCCCCGCCGGTCAATCGTCGCGTTGGGTCGACCGCTTCATCTCCCTCAAGGGGACCTGGTCGATCATCCTGCTGTTTACGCTGGTCATGGGCGGCATCATGGCGGGCATCGTCACGCCGACCGAAGCGGCGGCGATCGGCGCCCTGGGGGCTTGGATCCTAGGGTTTATCGCCAAACGCCTCGACCGCAGCACCAGCCGGGAAGCGGTCGCCGAGACCGCGCGGCAAACCGCCAACATCTTCGCGATCATCCTGGGCGCCAAGATCTTCGTGGGCTTTATCTCCCTAACCGGCTTGGCCGGGGAGCTGACCGCCTGGGCGACCACCCTGGACTTTCACCCGCTGGTCGTTCTGCTCGCGATTTCCCTGGTCTTTATCTTCCTCGGCACCTTCATGGATCCGCTCGGCATCATGCTGCTGACCCTGCCGCTGGTGACGCCGGTGATCGAGCACCTCGGCTACGACCTCGTCTGGTTCGGTGTGATCATGGTGAAATTCCTCGAGATCGGATTGATCACACCGCCTGTCGGCTTGAACGTCTACATCCTCAAGGGCGTCGTCGGTAAGAGCGTCCCGCTGGATGTGATCTTCAAGGGGATTACCTGGTTCCTGGTGATGGACATCGTCACGCTGGCGATCCTGATTCTCGTGCCGGAAATCATTCTCTGGCTGCCCGATGTCCTGCTCACGGGGCGCTAAGCGGCGCAGACTCCAGCCATAGATAGGTTCATATGTCCGACCTTCCGGAAAAGATCGAACTCGTCGAAGAGGGCCCGCGCGAAGGCGCGCAGTCGGAGCCCGGCGGGATTCCCCTGGCCGCCAAGATCAAGCTGATCGACGGGCTCGCGGAGGCCGGTTTGAGGGAGATCAACTGCTGCTCCTTCGTCAGCCCGAAACGCGTGCCGCAGATGGCCGACGCGGAAGCGATCGCGGACGGCATCTCGCGCCGGGCGGGGGTGCGCTACACGGGGCTATGGCTCAACGACCAGGGCTTCGAGCGGGCGCGGCAGACGCCGCTCGACCTGGTGGGCAATCTCGTCGCCAGCGCTTCGGCCGCTTTTGGACGGAACAACAACAACCGCAGCCCGCAGGAGCTGCTCGCGCAGCAGCGCGGCATGGCCGAGCTTTACCGCCAAGCCGGGGTGCCCTTTGGCTCCGCCTACGTCTTTACGGCCTTCGGCTGCACTTTCGAGGGCGATATCTCCGTTCAAAAGGTGGTGCAGGCGATGGCCGGCTTGCTGGAGATCTTCGCAGACCATGGGCAGGCCCCGGAAGCGCTCTATCTCTGCGATACGGTTGGCTGGGCGACGCCGCTGCAGATCGAACGCGCGGTCGGCGCCCTGCGCGACCGCTGGCCGGAGCATCCGATTGCGCTTCATCTCCACGACACGCGGGGCGCGGGCCTCGCGAATGCCATGGCCGGGCTCAGGCTGGGCGTGCGGCGTTTCGATGCGTCCTGCGCGGGCCTGGGGGGCTGCCCCTTTTCCGGAGAGGGGGCCGCGGGCAACATCTGCACCGAGGATCTGGTCTTCCTCTGCGAGGAATCGGGCGTGGCGACCGGCGTCAACCTGGATGCCCTGATCGACTGCGCCAGATACATCGAAGGCGTCGTCGGGCACAGCTTGCCAGGCAAGACGATGAAAGCCGGCAGCCTAAGCCGGTTTCGCGCTTAAGGCCGCTAGCCAGTGCGCCTTGGTTGCGCATTGTGCTCGGCGGCTTCAGTGAGGTAAAGAAGGACCGGGCGGAGGCCGCCGGGATAGGGCCGGCGGATCACGAGGCCGGTATCTTTCCAGCTTGTCGATCAAGCGAACCAGAGGCATGGGCAGGATCTCCAGGCTTTCGGCCAGATTGACCTGATTGCGCCTCTCTTTGACTAGATCAAGATATACAGAAAAATCGTGATGCTCTAAAGCGGCTTCAAAACATCTTGTTTGGCAGCCAAAGGGTGAGCGCAGGAAAGGCGATCAACAGGGTCAAAGCAAAGAGGTGGAAGACGACATGTGGCATGACCCCCAGGAACACTTCCTCAAGCGGGCGGTTCGCGTACTTCGCGACAACGAAGCAGTTAAGCCCGACAGGCGGAGTCACCAGTCCCAATTCTGCCGCTACCACAATGATAACTCCGAACCAGATGGGGTCGAATCCGAGAGAGGTGATCAACGGCAGAGCGACAGGAACGGTAAGGACCAGAACGCCGATCTGGTCCATGAAGGTCCCAAGAAGAATATAGATGGCGACGATCACCATAAGGATAATCCAGGGAGAGAGCTCGAGCCCGGAGATGGCCGTGACCAGGCTTTGTGTCGTCTGCGTCAGGGCGAAGAAGGTGGAAAACATATGCGCGCCGATTAGAATCAGGATAATCATGCAGGTCGTGCGCAATGCCTTGGCGATGGCCTCGAATAAGGAGTGTAGGCTGGTCCCCCGGCCGAGGAGGAAGAAGAAGCCTGCCGCTGTCAGGGCGCCGAGGGCCGAGGCCTCAGTTGGTGTCGCGATCCCTGTGTAGATCACCCCCGTCACCGACATGATCAGGGCCATCATTGGCCAGATCACCTTCAGAAGGCGAAGTTTGTGGCCCAGCGAGATCGGGGCGGAGCGGGGCGCCAGCTTCGGGTTGCGGAGCGCCAGGAAGACAGTCGTGAGGGCGATCGTGATCGTGACGATGATGCCGGGCACGATGCCAGCAATCAGCAGTTTTGCCACACTCTGGTCAGCCAGAAAGGCATAGATAATCAGGGCAATGCTCGGTGGAATGAGCATCGAGAGCGTGCCCGAGATAGCGATCACGCCCGAGGCGATCTTACCGTCGTAGCCGGCCTTCAGCATAGCTGGCAGCGAGGTCGAGGATAGGGTCACCGCCGAAGCTGTCGAGGAGCCGCAGATCGCCCCGAAGCCTGCGCCGGCCAGCGCCGTCGCGATGCCCAGGCCGCCCGGAATTCTACCAACCCAGGCGGCGATCGCCTCGAAGAGATCGCTGGCAATACCCGAGCGCAGTAGCAGCTCCGCCATCAGCAGGAACATGGGGATGGTCAGCAACTCGTAGGAAAGCGCCGTGGCATGCGGCGTGGTCGTCAGAATCCCTAGCACGGTGGGTAAACCGCCTACCCAGAGCAAGCCGAGGGCAGAGGAAATGATCATGGCGAAGGCGATGGGAGTGCCTATCGCCAGCAGGAGGAACAGCAGCAGGGTTATGGAGAGAGCGATCACAGCTGAGTTTCGCCGGGCTCGTGCAGCGCGCTGCGGCCTAGGAGGCGAAAGTGAATCACTGTCGCTAAAAGGCGCGCGATTAAGACCGCCGTGCCGATCGGCACCAGGGCGGAGGATGGCCAGGTCGGCCAGCGTATATAGCCAGGTAGATACTCGGCTTGGCTCCATGCCTCGAAGGCCGTCTTGGCGGAGAGATAGGCGATAGCCCCGAAAGCGGCGATCGAAAGTGTCGTCGTTATGAGATCGAAAGCGATCCTCAGCTTTCGCCCGAACAACCTATAGAAAAAATCGATGCGCAGGTGGTCGCCATGCGCGGCCGTAGTCGCGAGTGGCAGGAAGAACAGGGCTACCAGAAGATAGAAGGTAACGAAGTTATTGCTCCACTGCAGCGGAGCATTGAAGAGATACCGGCCGCAGGCGTCGATGGCGACAAGGAGCATGATCATAACCATGCAGATGCCGGCCAGTGCGCTTAATACACGTTCGCATACACTTAGCAGACGGTCCATGGAACTATACCTTTACGATCAATCCCTTCGCGGCAAGAGCAAGCTGCTCCACTGTCACGCAGAGTGCTTGCTCTCACCGTAGGAAGTGCGTTTCTACTGTACCCAATCGGGAAGAGTCGCATTGCGGTAAGCTTCGAGAATGGCCTTACCGTCTTTTCCGTTGCTTTCCAGTTCTTCGAGCCAGGACGCGATGACGGGGGAGAGCGCGTCTTCCCATGCCACCTTCTGATCGTCGGACAGCTCCACGATCTTGAAATCGTATTCCTCTACGAGCTTGGTGCGGAATTCGGAAAGCTGCGAATCCATGTAGCTACACATTTCTCGCTGTGCCTCGGTAGCGGCTTCCTTCATGGCGCCCTGAATATCTTCTGAAAAGCTATTCCAAAGGTCGCGGTTGATTGTGTACATCACCGTCGGCGCGCCCATGCCGACGCCTTCCAGTGAGTGCTTGAAGACATTCTGCAGATCGTAGGGGAAAATGCCGTTGTAGCTGATCAAGGAGCCGTCGATGGTGCCACGTGTGGCTGAGTCGTACATATCCATCGAGGTCAACTGAATTGGCACGCCGCCCAATGCCCGAATGCTTTTGCTCATGCCCGCGCCTGTGGCGCGAATCTTGAGTCCATCGACATCTTCGGGCGCAACGACCTCTGCCGAGGTCGTAACGATGCCATATTGCGGCAGGGTTGCGACAAACAGCACATAGATGTCATTGGGCGCGTATTCGGCGGTATCGAGCATACCGCCTTCCTGGGAGATCGCCGCTTGCCGATATGTTGCCTCGCAAGAGCTGTTCGCGAGCATGGGCAGCTCGGAAATCCCCGAAAGCGGCAATTTATCCGGTACGTAAGTCGGCGCGATGATCCCCATATCGGCGGTCCGCAGCCCAACCAGCTTCAGCAATTCCGGCGCTTTGCCGAGTTGTTGCGCCGGATAAATTTCAAAGCTGACCTTGCCGGCAGTTTTAGTCTCGACGGCCTCCGCGAATACCTTGCCGCCGTGTTCCCAGAGATAGTGGTTGGCGGGATAGGGGTGCGCCAGCTTAACCGTAACGCTGTCATCCGCTTTCGGTTGATCTGCTGCGGCGAATAGAAAAGCTAATGTTGAGACGATAGAAAGCGTGGCCTTAAAGTGCATCGGTATCCTCCCAGGTAATGCGATCATGAGGACTGCCCCACGACCAAGTTTTTGATTTTATGTACTTGTGAGATTTTTCCTCTGGCCTAAAAGTGCGCCTGAAATATATAAAAACGACCAAGCGCTCAGTCAGGAAAATATCTAAAGGCACCCAACGGCAAAATGTCAAGTATTCGGCACTGATTCCGGAGCAGCTCGTGGGCTTGTGTCTGCGTGATTGACGTGAAGATGCTGTATCGCGGCAGCGTTAATGATGGGGGCTTCGATCATCCTCTGGCTGACGGCAGCAGGCGGGCCTGATATGAGGTTTGCCACTGCGCTTCGTCAGGCCAAGTAAGGAGCCTCCACATAACATGACGTTGATCGAAGAAGCCCAGGCCGCGCTGGGTGCCGCTGAGGATTATCGCGAGGCCGCGCTTGCGCAAGTCAAGGCCGGCGTAGTGCGGGAGGATGGTCTGATCGATGGCGCCGCGCTGGACGCGCAGCAGCGCGCCGTGCACGGCCTCGCCTGGCTGGCCACGCTCTGTGAAGCGCTGACCCGGACTCTCGCGTGGGCTTCCCGCCTTGAGCAGCAGGGTGCGCTGCGCGGAATCGAGGAGTTGGTCGTGGCGATTGGATTTGGCGAATATCTCGCACAGATCGCCGGTGGCATTCCCGCGAGCGCCAATGAGTTTATCCGACCTTCGGATTTTGGGTTGACCACGCGCGCCGCAGAATTCGCCTCACACGATGCTGTCGCGCGCCTCCTGCAGCGGGGCAACAGCGCAGAAAACCGCAAAGCCCTGGCGCAGCGGCTGGTCGATGAAGACGCGATCTCGGAAAGCCTCGGTGAGAGCGATCTCGACATGATTAGGGAGAGCTTTCGGCGTTTCACCAAGGATCGCATTACCCCCCATGCCCAGACATGGCATCTGCAGGACGCGCTGATTCCCGATTCTCTTATCGCAGAGATGGCGGAGCTTGGGACTTTCGGCATCTGCATCGGCGAGGAATACGGCGGTCTCGGTCTGGGTAAGCTCGCTATGTGCGTCGTCACCGAGGAATTGAGCCAGGGCTGGATCGCAGCTGGGTCGCTTGGCACGAGGTCGGAGATCGCCGGCGAGCTCATTGAGTCGGCGGGCACTCCTGAGCAGAAGCGGCATTGGCTACCACTGATCGCTTCCGGACAAACGCTTCCCACCGCAGTGTTTACCGAGCCCGACACAGGTTCCGACCTCGCAAACCTGCAGACGCGCGCCTCCTGGAATGCCGCAGGCGACTGGGAGGTTTATGGCAATAAGACTTGGATCACCCACGCCTCGCGCAGCGATCTGATGACCCTATTAGTGCGCACGCGCCAGGAGGAGCCCGGGCATAGGGGGCTGAGCATTCTGCTCGCGCCCAAGCCACGTGGCCGGAAAGGAGAACCTTTCCCCGCGAAAGGCATGGGCGGCGGCGAGATCCAGGTTCTTGGTTACCGGGGCATGCGGGAATACGAACTGGCTTTCGATGGCTTTCAGGTGCCTGCTGCCGGACTCCTCGGCGGCGTCGAAGGGGAGGGCTTCAAGCAGCTGATGCATACCTTCGAGGGCGCCCGCATTCAGACCGCGGCGCGCGCCGTCGGCGTTGCCTGGAATGCGTTCCATCTTGGTTTAAGCTACGCTTGCGAACGACGTCAGTTCGGCCAGGCAATCGTCCAATTCCCACGGGTTGCGGATAAGCTTGCGATGATGGCGGTTGAAACCACCATGGCGCGCGAGCTGACCTACTTCGCGGCGCGGCAGAAGGACCGGAACCGCCGCTGCGACGTCGAGGCGGGCATGGCCAAGCTCCTGGCCGCCCGCGTCGCCTGGACGAATGCGGATTCCGCGCTGCAGATCCACGGCGGCAATGGCTACGCGCTGGAGTACGAAATTAGCCGCGTGCTCTGCGATGCGCGGATCCTGAACATCTTCGAAGGCGCGGCGGAAATTCAGGCCCAGGTCGTGGCGCGGGGGTTGCTATCGAGACGGAATTGAGCCGGCGGGCCGCGCGGGAAGCTGTGGCTCCATGGTGACGGCCGCGAACGCTAAGGACAGCTAGGAATCATGATCTTCGATCTAGGCCCGATCACAGCCTCGGGCGGTGCGATCGCCATCGCGGTGGTGGCGTTTCTCTGCGGCGGTTTCGTGAAGGGCGCGACCGGCGTCGGGCTGCCCCTGGTGGCCTTGCCGATCATGAGCTTCGCCTTTTCGGTTCCGGAATCCGTGGCGCTGATGACCGTGCCGATCCTAGCCTCCAATATCGTGCAGGCCTTCTCCGGCGGGCGCTTCGTCTACACCTTCCGCAGATTTTGGCCGATGCTGCTGTCCCTGCTGGTGACCATGACATTCACGGTCAAGCTGCTTGCGGTCGCCGATCCGCGTCTGCTCAGCGGCTTTCTCGGCGGTATCCTGCTGATCTCGGTCGCGGCGATGCTGTTTCAGCCGGAGTTTCACCTGAAGACCCGGCGCGAAGCCTGGTGGAGCGCTGGCGTCGGGGTCGTCGGTGGGATCACCGGCGGCCTGACCTCGCTCTATGGCCTGCCGATCATCCACTACCTCCTGGGCTTGCGGCTGGACCGGGCGACCTTTGTCAGCTGTATCGCGGTGATCTATGTCTGCGGCTCCGCCGCCCTGATGGCGCTGCTGGCCGGTTACAAGGTCCTTGGCGCGCAGGAGGCGCTGCTCTCCGTCTTCGCGACGCTGCCGGTGGGCATCGGCATGCTGCTCGGAAATTTCCTGGGCACGCATATGAGCGAACGCCGCTTCCGCCTCGCGGTTCTGGTCTTGATGGCGGCGGCCTCGCTCAATCTGGTCCATCGCGCGCTGTTCTAACGGCGCGCAGGTCCCTGTCCGCCCCGCCGCCTTGACAAGGGCAGGCCGGCCCCGGACCTTAGCCCGGTAGCGGATAGTGAGGAGGCTCCAGCCAGCCATGGTTAAACTCGATCGCATCTACACGCGCGGCGGCGACAAGGGGCTGACCTCGCTCGGCACCGGCCAGCGGATCGAAAAGCAGTCCCCGCGAGTCGAAAGCTATGGCGAGGTCGATGAGCTCAACGCGCATATCGGCAACTGTGCGCGGCTTTATCCGCGGCGCGCGGAACGCCTGGCGCAGATCATGAACGACCTTTTCGATATGGGCGGCGATCTTTGCGTGCCCGGCGACCCGCGCATGGCTTTTCCCGAGGGCTACGCAAAACGCCTCGAAGGCTGGATCGACGAGAGCAATGCCGCGCTTCCGCCCTTGACATCCTTCGTCCTGCCGGGCGGCAGCGAGGCCGGCTGTGCCCTGCATCTCGCGCGCACGGTCGCACGGCGCGCGGAGCGGCGGGTCTGCGCCCTGGCGGCGAGCGGGGAGGAACGCGTCACCCCGGCCGTGCTGAGTTATCTCAACAGGCTGAGCGATCTGCTCTTTGTCTGGGCGCGGGAAGCCAATGGTTCCGAAAGCGAGGTGCTTTGGGAACCGGGGAAGAACGCCTAGCGGTCTTCTCGGTTCGCGCGGCCCCGGGCGGCTGTCGCGTCAGGCGGCGCTTTGCTTGGGCTTTTTCTTCGCTTTCGGCTGTTTGGCCGCCATTTGAGATAGGTCCCGCGTCGAAGGCACCCGGCGCTCCTTCTCGAGCAGGCGTTTTTCATCCTCGAGCAAATTCTCGATGATCTTCGCCAGGGTGCGCCGCGTAACCTCGATGTCGGCGGCGGGGATTCCGGCGAGCGCCGTTTCGTTCAGTTCCTCGGCCAGGGGCATCAGCACCTCTTCGAGCCGCTGCCCCTCCGGCGTTAGGTAGACGTGCACCTTCTTGCGGTTGCCGGGCTTTTTCTCGCGGGTCACGTAGCCGAGCCGTTCGAGGGCTTGAAGCGCGCTGAAGGTCGTCGATTCCATCAGCCCGACTTTCTCGCTCAGCTCCCGCTGGGTGAGGCCGGGTTCCGCCCAGAGCGCGCGGAGAAACAGCCAGTGGCCGATCGAGACGGAGTGCTCGATCAAGCGTATCTGCATGCTGCGGCTATAGGCGCGCATGGTTTCCTTGGTCAGCGTCGAGAAGCGCTCCTTCATGTCGGCGTCGCTCCGCTGCTCAGCCTGCATTTTCTCAGCGCGTTTTGCTGGGTCTTTGGCAGGCATGCCTCGCCTCCTTGGCTGCAATTCACTGTGAACTCACCCCGGTTCGCGATACCGCGGAGCCGATGCCCCGAGAATAGCAGGCGAGGTGGCCCTGCGGAAGGCGCGGACCCGGGTGGGGGGATCGCGCGCGGGCGCTCTCGCGTAGCCGGTGCATGGCGGCTTGAGCCCGCGTGCGCGGCGGCGTAGACCTGACGCCCAACGATCGGAAAGCAAGGAGTCCGCCCATGAGTATCCATCGCAAGGTCAAGGCCGTCACCACGCGCGACATCGCCGCCCAGAAGAACGCGGAGACGCCCTTTGTCGGCCTGACCGCCTATACGGCGCCGATGGCCAAGATCATGGATCCCCATGTCGACCTGATCCTGGTTGGCGATTCCGTGGCGATGACGGTCTATGGGATGGAGAGCACCCTTGGCATCTCGCTCGACACGATGATCGGGCATGGCCGCGCCGTCGCCAAGGCCTGCGCCCATGCCTGCGTCGTCGTCGATCTCCCCTTCGGCAGCTATCAGGAATCCCCGCAGCAGGCCTTTCGCAGCGCCGCTCGGGTGCTGAACGAGACCGGGTGCGCGGCGGTCAAGCTCGAGGGCGGACAGGAGATGGAGGAGACCGTGGCCTTTCTCGTTGCCCGTGGCGTGCCGGTGCTCGGGCACATCGGTCTGACGCCGCAGTCGGTCAACGCGCTGGGCGGCTTCAAGACCCAGGGGCGTGACGCGGAAGGCGCCGCGCGGCTTGCCGCCGACGGCAAGGCGATGGAGCGTGCCGGCGCCTTCGCCGTGGTGGTCGAGGGCGTGATCGAGCCTCTGGCCCGGACGCTGACTGCGGAAATCGCCATCCCGACCCTGGGCATCGGCGCTTCGGCGGCCTGCGACGGCCAGATCCTGGTGATTGACGACATTCTGGGCATGTTCAGCGATTTCCAGCCGAAGTTCGTCAAGCACTACGCCAAGCTGCATGGCGAGATAGAGACTGCGATCAAGGACTATGCCGAGGAGGTACGCAGCCGCGCTTTTCCGAGCGAGGCCTATTACTTCCTGCCCAAGGCCTGAGGCCGGCGCGGTCTTCGCGCTGGAAAACAGGTCTCCCGGCCTTGGAAGCTGTTTGCAGACTTGCCCTTTCCAGGCATGATTCCCCGGCGTGGGGGCGCGGGATGTATTTAGGGGAACTGGCTTTATGAAAAGGAATCCTTGCTTGCTGGTCCTGGTGGCCGGCGGTGCGGCCTTGCTGGCGCTGGCGGGCTTTGGCGCGGCGCCGGCGTCTGCCGTGGAGAGCTGGTGCGTGAGCGGGCAAACCCTTTACCAGGCGCGCGACTATGCGGCGGCGCGCGATGCCTTCAACGCCTGCCTGGAGGGCGGGGACATCCCGCAGGCGCGGATGGCGGATGCCCATCACCGCCTGGGCCGCAGCCACATGAAGCTGGGCGACCACGATGCCGCGCTGGCGCAGTTCGACCGGGCCCTGGCGCTCGACGAAAGCCATGCCCAGGCTTTGAATAGCCGGGCCTGGACGCTGTTGCTGAAGGGGCTGCCGGAAGCCGCCTTGCCGGATGCCGAGGCCGCCAAGCTGCTGGCGCCCCAGGACGCGCGGATCGCCGACAGCTACGCGCATATCCTGGCGGCGCTTGGGCGGACCGACGAGGCCGTGGCGGCCTTCGGCGCCGCCTTGACGCTGCAGAATGCCGGGCAGATCGCCAAGCTGCAGGATCGTCTGCGGAGCGCCGGCTACGACGCCGGGCCCAGCGATGGGGTCGCTGGCGCCAAGACCCGCGAAGCCATCGCCGCCTGCGCGCGCGACCGCTGCATCATCTGGGAATAGGGCGCTCCAGGGGCTTAGACGGCCGGCTGCTGCTGGGTAATGCAGTGGATGCCGCCGCCGCCGATCTCGATACCGGCGACCGGCAGCTGCAGGATCTCGCGGTCGGGAAAGGCCTGCTCCATGACCTCGCGCGCCCTGGCGTCGGCGGCGACCCCGTGGGCGGGCGCGATCACCGCGCCGTTGGCGATGTAGAAGTTGATGTAGCCGCGGTAGGTCGGCTCACCGGCGCTGTCGCAGGTGCTCGCCGATTCCAGGAGGATCAGTTCCAGCGGCCGTCCCTTGGCGTCGGTCGCGCCTTCTAGGGCGGCGATGTTGCCGCGCATGAAGGCGGCCTCCTCGGGCGGCTCGCCGCTCGGCAACTCGACGATCACCTTTCCCGGTGCCGCGAACATGGCGATGCCGTCGACATGGCCGTTGGTTTCGGTTTCATAGGGGTTCCCCGGCAGCCAGATGACCTTTTCCACGCCGAGGCTGCGCTTCAGCTCGGCTTCGATCTCCTCCCGGCTCCGGTCCGGGTTGCGGTTGGCGTGGGGAAAACAGCTTGCCGTGGTCAGCAGCGTGCCCTCGCCATCGACGGAGATGCCGCCGCCCTCGGCGACCAGCTCCGAGGCCACGACCTCGACGCTCTCATGGGCGGCAATGTTTCGGCCCATGGCGGCGTCCTTGTCGTAGGGCCAGTATTTTCCGCCCCAGGCGTTGAAGCGGAAGCAGAGCGCGCGCAGGGCGCTGCCGTCGCTGAGGAAGCAGGGGCCGCTGTCGCGGGCCCAGGAATCGTCGATCTCCATGGGCACCAGTTCGATGTCGCTGCCCAGGCGGTCGCGCGCGTCGGCTTCCAGAGCGGGCGGGACCAGCATGCAGACGGGCTCGAAGCGGGCAATGGCCTGGGCTACCCCGGCGTAGGCGCGCTTGGTTTCGTCCAGTTGCCCGCCCCAGACCTCGGCGCGGCAGGGCCAGGCCATCCAGCACTTGGCGTGCGGCGCCCACTCGGCGGGCATTGTGAACATGGGTAACTGCTCCCTGGCCGCTAGCTCACGCCAAGTTCCGCACTTCACGGCAGGGAGGTCAAGCTTGCGCAACTACTCCGCGGCTTGCGGTTGCCGGCTGTCACTGGGGGCTGGTGGCTTACGGAAGTAACGCTCCTTCAAGGCGAGAATCGGTTTCTCCAGGAAGTGAAAGGACAGCGGGGCGACGATACAGAGCATCGCCAGGCCGAGCGGCTGCGGCGGCGGCCAGACCACGTCCGGCGCGCGGTAGGGGCCGGTTCCCAGGAAGATGCCTTGGTACATGTAAACGCCGTAGGAAATCGTCCCGAGATAGGCGAGCGGCCGGAACTCCAGAACCCTAGTCAGCAAGCTGCTCTGATTGAGGTAAACCCAGGCGACGCAGAGGCCCATGCCATAGGGGCGCAGATAGCGATCCGGCGCTTCGGGGAGCAGCGAGCTGGCGAAGAGGGCGAGCCCCAGCAGCAGTGCCGCGCGGCTGCCCAGCAGACGCTGCCACCGGGGGCTGCCGGCGCGCAGCAGCAGCGCGAGCAGGCACCCCAGCCCGATATGCCAGCCGGCGAGAAAGCTCCAGCGGCCGACGAAGTAGGTCTCGGTCAGTTCGGGCTGCGCGAGCAGGACGATCTGGGCGGCGTGCGAGGCGGCGATCGCGAGCGCGAGAAGCAGCGCCAGCAGCTTGGGCGCGCGGGCGAAGAGGGCCACGAAGACGAAGGGCCAGATCAGATAGAAATGCTCCTCGACGGCGAGGGACCAAGTGTGCCCCAGGGTGGTCGAGTAATGCGCCTTGGGAATGAAATTGTAGAGATAGGTGAAGGCGTAGAGGAAGGACTCCCGGTCGATGCCGGTGTTCCAGTGCAGGGAGGCCAGCGCCAGCGGAATCAGACAGAGAAAGTAGACGGGGAAGATCCGCAGCGCGCGGCGCGCCCAGAAATTGCGGATCGACACGCCGCCCTGCTCCTGCTGCTCGCGGATCAGCAGGAAGGTGATCAGGAAGCCGGAGAGGATGAAAAAGGCGACCACGCCGGTGGTCCCTCTGAGCATCGGCACGACGCTGTCGGCGACCAGGCCGGCGTTGTTGAGGGCGGCCAGGACATGGGTATGCGAGAGCAGCACGAGAAGTACGGCCAGACCGCGAATGCCGTCGAAACCGGCGATGCGCTTCATGAAGCCCGTCCACGGGTCGTTGAGGAACGGGCAGCCTAGGCCGGAAAGGTAAACAAATTCCCGCCGCGCCGCGGGGAGAGGCCGGGAGCGGCCCCGGCAGCCCTAGTTGGCGCTCGCGATCGGGATCAGTCCGGGGTTGCCCCGGGCCTCCTCGACGGCCTTGCGCCAGGCGGCGAGGCGGTCGGGCGAAGCTGGATGGGTGTCGAGCAGGCCGCTTTCCATGCGGCCGCTGGACTTGGCCAGGCGAGTCCAGACCTGGGAGGCCTTGTCCAGGTCGTATCCGGCACGGGCCAGCAGATAGACGCTGATGTAGTCGGCCTCGCGCTCGTGTTCCTTGGAGTGGGAGATCAGCCCGGCGGCGCCGCCGACCTGGCTGCCCAGGGCCCCGCCCAGGACCGCGGTGTTGCCATCGCCCGCCGCGGCGCCCGCAGCGGCGCCGAGGATGGCGCCGAGCACCGATCCGATCACGATGTTCGTCCGTGCCTTGTCGAGATGGCCGACGATGTGATGGCCCATTTCATGGCCGACCACCGCCGCGACCTCGTCCTCGTTCTGCATGAACTGCAGCAGCCCGCGGGTCAGGGTGATCTTGTAGGGATCCTCGGCCCAGGCATTGGGAACCTCGCTGCTGTGGTCGTAGACGACGTTGAAATCGCAGGTTTCGACCTTGGCGTCCTTGCAGACCGGGCCGGCCGTGGCTTCGATGCGCCGCTCGGCCCGGTGGACCAGGGCCCGCGCGGCCTCGGCGGAGCGCTCGACGGGCTGGAAGTCGGGGCTGCCCTGGATATCCTGGGTGGCGGCCGCGATTTCGCTGTCGCTCAAGGCGGGCAGGCGGTAATTGGCGCCGGCGCAGCCGGCGAGCGCCAGCGCGCAGAGCAGCGCGAGGACCGGTTTGCAGAGGGTCAGCGGATTCCTAGACATCGTTCACCTCGTATGCTCCCAGAGCCGCAGCTCCCGTCCCGAGTTGGCCGCTATCTTAGCGGGAATCGGTCTTTTAGACTATACGCAGCCGAGGGCGGCGGCATTCACACTCTAGGATTTGCGCCCTTGGAAAGCCGTGCAAACGGCGCCTATGGCGGGAGCATGCTCTGGCGGACCCAGGGCGCGGGCAAAAAAGAAGCCTCCCTCTAGGGCGGGAGGCTTCTCCTTCTGCCGTACAACCGCCACGGCGCAGGAGGTATCGCGGCGGAAGGCAAAAATCGGGACCGGGGGTTTAGTCGGTGGCGTCCTCGACGGCGTCGCCGACATCCTCCGCCGCGTCGTCGATGGCTTCGCCGGCCTGCTCGGCCGCGCCGTCGTTATCGTCGCAGGCGGCCACGGCGCCCAGCAGGAAGAGGGCGGTCAGGAAGGACAGAAAGGTTTTCGCAAAGATGCTCATAACGGGACTCCTTCTGAAAATGCGCGGTTTACTCTGCGCCGCCTTAGCTTTTCGGCGGGGCGCCGGCCGTGTCGGGGTGATCCGCCTGCGCGGTCTCGCATTTCGGGCAGACCTTTTCGTCGGGATGCAGCGTGGCGCCGCAGTGGCTGCACAGCTTCATCGGCTTGGAACGCGGGCCTTCGGCATGTTCCTGCATGATCGTTCTCCTTGTCTGTTGCAGGGAGAACGGAGCGGCGGCGGAAAAGTTCCCGCCTTCCCTAGAGCGGCCAGACCAGCAGAATCATCGGCAGGGAAACGGCGATCACCAGGATTTCCAGGGGCAGCCCCATGCGCCAGTAGTCGCCGAAACGATAGCCGCCGGGCCCCAGGATGATGGTGTTGTTCTTATGGCCGATCGGCGTCAGGAAGGCGCAGGAAGCGGCCACGGCCACGGCCATCAGGAAGGCGTCCGGGTTGACGCCCAGGCTCTCCGCCGTGCCCAGGGCGATGGGCGCCGCGATCACCGCCGTGGCCGTGTTGTTGATGACGTCCGACAGGGTCATGGTGACGATCATCAGCAAGGCCAGGGCGACCACCGGCGGGTAGCCCCAGGAGGCCGCGACCAGCGCTTCGGCCATCAGCGCCGTGCCGCCGCTGGATTCCAGGGCCTGGCCGATCGGAATCATGGCGCCGAGCAGCACGATCACCGGCCACTCGACGGATTCGTAGATTTGGTTTAGCGGCACGATGCGCAACAGGGCATAGAGCACCGCCACCGAGGCCAGGGCGACCGGCAGGTAGACCAGGCCAAAGGAGGCGCCGGCGATGGCGGCGGCGAAGATGGCGACCGCGATCCCGGCTTTCTGGCGCTGCACCACCTGCAGGCCCCGCGCCGCCAGCGGCAGGCAGCCGAGCCAGGCAACCAGCTCGGCCTGGCGCTCGGCGGAACCGAGCAGCAACAGCACGTCGCCGGCCTGGATGGTCAGCTTGCGCACCCGCTCGCGGAAGGGCTTCCCCTGGCGCGAAACGCCCAGCAGGGTCACGCCATGGCGCCAGCGCAGGCCGAGAGTCTCCGCAGAGCTGCCCTCCGCCCGTGCCCCGACCGGCACCACGACTTCCATCAATTCCAGGTCTTCGTTCTTCAAATGCTCCGGCTCGGCGACGCCGTCGCCGTATTCCAGCTTCAGGCTGCCCGCCGCCTTCTCGATGGCCTCGGGGCCGCCTTGCAGAACGATCACGTCCTCGGGCTGAATCGTGGTTCCGGCGCGCACGGACAGGCGTCTATGGCCGCGCAGGATGCCGAGGATCTCGGCTTCGCTTTCCTCGATGGCCGCTTCCAGCTCGGGCAGGGTCTTGCCGGCGCTGTCGGAGTCCTCGGCGACCTTGACCTCGGCGATGTAGCTCTCCAGCTCGAAGGCTTCCTGCGGCGCGCTCTGCTTGCCGCGCGCGGCGGGGATCAGGCGCCAGCCGATCAGCGCCACGAACAGCACGCCGGCGACCGCCGTGACCGCGCCGACCGGGGCGAAGTCGAACATGCCGAAGGGGCTGCCCAGGGCCTCGCCCCGGAACGAGGCGACGATGATGTTCGGCGGCGTACCGATCAGGGTGACCATGCCGCCGAGGATCGTGGCGAAGGACAGCGGCATCAGGGTCAAGGCGGCGCTGCGCTTCGCCTTGGCGGCGGCCTGCAGATCGATCGGCATCAGCAGAGCCAGGGCGGCGACGTTGTTCATCACCGCAGAGAGCGCCGCCGAGACCCCCGCCATCAGGCCGATATGCGTGGTCAGGCTGCGCCCGGAATCGATCACCCAGCGCGAGACCAGCTCGATCACCCCGGCATTGGAGAGGCCGCGGCTGACGATCAGCACCAGGGCGACGATCACGGTTGCCGGGTGGCCGAAGCCGGAGAAGGCTTGGTCCGTGGGTACCACGCCGGTCAGCAAGGCCACCACCAGCGCCGCGAAAGCGATCAAATCGTAGCGCCAGCGGCCCCAGATCAGCAGGCCGAAAACGGCGATCAGCAGCGAAAACAGGATCGCCTGATCCTGGGACAGGCCGAAGGGCATCGCGGAATTCTCCCGTTTGCTCGGCGGCCATCATAACCGCCATCCTCCGGCTTTGCATGACCGAAGCGTTGGGAGGGTACTGAAAATGCAAAGAAAATTCCGATTGTCCCGCTAGGTCTCCAGGGCGGTTCCCAGGCCTTGCGCTTGGGCGCGCTTGAAGGCGAAGAGGGCGATCGCGGTGTCCTGGGCCCCGGTGCCGGTCAGGTCGCAGAGCGTAATCTCTTCGGCTTGGCTGCGCCCCGGCGCCGTGCCGAGGATGACCTCGCCGAGCTCCGGCTGAACCGCCGAGGCGTCCACAACACCGGCCTTCAAGGCGGCGGCCAACTCGCCAAGGCGCTCGCATTGACTGCGCCGGTCGACGACCACGCGTCCGGCCTGGGCCAGCACCTCCGGCGCGATCTCGTTCTTACCCTCGGCGTCGGAGCCCATGGCGGTGATATGCAGCCCGGGATGCAGGCCGGCGGCGCTCAACAGCGGCGCGCGCGCCGGGGTGGTGGTGACCAGGATGTCGCAGTCCCGCGCGGCGGCGTCGGGCGAGGCGGCGGTTTCCACGGGAATGCCGAGACTTTGCGACATCTCCTTGGCGTAGGCCTCGGCCTTGCCGGCGTCGCGGCCCCAGACCAGGGCCTTTTCGATCGGCCGCACCAGGGTCAGGGCCTGAAGCTGCAACCGGGCCTGCAGTCCGGTCCCGAGAACGCCCGCCACCTTGGCCTCTTGCCGGGCGAGGTACTTGGCGGCGACCGCCCCGGCGGCGGCGGTGCGCAGGTCGGTCAGATAGCCGTTGTCGAGCAGCAGCGCTTCGACCTGGCCGGTCTTGGCGCTGAGCAGCATCATCATTCCGCTGAGGCTGGGCAGACCGAACTTGGGATTGTCGAAGAAGCCGGTGCTGACCTTCAGGGCGAAGGAATCCAGCCCCGGCACATAGGCCGTCTTGACGTCCATCTCGCCGTTGGCCTCGTGCACGGGGAGACTGAGGATCGGCGGCATCACCACCTGGCCCGCGCCGAGGCCGCGGAAGGCGTCTTCGACGGCTTCCACGGCTTCGGTATCGAGGCTGACACAGCGCCGCAGCTCTGCTTCGCGGAGTACGGTAATGCTGGTCATGACCTGTGCCTCATTCTCGCGGGGCTTGAGGTCAGGCCGCCTTCCAGGCCTGCTCGCGGGTCAGGCTATCGGCGACGGAATCGACGGCGCGCTTGGTCATGTCGATGAGCTCGTCGATCTCGCCCTTGTCGATCACCAGCGGCGGGGCGAAGCCCAGGATGTCGCCATGGGGCATGGCGCGGGCGATCAGACCGTTCTCCAGCGCCGCGGCGGAAACCTTGGCGCCGACCTTCAAGGCCGGATCGAAGCGCAGTTTGGCATCCTTGTCGGCGACGAACTCCAGGGCGCCCAGCAGGCCGACGCCGCGCACCTCGCCGACCATCGGATGATCGTCGAAGGTCTTGTGCATCTGCTCCTGGAAATAGCCGCCGGTCCGCGCGGCGTTGCCCGGCAGGTCCTCGTTCTCGACGATATCCAGGTTGGCCAGGGCCGCGGCGGCCCCAAGGGGGTGTCCGGAGTAGGTATAGCCATGGGAGAAGGCGCCCACCTTTTCGGTGGCGCTTTCGAAGACGTCGTAGACCTTCTTGTTGATGATCGAGCCGGACATCGGCACGTAGGCGCTGGTCAGGCCCTTGGCGACGGTGATGATGTCCGGTTCGATATCGTACTTGTGGCTGCCGAACATCTCGCCGGTGCGTCCGAAGCCGGTGACCACCTCGTCGGCGATCAGCAGCACGTCGTACTTCCGCAGCACCTCCTGAATCGCCGCCCAGTAGCCGGCCGGCGGCGGGGTGATGCCGCCGGTGCCGAGCACCGGCTCGCCGATGAAGGCGCCGACGGTGTCGGGCCCCTCGGCCAGGATCATCTCCTCGAGCTCCTTGGCGCGGCGCTTGGAGAAGGCCTCCTCGCTCTCGCCCTCCTGCATGCCCCAGTAGTAATGCGGCGCGCCGGTATGGCGGATTGGGCCGGTCGGCAGGTCGAAGAGGTCGTGATAGAAGGACAGCCCGGTCAGGCCGCCGGCCATCACCGAGCAGCCGTGATAGCCGCGCTCGCGGGAGATCACCTTCTTCTTCTCCGGCTTGCCCAGGATGTTGTGGTAGTACCAGACCATCTTCATGTTGGTCTCGTTGGCGTCGGAGCCCGACAGCCCGTAGAAGACCTTGCTCATGTTGCCCGGCGCCAAGCGGATGATCCGCTCCGACAGGCGGATCAGCGCCTCGGTCGAATGCGCCGCGTAGGCGTGGTAATAGGCCAGCTTCTTGGCTTGTTCGTAGATCGCGTCGGCGACTTCCTGACGGCCATAGCCGATATTGACGCAGTAGAGTCCGGCGAAGCCATCGAGCAGATCGCGCCCCTTCTGGTCATGGATACGCACGCCCTTGCCGCTCTGCACGATACGCGGATCGCCCATTTCGTTGTGGGCGTACGTCTTCAGCGGCGTGAAGGGATGCAGGACCGTTTGACGGTCGATCTCTTCCAAGCTGATGTTGCGGGCGGCTTCCTGTGACATGACGTAATCTTCCTTTCTCGGCCGAGGCCGATGGGTTTTTCCTGGACTGCCGACTCAGGCGTCGAGATCGCCGAGGCAGACGTACTTGAGCTCGCTGTAGTCGTCGAGTCCGTATCGCGACCCTTCCCGGCCCAGACCCGACTGTTTCTGTCCGCCGAAGGGGATCGGCGCGCCGGTGAACTTCGGTGTGTTCACGCCAACCATGCCGTACTCCAGGGCATCGCTGACCCGCATCGAGCGGCTAAGATCGCGGGTGTAGAGGTAGGCGGCGAGGCCATAGATACTGCGGTTGGCGTCGCGAATCACCTCGTTTTCCTCCCCGAAGGAGGTGATCGCGGCGACCGGGCCGAAGGTCTCCTCGGTCCAGATCTTCATGTCCGGCGTCACGTCGGCCAGCACCGTCGGCTGATAGAAGGTGCCGCCCAGCTCGTGGCGCTCGCCGCCGGTGATCAGTCTGGCGCCCTTTTCCAGGGCGTCGGCGACGTGATCCTCGCATTTCTTGACCGCGGCCTCGTTCATCAGCGGGCCGATGGCGACGCCGTCCTGCAGGCCCGGCCCGACCTTGAGTTCGGCCACCGC
Source organism: uncultured Alphaproteobacteria bacterium (assembly GCA_942491105.1). Classification (GTDB taxonomy): domain Bacteria; phylum Pseudomonadota; class Alphaproteobacteria; order Kiloniellales; family DSM-21159; genus JBBEAM01. Next base: position 184,033 of record CALNZX010000006.1, on the reverse strand, counting down.
GGCGCCGAAGGCTTCGATGAAGTCGTTGTAAAGCGGCGCCTGAACGTAGATGCGGTTGACCGCCAGGCAGTCCTGGCCGCTGGTCGCGAACTTGGCCGCCACGGCGCCCTTGACGCCGTGCTCCAGGGCGACGTCGTCGAACAGGATGAAGGGGGCGTGGCCGCCGAGCTCCATGGAGACCTTTTTCACGGTTTCCGCCGACTGGGCGAGCAGGATGCGGCCGACCTCGGTGGATCCGGTGAAGGAAATCTTGCGCACCGTCTCGCTGTCGGTCAGCACCTTGCCGATGATCCGCGAGGACCCGGTGACGATGGACAGCACGCCGGCGGGCAGACCGGCTTCTTCGGCCAAGACGCCGAGGGCCAGGGCGGAGAAGGGGGTCTCGCTGGCCGGGCGCACCACCATGGTGCAGCCGGCGGCCAGCGCCGCGCCGGCCTTGCGCGTGATCATCGCCGCCGGGAAGTTCCAGGGCGTGATCGCGGCGGTGACGCCGACCGGCTCGCGGCTGACCAGCAGCTTGCTGCCCTGCAGGTGGCTGGGGATGGTGTCGCCGTAGGCACGCTTGGCTTCCTCGCCGAACCACTCCAGGAAGCTCGCCGCGTAGGCGATCTCGCCGCGCGACTCTTCGATCGGCTTACCCTGTTCGAAGGTCATGATCAGCGCCAGGTCCTCGCGGTGCTCCAGCATCAGATCGCCCCAGCGGCGCAGGATCCGGGCGCGGTCCTGGGCCAGCAGCGCGCGCCAGGCGGGATAGGCCTGCTCGGCTGCGGCGATGGCGCGCTCGGTTTCCGGGCCGCCCATGTTCGGGACCCTGCCGATCTCCTCGCCGCTGGCGGGATCGGTGACGGAGAGCGCCTTGCCGGAATCGGCAGCGCTCCAGGTTCCGCCAAGAAAGGCTTGCTCGCGCAGCAGGTCGGGGCGTTTCAGCAGTTCGGCGAGATGTTCTGACGCGCCGGTTAGACGGCGCGCGGTTGCGGAGCTTGGCATGACGACTCCTTCCTTCTGGAGGGTGTGGTCTCGGGCGTGCGAAAGGGGCATTCACACGTCAGCTCTACCTAGCATGTAAGCGGGCGGCCGGGTCTTTGAAGGGGCGGCCCTAGACCGCGAGAATCGCGGCGCCGTACCTGCTTCGCCGCGAAACCCTCTGCCGCCTAGGTTTCCCTGGCCCGTTGCAGCAGCAGCTCGAGCGGCAGCGGCCCCCGGGCCTTGACCGATTTGGTGACGATATAGGTGAAGTAGGTGCCGATGCCGATATCGCGCTCCAGCAGGCTGTCCATCAGCTCCTGATAATGGGCGATGTCGAGGGCGATGACCTTCATTACGTAGTCGATGCCGCCGCCGATGGCATCGCAGGCCACGACCTCGGGAACGGCGCAGATCGCCTCTTCGAAGATCGCGAAGTCCGCGGCCTGATGGCGCGCCAGCGTCACCTCGACGTAGACGGTAATGCAGGGCGTGATTTCTTCCAGGGCGATCTCGGCCCGGTAGGCCCGGATCAGGCCGGCCTTCTCGAGGCGCTGCAGCCGCTCCAGGCAGGCGCTATGGGACAGTGCGACCTGCTCTGCCAGGGCCTGCTTGGTGATCCGCCCCTCGTCCTGGAGGATGGTCAGGATCTTGATGTCGCGATCGTCGAGCCGCATGGGCCGCCCCGCGCTCAGCTCGGCTCTCCGTCCTGGGCGATAACCGCGAGGCAGTCGCCCCGCTCGACCAGGCCGGGATGGTGGCGGCAGAACAGCATGCCGCCGATGGGCGCCGGGTAATCCACCGGCGTGCTGTCGAAGTCCTCGAAATCGTAGATCCTGCAGAGCGGCTGACCGGCTTGGACCTCGCTGCCTATATCGGCCAGGACCTCGACGATGCCCTGGTGGCGGCTGACCGTGAAGGCGCCCTGCTCCGGGGTGTGCAGGAAGCGGGTCGGCTGTTCCGGGCCCCGCATCCGGCTGGCGTCGAGCAGACCGAAGTGACACAGCAGGTTGACCACGCCGCGCTGGGCGACGGCATTGCTCCAGGGCCGTGTGGTGCCGCCGCCGCCAAGCTCCGTGGTAACGAAGATCTTGCCGGCTTCCTCGACCACGGTGTCGAGCATGCCCTTGTTGTCCATTTCGATCAGCACCAGCGCCGCCGGCGCGCCGAAGGCGGCAATCGCCTCCCGGGTCTTGCGCCGCAGTTCCGGGTCGGGCAGGGCGTGCATCGCCACCGAGGGCACGAAATCGAGGGTCTTGCCGCCGGAGTGCAGGTCGACCACGACGTCGGCGCGGCCGACCAGATGGTTGAAGACGTAATCGGCGACCATCTCGCTGACGCTTCCGTCCCAGCGCCCGGGGAATATCCGGTTCATGTTGCGCCCATCGATCGGGGAGACGCGTTTGCCGGCGCGCACCGCGGCATGGTTGAGCGTCGGCAGGATGATGACCCTGCCTTGCAGCTCCTCCGGCCGCAGCTCGCGGGCCAGACGCATCAAGGCGATGGGCCCTTCGTATTCGTCGCCGTGATTGCCGCCGGTGAACAGCACCGTCGGGCCCTCACCGCCATTGATCACGGCAATCGGCATGCGCACCGACCCCCAGGCCGAGGCGTCGTTGGAGTGGGGGATTCCCAGGTGCCCGAAAGCCTTGCCCGGGGCGTCGATGTCGAGGGTCGCGGAAACCCTGGAAAAAGCCGTGAGATCCGGCAACTGGGTCATGTCGGCTGCCTCCCTTGAATGACGTCGAGCCAGCTTTGGCGATCGATGTTGGCGCCGCTGACGATCAGCGCGGCCTTCTTGCCGGCCAGTTCAACGCTGCCGTTGAGAATACCGGCAACGCCGACGGCGGCTCCACCCTCGGCGACCAGGCCTTCCTCGAAAAACAGATGCCGCATGCCTGCGGCGATCTCGGCCTCGCTGAGCAGCACGGTTTCGTCGATCAGCGCCTGGCAGAGCGCGAAGGTATGACGGTTCTCCATCCCGATGCCGCCGCCCAGGCTATCGGCCAGGCTGGCGACCTCCTCGACCGGCACCGGCTTGCCGGCCCGCAGGCTCTCGTGCATCGCCGCGCCCTGGGACATGGAGAGGCCGATGACGCGGATCTTCGGGTTGGCGGCCTTCAGCGCCAGGGCGATGCCGGCGATCAGCCCGCCGCCGGACAGCGGCACCAGCGCCGTGTCGATCTCGGCGAAGTCTTCGAGTAGTTCCAAGCCGATGGTGCCTTGGCCGGCGATCACCGCGGGGTCGTCGAAGGGCGGGACATAGATCCGCCCCTCCTCGGCGACCAGGCGGTCGGCTTCCAGAGTCGCCTCGTCCTGGCTTTTGCCGACGATGCGGACCTCGGCCCCGAGCCGCTCGATGGCCTGGCGCTTGTTCTGCGGTACCAGCTCGGACATGCAGACGATGGCGTGAACCCCCTGCTGCTTGGCGGCATAGGCGACCGCGCGCCCATGATTGCCGGTAGAAACCGCGACCAGGCCGCGCGGCCGTTCGTTCTCGTCGAGCTGCAGCACCCGGTTCATGGCGCCGCGCAGCTTGAAGGCACCGATCGGCTGCAGGGTTTCCAGCTTTAGACGAATATCCGCGCCCTGGCTCTGCGACAGAGAGAGGCTAGGCAGCAGCGGCGTGCGCAGGACATAGGGCGCGATCCGCCGCCGAGCTTCGTAGATCGATTGTGCCGTCAGGCCAGGGGACGAGGGGCTGGCGGTCATCGCTTCTCCCAGCTATTGCGCCGCGGCCGGAGGAGCCGACCGTTTCTCTGCGGTGCATAGCGATAGCCCGTCCTTTCCGGCCTTGTCCAGGTGGCGCGGGAAATTCCTGTCGGTCAGTGCGCCCTGGCGTGGCACTCGCCGTGATCGGCCAGCACCTCGATCACCCTGCAGTCGGCGATGCGATTGCCGTCGCAACAGGCGACCATGCGCTTGAGTTCGGCGCGCAACGCCGAGAGCCGCGCGATCTTGCGTTCCACGGCGGCGAGCTGTTGCTCGGCGATGCGGTCGGCGTCGTCGCAGGGGCGTTCGGGGGCATCGGTCATGCGCAGCAGCTCGCGGATCGCGGCCTGGGAAAAGCCGAGCTCCCGGCTGTGCCGGATGAAGCTCAGGCGCTCGAGCGCGCGCTGCCCGTAGACCCGCTGATTGCCGGGGCTGCGCGCGGGCGGGGGCATCAGGCCGATATCCTCGTAGTAGCGAATGGTCGGAATCTTGCAGCCGGTCGCCTTGGAAAGCTGGCCGATGCTCAGGCCTCCGGTGGAAAGCGAAGTGTCCATGCCGAAACCTCTTGAACCTCTAGTTACTAGAGCATTTAGGGTGTCTCTGGTCATACCGCAAGCCAGGGAAAGAAAGGCGGCATCGATGTCCGCAGGCTGTTGCCAGCATAGTGAAAGCGCCGTGTTCGACGGAATGTCGGCGGCCTACAAGCGCGTTCTCTGGACCGTCATCGCGATCAACGGCGGCATGTTCCTGGTCGAGATGATCGCGGGGCTGCAGGCCGGGTCGCAGGCGCTGCAGGCCGACGCCCTGGATTTCTTCGGGGATACGGCGACCTACGCGATCAGCCTGATGGTGCTGGGCCAGGCGCTGCACCTGCGCGCCAAGGCAGCGCTGTTCAAGGCGCTGAGCCTGGCGGCTTTCGGTCTCTACGTGCTTGGCAGCGCGCTCTATCACGTCATCTACATGGGCCAGCCCGAGCCGGTGACCATCGGCATCGTCGGGGTGGCGGCCCTGGTCGCCAATCTGGTCAGCGCGGGGCTGCTCTATCGCTTCCGCGACGGCGATGCCAACGTGCGCTCGGTCTGGCTGTGCAGCCGCAACGACGCCATCGGCAATGTCGCGGTGATCCTCGCCGCGGGCGGCGTCTGGCTCAGCGCGTCGGCTTGGCCCGACCTGATTGTCGCCATCGTCATGGCTCTGCTGTTCCTCAACGGCGCCCGCCAGATCCTCGTGCAGGCTCTGGGCGAGCTGCGGCAGGCGCGCGGCGCGGCGGCCTAGCGGTCGAGCACGCGGGCCAGTTGCAGCCGCTTCAGCACGCAATCGACCGTCCGGTCGCAGCGCCGCCCGGCGAAGGGGAAGGCCTTGATCGAGGCGACGCTGAGATGACGGCTCAAGGCGATCTGCAGGATCTGCCGGGCGCGGTGATAGCGGCTGCGCACGGTCTCCGGTTTGAGATCCAGGCTCTCGGCGGTTTCCCGGACGTCGAGCTGCTCCACGGCGCGCAGCATGAACACCAGGCGGAAATCCTCGGGCAAGGCGTCGATTGCCTGCTCCAGCAGACCGCGGATTTCGCTCTGCGCGGCCAGGTGTTCCGGGCTGGGAAGATGGGATTGCAGTTTATCCGCCAAGGCTTCGTCGCTCTCCCTGCTTTGCGGCAGCGCCGCCGGTCGGCGTTTCGCGCTGCGCAAGCGGCCCAGCGCCTCGTTGATCGCGATCCGCGTCAGCCAGGCGCCCAGGGCGCCCCCTTTGAATTCGCCGATGTGCAGAAAGGCCCGGATATAGGCTTCCTGCACCACATCCTCGGCCTCCGCGTCCTCGGTCACGATGCCGCGAACCGTCCGGAACAGCCGTTGATTGTACCGCCGCATCACCGTCTCGAAGGCCGCCGTTTCGCCCCTGTGGAGCGCGGCGATCAGTAGGCTATCCTCCGGCGCCCCGCGAGGCTGCCGTAGCGGGATTTCGACTTCTGCCGTGGACTGCATGAACCCTCCGTCTTTGCGCGCTTATGCCTCTTCGATGCCGAAACCCGGAGAAACGTTCCCAAGTTTTTTTGGCCCGCGCGCGGTCTTGCTTTGCAAGGGATCGGCGCACAGACTGTTCTTGGAATTGGTCACTCAAGGGAGGGATTTCATGCGGCGGCGGATACTCACGGCGGTAATAGGTGTTTTGACGGCTCTGGCCCTCGGGCCGCAGGCTCTGGCCGCCGATGGCGATCCCGGCCGCGGCCTGGAGAAATCGCGTCAGGTCTGCGCCCTCTGCCACGTCGTGGAGGAGAACGGGCAGGGCAATGCCTCGCTGCCGACCTTCCCCGGCATCGCCAGGGACCCGGCGACCAATGCCGACCGCCTGCGCGCCTGGCTGGCGGTGCCGCATCCGCAGATGCCTCAGTTCGACTCCCTGAGCACCCAGGATGTCGAGGACATCATCGCCTACATCGAAAGCTTGAAATAAGGCTTAGCGCGCGGGCGCCGGCAGCACCGCGTTCATCAGCAGCCGGTAGGGCGCCAGCAGCAGCAGCGCCATCGCGATCTTGGCGGCGAAGTCGCCCAGGCCCAAGGTGATCCAAGGCAAGCCGCTGCCGGCAAAGGCCAGCGAGAAGAACAGCGCGGTGTCGAGGACCGAGGCCAGCCCCGAGGAGATCACCGGCGCCCGCCACCAGACGCCCTGGCGCAGACGGTTGAAGATGTAAACGTCGAGGAGCTGCGCCGCCAGGAAGGCGGAGCCCGAGGCCAGCGCGATCCGCGGCGTGGCGAAGAGGATCGACAGGACCACCGCCACCGCGAAACCGGCGTACACCACCCGGCGCGCCTTGGCCGGGCCCAGCGAGCGGTTGCTGAGATCGGTGACCAGGAACGCGATGGGGTAGGTGAAGGCGCCCCAGGTCAACCAGTCGTTGATCGGATACTGCACCAGCACATTGGACGCGACCACCACCGCCGTCATGGCGGCGGCGCCGGCCAGCACTCCGTTTTGCAGCGCGTTGCGCGTCACGCTCATCGAACCGTTCCTTGTGTAAAAGCGTGCTTCCTCTAGCAGATCGCGGCCTGCCTTGTCACGGCGCGCGAGGGACCGCCGCATTTTTTCCACAGGAATCTCCGAGTCGCGACTCGACTCCCGAAGTGCCACTCGATATGGTGTTTTCCACAAGATCAGCCCCAATATGTTGAGTTATCCACAGGGCGGGGCGGACTCGGAATCCTAGCGGAACTAGCTCGGGGGTATGCGGCAATGAGTTGGAATACAGAGAAGATCGAGGAACTCACCAAGCTTTGGGATCAAGGCTTGAGCGCATCCGTGATCGGCAAGAAGCTGGGCGTGTCGAAGAATGCCGTGGTCGGCAAGGCGCATCGCCTGAAGCTGCCGGCGCGGCCCTCGCCGATCAAGCGCGACGGCAGCGCCACGCCCCGCCGCAGGGTGCTGAACATCCGGCCCCAGGTCGAGCCGGCGCCCGAGGCGAGCAGCTACACGCCGCCGGTCGCGCAGCGCAAGGAAGCGCCGCGCCGGATCCGCGCGGCCAGCGGCGCGCAGAGCTGCGTCTGGCCGATCGGCGATCCCGGCGATAGCAATTTCCATTTCTGCGAGGCCGAAGCGGTGCCCGGAAAACCCTACTGCGCGGAGCATTGCGACAAGGCCTACATCACCAAGTCGCGGTCGGAAACCAAAGCGGCCTAACCCCCGCCACGGCGCGGCACCCCATTGCCCGCCGTCGCTCCGATCCGTGAAGGCAGGCGCCGGTCCCTGGACCGGCGCCTTTCTTTATGCCTAGAGCAGCGCCGCGACGCCGCCGCGCCGGGGGTCGCCCACGGCGGTGAGCAGGCCTTCTGGGCCACGCGCGGCCAGATGCACGCCGCCAAAAAACAGATTGCCCTGGGGCCAGAGGACGGTCTCGCAGCCCAGCCCCTCCAGCCCGGCCAGGGCGCTTGGCGGAAAGCCATCCTCGACGTTGGCGACGCCGCGCTCGATATGCAGCCGCGCCGCGCGTACGGCCTGCTCGGCCGGCATGGCGAAGTCGACCAGGTTGCTCAGCACCTGCAGGATCGCGGTGCGGATGCGGTTGGACCCGCCGGAGCCCAGTGCAACCGCCCCGCCATCGGACAGAGTCACGATGCTCGGCGCCATCATCGAGCCGATGCGCGTGCCCTGCGGCCAGGTCTGGAAGCCGCGCGGGTTGATATCCTCCTCGCCCAGCATGTTGTTGAGGATGATCCCGGTGCCGGGCAGCGTGCGGCCGCAGCCCTCGCCGTTCGAGAGGGTGACGGAGGCGAGGTTGCCGGCGCCGTCGACGATCGAGATGTGGGTGGTGCCGCGCGCCGTGCTTGGCCGCGTGCCGATCTCCGCGGCGTAGCGGCGGCGCAGCTCCGGATCCTGCAGACGCGCCGCGGCGCCGAGCGTGTCCGCGGCGTTTTCGGCTTCGTTCAGGCCGCTTTCCTGGCGCGCCCGCGCGGTCAGGATCATCGCCTCGCCGAGCAGGCGCAGATGTTCGGGCGTGGCGAAGCCCTCCGGCGGCAGCGCCGCTTCGCCGAGCAGGCCCAGGGCGAAGGAGATCAGCAAGCCGCCGCTCGAGGGCGGCGGGTTGGTCGCCAGTTCGGCGCCCCGGTAGCGTTGGATCAGCGGCCGCCGGCGTTCGACCCTGTAGTCGCGGAGATCGTCTTCGCTGAGTTGGCCGCCCTCGGCGCGGGACAGGGCGAGCAAGGCCTCGCCCCAGGGCCCGCCGTGCAGCAGGCCTTCGCCTTCCTCCGCCAGGGCCTCCAAGGCCTCGGCCAGCGCCGGCTGATAAAAGCGCGCGCCGCTTGCGAGGGGTTTGCCGTCGGGGCCGCAGAGAATCGTCCTGGTATCGTCGTGGGCGGTGAGGATCGGTTCCACCACCTTGAGAATGAAGGCGTCTTCCGGCCGCAGGACAACGCCGTCGCGGGCCAGCCCTGCCGCCGGGGCGACCAGCCGGGACAGCGGCAGGGAGGCAAGATCGCGATGCACGGCGAACAGCCCCTTGATGACGCCGGGCAGCGCCGCCGCCCCCAGGCCGATATGGAATTCCTGGCTCGCGGTGCCGAAGTCCGCCAGCACGGGATAGAAGGAGATATCCTCCGCCCGGCGTTTGCGGCGCGGTGTGTCGACGAAAAAGTCGTAGACCCAGCGCTCCCCGGCGGCGGTCTGGGCCAGCAGGAAACCGCCGCCGCCGAGCGAGGCAAGAACGGGCTCGGCGACGCTGGCCGCGCAGATTGCCGCCAGGGCGGCGTCGAAGGCGCTGCCGCCGTCCTCCAGAATCTCGCGGGCTGCCGCGGCCGTCGCCGGATGGCCGCAAGCGATCGCGCCTCTGGCAACTCCCTCGGGCGGCATCCTTCTAGTCCAGCCGGGGCAGCACGACCGGCGAGATCGTTTCGAAGGCGCGCGCCGCGCGCAGCACCAGATCGTCGCGGTAGCGCGGACCGACGATCTGCAGGCCTACCGGCAGCCCCTCGGAGGAAAGGCCGCAGGGCATCGAGGCGGCCGGCTGCTGGGTCAGGTTGAAGGGGAAGGAGAAAGGCGTCCAATCGACCCACTGCTCGCCGCTCTCGTGATGCGGCGCGTTCATGCCGGCGGGGAAGGCGGGCAGGGACAGCGCCGGCGTCAGCAGCAGGTCATAGGTCTCATGGTACTGGCACATCGCTACGGTGATGGCCTCGCGCTGCTTCATCGCGTCGAAGTAATCGTGCAGATGGGTCTGCTGCCCGAGCTGTGCGATCTCTAGGAAGCCGGGATCGAGCAGGGCCTGCTGCTCGTCGCTCAGGGCGGCGGCGATCTTGCCGGCGCCGCTGAACCAGAGCGTGCGGAACACCTTGTCGCAGTCCGCCAAACCCGGCTCGACCTCTTCGACGCTGGCGCCCAGTTCCTCGAAGCGCGCCGCCGCCTTGGCCACCAGCGCGGCGACCTCGGGATCGACGCGGTTGCCGCCGAGGGTGGGCGAAAAGCCGACGCGCAGCCCCGCGATGCCGTCCTCCAGGCCCTGGGTGAAGTCCTGCTGGCTGTCCGGCAGGGTGTAGCAGTCGCGCGGGTCCGGGGCCGAGATCACGGAGAGCATCAGCGCTGCGTCATGGACCGAACGGGTCATCGGTCCGACATGGGCGATGGTGCCGAAGGGACTGAGCGGGTAGGCGGGAACCCGCCCGAAGGAGGGTTTGTGCCCGACGATGCCGCAGAAGCTGGCGGGGATGCGGATCGAGCCGCCGCCGTCGGTGCCGATGTGCAGGGCGCCCATGCCGCTGGCCGCCGCCGCGGCGGCGCCGCCGCTGGAACCGCCCGGTGTGCGCTCCAGGTTCCAGGGGTTGCGGGTGATGCCGCTGAGCGGGGAATCGGTGACGCCCTTCCAGCCGAACTCCGGCGTGGTGGTCTTGCCGAGCACGATCGCGCCGGCCTCCTTGAGCCGCGCGGTGCAGGGGGCGTCTTCCCGCCAGGGGCCCGTGGGGTCCGTGGTCTTGGAGCCGCGCAGGGTCGGCCAGCCTTCGGTCAGAATGATGTCCTTGATGGTGACGGGCACGCCATCCAGCAGGCCTTGGGGTTCGCCCGCCCGCCAGCGCGCGGCGCTGGCCTCGGCGCCGGCGCGCGCGCCGGCATGATCGACCAGCATGAAGGCGTTGATCGCCGGATTGTGCGTATCGATCCGCGCCAGGACGGCCTCGACGGCCTCGACCGGCGAGAAGGCGCCGCTGCGATAGCCGTCGAGCAGCTGCTGCGCGGTCAGGAAGGCGAGATTCTCGGTCATGGCGGAGCCCCGGCTGGCGTGATTTCTCTGCGGCTCAATTTCTGGCACGCGCTCCAGTGGCTGTCGAGGGACAGTCTCGCGTTCCGGTGTTCGCCGTCGCTCCAAGGCGCGCTGGGCATCTTGCCGCAGATCTTGCCGATCTTACCGATGACGTTGTTCTAGACAGCCGATCTTGCCGCGTCTAAAGCCCATCTCCCATAACGGAGACACTCATGAGCGACACGACCCTCACGCTGACCGCAGGTCAGCGCCGGCGCTGCCTTACGGCCTTGATCGTGCATATGACGGCGATCGGGCTGTTCATGGGCGTGTCCTTTCCGCTGACCGCGCTGTTCCTGGAGGGGCTCGGCTATTCTTCTCTGGTGATCGGCATCGTCGCCGCCATGGGGCCGCTGGCCATCGGCAGTTCGATGATCCTGGCGCCGCGTCTAGTCGGGCGGCTCGGCGCGGTCACCACGATCTACTGCGGACTTGGCCTCGGCATCGTCTGCGTGCTGCTGCTGCCGCTGTTTCCCAATCCCTGGGCCTGGTGCCTGCTGTGGTTCTGTGCCGCCGCCGGTCTCGGCCTGCCCTGGCTGATCAGCGAGACCTGGATCAACACCATCGTCGAGGGCGAGAGCCGGGGACGCATTCTGGCGATCTACGCCGTCAGCCTGTTTTCCGGCATGGCGCTCGGCCCGCTGGTTCTCGATGTTACCGGCAGCGACGACTGGCGGCCCTTCGCCGCCGCCGCCCTGGCGCTGATCTTCTCCGGCCTGCCGCTGACCGCCGTCTGGGGCCTCGCCCCGGAGATATCGCCGCGCCACAGCCTGCCCCTGCTGGCGGTGATCCGCAGCGCGCCGATCATCTTCGGCGCCGCCTGTATCGCCGGCTTCAGCGAGGTCACCTTCTACACCTTCTCCACGCTCTACGGCATTCGCGGCGGGCTGGACGAGAGCGATGCCCTGCGCGCCCTGACAGTGTTTCTGCTCGGCGGCATCGTGTTGCAATACCCGCTCGGCTGGCTGTCCGACCGCTGGGACCGCCGGCGCACCCTGCTGCTGCTCTCGGCGCTGACCTGCGGGCTCTGTCTGCTGCTGCCCTGGAGCGTTGCCAATCCGCTGCTCTTCGGGGCGACGCTGTTCGGGATCGGCGGCGGCGTCCTGGGCTTCTATACGCTCGGTCTGGCGTTGCTCGGCCAGACACTGCGGCCGCAGGACTTCGCGGTCGCCAACGCCGGCTTCATCATCTTCTACGAGGTCGGCTCTTCCCTCGGCCCGCTGCTCACTGGCTCGGCCATGGATGTCTGGGATCCCCACGGCTTTATCGCGGTGCCGGCGACGATCTGCGGCCTCTTCGCGCTGGGGGGAATTCTGCTGCTGCGCCGGCGCGCTCCAGCGCCTGATTGAGGCCATAATTTCCCGCGAATCTGGGCCTCCACGAGAGGAGACGAAACCATGCGGGCAGTGTTCCTGGCGGCCGCGGCGGCTGCCGTTCTGATCTTCCCGGCCGGTATGGCGCGCGCCGACGAGGGCGGCGCGGACAACGAATACGAGGAGCGTGCGCGCAAGGGCCTGGAGACGGTGATGCGGGCGCTCGAAAACTTTCTCGAAAGCATCCCGCAGTACGAGATGCCCGAGGTGCTGGACAACGGCGATATCATCATTCGCCGGGCCGATCCCAAGACTCCGGACCGCGCGCCCAATCCGAAAGCGGAGCCGGAGAGCGAGTCGACGCGGATCTAGCCGGCGCTCAGCCGAGCAGCGCGCGCAGGGCGACGACCGCGACGCAGCCGCCGGCCACCGCGAGGATCAGCGGCAGCCGCGAGGCCAATAGCAGAGTAATCAGCGCGGCGGCGCTTTCCGCCGGACCGGTCGCCAGAACCATCGGCGCGATGATCGCCGTCAGCACCGCGCCGGGCACGGCTTCCAGGGCGCCGGCGAAGCGTCCGCTGACCGCGCGGTGGCGGACCAGCCAGAAGCCGAGGAAGCGCGTCGCGTAGGTGGCCAGGGCCATTGCCGCGATACTGGCGAAAACCAGGGGATCAAGCTGCATTGCGCGGCCCCTGTGCCTGGGGAGGAGGCTGCAGGGCGCCCGCCAGGCTGCCGGCCAGCCCGCCCAGGGCGATGTACCAGACCCCGGGCAGCAAGAGGTATCCGGCGACCGCGACGGCGGCGCTGGCGAGCCACGGCCAGAGAGTTCGCGGGCCCTTCCAGAGGCCGACCAGCAGGGTCAGGAAGACCGCGGTGAATGCGAAATCGAGGCCGTAGCGCGCCGGGTCTTGCAGGACCCCGCCAAAGATCGCTCCCAGAGTCGTCGTCGCAACCCAGGCGCCGTAGAGCGGCAGCGCCAGACCGGCGTAGTAGGCCGGCGTCAGCGGCTTCTGCGCGGCGCGGCGCAGCGAAAAGGCCCAGTTCTCGTCGGCCAGGAAGAAGAGACCGCCATAGGCGAGGGAACGGGGCCAGCTCTTGATTTCCGGGGCCAGGGCGGCGCCCATCAGCACATGGCGCAGGTTGACCATCAGCGCGGTTGCGCCGAGCAGCGCCACCAGCGGCGGCGTGGTCCAGATCTCGATGGCGACGAACTGCGAGGCTCCCGCGAAGACCAGCGCGCTCATCAAACCGACTTCGAAAGGCGAAAGCCCCTTTTGCACGGCGAGGGCGCCGAGCAGCAGGCCGAAGGGCGCGACGGCGACCACCAGCGGCAGGATCGCCAGGAACCCGGCGGCAAAGCCGTCTTCCGCGATACGGCGCCGATCCTTCATCGCCTCCCCTCACGTCGCGTCGTTGCTGCTCCTGGGTCTTAACGGCGCGGGCGCGGCGTTAAAAGCAGGATTTTGCAAGGGTGCAATCGGGTTAGCCCACGGCGGGGGCCGTGTGTTTTTGGGCGCCGGTGTCCTGCGCGAACGCGCCCGCGAGCGCTTCCTCCGGCAGCCGCAGCGCCTGTGCGATGGCGGCGGCCTGTAGCTGTTCTCTGGACAGGCTGGACTCGCCGCGCAGCAAGACGCGGCGTTTCTTGCCCTGGTGGTGGACAAGCGCGCAGGGGCAGTTCTCGATGGCTTCGGTCAGCACGGCCTCGCCGCCGTCCCGCAGATGTTTGGCAACCTGCGGCGTCAGTCCCTTTTCGCTGACCACTATCCTGCGTGTGCCGCCCTGGCGGTCCGGAAGCGTTTCCAGCAGCGCCATGCAGTCCGCGTCGTCGGCGTCGAGGACCACCGCGTCCTGCGCGCTGGCAAGCAGGCGGCGCCAGGCTTCCCGCAGGCCTTGCCGCGTTTCTTGCCGGGGCGGTTCCGTCTGCCCCAGGATCGCGGCGACGTCGCAGTGTTGAAAAGCCAGGCCGCGCGCGAGAATGTTCTTCGCGGAGAGAGCGAGCAGCGCGGCTTCGCAGTCAGGATTTCCGAAAAGCATTTCGGCGCCGCGATAGTTGTCGAGCCGGCCTAGGGTGGCCCGAGCCCCGCCGATTGTCATGCCCTCGGCATCGGCGACGCCGCAGCACAGGCCGCTGTTGGCAAGGATCCGCGCCAGGCTTCGCAGCACCGCGCCGTTACCGCCGCCGCAGAGCGCGGCGAAGGGGATGCGTCCGTTCTCGCCCGGGGGAAAAGCCCGCTCCAGGATCGCAGAGACGACATCGTGGCTGGGATTGGCGGCGCGATGGGGACCGAGGCCGACGCGGGTGTTCAGCTCGCAGATCGCACCGCCAACCTCGTAGTGGGAGCGGCTGATGTCGGTTGTGATGAAGTCCACTCCAGCGATGTCGAGCCCGATGATGCGGGCCGCGCGCTCGGCTAGAGCCACGTTGTCGGGGTGGATTATCCCGGTCACGTCCTCGGCGGTGCCGCCGGTGGAGATGTTGGCGGTGCGCTTGAGCAGCACCGCCGCCCCCTTGGGCGGGACGGAGTCGAGCGTCAGGCCGGCTTGCTCCAGCAGCCTTTGGGTCTCCTCGTCGAAGTTGATATGCGCCAGCACCGTGACGTTGCGCCGCCGCCGCCGCGGGTCGCGATTTGCAGTGGCGATCAACTCGCGGATGCTGCTCTTTCCGTCGCCCAGGACCCGAGCCGGGATGCGGCGCGCGGCGGCGATCAGCTTTCCACCCACGACGAGCAGGCGATGATCGTCGCCGGGAATGAAGCTTTCCATGATGACGCCCTTCGCATGGGCCTGCGTCCTGAAAAAAGCCTCGCGCACCTCCTGTTCCGTCGTTAGTCCGATGATCACGCCGACACCCTTGCCGTGGGTATTGGGCTTCAACACCAGCGGATAGCCGATGTGGCGCGCCGCCGCGACGGCCTGCGCCTCGTCGCGGAGGAACGCGGCCTTGGGGGTCGGCAGGCCAGCCTCGGCCAGCAACCGGTGAGACAGGTGTTTGTTGTATTCAATTTCGCTGGCCAGCAGACCGTCCCGGTCGTTGAGCACGCCGTTGAAACGATGCAGCTTGCAGCCTTGGCCGAGCTGTATGTAGGGCGCGCCGTCGGCCGTGCTGTACCAGGGGATCCCGCGCGCTTCCGCCTTGGCCAGGATCTCCCGCGTGTTCGCTTGGAGAGCCGCATCCAGATTGCGGGCCCTGTAATTCGCGACGACGACCCGAAGATCGACCTCGGCCTGTTCGGGCGCGGTTTGCGGCTGCGCGCAGAGATAGTGCGCCAGCCCGGCGGCGGTCTCCGCGCAGAGACGCGCCAGCGCGGCGTCGCGGTACTCGATGTAAAAGCAGGACAGGCTAGGCTTCTCCGGCAGACCGCCGAAACTGGTCTTTCCGGGATAGACATCCTGTTGGAGCGCCGCGGCGAGTCCTCCCGCGAGCCAGCCGCGCTGCACCGCTTTGCTCCGCAGGATCTGCGCCAGACCTTGCCGGCCGCCGCCGTCGTCCGCCGGCGTCGCCTCGATCTCGGGCAGCAGCTCGCAGAGCAGCGCGACCAGGGAGGGGTGCAGCTTTTTCGCCTCGACGATCTCCGCTGCCGGCGCTTCGATGGCGAAGATCAGGGCTTTGCCCGCCGTGTAACTGTTGTGATAGCCGAGGCGTCCCAGCTCGTGTAGCCGCACCGTAGATATCTTTGCCATCTTTCCCGCGTTTTAACTGCCGTGCGACGCGCACGGCTCACGGCACTAGGCTAGCGCATCGCGCGGCGGCTCACACCCGGCTTTCGCCCCCGGGCGTATTTGCTCCTAGGCCAGGCTTGCCCTGAAGCCGGTCTTGTCCTAAGCCCTGCTTGAAAATCCAGGAAAGGCCAAGCCATGCAGGATTCTCTCGGCGCCTTCGTTCCCGGCAGCCAGCTGTGCGTAGAAGGCGCGGCGGGCGGGCCGCTCCAGGGCATGAGCCTGGCGGTCAAGGATATCTATGACATTGCCGGCTTCGTCACCGGTTGCGGCAATCCGGATTGGGCGCGCAGCCATGCGCCCGCCGCGGCCACGGCCCCGCTGGTGCGGCAGCTGCTCGACGCCGGAGCCACGGTGGTCGGCAAGACCATCACCGATGAACTGGCCTATAGCCTCAATGGGCAGAACTTCCACTACGGCACGCCGACCAACGTCAACGCGCCGGGGCGGATTCCCGGCGGTTCCTCCAGCGGTTCGGCGGCGGCCGTCGCCGGGGGGCTGGCGGACACGGCCCTGGGCAGCGACACCGGCGGTTCGATTCGCATTCCGGCCAGCTACTGTGGCCTCTATGGCCTGCGCCCGACCCATGGCCTGCTCAGCCTGGAGGGGGTGATGCCCCTGGCGCCGAGCTTCGACACCGCGGGGTGGTTCGCGCGCGAGCCAGAGACGCTGCTGCGCGTCGGTCAGGTGCTTTTCGCCGGGGTCGCGGAAAACGGTAAGGACTGGACGCCGTCACGCCTGCTGCGCGCCCAGGATGCCTTCGATCTTGCGCTGCCGGCGGCCCGTGCCGCCCTGGAGCCGCTGGTCGCCGGGTTGGAGCAATTCGTCGGACCGGGCGGGGAGGTCACGCTCGGCGAGCCGGGCGGCGGATTAGCCGACTGGATGCTGCGGTTTCGCCTGTTGCAGGCGGAGGAGATTCGCGCCAGTCACGGCGCCTGGATCACCGAAACGCGGCCGAAGTTCGGACCGGAGGTGGAGGAGCGCTTCACCTGGGTCATGGGCCTCGACAATTGGGACAACGCGGCGTTCAAGAAGTCCCGCGCCGGCTTGCGCAAGAGGGCGCTCGGCCTGCTCGGCGCGCAGGGGGTGATCTGTCTGCCGAGCGCGCCGGATATCGCTCCGCTGAATTCCGCGGGCGCGGAGGAACTGCGCGATCATCGCAGCCGCGTGCTCAGCCTGACCTGCTTCGCGGGGCTCACGGGCCTGCCGCAGATAACCCTGCCGCTGGCGCAGGTCGCGGGCTGTCCCCTGGGGCTATCGCTGATCGGGCCGCCGGGCAGCGATCTCGCCTTGCTCAAGCTGGCGGTGCGCTTCGCGCGGCTTCAGGAGTCGTAGACGATCGGGGAGCTGACCGGCTGTCGTCGCGCTTGCGGCTTGCGCGGAGGCAAGGTTCGGCGGTTACCGCGACCCTGCAGGACAGGCTTCGCCGGCGAGACCGGCAGCTATGATCGCAGGCGGCAGATCCAGGCCCAACGCGAGCGCCGCGGCGGCGAGGGCGCTGGCGAGCTCCTCCCTGTCGGCGGGCGCCGCAGAGCGGACAATCTGACGGCCCGGCAGCAGGACTTCGTGGGCTGTGCCTTTGCGATACATCAGAATCACCTCGCCGTCCTTGCCAGTTTCGGCAAGCACGGCCTCGCCGCCGTCCGCGAGATGGCGGCGCAGCGTTTCATCGAGGCCATGCTCGGCCACCAGGATCAGCCGCCGGCCTTCGGCGAACTCGGTTCGACGTCGCGGGTCCGCGTCTTCTGCGCGAAGGACCACAGCATCCGTGGCCGAGGCGCAGAGCCGCCGCACCGCCGCCCGTGCTTCGCCCGATAGCTCCGTGACGCCGAAGACCCCGGCCACGTTGCAACGATCGAAGGCCAGTCCACGCCTGACGATATCTGCTGGATCGAGGGCCAGGGCCGCCGCCGCGCAGAGAGGGTCGTGCAGCACCAGCTCGGCCCCGCTGTAACCGGCCAGCTTGCCGAAATCGACCGTTACCCCGTCGATCCGCGCTTCCTTGTCCGTTGTGTCGCCGCAGGGCAGGCCGGCCGCCTTAAGAATCCGCGCCAGCCGGTGGACCACGGCCCCGTGGCGTTCGCTGCCCGTAATTGCCGCGATGGGGATGCGGCCGTCGTCGCCCGGCGGGAAGGCGCGCTCCAGGATCGGCGAGATGATATCGCGCGTCGGATCGGCGATGCGGTGCGGCGCCAGGCTGACCCAGGTGTTGACCTCACAGATTGCGCCGCCGGTTTCGCGGAAGGAGCGGGAGATATCGGTGGTGATGTAGTCGATCCCCGCGACCTCGATATCGACCAAGCGCGCGGCGCGCTCCGCCATGGCGATGTTGTCGGGATGAATGCTGTCGGTGAAGTCTGTCGCTGTTCCGCCGGTGGCGATGTTGGCGGTCGCTTTCAAGGGCACGATCCGACCCTGCGCGGGCACCGTGTCGAGTGTCAGGCCGATCCTGGCGAGCAGGCGGTCGGTCTCCTCGTCCAGCTTGATCAGCTCAAGCATGTCGAGGTGGCGGTTCCGGCGCAGCGGATTGTCGTTCTCCGCGGCAACCAGCTCGCGAAGGCAGAGCTTGCCATCGCCGGTGACCTTCGCTGGCTCGCGCCGGGCGACGGCGACGAAACGGCCGGCAACCACCAGGATCCGGTGATCGTCACCGGCGATCATGCTTTCCATGTTGACGCCCGCGCCATAGGCCGCCGCCTTGGTGTAAGCCTGCCGCACTTCGTCTTCCGTAGCGAGGTTGACGAAGACCCCGGCGCCCTTGAGCAAGGAATTTGGCTTAATCACGACCGGATAGCCGATCGCCCGGGCCATGGCGGCCGCCTGGTCTTCGCTGAACAGCTGCGCTGTCTTTGGGACCGGTAGGGCGGCGCCGGCGAGGATGCGATGCGCGAGAATCTTGTTGCGGGACAAATCCGAGCCCATGACGCTATCCAGGCCGCACATCGCGTGGCGGAAGCGCTGCAGCTTACGTCCCTGGCCAAGCTGTGTGTGAGGCGCGCCGCGCACGATGCGTTTCCAAGGGATTCCCCGCGCCTCCGCTTTTTCCAGCAGCTCGCGCGTATTGATCTGAAGTGTGGCGCGGTACTGCCGTTGTCGATGCGACTTCAGCAATTCCCGCAGGCTGGCCGCTAACGCGGGCCCCGGTTCGGACCCGGCCTCCAGCAGCTTGGCCGTGAGCCCCAAGGCGCTGCCGACGCAGAAGCGGGCGAGGTCGGGCTCCACGTACTCGAGAAAGAAGCGGATACTGCCGGGGTCGGCAGGCAGGGCCCCGCTACGCCAGGGTTTGCGATAGAGTTCGGACTGCAGCGCGGCGGCGAGCCCGCCGGCGATGGCCGCCGCGTCCGCTTCGGCTTGACCGGGAAACGCGGCAAGCTCTACGCCGCTCTCGGCCAGCGATTCGCGCAGCAAGCGCAGGAGCGGTGGGGGCAGCGGACCCCGTCCGACCTGCAGACTATCGGCGACACATACCAGACAACGCCCAGCGGTGTAGCGGTTGTGGAAGCCCAGCTCTCGAATGTTGCGGAGGCGCATATTTTCGCTGCCCGGGTCGTTGCTGCAGGCAGCACGCTAGAGCAGCGTGGGACAAAAGACACCATCTGTTGACGCAAGATGGAGAGGGCCGCCCCTTCGCATGCCGGCGCGGCCGGCTTCAGGAGTCGTAGACGATCAGGGAGCTGACCGGGATGTCGAGGCGCTTGCGGCCCTCGAGGAAGCCGAGCTCGATGATGCAAGCCGCGCCGGTCACCTCGGCGCCGCAGGCGCGCAGCAGTTCGACCGCCGCGCTCATGGTGCCTCCGGTCGCCAGCAGGTCGTCCATCACCACCACCTTCTGGCCCGGCTGAACCGCGTCGGCCTGGATTTCGATGCTGTCCTGGCCGTATTCCAGATCGTAGGTGTACTCCCGGGTCGCGCCGGGCAGCTTGCCACGCTTGCGGATCATGAAAAAGCCCAGGCCAAGACGCAGCGCCAGCGGCGCGGCGGTCAGGAAACCGCGGGATTCGATGCCGCAGAGCATGTCCGGCTTGTGCGGCGCCACGGCCTCGGCGAGCTGCTCCACCGTCGCCTCCCAGGCCTTGGCGTTCATCAGCAATGTGGAGATGTCGTAGAACAGGATCCCAGGCTTGGGGAAATCCGGAACGCTGCGGATGTGATCTTTTAGGTTCATCGGCTCTCGGAGGGTTGGAAGGGGCGGGTCGGGCGCCATGCTAGACGCGACTGCGCGCCGAAACAATTCGGCTGGTAACCAGCGGGACGGAGTGCTTGCATAGATGCTTCGCAGTCAGGCAGCTGGAAGCGTCATGACCTACATCCTTCACCGCAACATCTCCGCCAGCCTGCCGGTCGCCGTGGCCGGCGATGGGCCCTATCTGATCGACAGCGCGGGCAAGCGCTATCTCGATGCCTCGGGCGGCGCCGCGGTGTCCTGTCTCGGGCACAGCTACAGGCCGGTGATCGAGGCGATCAAGGCGCAGCTCGACAAGCTGCCCTACGCCCACACCTCCTTCTTCACCAACGAGCCCGCCGAGGCGCTGGCCGAGCATCTGATCTCCCGCGCCAAGGCGAGGATCCCGGACTGCCGCCTGGGCAGGGTCTATTTCCTCTCGGGCGGTTCCGAGGCCAACGAGACGGCGATGAAGCTGGCGCGGCAGTACTTCTACGAGAAGGGCGAGACCGGGCGGCGCTATTTCATCTCGCGCAACCAGAGCTACCACGGCAACACCCTGGGCGCCCTGGCCGTCGGCGGCAATCCGGGGCGGCGCGAGGTCTTCGAGCCGCTGCTCAAGGAGACCACGCACATCTCGCCCTGCTTCGCCTATCGCGGCCGCCGCGACGGTGAGAGCGAGGCGGACTACGGCCAGCGCGTGGCCGACGAGCTGGAGGCGGC
This sequence comes from uncultured Alphaproteobacteria bacterium, assembly GCA_942491105.1. Lineage (GTDB taxonomy): Bacteria > Pseudomonadota > Alphaproteobacteria > Kiloniellales > DSM-21159 > JBBEAM01. The sequence continues at coordinate 163,668 of CALNZX010000006.1, read as the reverse complement.
GATCCTGGAGCTCGGCCCGGATCAGGTGATCGGCTTCTTCGCCGAGACCGTGGTCGGTGCCACCCTGGGCGCGGTGCCCCCGGTGCCCGGCTATTTCACGCGGGTCCGCGAGATCTGCGACAAATATGGCGTGCTGCTGATTCTCGACGAGGTGATGAGCGGCATGGGCCGGACCGGGACGCTCTACGCCTGCGAGCAGGAAGGCATCTCGCCGGACATCCTGACCTGCGCCAAGGGCCTGGGTGCCGGCTACCAGGCGACCGGCGCCTGCCTGATGAGCGACGACATCTACGACAGCATCGCTTCCGGCAGCGGCGCCTTCCAGCACGGCTTTACCTATATCGGCCACCCCACGGCCTGCGCCGGCGCCCTGGCGGTGCAACAGGCAATCGAACGCGAAGGCCTGCTGGACAATGTCCAGACACAAAGTGGCGCGCTCTTCGCGGCACTGGAGGAGCGTCTGGGCAATCACGCCCATGTTGGCGATATCCGGGGGCGGGGGCTGTTCATCGGCGTCGAGCTGGTCGCCGATCGGGCCAGCAAGGCGGCCTTCGATCCCGCGCGCAAGCTCTTTGCAAAGGTCAAGAGCGCGGCCATGGGGCAGGGCCTGCTGTGCTATCCGAACGGCGGCACGGTCGATGGAAAGAGCGGGGATCATATCCTGCTCGCGCCGGCCTTCATCATCGGCCCGCAGCAGGTCGGTGAGATCGCCGAGAGGCTGGGCGCGGCCATCGACATTGCCCTGGCCGAAGCCCAGTAAGGGTTCCGGCAAAGCCGCCTCAGGCAAGGGTTGCGCTGCAGCCTAGGCGTGCAGGGTAACGAGAGGACTGTGAATCTAAGATATCTAATTTCTTGAAACTGCTGGGAAATATTGAGATTTTCCAGGTGGCATTACAGGCTGGCCATTTCGCGCGTCTTCATGTTTGAATGGCTGGTCGCTCGGAAAGGCGCAGTCACAAGCGCTAGAAGCGACGGCACAGGGAGTAATGGTTCTGCCATTCACGCAATTGGCGTTATCTCGCCAAGTCCGACCTTTTTTCGCGGCCCCGGGGGCATGTCGTTCCCAGGGATTTGTGCGATACGGCTCGCCGCCTTTCCCGGCGGCGAGCCCGCCGTGCCCTACGGCGCGGTCGGCGCAGCGGCCACGACTGGCGGCTGCTCCATCCTGCGGGATGATCTTCGATAAATGAAAGACGGAGGCAATTTGCCATGAAGAAACTTGCTTTGACGGGTTTGGCGCTGGCGTTCACGGCCGGCATCGCCTTGGCCGGGTCGACCGGCTCCGCGGAAGCCCAGGAGCAGCGCTTCGTGTCCATCGGCACGGGCGGCGTGACGGGTGTCTACTATCCGACCGGCGGCGCGATCTGCCGCCTGGTCAACAAGAACCGCAAGCAGCACGGCATCCGCTGCTCGGTCGAATCGACCGGCGGTTCGGTGTACAACGTCAACACCATCCGCGAAGGCGAGCTCGAGTTCGGCGTCGCCCAGTCGGACATCCAGTACAAGTCCTACCATGGCGAAAGCGAGACCTTCGCCGACCAGGGCCCCTTCGAGGGGCTGCGCGCCGTCTTCTCGGTGCATCCCGAGCCCTTTACCGTGGTCGCGCGCGCCGATTCCGGTATCACCGACTTCGCGGATCTGAAGGGCAAGCGGGTCAACATCGGTAACCCGGGTTCGGGTCAGCGCGACACCATGGACGTGGTGCTGGACGCTCTAGGCTGGAGCGTCGACGACTTCTCCCTGGCCTCCGAGCTGAAGTCGGCGGAGCAGAGCCAGGCGCTCTGCGATAATCAGATCGACGCCATGATCTTCACCGTCGGCCATCCCTCCGGCTCGATCCAGGAAGCCACCACCTCCTGCGAGTCCGTGCTGGTCAACGTCGACGGTCCGGAGATCGACAAGCTGGTCGCGGACAACGCCTACTATCGTAAGGCGACGATTCCCGGCGGCATGTACCGCGGCAGCGACGGAGACGTGACGACCTTCGGTGTCGGCGCGACCTTCGTCACTTCGGCCGAGGTTCCCGAGGATGTGGTCTACGAGGTCGTCAAGGCGGTCTTCGAGAACTTCGACGACTTCAAGAAGCTTCACCCTGCCTTCGCCAATCTGAAGGAAGAGGAGATGATCAAGGACGGTCTCTCCGCGCCGCTGCATGACGGCGCCGTGAAGTACTACAAGGAGCGCGGCTGGATGTAATCCGGCTGCTCCGCGCAGCGCGCCGGGCGAAGCTTTGGCTTCGCCCGGCGGCGTTACGCGGATCGAGGCATCGCGGCAGGGCCGCGGCGTAACCCGAAGGGCCGGCGATAAGGGCTGAGACAAGCCCGCGGCGGCCAGTTCCGGCGGTTTGGCAGGGGGATAGCGATATGGCGGATTCGGATAAAAATCAGGACGGGGCCCTTTCGGAAGAAGAGCTCCAGGATCTCGTCGCCTCGACGGATACTGGCGCGCGAAACGTCGTGGGGCCCGTAGGCATCGCCCTGGCCGGGGTCGCCTTGTTCTGGTCCCTGTTTCAGCTCTGGATCGCCTCGCCGTTGCCCTTTATCGCCGGCAGCTACGTTTCCGGCATCGTCCTTAACAACACCGAGACCCGCGCCATTCACCTGGCGCTCGCGATCTTTCTCACCTTCACCTCCTATCCCGCGCTGACGCGCAGCCCGCGCAACCGGGTGCCGATTCTCGATTGGGTCTTCGCCATCGCGGGGGCTTTCTGCGCCGGCTATCTCTTCCTGTTCTACGACGACTTGGCCAATCGGCCCGGCCGTCCGACCGAGATGGACATCTACACGGCGGGCGCCGGACTGGTCATTCTGCTGGAGGCCACGCGCCGCGCGCTGGGGCCGCCGTTGATGATCGTGGCGCTGGTGTTTCTCGCCTACATCTTCTTCGGCTCGTCGCCGCTGGTGCCCGACGTCATCCGCTGGGGCGGCGCGTCCTTCCAGAAGGCGATGTCGCATCAGTGGCTGGGCACGGAAGGCGTGTTCGGTATCGCGCTGGGCGTTTCCGCTTCCTTCGTGTTTCTGTTCGTTTTGTTCGGCTCCCTGCTCGATAAGGGCGGGGCCGGCAACTACTTCATCCAGCTCGCCTTCGGGCTGCTCGGCCATCTGCGCGGCGGACCGGCCAAGGCCGCGGTGCTGGCCTCGGCGATGACCGGGCTGATCTCCGGTTCCTCGATCGCCAACGTGGTGACCACCGGCACCTTCACCATTCCGCTGATGAAGAGGGTCGGCTTTTCTTCTGAGAAGGCCGGCGCCGTCGAGGTCGGTTCCTCGGTCAACGGCCAGATCATGCCGCCGGTGATGGGCGCCGCCGCCTTTCTGATGGTCGAGTACGTCGGCATCTCCTACGTCGAGGTGATCAAGCACGCCTTCCTGCCGGCGACGATCTCCTACATCGCGCTGCTCTATCTGGTCCATCTCGAGGCGCTCAAGGCCGACATGAAAGGCCTGCCGAAGCCGGTCATCACGCCGCTGAAGCAAAGCCTGATCCGCACCGGAATCATCCTCTCCTCGATTCTCATCCTGGCCGCCGTCACCTACTACGTGATGGAGTTCCTGAAGATGCTGCTCGGCGGCACGATCGGATTTGGCGTGGCGGCCCTGTTGGTGGCGGTATACGTCTTGCTGGTCTGGATCGCCGCGCGCGCGCCGGATCTGGAGATGGACGATCCCAACTCGGAAATCGTCAAGCTGCCGATCGCCGGGCAGGTGGTGAAGACCGGTCTGCACTACATTCTGCCGATCGTGGTGCTGGTCTGGTTCCTGATGATCGAGCGCAAGTCGCCGGGCCTTTCCGCCTTCTGGGCCGCGACCTTCATGATCTTCATTCTGATCACCCAGCGGCCGCTGAAGGCGCTGTTCCGGGGCGAGGCCAGGCTGAGCGCGGAAACCCGGCAGGGCTTCATCGAACTGCTCGACGGCCTGATTTCCGGCGCGCGCAACATGATCGGCATCGCCGTCGCCACGGCGACCGCCGGCATCATCGTCGGCACCGTGACCCTGACCGGCATCGGCCAGGTGATGGCCGAGTTCGTCGAGTTCGTTTCCGGCGGCAGCCTGATCCTGATCCTGGTGTTCACCGCGATCATCAGCCTGATCCTCGGCATGGGCCTGCCGACCACGGCCAACTACATCGTCGTGTCCTCGCTGATGGCGCCGGTGGTGGTCGAGCTGGGCGCGCAGAACGGCCTGATCGTGCCCTTGATCGCCGTGCATCTCTTCGTCTTCTACTTCGGAATCATGGCGGACGTGACGCCACCCGTGGGACTCGCGTCCTTCGCGGCGGCGGCCGTGTCGGGTGGCGACCCAATACGCACCGGCTTCACGGCGTTCTTCTACAGCCTGAGGACGGTGATCCTGCCCTTCCTGTTCATCTTCAACACCGATCTGCTGCTGATCGACGTCAGTCTGGTGGGCGCGGTTTTCGTGTTCATCCAGGCGACCATCGCCATGCTGATCTTCGCGGCGGCGACCCAGGGCTATTTCTTCGCCAGGAATCGCATCTGGGAGGCGGTGGCTCTGCTGCTGATCGCTTTCACGCTGTTCCGGCCGGGCTTCTGGCTGGATCAGGTGCAACCGCCTTTCGATAATATCGACCCGGCGCAGATCTACGAGACCGCGGCATCGAAACCGGCGGGCTCGGATCTGCGGATCGTGGTCGAGGGGCCGGACTTCGATAAACCCGACGAAATGCTGACGCGGTCCCTGATCGTGCCTCTGGGCGAGGGCGAGGATGGGGAGGCCCGGCTTTCCGAACAGGGAATCACGGTTTTCATCGAGGACGGCAAAGCCGTGCTTGAGGAGCCTTTCCCGGGTACCATGGCTTTCGAGGAGTTGAAAAACTTCGACTTTTACGGCGACAGCCCGACGACGATCTCGGCCGTCAAGGTCGAGGCGGACCGCATGCCCAAGGAAGTCTTCTACATTCCGGCGGCGTTGCTTCTGATTCTGGTTATCGTGCTGCAGCGCCGCCGCACCGACGTTCCGGCGTTCTGAGTCCGGAGGAGGAAAGATGTACAAAAACATCCTGTTGACCGTCGATATCGAGGATCCCGAGGATCAGATGAAGGCGGTCGCCACGGCCGGTGAGTACGCCAAGGCCTTTGGATCGACCCTTCACGTGATCACCGTGGTTCCCTCCTATGGGATGTCGATCGTCGGTTCCTTCTTTCCCGCCGGCCACGAGGAAGAGTCCCTGCAGGCCGCCAAGGAACGGCTGCATGCCTTCACGGCCGCGCATGTTCCCCAGGAAGTCCGCCTGCAACACATCGTCGGCCATGGGCGGGTGTACCAGGAGGTGCTACGCTACGCCGATGAAATATCCGCGGATTTGATCGTCATGGCCTCGCATAAGCCGGGCTTGGAGGATTATCTGGTCGGCCCGAACGCCGAGCGGGTGATGCGCCACGCCAAGTGCTCGGTACTGGTGGTGCGCGTTTGATGCGGTTAGGTAGAGCCTTCCTGGCCGGTCTTGTCGCGCTTTCCCTGTCCGCCTGTGCGTCCACGACGGAGGAGATGGAGGAGAGCGGCGTCGCCGCGCCCGAGACCGTAACCATCCCCGCCGGGCGCTTCGTGCAAGGCTCGAGCGCCGAGCAGCGCGAGTACGCCTACCAGCTCGATGAACTCGCTTATGGCCACACCCGCACGCGCGATAAGGGATGGTACGACAACGAGCTCGAGCCGGTCTGGGTCGAGCTGCCCGCCTATGCGATCACCCGCAGCCCGATCACCAACGCCCAATACGCCGCTTTCGTCGAGGCGAGCGGTCACCCGGCGCCGGAGGTCGATCAGGCGACCTGGCTGAGTTACCGCCTGCGTTATGGCTATGGCGCCACCCGTCCCTATGCCTGGAGCGAGGGACTGCCGCCCGAAGGCCGCGAGGATCATCCCGTGGTGCTCGTCGACTACGAAGACGCCCAGGCCTACGCGGCTTGGCTGTCCGAGGCGACCGGGCGGAACTGGCGTCTGCCGAGTGAAGCGGAGTGGGAGAGGGCGGCGCGCGGCGACGACGGCCGGACCTTCCCCTGGGGCAATGCCTGGGACCCCGAATTGCTGAATTCCGCCGACGCGGGACCGGAGGAAACCCAGCCGGTCGGCCGCTATGGCGAAGGGGCGAGTCCGCACGGTCTGCTCGACGCCGCCGGTCAGGTCTATGAATGGACCGCCAGCGAACAGGCTCCTGGACGGCACTTCGTCAAGGGCGGCGCCTGGGACGATAAGGGCTGCGGCGCCTGCAGGCCCGCCGCCCGTCATAGCCGGCCCGACCGCCAGCGCCATATCCTGATCGGTTTTCGCCTGGTCGTCGAATAGGCGCCAAGCCCGCGCGATTGTGATCGAAAGCGCTTCGCAACGCGGGCCCGGGCCGATTAAAGTCCGGGCATGCGGACTCAACTGAAGCAGAGCGGCGCCATCGAAGTGCCCGGTCAGGCCGATTTCAGCCGGTTTTCACCGGCGGAGATCGCCGAGCTTTGCGACGCCGCCGATGTGGTCGCCGAGGTATACCGGGTGCTTGCGAAGACCGGCGACAACGTCGTCGGCGAGCTGCTGCGCGGCGTTGAGACCTTCTACGAATGGGATCACTACCCGCCTGGCGATGTCTTCGATTCCGCCAGCAGCAGCCAGTTCTACTATCACGCCCACCCGGCCGGGCAGCGCTTCCCCGAGGAGCATGGCCATTTCCACACCTTCCTGCGGCCCCAGGGCATGCCCGAGGGGATCAAGCCGCTGCCGCTGGCCTCGGCGGTTGCGCCGCAGGACCCCAACGACGCCTTGTCGCATCTGATCGCCATTGCCATGGACGCGCGGGGCCTGCCGATTCGCCTCTTCACCACCAACCGCTGGGTTACCGGCGAGGTCTGGTACCGGGGCGAGGACGTCTGCCGCATGCTGCCGCGTTTCTCGGTCGATCTTGCGCGGCCTTCCTGGCCGGTCAATCGCTGGATTACCGCGCTGGTCGCGCTGTTCCGGCCGCAGATCGAGGCGTTGATCCGGGCCCGCGACTTGGGGCTTCGGAACTATGCGCAGCGGGTTGTCCCGCCGGATGTATTCGAGGACCGCAACCTGGAGATCGTCTCCTTCGCCGAGATCGCGGTCGACGATCAGATCAATGCCCTGCGGGCGTTGAGCGGCGCGCGCGCGGGCTAGCAGCCGCAGTCTTCGGTCGGCAGACCGCGGGCCAGCCAGCCGGCGCCGGCGCGGCTGCCCAGCATGCCTTCGCCGATATCGGAAACCTGGATGAATCCGGCCTCGCGGGCGAGCCGCTGGGCGGCGCTGGAGCGTCCACCGGCGGCACAGATGAAGGCGATGGGGCGGTCCTTGTCGCCCTGGACCGCCGCGCCCACCGCCTCCAGGAAGGCTTCGATGCCGCCGGGGTGGTTGAGCGGTACCCTCGCCGCGCCTTCGGGGATGCCGGTCTCGCGCCATTCGCCGGGGGTACGTACATCGATAATGGTGAGCGCGCCGCTGGCCGCCTGGGCCGACGCCTCTTCGGCCGGCATCACGCCGTCCTCGGCCGCAAGCGCCAGGGGCAGCGCGATCAGCAGCGCGGATAAAATCGGCAGGACGCGAAATGCGATACTCAGCATGGGCTTAAATTAAGACAGAAAAGCGCGCCAGGCCAGTTGGCGCGCATTCGCCTCCGTTATTCCCCTCATCGCCCGTTGCAAGGACCTGCGCGAGCGGCTATAAACCCGCGCCGCGTCATGGTTTCCGGCGCGCATCGTCCGGGGAGTAGCTCAGCCTGGTAGAGCACCGTCTTCGGGAGGCGGGGGCCGGAGGTTCAAATCCTCTCTCCCCGACCAATATCCGGACAGTAAAACGCCCGCTTTCTTAACGAGAGCGGGCGTTTTCGCGTTCAGGGGCGCAGGCAGTCTGGTTCCGCATCGCTTCCACAACAGGTTTACACAGGCCTTGAGGGGCAGATCGGTCTCTTCCTGCTCGGGCGCGTCTGCCTAGCCATCGGACCACATCCTGAGAAGGTTGTAATAGGTCTTCACCCCGAGATCCGCGGCGCGGGACTCCGGATCGGTGTCATTGAGGTGCTTCGACATCGCGCGCAGATCGCCGAGCAGTTCGCGCTGTTCCTGGCTGCGCACGTAGCTCTGTACCCAGGTCACGGCGGCCAGGCGCTCGCCCCGGGTGACCGCGTTGACCCGGTGCAGGGTTCCCGAGGGATAGACCACGGCTTCGCCGGCCAGCAGCTTGACCTCCTCCTGGCCCTCGCCGGAGGTGACGATCAGCTCACCGCCGTCATAGTCCTCGGGGTTGCTGAGGAACAGCGTCACGGAGAGGTCCGAGCGCACTTTGTGGGTGGTGCCGATAAAGGCGTTGTCGGCATGCAGGCCGTATTGCATGCCCGGCTTGTAGCGGCTGATCGTCGGCGGGTGGATGCTGCGCGGGAAGGCGGCGACCTGAAAGGCTTCGCTGCCGTAGAGCGCTTCGATGACCAGCTTGTCGAGCTCCTTGGAGCTGCCGCTGGGATCCTTGCGCAGCTGTTCGTTGTGCTTGCGCTCGCGGGCCCGGCCCTTGGCCGTGGCGCCGCCGTCCACGAACTGCGCCTGGGCGACCAGGGCGCGCGCCTGTTGCAGGCCGGTACGGTCGAGAATGCCGGGAATGCAGGTAATCATCGGCGGCTAATAGAGACGGGCGAGACAGAAGTCGACGGCCTCGAGCAGCGCCGCCTTGGCCGGGCTTTCCGGAAAGCCCGCGAGCTCCGCCTTGGCCTGCGCGCCATGGCCCTCGGCCTCGGTCATGGAATCGGCCAGGGCGTTGTGGCGCCGCATCAACTGCATGGCGCGATCCAGATCGGCGTCGTGCTGTTCCAGGTCTTCCAGGCAGCGGCGCCAGAAATCCTGCTCCTCGGGGGTGCCGCGCTGGAAGGCGAGCACCACCGGCAGGGTGATCTTGCCCTCGCGGAAATCGTCGCCGACGGTCTTGCCGAGCTCGGCCTGCTTGGCCGAGTAGTCGAGGATATCGTCGACCAGCTGGAAGGCGATGCCGAGCTTGCGGCCATAGGCGCTCAGCGCCTGGGCCTCGGCCTCTGGGCGCTCGGCGACCTCCGCCCCAACCTCGCAGGCGGCGGCGAAAAGGGCCGCGGTCTTGGCCTCGATCACTTCCATGTAGGCGGCGCGCGTGGTGCCGGTGTCGTTGGCGGTCAGCAGCTGATGCACCTCGCCCTCGGCGATCGTCGCCGAAGCGTCGGACAGCACCTTGAGCACGCGCAGCGAGCCATCGGCGACCATCAATTGGAAGGCGCGGCTGAACAGGAAATCGCCGACCAGGACGCTGGCCTTGTTGCCCCAGATCTCGTTGGCGGTGCTCAACCCGCGGCGCAGGGCGCTTTCGTCGACCACGTCGTCGTGCAGCAGGGTGGCGGTGTGGATGAACTCGACGCAGGCCGCCAGCGACAGGTGCCGCGTGCCCTCGTAGCCGCAGAGCCGGGCGCAGGCCAGGGTCAGCATCGGCCGCAGCCGCTTGCCGCCGGCCGCGATGATGTGCCCGGCAAGCTGGGGAATCAGGGCGACGGGGGACTGCATTTTGTCGAGGATGACGGCGTTGACCGCGCGCATGTCCTCGGCAACCAGCCGCATCATCGGTTCAAGGCTGGCCATCTTGTCATCTCCGGAAAGGCTGCTGGACGGACTGCCAGAGTCCTTGGTTTTGGGCGCCAGGGCCACGGTCTCTCCTCTATGCTAAGCCGCCGAGCCATGATGTGGGCTTCTTTGCGGTGCGAAACTGCTTTATCTCTGCGCAGAATAGGGGGCCGCGCCGAGTGGTCAAGCCCGCCCCGCGACGGCGCTGTGGCAAGGGAGGCACAGTTCATGAAGGAATTGTTCCGCAGCAACGACTTAGTCAGGATTTCCTGGGCCGAAGCGGTGCTGCGCGATGCCGGAATCGAGCCGCTATTGCTGGATGCCCATGCCTCGGTGCTTGAAGGCTCGGGGGTGGCCATCGCGCGGCGCCTGATGGTGATCGACGAGGACTTCGCCAGGGCGCGCGGCCTGCTGCGCGCGGACGAGGAGCCCGAGGGGAGGTGACGGCGGATTTGGCGGCGGAGATCGGCGAGAGCGGCCTGCTCGGCGGCAGGCTGCGGCTGCTGCAGCCGCGCGAGGGCTACCGGGCGGCCATCGATCCGGTGCTGCTGGCCGCGGCGATCGATCCCGAGGCGGGCGGAAACCTGCTGGAATTGGGTTGCGGCACCGGCGCGGCCAGTCTCTGTCTGCTGCTGCGCTGCCCCACGGTCCGGGTTACCGGCCTGGAGCTGCAGCCGGAAATGGCCGCCTTGGCCAGGCGCTCGGCGGCGCTGAACGGCTTGCAGGAGCGCTTCGAGCTTCTCGAAGGCGATATTCTCAGTCCGCCAGGCGGCCTTGCCGCGCGCGGCTTCGATCAGGTTTTCTTCAATCCACCCTACAACCAGGCGGCCTCGGCCAAGGCTTCGCCCAAGGCCGCGCTGGCCAGGGCGCATAGCGAGGGGGCCGCGGTTCTCGGCGATTGGATCGACGCCGCGCTCGCGCTGGTCAAGCCGAAAGGCCGTCTGACCCTGATTCACCGCGCCGACCGCCTGGCGGAGATCCTTGCGTTGCTGCAGGGACGGGCGGGACAGACCCTGGTGTTTCCCCTGTGGCCCGGCAAGGGCCGTCCGGCCAAGCGCGTCCTGCTGCGCGCGCGCGCCGGCGTGGCCGGCCCGATGACCCTGGCGGCCGGTTTGACCCTGCACGAAGCGCAGGGCGGCTACACGCCGCAGGCCGAGACAATTCTGCGGCAAGCCGCCGCGCTGCGCCTGGAATAGCGCCAGGCCGTGGGAGAGGAGTTGACAGCGCCTCTCGCGGCTCGCAAACAGACGCCATCGCATTCATGAAACATCGCACTCGATATCTGGCGCTGGTCGCCGTGCTGCTCGCCATCGCCGGGGCGCTGGGCGCCTACATCTATTCGCAGCGGCCGCCGCCGGTGCCGGTCGTGCTCTCCATCTATAGCTGGGGCAACTACATTCCGGAGGCTCTCTTCGCGAAGTTTACCGAGGAGACCGGCATCCAGATCGAGCTCTTCACCTATGAAAGCAACGAGGAACTGCGCGAGGCGCTGCAGGCCGGCGCCGTCTTCGATGTCGCCCTGCCTTCCGACTTCATGGTCGCCAAGCTGATCGAGGCGAATCTGCTGCTGCCCCTGAAGCGCGAGGAGATGCCGGGCTTCGCGGGCATCGCGCCGCCCCACGATCATCCGGTGTTCGATCCCGCGCGCCGTTTCTCCGTGCCGTTCCTTTGGGGGACCGTGGGCTTCACCTACGACATGGCGCGCACCTCGGAGCCGCTGCGCGATAGCTGGGCCGAGTTCTTCGAACCCAGGGAAGAGCTCGACGGCAAGATCGGCGCGCTGAGCGACGAGATCGAGGTCTACAGCGCCGCCGCCTATTACCTGGATATCGACCGCTGTACCGTGGACCCGGACTCGGCGCGCCGGATTCTGGAGCTGCTACAGGCGCAAAAGCCCTTCCTCGCGGCCTATCAGTCCGAGGGGACCATCGAAGCCATGGCCACCGGGGAAGTCATTCTGCAGCATCAATGGAACGGCGCCGCGCATCGCACCCGTCAGGACCTGGGAACCGCGGTCTACGTTTATCCCCGCGAAGGCGTAACCTATTGGCAGGACAACTTCGTGATCCCGGCCAAGGCCACCCACCCCGAGGCCGCGATGCGCTTTCTGGATTGGATGATGCAGCCCGCGAATATCGCCGAGGCGAGCAACTTCACCGGCTACATGAATGCCATCGCCGGCTCCAAGGAGTTTCTCGATCCCAGCCTGCTCGACGACCCGGCGGTCAATCCGCCCGATGCGATGCTGGAGCGGCTGCGCCCGGCGCGGCGCTGCTCCGAGGAGGCGCGGAGCCTGCGCCAGGAAGTCTGGAACAGACTGCTCGAGGGAGACTGACATGAGCGAAGCTGCAAGCACCTTCACCGCGGCACTCTGGGCGACCAATCTTGCCCGGCCGCTGAACGGCATCGGGGCCTGGGTGGCCCAGGTCGAGGAACAGATGCGCGAGGCCAAGGCGGCCGGGGCGCAGCTCCTGGTGATGCCCGAATACATCTGCGAACAGTGGCTGTCCTTCGCGCCGGAGGGCCTCAAGGGCGACGAGGAAATTCCCTGGATGGCCGAGCAGGCCGAGGCCGCGCTCGAGGGCCTGAAGGGCCTGGCCGCGCGGCACGACATGGCGTTGCTGGCCGGCACCATGGCGGTCAAGGCCGAGAACCCGGTGGAGGGCGAGCCGCCCTATCGCAACCGGGCGCATCTCTTCCTGCCCGACGGGCGGGTGGTCAAGCAGGACAAGCTCTGCCTGGTCCCGGCGGAAAAGGATCCGGCGGGCTGGAACCTCTCGACGGGATCGCAGATCGAGATCGTCGAGTGGCAGGGCCTGAAGCTGGCGACCCTGATCTGTCTGGATATCGAGATGCCGGCGCTTTCCCAGCGCCTGGCCAAGGAATCCCTGGACCTGTTGCTGGTTCCCTCGATGACCTCGAAGCTGGCCGGCTATTCGCGGGTCTTCGGCTGCGCCAAGGCGCGCGCCGTCGAGTTGCAGACCGCGGTGCTGACCGTCGGGACGATTGGGGCGGCCTCGCAGAACAAGCCCCGGGAAACCAATATCTCCGGCGCCAGCGTCTTCGTGCCCTGCGAGGAGTCCCTGGGCCACCGGGGCATTGCGGGCGAGGAAATCCCGCCCCGCGATTCGGCGGAGGGGGCCGGGCCGATGCTGATCGCCAAGGACCTGCCGATCGGCCTGATCCGGGAACTGCGCGCCGGCGCCGCCGAGGTTTGGCCCGGCGCCTGGACCGCCGATCATGTCAACATCAAAAGGGGGACAGATATCGCGTGACTCTGCCGTGGGTTTTCGGACAATGATTCGAAGCAACGAGCGACAGGGTAAAGGGGAAGCATGCAGGAAGAGCAAAAGGTCGCCATTCGCGCCGAAAAGGTGACCAAGATCTTCGGCAGCGGGGACCAGGAAGTCCGGGCGCTCGACGGCGTCTCGATCACCATCAATGAGAACGAGTTCTTCACCCTTTTGGGGCCATCGGGTTGCGGCAAGACGACCTTGCTGCGGCTGATCGCCGGCTTCGAACAGCCCAACGACGGCGAGATTTGGCTGGGCGACCGGAGCTTGACCGGCCTGCCGCCGCATATGCGGCCGGTGAACACGGTGTTCCAGTCCTACGCGCTGTTTCCCCATATGACCGTCGGCCAGAACATCGGCTTCGGTCTGGAAATGCAGGGCAAGGACAGCGCCGAGATCGCGCGCACGATCAAGGAGATGCTGGAGCTGGTGCATCTCGGCGGCATGGAGCAGCGCACCCCGGCGCAGCTTTCCGGCGGCCAGCAACAGCGCGTCGCCTTGGCCCGGGCCCTCGCCAACAGGCCCAAGGTGCTGCTGCTCGACGAGCCGCTCTCGGCGCTCGATCTCAAGCTGCGCAAGGGCATGCAGATCGAACTGAAGCGCCTGCAGAACGAGACCGGCATCACCTTCATCTTCGTGACCCACGATCAGGAAGAGGCGCTGACCATGTCGGACCGCATCGCGGTCATGAGCAGCGGGCGCATCCTGCAGATCGGCGATCCCAGCGACATCTACGAGCATCCGCAGGAGCGATTCGTCGCCGATTTCATTGGCGAGACCAACTTCCTGGAAGCCGAGGTCAGCGACAAGCAGGCCCGCCGGCTGCGTCTCGACGAGGGCGGCGAGGTCACCGTTGCCGGGGCATTCGATCAGGACCAGGGCCAGCGCGTCACCCTCGCGGTGCGGCCGGAGCGCGCGCAGCTCGAAAAGCCGGGCAGCCAGGCGGCGCTCAAGGGCAGTGTCGCCAATGTGGTCTATTTCGGGACCGATACCACCTACCACATCACCCTGGAGGGCAGCGGCAAGCCCTTTACCGTGCGCATGCAGAATCGCCAGGGCGCGCGCAACGCCTTCTCCGTGGGGGATAGTATCGCGCTGGTGCTGCCGGAAGATGCAATTCAAGTGCTGAAGGACTGATGGTCGCGGATACGGCGGGATCCCTCGATGGTAAAGCCCTGACGCCGGCCGCGGCGGAGGAAAAACGCGACCTGCGTTCCCGGCGGCTATTGCTGCTGCCGTCGATCGCTCTGATTGCGGTTTTCGGCATCCTGCCGCTGTTCATCATTCTGATTTATTCCTTCCTGGAACCCGGCGCCTACGGCGGAGTGAAGTGGGAATTCTCCACCGACGCCTATGTTCAGTTCCTCTTCGAGCGCGATCTCTTCGACGACACCCTGACCTTCACGACCGCCTATCTGGAGATCTTCTGGCGATCCCTGTCGCTGGCCGCGATCACCACGCTGCTGTCGCTGCTGATCGGCTTTCCCTGCGCCTATGTGATTGCCACCAAGCCGGAGTCCCGCCGCAACATCTGGCTGTTCCTGATTACCATCCCCTTTTGGACCAACCTGCTGATCCGCACCTACGCGATGCTGCTGATCGTGCGCGACCAGGGCATCGTCAACGGTTTCCTGATCGGTATCGGCGTGATCGATAAGCCGATTGTCATTCTCTATACCGACTTCGCGGTCGGGCTCGGCCTGATCTACAGCTATCTGCCCTTCATGGTGCTGCCGATCTACGCCAGCCTGGAGAAGGTCGACTTCCGTCTGGTCGAGGCCGGCTTCGATCTCTACGCCAACCGCTTCCAGGTGCTGCGCCGGATTATCATTCCCCTGGCCAAGCCGGGAATCGTCGCCGGGCTGATCCTGGTCTTCATTCCCAGCCTCGGCGCCTTCATCACGCCGGTTCTGCTTGGCGGAGGCACGGAGCTGATGATCGGCAACATGATCTCCCTGCAGTTCGGCTCCTCGCGCAACTGGCCCTTCGGCTCGGCCGCGGCGCTGATCCTGATGGCGACGGTGCTGATCGCCTTGACGGTCTACGTGCGCAACGCCGCGCGCGTCAGAAGCGGGCAGCGCTAGCATGAGCGCGCGGGCCAAGGCTTTCGATCTCAAGCGGCAGCCGGGATTCAACACGGTCACCTATATCTGTTTTTTCGTGCTCTACGCGCCGATCCTGGTGCTGATTTTCTTTTCCTTCAACGAGAGCCGCTCGGTCACGCTGTGGACCCGCTTCAGCATGGACTGGTATGCCCAGGCGCTACAGAACGAAGGCATTCAGCGGGCCACGATGACCTCGATGAAGGTGGCGCTGACCGCCACCGTGTTCTCGACGGTCTTCGCCACCATGGCCGCGCTGGCGACCACGCGGGCGAGGTATTTCCCGGGCATGACCGCCGCCTACGCGACGATCAACATGCCCTTGATGGTGCCGGAGATCGTCACCGCCGTGGCGACCCTGACCTTCTTCTCGCTGCTCAAGACGCAGCTCGGCATTTCCTTTGGCCTGGGCAACCTGATCATCGCCCATACGGTGTTCTGCGTGCCCTTCGCCTATATGCCGATCCGCGCCCGGCTCGAGGATATGGACCTGACCCTGGAACAGGCCGCGGCCGATCTCTACGCGACGCCCTGGCGGGTGTTCCGGCGGGTCACCCTGCCGCGGCTGGTGCCGGGGATCGTCGCCGGCGGAATGCTGGCCTTCATCGTCTCCCTCGACGACGTGATCATCACGCTGCTGGTCGCCGGGCCGGGGGAAACCACGCTGCCGCTATTCATCCTCGGACAAATCCGCCGCGGCGTGACGCCCGAGGTCAACGCCATCTCGACCATCCTATTGGTGGTCTCGATATCCTTTGTTACCCTCTTCTTCCTTGTCGGGCGAAGGGGCAAGAAAAAGAGCTAAAACATCTTTTCGCAGGGAGACTAAAGCAATGAAAAGCAAATACTTGGGCTTAGCTACCGTCGCGGGCGCGCTGCTCGTCACGGGGCCGGCACTCGCCGAGGGCGAGCTGCACATCTACAACTGGGGCAACTACACCAGCCCCGAGCTGATCGAGAAGTTTTCCGAGCAGTACGACGTCGAAGTCACCATCGACGACTACGATTCCAACGAGACCATGCTGGCCAAGGTTCAGGGCGGCGGCACCGGCTACGACATCGTCGTGCCCGGCGACTACATGATCACGATCATGCGCGAGCAGGATCTGCTGGCCGAGGTGCGCCCCGACCAGATGGAGAACTTCGGCAATCTCGAAGAGCGCTGGAAGGACGTTCCCTGGGATCCGGGCCGCCACTACAGCGTTCCCTGGCAGTGGGGCACCACGGCCTTTACCGTCAACACGGCGGTCTACGACGGCGACATCAACACCCTGGCGATCCTTTTCGATCCGCCGGAGGTGCTGTCCGGCCGCATCAACATGCTGCTCGACATGAACGACGTCATCAACGCCGGCCTGCGCTACCTCGACCTGCCGCGGTGCAACAAGAACAAGGACGATCTGCGCAAGCTCAACGATCTGCTGCAGGCCGCCAAGCCGCATTGGCGGACCATGGCCTACGGCACCATCGAGAAGCTGACCTCGGGCGACGTCGACGTGTCGCAGAACTGGAACGGCGCCTCGATGCGCGCGCGGATCCAGGTTCCGACCCTGAAGTACGCCTATCCCGTGGAGGGTTTCACCGGCTGGATGGATAACGTTGCCGTCCTCAAGGACGCGCCGAACGTCGAGAACGCGAAGCTCTTCATGAACTTCATCATGGATCCGGAGAACGCGGCCCTGATCTCCAACTTCGCCCGCTACGCCAACGGCGTCGAGGGCAGCGCGGAGTTCATGGACCCGGAGATGGTCGAGGCGCCGGAGATCATCATGCCCGCCGACGCGCCGAATCCGGACTTCGTGCCGGCCTGCGACGAGGAGGTCGTGGCCCTCTACGACCGCATCTGGACGAACCTGCAGAAGTAGGGCGCAGCGCTACCGGCGAGAATCGGCCGGTCGAGGATTGCTTGGGGGGCTTCGGCCCCCCAAGTCATATATGCGATAGGCTGATAGGAGGAAGCGGCGGCATGCGGGCGATCTACAGCGATACCCACTGGAAGCACGCCGGGGCGAAGGAATTCGTCAACGGCGGCATGGTACCGATGTTCGAGAAGCCGGAGCGCATGGACATGGTCTTGAAGCGCATGACCGAGGTCGGCTTCGGCGAGCTGCAGGGGCCCGAGTCCTTTGGCCTGGAGCCGATCCTGCGGGTGCATGACGCCGGCTATGTCGACTTCCTGCAGAATGCCTATCAGCGCTTTCGCGCGCACGGCGACGAGGGCGATTTCGCCGCCGGCTTCGTCTTCGCCATGCGCGGCCTGCGTCAGGCCCCCAATCCCAACATCTACGCCCAGTTCGGTTACTACAGCTTCGATCTTTCGGTGCCCTTCGTCGAGGGCACCTGGGACGCCATCCAAGCCTCCAGCGACGTCGCGCTGACCGGCCGCAAGCTGCTGAGCGAGAGCGGCGCGCGCGCCGTCTTCTCGATCTGCCGGCCGCCGGGGCATCACGCCGCCGCCTCGCTGGCCGGCGGCTATTGCTATGTCAACAACGCCGCCGTGGCCGCCCAGGCCTTGCGCGACGACGGCGCCAAGAAGGTCGCCATCCTCGATGTCGACTATCACCACGGCAACGGCACCCAGAGTATCTTCTACGAGCGCGACGACGTTCTCTTCGTCTCGCTGCACGGCCACCCGGATCAGGAATACCCCTACTTCGCCGGCTATGCCGAGGAGGCCGGGGCGGGCGCGGGCGCGGGCTTCAACCTCAATTTTCCGCTGCCCTGGGGCACCGGCTGGGAGGGCTATGCCGAGGCGCTGCGCCGCGGCATCGCGCGAATTCAGAGCTATCGGCCCGATGCCTTGGTGGTCTCGCTCGGCGTCGATACCTACAAGGACGATCCGATCTCCCATTTTAAACTCGCAAGCGATGACTATCTGAGGATGGGGGAGATGATCGCCGAGATCGGCCAGCCGACGCTCTTCGTGATGGAGGGCGGCTACGCTGTGGAGGAGATCGGCATCAACGTCGTCAACACTCTGACCGGCTTCGAGCACGCCGGTTAGCGTTTCAACAGCAAGTGAGGTCAGTTTGCCGCAGCCGAAGAAGTCCCTCTATGCCCGCATCAAGGGCGCTACGTTCGATTCCCTGCGCAACCCGCCGCCGCGGGTCAATGTCCTGCGCCTGTCCGGTGTCATCGCCGCGAGCAACTCGCCGCTGCGCGGCGGGCTTTCCCTGGACAGCCTGGCGGCATCGATCGAGACCGCCTTCAAGGGCCGAAACCTCAAGGCCGTGGCCCTGGTCGTCAACTCGCCCGGCGGCTCGCCGGTGCAGTCGGCGCTGATCGCCCGGCGGCTGCGCGATAAGGCAACGGAAACCGGGGTGCCGGTGGTCGCGTTCTGCGAGGACGTAGCGGCCTCTGGCGGCTATTGGCTGGCCTGCGCCGCCGACGAGATCTATGCCGACGAGAATTCGATCGTCGGCTCGATCGGCGTCATCTCCTCCAGCTTCGGCTTTCAGCAGGCGATCGCCAAGCTGGGCGTCGAGCGCCGGCTCTATACGGCGGGCGAGAAGAAGGCGCTGCTCGACCCCTTCCTCGAGGAGGACCCCAAGGACGTCAACCGCCTCAAGGCGATCCAGAAGGAGATGCACGAGTCCTTCAAGGCGATGGTGCGCGCGCGCCGCGCCGAGCGCCTCAAGGGCGCCGAGAAAACCCTGTTCAGCGGCGAGTTCTGGACCGGCGCCCAGGCCCTGGAGCTGGGCCTGATCGACGGTCTGGCCGATCTGCGCGGCGAACTGCGGCGGCGTTACGGCGAGGAGCTGGTCTTGCGCAAGATCGAGCGCAAGAAGGGCCTGCTGCCCCGGCCCTTTGCCAGCTCAGCCGGCCTTGCCGGCGGTTTCCCCGCACCGGAAAGCTGGGGCGCCGGCCTGCTGGCCGCCGCCGAGCAGCGCCTGCTGTGGAGCCGTTTCGGCCTCTAGAACAGCCCCCTAGTCCAGCCAGTCAAGGCGCTCGGCGACCGGGCCCTGCCCGTCGCGCAGGAACAGCGCGTGCTTGTTCGCGAGACTCTCCAGGAAGGGCAGCGGCGCGAAGCAGGCTTCCGGCGTGGTCACGCCGCGCGTGGAGATCTCGCCGCGCAGGATCGCCAGGGCCGCTTCGCCGAAACCGGCGGCCGTGCCGATGCCCTCGCGCGCTTCCAGGGTGGCGAAATCCCAGCGGAAGGTGGCGGCGATCCGCGCCGGGCGGCCGTCCTTCTCGCCCGTCGCCACGACGCTGTGCGGCCGGTATTCGGGATCGCGCTCGCCGGCCAGCCAGCGTTCCGGTTCCCCGGCCAGGGCGGTGAAGACCGCGACGGCGGCCTCGCTGGAATCGATCTCGCCCGCCGCCATGCGGCCGCAGACTTGGCGGAACAGCGCGTTGACCGGCGGTGGCGAGAGCCCGGCGACGGATACCATCTCCCGCAGGCCGGTGAGCTTGCGGGGCAGGGTGACCGGCTCCGCGAAACCGACCACATAGCCCTGCATCTGCGTGCCGTCTGGCACCGGCAGGGTTCTGGTCTCGGCGAAGGGCGCGGTCTCGACCAGGGCGCCATCCTTGAAATAGCGGGGCTGCGCGGCGAAGGCCTGCAGCACCGCCTGCATGGCGCCATTGACCCGTCCGCTGGCACGGATTTCGGCCAGGCTTTCCCCGGCGTCGCCGAGCAGCGACTCGACATCCTCGATCCAGCCGGTTTCCAGTCTGTCGCAGCGGTCGAGACGGCCGGCGGCATGGCTGCACAGCAGATTGTTCAAACCCGGCGCTTCGCCCATGCCGAGCAGCGCCGTCACCCCCGCGGCCTCGGCCTTGCCGTTCAGGGCCAGCGCCGCCTCGGCGGCCCGGCCGTCCTCGCTGTAGTCGAGATAGTGCACTCCCGCGCGGATCGCGGCTTCTAGCCCCGGCAGCAGCGTCTTGAAATAGGGGCCGGTGGTGTTCAGCAGCAGGCTGGCGTCCTGCAGCAACGCGGCCAGGCTGGCGCTGTCCCCGGCATCGGCCTGGGCGGCGCTCCAGGCGATTTTTGGGTAGGCGGCGGCCAGCCCGGCTGCCGTGGCCTCGGCCCCCGCCAGGCCGCGCCCGGCGATCGCGATTTCGCTCGCCAGGCCGCTTTCGGCCAGGATTTCCAGCGCCGGACGGCAGTAGCGCCCGGCCCCTCCCAGGGCGACAACCTTCATCGCAGGTCTCCCTCTTACCAGCGCCGCGCGACTATAGCCGCTTGACCCGATGGGTCCAGGCTCTCTAAATACCGCCCATGTTCGGATTTTCCCTCGGCAAACTGACGATCCTTGTGGCGATCGTCCTCGCAATCTGGTTCGGCTTCAAATGGGTCGGCAAGATCGAGGCGGAGCGTAAGGAAAAACTCAAGCAGGCGGCCCGCGAAGGCGCCAGCGGCGGCAAAGGCCGTGGCAAGGGCAAGCAGGCCGCCGCCGACGACAAGATCCAGGACATGGTCAAGGACCCCAAGACCGGCGCCTACGTCCCCAAGGACAGCCTGTAAGGCCTTACAGCGCGCCTCCGGCGAGAACGCCGCCCAGGATCAGCAAAGCCACGAAGAAAGCCCGGCGGAACGCCGCTTCGGGCAGCCTGCGGCGTATCCGCTGACCGATCACCATGCCGAGCAGCGCCGGGACCAGGGCGGCCGCGGACATCGTGCCCAACTGGGCGGTCAGCAGGCCGCCGTCGCGCAGCGCCACCGCCAGCGCCAGGGTGGAGATCGTGAACAGCATCCCCATGGCCTGGATCAGCTGGTCGCGCGGCAGGCCGATGGCCTGCAGATAGAGCACGCCGGGCACGGCGAAGGATCCGGTCATCCCCGTGAAGACGCCGTTGACCGCGCCCAGCAGCGGTCCGGCATAGGCTTGCCGCGCCCGGCGGATGCGCGGCGCGAAGCCGGCCAGGCCGAGGCCTGCGTAGACGATCAGCAGCAGGCCAAGCAGGCCGGAGAGCAGGTCGAACTCGACATGCCGCAAGGCCAGGGCCCCGATCCAGACGAAGACCCCGGCCGGCAGCAGGAAGCTCCAGAGCCGGCGCAGCAGAAACCCGGCGTGACCGCCCGCCAGCGCCTGCCACAGGTTGGTGACGAAGGAGGGGACCAGCATCAGGGCCATGGCGCTGGGCAGGTCGAAGGCGAGGGTCAGCACGGCCAGGCTGACGGTGGGCAAGCCCAGCCCGATCACGCCTTTCACCGTCCCGGCCAGCAGGAAGGTCGCGGCGACGATGGCGAGGGTCAGCGGGTCAGGCATCGCCGGAGGTTAGGGGCGGGTCGAGGCTCCGGCAAGCGGCTCCGTGGAGCCTTCGTTCTCGTCTTCCTCCTCCTCGATCGGCGCGACTCGATGCCGTGGCAGAGACTTTCTTGCGGCAGGCCGATGCCAGACTCCCCTGTCCTCGACGGTGCGGGAGGTGGCGCTGATCGAGAACGCAACGGGAAAGTGGCGGGAGTAAAAAGGCTTTCCGTTGGCAGGCCAAGCCACTCCAAAGTAGCAGACCCGCAGTTTCGGCCCTCCTGGCTTGATTCCCCTGGCCCTCGGGGCTAACGTGCGCGCGCCTTTCGCACCTGCAGCACGTCAGGGCCCCGTCCCGTGAAATCCGCCGATAAAAATACCTGCTTTCAGCGCATCATCCTGAACCTCCAGAACTACTGGGCGGAGCAGGGCTGCGTGATTCTGCAGCCCTATGACCTGGAGGTCGGGGCGGGCACCTTCCATCCGGCGACCACGCTGCGCTCCCTGGGCCCGGACCGGGTCTGGAACTGCGCCTACGTGCAGCCCTCGCGCCGCCCGACCGACGGGCGCTACGGCGAAAACCCCAACCGCCTGCAGCATTACTATCAGTACCAGGTGGTGATGAAGCCGAGCCCGGCGGACAGCCAGGAGCTTTACCTCGGCTCCCTGCGCGCCATCGGCATCGACCCCCTGGAGCACGACATCCGCTTCGTCGAGGACGACTGGGAAAGCCCGACCCTG
This sequence comes from uncultured Alphaproteobacteria bacterium, assembly GCA_942491105.1. Taxonomy (GTDB): domain Bacteria; phylum Pseudomonadota; class Alphaproteobacteria; order Kiloniellales; family DSM-21159; genus JBBEAM01. The sequence continues at coordinate 141,755 of CALNZX010000006.1, read as the reverse complement.
GGCGCCTGGGGTCTCGGCTGGGAGGTCTGGTGCGACGGCATGGAAGTCAGCCAGTTCACCTATTTCCAGCAGGTTGGCGGCATGGACTGCGACCCGGTGCCGGTCGAGCTGACCTACGGGCTGGAGCGTCTGGCGATGTACGTCCAGGGCGTCGAGAACGTCTACGAGCTGGATTGGGACGGCGTGCCGGCCGAGCAGGGCGGCAAGTCCTACGGCGACATCTTCCTGCGCGCCGAGCAGGAGTTCTCCGCCTACAACTTCGAACTGGCGAACACCGAGGCGCTGTTTCAGCACTTCAAGGATGCCGAGGCCGAGTGCCATGGCCTGCTCGCCGCCGGCAAGGCGCTGCCTGCCTACGATCAGTGCATGAAGGCGAGCCATATCTTCAATCTGCTCGATGCGCGCGGGGTGATCTCGGTGACCGAGCGTCAGGCCTATATTGGCCGGGTGCGGGCGCTGGCCAAGGGCTCCTGCGAAGCCTGGGTGGGGCAGGGAGTTGCGGCCGATGGCTGAGCTGGTCCTCGAACTGCGCAGCGAGGAAATCCCCGCGCGCATGCAGGCCGGTGCCGCCGCCGACCTGCAGCGGCTGATGGAGCGCGGCCTGGACAAGGCCGGGCTGACCTACGACAGCGTGGTCTGCTTCCCGACCTGCCGCCGCCTGGCGCTGATGGCCTTCAACCTGCCCGAGCGCCAGCCCGACACCCGCGAGGAGAAGAAGGGGCCGAAAGTCGGCGCGCCGGAGCAGGCTTTGCAGGGCTTCATGAAAGCCAACGGCTTGAATGACATCGCCGAGGCGGAAGTCCGCGAGACGGACAAGGGCCAGTTCTACTTCGCGGTGCGCGAGATCGCCGGCCGGGCCACCGCCGAGGTGCTGCCGGAACTGCTGCAGGAAGCGATTTGGAGCCTGCCCTGGCCGAAGTCGATGCGCTGGGGCGAGGGTAGCTCGTTTCGTTGGGTGCGGCCGCTGAAGTCGATCCTCGCGGTCTTCGACGGCAAAACCCTGGATTTCGCGCTGCGCGAGGGCGGCAGCAAGGGCGCGGTGGTGCACGGCCTGGAGGCGACCGACCGGGCAAGCGGCCATCCCTTCATGGGCCAGGAAGCTTTCACGGTCACCGACTACGAGAGTTACAACACAGGCCTCGGCGAGGGGCACGTGATCCTGCTGCCCGGCGTGCGCCGCGAGGTGATCGAGACCCTGGCCAAGGAGGCGGCCGAGACGCGCGGTCTGAGCTTGAAGCCCGACGAAGGCCTGCTCGACGAAGTGACGGGTCTCGCCGAGTGGCCGCAGGTCGTGATCGGCGCCATCGACCCCGCGTTCATGGAGCTGCCGCCGGAGGTGCTGACCACCTCCATGCGCAGCCATCAGAAGTACTTCGCGCTGGAGACGCCCGAGGGCAAACTGGCGCCGCACTTCGCCTTCGTCACCGACATCGAGTCCCTGGGGGAGACCCAGCGCCGCGCCAACATCATCGCCGGCAACGAACGGGTGCTGCGCGCCCGCCTCGCCGACGCCCAGTTCTTCTGGGACCAGGACCGCAAGGCGAGCCTGCAGAGCCGGGTCGGGGCGCTGAAGGACATGGTGTTCCACGAGAAGCTCGGCAGCCTGGAAGACAAGGTCGACCGGGTGACGGCGCTGGCGGTCGAGATCGCCAGGCATATCGAGGGGGCGGAGGTCGACCGGGTGCGCTCGGCGGCCAGGCTTTGCAAGGCCGATCTGACCACCGGCATGGTCGGCGAATTCCCCGAATTGCAGGGCGTGATGGGCCGTTACTACGCGCTCAAGGACGGCGAGCACGCCGAGGTTGCCGCAGCCATCGCCGAGCACTACGCGCCGCTCGGCCCCAAGGACCGCTGCCCTTCGGCCCCGGTCTCCGTCGCCGTGGCCCTGGCCGACAAGATCGACACCCTGGTCGGCTTCTGGGCGATCGATGAGAAGCCGACCGGCTCCAAGGACCCCTACGCGCTGCGCCGCGCCGCGCTGGGCGTGATCCGTCTGATCGACGAGAACGGGCTGCGGCTGCCGCTGCTCGATGCCTTCACGGCAGCGGCGCGATGCTACGGCGGTGAATTGGGACGCGCCGGCGAAGAGGCGGCGCCTGAGCTGCTCGACTTCTTCGCCGACAGGCTCAAGGTGGCGCTGCGCGACCGGGGCGTGCGCCACGACCTGATCGCCGCGGTCTTCGCCCTGGGCGGAGAGGACGATCTGGTCCGCCTGCATCGCCGGGTCGACGCACTGCACAGCTTCCTCGCCAGCGAGGACGGCGCCAATCTGCGGACGGCCCATGGCCGGGCCGCCAACATCCTGCGCATCGAGGAGAAGAAGGACGGCATCGCCTACGACGACGCCGTCGACCCGGCGTTGCTCGCGCAGGACGAGGAATCGGCGCTCTACGCGGCGCTCGAACAGGCGACGGGGGCCGCAGAAGCGGCTTTGGAAGCCGAGGATTTTGCCGCCGCCATGGCGGCCATGGCCGGGCTGCGGGCGCCGGTCGACGCGTTTTTCGAGAAGGTGACGGTCAACGCCGAGAAGGCTGAGCTGCGGGAAAACCGCCTGCAGCTGCTGTCCGGCATGGTCGAGACACTCAACAAGGTAGCGGATTTCTCCCGCATCGAGGGTTAAGCAAAGCATGAACAAGTGGGTCTATAAATTCGGTGGCGGCGATTCCGAAGGGCGCGCCGATCTGCGCAACCTCCTGGGCGGCAAGGGCGCCAACCTGGCGGAGATGGCTTCGATCGGCCTGCCGGTGCCGCCGGGCATTACCATCACCACCGAGGTCTGCACCCACTACACCGAGCATCAGGGCTATCCCGAGGGCCTGGAGGAGCAGGTCGCCGAGGGTATCGCCCATATCGAGGCGGCGCTGGGCGCCAAGTTCGGCGATCCGGTCAATCCGCTGCTGGTCTCGGTGCGCTCCGGCGCCCGGGTGTCCATGCCGGGCATGATGGACACCGTGCTCAACCTCGGCCTCAACGACTCCACCGTCGAGGGCCTGGCCAAGCACAGCGGCGACGCGCGCTTCGCCTATGACAGCTACCGCCGCTTCATCCAGATGTTCGGCGACGTGGTGCTGGGGGTCGACCACCATCACTTCGAGGAACTGCTGGAGCTGCACAAGGAAGACAAGGACGCCGAACTCGATACCGAGCTCGACGCCGAGGATTGGCGCCAGGTCAGCCAGGCCTTCAAGGACAAGGTCCTGGAGGAGACCGGCAAGCCCTTCCCGCAGGATCCCCAGGATCAGCTTTGGGCGGCGATCCAGGCGGTCTTCGGCTCCTGGATGAACCAGCGCGCCATCACCTACCGCCGCCTGCACCATATCCCCGTCGATTGGGGCACGGCGGTCAATGTCCAGGCCATGGTGTTCGGAAACATGGGCGAGGACTGCGCCACCGGCGTTGCCTTCACACGCAATCCCTCGACCGGCGAGAACAGCTTCTACGGCGAGTATCTGGTCAACGCGCAGGGCGAGGACGTGGTCGCCGGCATCCGCACGCCGCAGTCGATCACCATTGCTGGCAAGGAGGAGAGCGGCTCCGAGCTGCCGGCCATGGAAGAGGTCATGCCCGAGGTTTTCCGCCAGCTCGACGAGGTGCGCGGGACTCTGGAAAAGCACTACCGGGACATGCAGGACATCGAGTTCACCGTGCAGAACGGCACGCTCTACATGCTGCAGACCCGCAGTGGCAAGCGCACCGCCTCGGCGGCGCTGAAGGTCGCCGTGGACATGGTGCGCGAAGGGCTGATCGGCGAGCAGGAGGCGGTGCAGCGCATCGACCCGGCGGCGCTCGACCAGCTGCTGCATCCGACTTTGGACCCCAAGGCCGAGCGCAAGATCGTCGCGCGCGGCCTGCCGGCCTCTCCGGGCGCGGCTTCCGGCACCGTGGTGTTCTCCGCCGACAAGGCCGAGGCGCTGGCGGGCGAGGGCGCCAAGGTGATCCTCTGCCGCATCGAGACCAGCCCCGAGGATATCCACGGCATGCACGCCGCCCAAGGAATTCTCACCACGCGCGGCGGCATGACCAGCCACGCCGCCGTGGTCGCGCGCGGCATGGGCCGGCCCTGCGTCGCCGGCGCCGGAGAGCTGCGCATTAACTACGAAGCCGGCGCGATCCGGGTGCGAGACCTGGAGATCAAGGAAGGCGAGACCATCACCATCGACGGCAGCACCGGCGAGGTGATGCAGGGCGAGGTGGCGACCATTCAGCGTGAGCTGAGCGGCGACTTCGCCGAGCTGATGGAATGGGCCGACGCGATGCGCACCATGAAGGTGCGGACCAACGCCGAAACCCCCGCCGACTGCCGCACCGCGGTGCGCTTCGGCTGCGAGGGCATCGGCCTGTGCCGCACCGAGCACATGTTCTTCGACTCCCAGCGCATCGTCGCCGTGCGCGAGATGATCCTGGCCGACGACGAGGCCGGGCGGCGCAAGGCGCTGGCCAAGATCCTGCCGATGCAGCGCGGCGACTTCGAGGAAATCTTCCGCATCATGAAGGGCCTGCCGGTCACCATCCGGCTGCTCGATCCGCCGCTCCACGAGTTCCTGCCCCAGGGCGAGGCCGAGATGGCCGAAGTCGCCGCCGCCGCCGGTAGCAGCGTCGAGCGTCTGCGCGACCGCATGCTGAAGCTGGAGGAGACCAACCCGATGCTGGGGCATCGCGGCTGCCGCCTCGGCATCACCTATCCGGAAATCTACGAGATGCAGGCCCGCGCCATCTTCGAGGCCGCGGCGGCCGTGCAGAAGGAAAGCGGCGACACCGTCGAACCCGAGGTGATGATCCCGCTGATCGCCTTCCGCCGGGAGCTGGAAATCCTCAAGGAGCTGGTGAATTCCGTCGCCGAGGAGGTCAAGCGCGAGACCGGGACCGATTTCCACTACCTGGTCGGCACCATGATCGAGCTGCCGCGTGCCGCGCTCTGCGCCGCCGAGATCGCGGAGGAGGCGGAGTTCTTCTCCTTCGGCACCAACGATCTGACCCAGACCACCTTCGGCCTGTCGCGCGACGACGCAGGTAACTTCCTGCCGGCCTATGAGGCACGCGGCATCATCGAGCAGGACCCCTTCATCTCCCTCGATACCCTGGGTGTCGGCGAGCTGGTCGAGATCGCCGCCGAGCGCGGCCGCAAGGGCCGTCCCGACCTCAAGCTCGGCATCTGCGGCGAGCATGGCGGCGACCCGGCCTCGATCCGCTTCTGCCAGAAGGTTGGGCTCGACTACGTGTCCTGCTCGCCCTTCCGCGTGCCGATCGCCCGCCTCGCCGCCGCCCAGGCCGCCCTGGCCGAGGTCGAGCGGGACGTCTGAGCCCTAGAAGCCGGCCCAGTCCGGCTTTTTGGGAGTCAGCTTGGCGTCGCCCAGGGTCAAGCCGCCTTCGGGCAGGTCTTCGAGCTCTTTCAGGCGCAGCAGGGCGAGGCCCCAGCCCTCGACATGGGAGCGCAGCTCCCCGACTTCCTTGCCGTCACGGGTGATCGCGGTCTCGCCCTCTGGCAGCGCGCCCTCGATCTTCACGGGCAGCAGGCGCTTCTTGACCAGCCCCCGGTATTTGGTGCGCGCGGTCAGCTCCTGGCCCAGATAGCAGCCCTTCTGCCAGTCGACGCCCTTGAGTTCGTCGAAGCCGTTCTCCAGCAGGATCGCCTTGTCGATCTCCATGTCGCGGCTGCCGTCGGGCAGGCCCAGCGGGATGCGGACCTGGTCGTAGTCGGCGCGTGTCCCCAGGGCGAAACCGGAGTCGCGCAGCGTCTGTTCCGCGCTTTCCGCAGGCAGGATGGCGCGGGCGCCGGCGGCGGCCAGACGCGGATCGGCGTAGACGACGCCGTCGCCGCAGGCCGCTGCCGCGCCGGGCTCTGCGGGCAGGCTCAGCGCCGTCAAGGCAGCTTCGCCGACCAGCGCCGCCACATGGAATGCCTCGCTCACATCCTCGATCTCGGCCTTGGAGCGCAGCTTGTAGAGCTTCAGCCGCTTGGCGAGATCGGGGAGGCGGTCGCGCTCGCCCTCGAGCAGCAGCGCGCCATTGTGCTCGACCAGGAAGAAATCATGCAGGTATTTGCCCTGCGGCGTCAGGAAGGCCGACCAGATGGCATGGCGCGGCGTCGCCTGCTCCACGTCGTTGCTGACGATGCCCTGCAGGAAGGCGCGGGCGTCGGGGCCTGAGAGCCGCAGAACACCTCGGTCGGCGAGCGGTATGGCGATGCGATCTGTCATGGCTTGCAAGTAAGCCTCCTGGCCGGGCCTGGCAAGCCCCCAGGAAGGCCCCTTGGGTTGCGGCGGCGGCTCGGGCAGAATGCCCTCCGGCTCGACAAAGGAGGCACCCCGTGGCGGACACCTATGACCTGATCCTCAAGAACGGCGAAGCGATGACCCCCTCGGGGCGGGCTCGCTGCGATATCGCGGTGACAGACGGCAAGATCGCCGGGCTCGGCAGCTTCGCCCAGGAACAGGCCGGGGAGGTCTTCGACGCCACGGGACTGACGGTTCTGCCCGGCGTGATCGATACCCAGGTGCATTTCCGCGAGCCGGGCCTGGAGTACAAGGAGGATCTGGAGAGCGGCACCCGCGCGGCGGCGCTGGGCGGAGTCACCGCGGTCTTCGAGATGCCCAACACCAATCCCAACACCCTCGATGCCGCGGCCCTGGAGACCAAGCTGGCGCTGGCCAAGGACCGCGCCTGGACCGACCACGCCTTTTACCTTGGCGCGGCGGCGGAGAACGCCGAGGCCCTGGGCGAGCTGGAATGGCTGCCCGGTTGCAGCGGGGTCAAGATCTTCATGGGCTCCTCGACCGGCAGCCTGCTGGTGCAGGACGACGCCACACTGCTGCGGGTGCTGCAAAGCGGCCTGCGCCGCTGCGCCGTGCACTGCGAGGACGAGTACCGTCTCAACGAGCGGAAATCCTTCGCCCAGGCCGGCAACGGCCCGGCCGATCATCCGGTCTGGCGCGACGAGGAGACGGCGCGGCTGGCCACCGAGCGGCTGCTGCGTCTGGCCCGGCAAGCGGGCCGGCGGGTCCACGTGCTGCATGTCACCACCGCCGAGGAAGTGGCGCTGCTGGCGCGCAACAAAGACATCGCAACCTGCGAGGTGACGCCGCAGCATCTCACCCTGGCGGCGCCGGAGTGCTACGAGGAGCTTGGCAGCTACGCTCAGATGAACCCGCCGATCCGCGAGGGGCGGCACCGCGACGCTATCTGGGAGGGGGTGCGCCAGGGGGTCTTCGACGTGGTCGGCTCCGATCACGCGCCGCACACCAAGGAGGAGAAGGCACGCCCCTATCCCTCCTCGCCCTCGGGCATGCCGGGGGTCCAGACCCTGCTGCCGCTGCTGCTCGATCACTGCGCCAAGGGCCAGCTGACCCTGGAGCGGGTGGTGGACCTGACCTCCGCGGGCGCGCAGCGGATCTTCAACATCGCCGGCAAGGGCCGCATCGCCCAGGGCTACGACGCCGACTTCACCGTGGTCGACCTGAAGGCCGAGCGGGAGATTACCGGTGACTGGCTGGCTTCCAAGTGCGGCTGGTCGCCCTTCGAGGGCAAGACCGTGACCGGCTGGCCCAGGGCGACGATCATCCGCGGCCGCGTCGTGGTGCGCGACGACGAGCTGCAGGGCCCGGCCAGCGGCAAGCCCGTGCGCTTCCAGGAAACCCTGACGCCGGAGGCGGGATGAACATCTATCACGGCTGGTGCGACCTCAAACCCGGGGTGAGCGACCTCGAGTTCGCCGAGAAGGCGGCGGCCTACTTCGAGCACTTGAAGGCCGAGGGGCTATTGGTCGCCTACCGCATTACCCGGCGCAAGCTCGGCCTCGGCCCCGACGACCTGGGCGAGTTCCACCTGATGATGGAGTTCGAGGACCTAGGGCAGCTCGATAAGGCCTTCGGCGTGGTCTCCAGCCGCGCCGATCCGGTCGAGGCCTTCCACCACGGGGTCAATTCCCTGGTCCGCAACGCCCGCTTCGCGCTCTATCGAGATTTCCCCGACACCAACCGCCAGCGCGGCGAGGAACGGTTCTAGAGCGCCAGGGTCAGCCTGGGCAGCATGCGCCCGGGGATCGAGCCCGAGGGCGCTTCGCCGGCGCGTTGCATGCCCATGGCGGCATAAAAGGCCTCGGCCTGAGGGTCGGCGTCGACGCCCAGGGTGTCCACGCCATAGGAGCGCGCGTCCTCCAGCAGCTCTTGCCAGAGCCGCCTGCCGTAACCTTGGCGCAGGTGCTCGGGCGCAATGAAGAAGTCGTAGACCTCGACCACGCCGTCTTCCAGGCGCAGGCGGTAGAAGCCGGCGATTTCGCCTTCGGCCTCGAGCACCTTGAGGATATCGCTGTCGAGCATCTCCGGGGTGATGGTCAGTTCGTCCCGGCAAGCCTCCAGGAAGGCCGCGTCGTAGCCCCAGACCGCCTTGGAGCGCAGCGCCAGCTCGCTGAGCGGGCCGCAGTCGTCGCGGCGGGCCGGGCGGATTATGGACATTCTGGCGACCTCCAGGGAGCCTCTGGCAAGGCTATTATGACCGCGTCCGCATCACTGCTCTTCCGGCGCGGCAGCGCTGAAGTCTAGTCACAGGGGCCGATCCTTGCCATATGGTAGGGCGAACGCGCACCAAAGGAGCACACCATGACCGCCTGCATCGTCGGCTGGAGCCACACCCCCTTCGGCAAGCACGAGAACGAGGACGTCGAATCGCTGATCGCCCAGGTGGCGACCCAGGCGGTGGCCGACGCCGGGCTGGAGCCCGAGGACATCGACGAGATCTATCTCGGCACCTTCGGCGGCGGCTTCTCCAAGCAGGCCTTCCCGGCCTCCCTGGTGCTGCAGGCCAGCGACGGCTTCCGCTTCAAGCCGGCGACCCATGTCGAGAACGCCTGCGCCACAGGCTCGGCGGCGGTGCACCTGGGCATCCGCACGATCGAGGCCAAGCGCGCCCGCAAGGTGCTGGTGGTCGGCGTCGAGAAGATGACCGGCATCTCCGGCAAGGAGATCGGCGATACCCTGCTGACCGCCTCCTACCTGAAGGAGGAGAGCGATATCGAGGGCGGCTTCGCCGGCGTCTTCGGCGTGATCGCCAGCAACTATTTTCAGCGCTACGGCGACCAGAGCGACGCCCTGGCCCGGATCGCCGCGAAGAACCACAAGAACGGCGCGGTCAACCCGCTGGCCCAGATGCAGAAGGATCTCGGCTACGATTTCTGCCGCACCGAATCCGAGAAGAATCCCTATGTCGCCGGGCCGCTCAAGCGCACCGACTGCTCGCTGGTGTCCGACGGCGCCGCGGCCCTGGTGCTGACCGACGTCGAGACGGCCTTGAGCCTGGACAAGGCGGTGGTCTTCCGCTCCGCCACCCAGGTCAACGACTACCTGCCGTTGTCGAAGCGCGACATCATCGAGTTCGAGGGCTGCGCGGAAGCCTGGAAGCAGGCCCATGCCGAGGCCGGCACCAGCCTGGAGGACCTGTCCTTCGTCGAGACCCACGACTGTTTCACCATCGCCGAGCTGCTGGAGTACGAGGCCATGGGCCTGACCCCACGCGGCCAGGGCGCCACGGCGGCGCTGGAAGGCTGGACCGCGAAGGACGGCAAGCTGCCGGTCAACCCCTCGGGCGGGCTCAAGTCCAAGGGCCACCCGATCGGCGCCACCGGCGTTTCCATGCATGTCATGGCGGCGATGCAGCTCACCGGCAGCGCCGGGCAGATGCAGCTGGCGGATCCCAAGCTGGCGGGCATTTTCAACATGGGCGGCGCCGCCGTCGCCAACTACGTCTCGATCCTGGAGCGGCTGCGCTAGGCCGCTCCAAGTCTCAAACATCACGGAGGACGCCATGTTCAAGGCGCTGCTGCTGGAAGAGGCCGACGGCAAGGTCGCGGCCAAGATCGCGGAACTCGAGGAGAGCCAGCTGCCCGAGGGCGAGGTGCTGGTCTCCGTCGCGCACTCCACCCTGAACTACAAGGACGGCATGGTGATCAAGGGCATCGGCCGTCTGGTGCGCGCCTATCCCCATGTCCCCGGCGTCGACTTCGCCGGCATGGTGGAGGAGAGCGCCGACGCCCGCTACAAACCCGGCGACAAGGTGGTGCTGACCGGCTGGCGGGTCGGCGAGCACCACTGGGGCGGCTATGCCCAGAAAGCCCGCGTCAAGGCCGACTGGCTGGTGCCCCTGCCCGCGGGGCTGGATACCCGGCGCGCCATGGCCATCGGCACCGCCGGCTTGACCTCGATGCTCGCGGTGATGGACCTGGAAGCCCAGGGTGTCACGCCGGATTCCGGCACGATCCTGGTGACCGGAGCGGCCGGCGGCGTCGGCTCCGTCGCCACGGCGATCCTCGCCCAGCGCGGCTACCGGGTCGCCGCCTCGACCGGGCGTCCGGAAACCCATGACTACCTCAAGGACCTGGGCGCCGCCGAGATCGTCGCGCGCGCCGATCTCTCCGAGCCGCCGCAGCGCCCCCTGGACAAGACCCTCTGGGCCGCCGCCATCGACGCCGTCGGCGGCACCACCCTGGCCAACCTGCTGACCAAGGTCGACTATGGCGGCTCCGTCGCCGCCGTGGGGCTGGCCGGCGGCAATGTCCTGGAGACCACGGTGCTGCCCTTCCTGCTGCGCGGCGTGAAGCTGCTCGGCATCGACTCCGTGCTGCGCCCCTACGACGACCGGGTGACCGCCTGGAACCGCCTCGCCCAGGAGCTGCCGCTGGACAAGCTCGACTCCATGATCGTCGAGGCCAGCCTCGACGACCTGCCGGACCTGGCCGGGGAGATCCTCAAGGGCCAGGTGCGCGGCAGGGTCGTGGTGGACTGTCAGGCGTAGTTTTGCCGCCGGGTTTTTCCCCGGTCCCGTCCTTTCCCTGCCGCTTCTTTGCACTTATGCTGCAAGCGCTTGGGGTACAGCGATCCGGGGGGCGTTTCGTGAAGGTCGGTTTCCAGATTCAGACAGGCTTGGCCGCTGCGCTGCTCGCGCTGCCTCTGCTCGCGGGCGCTCCGGCGCAGGCGCAATCGCCGACCGGCCAGGAATGGCAAGGCACGCCCTGGGAGCAGCGCGTCGGCATTCCCTATTTCCGCAGCCGCGCCGAGCAGGGCGACGCCGAGGCCGCTTACCGCCTGGGCCAGCTCTACGAGCAGGGCCTGGAGGGCCAGCGCAGCCTGTCCAGCGCGCTGGAGTGGTACGCGGTGGCGGCCGAGCGTGGCCATCCCCTGGGCCAGTTCAAGACCGCGCTGCTGCTGGAAAGCGGCGCCGCCGGGCAGCTCGACGTCTCCTCCGCGGCGCAGTGGTACCAAAAGGCCGCCGCCCAGGGCGTCACCGCCGCCAAGTTCAATCTCGCGCGCTTCTACGAAAACGGCCTCGGCCTGCCGCGCGACCTGCCCAAGGCGGCGGCGCTCTACAAGGAAGCCGCGCGCGGCGGCATAGCGGCGGCGGCCCGCAATCTGGGCAATCTCTACCTGCTCGGCCGGGGCGTGCCCCGCGACAGCGTCGAGGCCCTGGCCTGGCTGATCCTCGCCGAGGCCCAGGGCGCCCCCGGCGCCGCCAAGCTGCGCGCCGACCTGGAAGGCCAGCTCGACGCCGCCGGCCGCGAGAAGGCGCTGGCGCGGGCCAAGGTGCTGGGTGCGGCGAAGGGCTAAGCGCTGTGGCGTAGCCCTCGCTCTCAACTAAATCTTAAGGCTAATCCGGGCAGACTGCGGCGTCCTCGATCCGCCGGAGTTGCCCCGTGGCCACGACCGAGTCCGACCGCATTGCCGCGACCGCCGTAGCCCCCGCAGGGAGCGGGGTGCTGACGCGTGTCCTGGCGTGCCCGGAAACCCGCGCCACCTGGCGGGTGCTGGGGCCGCTGATCGGGCTCTACGGCCTGGCGGCGCTGGGTCTGGCGCTGGTTTTCGGCACCACGGAACAGCTCACCCTCGGCACCTACCTCGACCGTTTCCTGCAGGCCGCCGTGGCGCTGCTCAGCCTCGCTGTCCTGTGGTGGGCTTGGCGCGCTCTGCGCAGCGCGCGCGCCGGGGGCGTGGAGGCGGGGCGCCGCCTTCCGGCGGTGCTGGAGGCCGTCAAGGCGGGACTGCTGCGCAAACAGCGCCTCACCGTCGCCCTGCCGCTGCTGTTGCTGTTGCCGCTGACCATGTCGCTCTACAGCTCGGTCAAGCGGATGATCCCGGATATCCGGCCCTTCGCGCTCGATGCCTTCTGGGCCGAGGCCGACCGGATCGTCCACTTCGGGGTGCAGCCCTGGGCGCTGCTGCGGCCGCTGCTGGACTCGCCGCAGCTGCTCTCGAGCCTGGCCGCGATCTACAACTTCTCCTGGCTGTTCCTGGTCTGCGCCGTCTGCCTGTGGCAGGCCTGGGCGCCGCGCAGCGCCTGGGCGCGGATCCGCTTCTTCACGGCCTATATCCTGATCTGGGCGCTGCTTGGCAATCTGGCGGCGATCCTGCTGTCCTCGGCCGGGCCGGTATACTTCGCCGAGGTGACGGGGCAGGCGGGGCCCTACGGCCCGCTGCTCGAGGCGCTGCGCGCTGCTCACGCGGAGTCGCCCAGCATCGCGGTGCTGCTGCAAGACTATCTCTGGGAAAGCTATCGCAGCGGCGCGCTAGCCGCCGGCGGCGGCATCTCGGCCATGCCCAGCGTGCACATCGCCACGGCCTTCCTGTTCCTGCTCGCCGCCTGGGACTCCGGGCGCTGGCTGCGCGGCTTTTTCGCGCTCTATCTGGCGGTCATGCTGCTCGGTTCGGTGCTGCTCGCCTGGCACTACGCGCTGGACGGCTACCTCGCCATCGCCGCGACCTGGCTGCTGTGGCGCCTGGCCGGAGCTATCGCCGGGCGGCGCAACGCGGAAACCTGAGCGATCTGGGAAAAATGGTGCCGCCGGGGTGAATTGAATTCCTGGCTTCACGGCCTTGCCCGCGGTTCCTACGCTCGACAAGGCAGGTCTTTCTCCAGTGAATGAGCTATGGTCCAACTCGGGGCGGTTGGCTAGGGTTCCAGTTATGGATAAGCAGTCGGTCCGGCGGCTTGCGGCGATCCTCGCCGCTGATGTTGTTGGCTTTTCACGAATGATGGGTGAGGACGAGACGCGAACGCTCGATGCCTTAAGGCAGTTGCGCGGCGAAGTTATCGGCCCGGCTGTCTCTGGCAATGGCGGGCGTATCGTAAAGAGCCTCGGCGATGGTTGGCTCGTTTCCTTCGATAGCGCGGCTGAAGCCGTGCAATGCGCTTTGGCCATTCAGGCGGCTTTGAACGCGGGCGCTTCTCTGACATTACGGATCGGTGTCCATCTCGGCGACGTGACCTTCGAAGACGATGACATCTTCGGTGATGGCGTGAACGTCGCGGCGCGTCTCGAGGCGCTTGCCGCGCCTGGCGGCCTCGCCATCTCGGACACCGTTTGGTCGAGCCTCGATGGCACGCTTCGTTCCCAGTTTGCCGACAAAGGGCCGTTGACTCTCAAGAATATCGCCAGGCCCGTTCGGGTATGGGTTCGCGGCGAAACCCCCGGCATCGAATTGGGCCCGGCGGAGGAAGAGCCGATATCCTCAGATGTGACCTCCATCGCCATCGCCCCGTTTTCGGCCGCCGGAGACAACCCGGATCATGTGGCTCTCACCGAAGGCATTTCGGAAGACTTGGAAACGGAGCTCGCGCGGTTTCGCTGGCTCAAAGTGATGCAGCGCGGGGATGCGACCGGCGCGCGCTATATACTAGGCGGCTCGGTCCGCGGTGCGGGCCAGCGCGTGCGCTTGACGGCACATCTTACATATTCGCCGAGCGGAAGGCGGCTTTGGTCGGACAAGTGGGACCGGACCACGGACGACATCTTCGCCGTGCAGGATGAGTTGGCCGCGATCGTGGTCGCCAGCGTTTCTCCTGAGATCGATGCGCACGAGAAGTCTCTCGTGGAGGAACGCCCGATCAGCACCCTGAACGCCCACGAGCTCAGCATTCGGGCGAATGCGCTTCTGGCGACGGGGCGCATCGAAAGCTTGGACGAGGCTGACTCTCTCCTGGAACGGGCGATGGCGCTTGAGAAAAACAACATCGGAGCGCGTACGCAGAAGGGGCTTACAGCCTTCCTGAAAGCGTGTTCAGGAGCCTGGCCTCCGCACGAGCAGCTGGTCACCGGGCTAGAGGCGACGCGCGAGGCTCTGAAGCTCGATCCCAGGAACGCCAGCATCTACGGCGTGGTTTCCGTGATCTATGGCATGCTGGGGGAGACCGGGCGGGCGCTGGACGCGGCGGACCGCATAGAAGAACTCAATCACAATGCCTGGGGAGCACCCAATGGCCGCTCCGTCGCGTTCACTTTCGCGCGCCCTGAATGGGTGACTGACCCAGCCGGCTATCCGCAAGCTCTGATCGACCAGGCGGAGCAGACATTGCGGTTAGCTCCGTCATCCGCATACCGGTCCAGTCACCTATTCTTCAAAGGCTTGGGCCTCCTAATGCGGGACGAGGAATCGGATCTCGCTGAAGCGATAGCGGCGCTAGACCGGTCCACAACCGAACCGGGCGCTTTGTGGTGGCCGAGCATCTTCATTGCGCTCGCAGAGCTGCGCCGAGGGGACGAGGAGGCGGCGCAGGGACGGATTCGAGAGGCTCGAAAGGTGTTCTCCGGCCTATCCCTGGAGTCGGTAGAGGCGCTGTTCGGCGGGAGCTACATCGGTACGCGTTGGCGTTCGGAGCTTGAAAGTTTGCCGAGTGCAGGCTTGCCACGTGACTGATTGACATTGCTCGTAGCGAACACGCCGCGAATCTGGCGACAGGGAGACGGCATGAAATTCCCGCCGTTCCGTGCTGGAGGCGCAGACGGGCTAGCAAGTTGGAGGCTTTGGGTTTTCAAGAGATTTGATGGTGCCGCCGGCGTGAATTGAACACGCGACCCCACCCTTACCAAGGGTGTGCTCTACCCCTGAGCTACGGCGGCCCCGTAAGCCTTTGAGAGCGGCGCGGAAGATGCCAGCCACGGCGGGCGATGGCAAGCCTCTTCTCACGTCTTTCTGCGGTGCGTTTTACGGCCGGCCAGGCCGCGTCACGCCTTGACCTCGCCGCATTCGCCGCTCAGATTGCCGCGTCATGACGGCCAAGACCACTTCTTCGCCCCAGCAGGCGGCAGGTAAGGCTTCCGGCGCGCAGGACGCGGCCGCGGGAGACAAGCAGGCGCGCCTGTCCAAGGCGCTGCGCGAGAACCTGCGCAAGCGCAAGGCCCAGGCCCGCGCCAGGAGCGATTCGCGCAAGGGCGGGGGCGGCAAGGGTACAGACAACGGGGGCTGAGCCTCCGGTGGCGGGAAGCTTGAGGGCTTTCCGCCGAATCAGTAGAAACAGCCGGTCGCGCAGCTTTCAGGGGGCGCGGCGGCGCGCAGCTTCAGGGGACCTTCCGACCATGCCGATCTTGCCCGATAGCTGGATCCGCGAAATGTCGCAGACCAAGAACATGATCGAGCCTTTCGTGGACCGGCTGGAGCGCAGCAACGCGATCTCCTACGGGCTCAGCTCCTATGGCTACGACGCCCGGGTGGCCGATGAATTCCACATCTTCACCAATGTCGACAACGCCATCGTCGATCCCAAGGCCTTCTCCGAGCAATCCTTCGTGAAACGAACCGGGCCGGTCTGCGTTATACCTCCGAACTCCTTCGTGCTGGCGCGCACGGTGGAGTACTTCCGGGTGCCGCGCGACGTGCTGGTGATCTGCCTTGGCAAATCGACCTACGCGCGCTGCGGCATCATCGTCAACGTGACGCCTTTGGAGCCCGAGTGGGAGGGGCATGTGACCCTGGAGTTTTCCAACACCACGCCCTTGCCGGCCAAGGTCTATGCCAACGAAGGAGCCTGCCAGTTCCTCTTTCTCAAGGCGGACAAGACCTGCGAAGTCTCCTACGCGGACCGCAAGGGCAAATACATGGGGCAGCGCGGCGTGACGCTGCCCAAGCTGTAAGAGGACGGGCGTTTGGATTGTATCGTCATCGAGGGCGGTAAGCCGCTGAAAGGCGACATCGTCATCTCCGGCGCCAAGAACGCGGCGCTGAAGGTGATGGCCGCGAGCCTGCTGAGCGCCGAGCCTCTCCGCCTGACCAATGTGCCGCGACTCGGCGACATCGCCTCGATGCGCGCCCTGCTCGAGGAGCTGGGGGCCGGTGTCGAGGCCGTGGAGGGGGCGGATGGCGGCTATGGCCTGACCCTGCACGCCGAGGAAATCCGCTCGACCCGCGCGCCCTACGATCTGGTGCGCAAGATGCGCGCCTCGGTGCTGGTGCTCGGCCCGCTGCTGGCGCGCTGCGGCCAGGCCGAGGTCTCGCTGCCCGGCGGCTGCGCCATCGGCACCCGGCCCATCGACCTGCATCTCTCCGGGCTGGAGCGTCTCGGCGCCGAGATCGAGCTGAAGGAAGGCTACGTCTTCGCCAAGGCGCCCGGCGGCCTGAAGGGCAACGAAGTGGTCTTCGAACAGGTCTCGGTCGGGGCCACGGAGAACCTGCTGATGGCCGCGACCCTGGCCGAGGGCGAGACCCGCCTGCTCAACGCCGCGCGCGAACCGGAGGTCGGCGATCTCGCCAAGTGCCTGATCGCCATGGGCGCGGAGATCGAGGGCATCGGCACGGCGAGCCTGACCATCAAGGGCAAGCCTTCGCTGGGCGGCGCCAGCCACGAGGTCATCCCCGACCGCATAGAGGCTGGAACCTTCGCCATGGCCGCCGGGGTCACCGACGGCAACCTGCATCTGCTGGGCGCCCGCGCCGAGCACCTGCGCAGCGTCATCGAGGTGCTGCAGCGCGCCGGCATCGAGGTGACCGAGACCAATCGCGGCTTGCGGGTGCGCCGGCGCAACGGGCCGCTGCGCGGCACCGATGTCATGACCGAGACCTTTCCTGGCTTCCCGACCGATCTGCAGGCCCAGTTCATGGCCATGGTGGCGACCGCCGAGGGCGCCTCGATGATTACCGAGTCGATTTTCGAGAACCGCTTCATGCACGTACCCGAGCTGGCCCGCATGGGCGCCGACGTCACGGTGCACGGCGCCTCGGCGCTGGTGCGCGGCGTCGATCATCTGACCGGTGCGCCGGTCATGGCGACGGATCTGCGGGCCTCGGTTTCCCTGGTGCTGGCCGGCTTGGCGGCCGAGGGGAAAACCGTGCTGAACCGCGTGTATCACCTGGATCGCGGCTACGAGCGGCTGGAGGAGAAGCTCTCGGCCTGCGGCGCGGCGATCCGGCGCGAAAAGAGCGAGGAGGCCGCCAATGCGGCCCCGGCGGAGGATCATGCCGAACACCCATAGAATGAAGCTGCGGGCCCGCGACAGCGAGGATCTGCAGGTCATCGCCGCGGTCCTGCAGGACGCCATCCTGCCGGTCAAGGAGATGGCCTACCTGCCCGCGGAGCGGCGCTTCGTGCTGCTGTTCAACCGCTTCAAGTGGGAGCGTCTGCCCAAGGAAGGTCCGGCGGCGGCCCTGGAGGCCGTCCAGCGGCGCGAAGCCGAGCAGGACGACGAGGACGTGGCCTTCGCCGAGGAGGGCGGAGGACCGGTGTTCGAGCGGGTGCATAGCGCGCTGACCTTCGATGGGGTCCAGGCGGCGCGGCTGCGCGGTATCGACCGCAAGGACAAGGCCCGGCTGCTGGAACTGCTGACCATCGAGGCCAAGGCGGGGGAGATCGTTCTGCTCTTCGCGGAGGAAGCCGCGATCCGCCTGCAGGCCAAGAAGGTGCGAGTCCACCTGGAAGACATGGGCGAGCCCTGGCCGACACCGAATCTGCCGAACCACGGCGAGGACGAGGACGGCGCAGCCTCCTAATTCGGTGGCTTGTCCTGGCCTTGCTCCTGGACCTCACCGGCGAAGCGCGGTAAATCACCGCCACTCGCGGCCGCCCGGGCCGCCGCCGCCTCGGATCTAGGAAAGGACAAGCCGTGTCGCCGAGCATCGCCGCCAATCAGCCGCTGATCTTGGCCGTGCCCAAGGGCCGCATCCTGAAGGAACTGCGCCCGGTCATGGCGGAAGCCGGCATCGAGCCGGAAGCCGCCTTTTTCGACGACTCCGCGCGGCAGCTGCGCTTCGCCACCAACGAGCCCAATCTGGAGATCATCCGGGTGCGCAGCTTCGATGTCGCGACCTTCGTCGCCTTCGGCGCGGCGCATCTCGGGGTCGCCGGGAACGATGTGCTGATGGAGTTCGACTATCCGGAACTCTACGCGCCGGTCGATCTGGGGATCGGCCACTGCCGGCTC
Source organism: uncultured Alphaproteobacteria bacterium (assembly GCA_942491105.1). Taxonomy (GTDB): domain Bacteria; phylum Pseudomonadota; class Alphaproteobacteria; order Kiloniellales; family DSM-21159; genus JBBEAM01. Next base: position 123,586 of record CALNZX010000006.1, on the reverse strand, counting down.
TCCGTCGCAGCGCCGCAGGAACTGCTGGCGCAGGACAATCCGCAGCGCTGGAGCCATATCCGCGTCGCCACCAAGTATCCCGAAATCACCCGCCGCCACTTCGCCGCGCGCGGCGTGCAGGCCGAATGCATCAAGCTCAACGGCGCCATGGAACTGGCGCCGAGCCTGGGGCTGTGCCGCCGCATCGTCGACCTGGTATCGAGCGGCGCGACCCTGAAGGCCAACAATCTGGTCGAGGTCGAGACCATCACGGAGATTACCTCGCGCCTGGTCGTCAACCGGGCGGCGATGAAAACCCGCGCCGACGAGGTCAGCGGCTATGTCGAGCGTTTCCGGGAGGCGGCCCGTGCCGCTTAAGCTCGATACCCGCGACGCGGACTTCGCCGCGGCCTTCGGCGCCTTCCTGGAGGTCAAGCGCGAGGCCGAGGCCGAGGTCGACGGGGTGGTCGCCGAGATCATCGCCGAGGTGCGGGCGCGCGGCGATGCCGCCCTGGCCGACTATACCCGCCGGTTCGACCGCTTCGAGGTCGCGCCGGAGGATTTCCGGGTGACCGAGCGTGAGCTGACCGCCGCCGTCGCGGCCTGCACGCCGGAGACTCTGCGCGCGCTGGACTTCGCCAAGGCCCGTCTCGAGGACTATCACCAGCGGCAGCTGCCGGGGGATCTGGATTACGAGGATGCCCTGGGCCTGCGGCTCGGCCACCGCTGGACGCCGGTCGCCGCCGCCGGGCTCTATGTCCCCGGCGGAACCGCGGCCTATCCCTCATCGGTGCTGATGAACGCCGTGCCGGCCCGGGTCGCCGGCGTCAAGCGCATCGCGATCACGGTTCCCGCGCCCGACGGGGAGCTCAATCCCCTGGTGCTGGCGGCGGCGAAAATCTGCGGGATCGAGGAAATCTACCGGCTCGGCGGCGCCCAGGCCGTGGCCGCGCTGGCCTATGGCAGCGAGTCGATCGCGCCGGTCGATAAGATCACCGGACCTGGCAATGCCTTCGTCGCCGCGGCCAAGCGCCAGGTCTTCGGCCAGGTCGGGATCGACATGATCGCCGGTCCCTCGGAGATTCTAGTGGTCGCCGATGCCGCCAACGATCCTGCCTGGATCGCCGCCGACCTGCTCAGCCAAGCCGAGCACGACCCAACGGCGCAGTCGATCCTGCTGACCGACGACGCCGACTTCGCGGCGGCGGTCGAGGCCGCCGTCGACGGCCACCTGCAGTCGCTGCCGCGCAGCGCCATCGCGCGCGCCTCCTGGGGCGACCACGGCGCCGTCATCCTGTTGGAGAACCTGGCCCAGGCCGGGGCCCTGATCGACAGCATCGCGCCGGAGCATCTGGAGCTCGCCGTGGCCGATCCGCAGTCTCTGCTGCCCAGCTTTTCCAACGCCGGGGCGATTTTCCTCGGCCGCCACACGCCCGAGGTGATCGGCGACTACCTGGCGGGCCCGAACCATGTCTTGCCGACCGGGCGCAGCGCCCGTTTCTCCTCGGGACTCTCGGTGCTCGACTTCATGAAGCGCTCCTCGCTGATCGCCTGCGGTCCCGAGGGCCTGGCCGCGCTCGGCCCCACGGCCGTCACGCTGGCCCGCGCCGAAGGACTGGACGCGCATGCGCTCTCCGTGGCACTCCGGTTGAACGCGGGGTCCGGGAGCTCCAACTCGGAACCCGACGCATAGCGCCGGGAGGGCGCCCATGTCCACGGAGTCCAAGGCCCAGAGAATCTGCGATATCACCCTCGACGAGCGCAGCGTCGTGCGCCGCGCCGCCGATGTCGAGCATGAGCGGGCGGTCGCCATCTACGACCTGCTGGAGGACAACTACTTCCGTCCGGTCGGCGATTACCGGGGGCCCTATCGCCTGCACCTGCGTATTTCCGACAACCGCCTGATCTTCGATATCCGCGACGAGGCCGGCGCGCCGCTGGGCACGGTGCCGCTGCCGCTGTCGCCCTTCCGCCGCATCATCAAGGACTACTTCACGGTCTGCGAAAGCTATTTCGAGGCGATCAAGACCGCCAGCCCCTCGAAGATCGAGGCCATCGACATGGGCCGCCGGGGCCTGCACAACGAGGGGTCCGAGCTCCTGACCACCCGTCTCGAGGATAAGATCGAGCTCGACGACAATACGGCGCGGCGGCTTTTCACCCTGCTTTGCGTCCTGCACATCAAGGGCTAGAGCGTAGATGGCCGGGCTTCCTCCTGCCGAGCTTCCGGGCGCCGTTCTCTTCGCCTGCACCCACAATTCCGTGCGCTCGCCGATGGCCGAGGCGCTGCTGAAGAAGCTTCTGGGCCACAAGGTCTTCGTCGATTCCGTCGGGGTGCGCGACGGCGAGGTCGACGGCTTCGCGGTCGCGGTGATGCGCGAGCTCGACATCGATATCTCCAAGCACCGCGCCAAGACCTTCGACGACCTCGAGGATACCTCCTACGACCTGATCATTTCCCTGTCGCCGGAAGCCCAGCATTCCGCCGTCGAGCTGACCCGCACCATGGCCTGCGACGTCGAGTACTGGCGGATCATGGATCCGGGCATCGTCGAGGGCAGCCGCGAGGAGCAGCTCGATGCCTACCGCGGCGTCCGCGACGAGCTGCTGCGCCGGATCACCGAACGCTTCCAGGAAGCCGGGGACTGACCGGATATTTCGCGCTTTCGCCCATGTAATTGTTATGCGGGGCGGCATTGTGTATGATCCGCCGCGTTTTGCGGAGATCCGGGGATGGTTCGTCCATCGCGCCCGGGAGTTCCGCTGTCGATAACTGACCAAGAAGAAAGCTGGAATGGCAAAAGAAGACCTGATCGAATTTCAGGGCACCGTCGTCGAGTTGCTGCCCAATGCGATGTTTCGCGTGAAGCTCGACAACGACCACGAAGTGCTGGCGCATACCGCGGGAAAGATGCGTAAGCACCGCATTCGCGTTCTAGCCGGAGATCGCGTGAACGTCGAAATGACGCCCTACGATCTGTCCAAGGGCCGCATCACCTTCCGCTACAAATAAGCCTGGGCGGCGCTTCGCCGATGGACGCCCCTCTGATTCTCGCTTCCGCCTCGCCGCGGCGGCTCGCGTTGCTGCGTCAGGCTGGCATCGAGCCGACCGAGGTCGATCCGGCGGCGCTCGACGAGACCCCCGAAGTCCGGGAGCTGCCGCGCGTCTATGCCGCGCGCATGGCGGCGGGCAAGGCGGAGGCCGTGGCCGGGCGCCAGCGCGGCGCCTATGTGCTGGCGGCGGACACCGTGGTCGCCTGCGGCCGGCGCATCCTGCCCAAGGCGGAGCGCGAGGACGAGGCCCGGCGCTGCCTGGAGCTGCTGTCGGGACGGCGCCACCGGGTCTACAGCGGGGTCGAGTTGATCGCGCCCGGCGGCAAGGCGGCGCGCCGCTGCGTGATGACCCAGGTGACCTTCAAACGCCTGACGGCAGCTGAAATCGCGGCCTATCTCGAAGGCGGCGAGTGGCGGGGCAAGGCCGGGGGCTACGCTATCCAGGGCGCCGCCGGCGCCTTCGTTCCCAGCATCAACGGCAGCTACAGCAACGTCGTCGGTCTGCCGCTGGCCGAGACCCTGGCGCTGCTGCGCGGGCTCGGGTACCTCCGGTGAACGGGCGGCTGCTGGTCGCGCGCCTGCCGGGCGAGACCCGCGCCGCGCGGCTCGACGCCGCCGGACGGCTGCAGGATTTCCGCCTGGAGCGCGGCCCCGCCGCGGTGCAGGCGGGCAGCCTCTACCGGGGCCGCGTCCGCCGTATCGACCGGGCGCTGGGCGCCGCCTTCGTCGAGATCGGGGAGGCCGAGCCCGGCTTCCTGCCGCTCGACAAAGCCCCCCGGGAACTCACGGAAGGGGCGGCGCTCTGCCTCAAGGTGACCCGCGCCCCGTCGCCGGGCAAGGGCGCCAAGCTGAGCGCCCGGGGCGTCGAGCAAAGCGCCGGGCCGCTCCCCCAACTGCTGCGCGCCGCCGAAGGGCTGGAGAGCTGGATCGCCGCCCAGGCGCTGCCCCCCGAGGACTGCGGCGCCTGCTTTCCCGAGGACGTCGAGGCCCAGATCGAGAGTCTGCTCGACAGCGAGCTGCCGCTGCCCGGCGGCGCGCGCCTGATCATCGAGCCGGTGACCGCGCTGACCGCCATCGACCTGGACAGCGGGACCGACCGCCGCGACGCGCTCGCCATCGATCTGGAGGCCGCCGCCGAGATTCCGCGCCAGCTGCGCCTGCGCGGCCTGTCTGGGCTGATCGTGGTGGATTTTCTCGGCCTGGAGCGCAAGGACCAGCGCCGCCAGGTGGCCGAGCGCCTGCGCGAGGGCCTGCAGGCCGATGGCGCGCCGGTCGAGGTCGCGGCGATGTCGGCCAGCGGCTTGATCGAGATCGCCCGCCGGCGGTCCGGCCCGGCCTTGCACGAGCTGATGTTCGGGCCGCCGCGCCGCCGCCGCGCGCCGCTGTCCCTGGCCTATGACGCGCTGCGCGGCTTCGCTGCCGCGCCGCCCTCGACGGGCGCCGAGCTGCGTCTCTCGCCGCGCCTCGCCGCCGCCCTGCGTGGCCCGGCCGGGCCGGCCCTGGCGGCCCTGGAGGCCCAGCGCGGCCATCCCCTGGTCCTGATCGAGGAGGCCTGGCGGGACGACGACTCCCATGAACTCGTGATAGCCTCCCGGCGATGAACGGCGAGTCTTCCTCTTCGCCGCCGCGCCGGGCAAGCCGCCGCAATGGCGGCAAGTGCCCGATCTGCGGCGCGCCCTCCCAGGCCGCGGCCCGGCCGTTCTGCTCGGCCCGCTGCGCCCAGATCGACCTTGGCCGCTGGCTGCAGGGCAGCTACCGCATTCCCACCCAGGAACGGCCGCCGGAGCCCGGCGAGGACGATCCGCGTGACAGCGGACTCTACGAGGAGGAAGACTGATGCGCCGCCCGGCGCCCCGGGTTCTGGTGCCCCGGGTTCTGGTGCCCCGAGTTCTGGTGCCCCGAGTTCTGCTTCTGGCATTCCGGGTTTTGGCCGCGCTGCTGTCGCTGGCGCTGCTGCTGCCCGGCGCGGCGCTTGCGCAGTCGCTGGAGGCGGCGCTGCCGTCGGTGGTCTCCGTGCTGCCGGTCTGGCCGGGTTATGCCCAGGGCGGGCAGGGGGCGCCGCCGGGCAGCGCGCCCGAGGGCAGCGGCTTCGCCATCGCCCCCGGCGGCCGGATCGCCACGGCGCTGCACGTCGTCGCCCAGGCCGAGCGGATCGACGTGCGCCTGGCCGATGGGCGGGTGCTGCCGGCCGAACTCATCGCCGGGGACCCGGCCAGCGACCTCGCGCTGCTGAAGATCGGCGAGGATCTGCCGCTGCTCGCCGATGGCGGAGAGCCGGCGCTGGGCCAGGAGGTCTGCGCCCTGGGCAACGCCTACGGCCTCGGCCTCTCGCTATCCTGCGGCGTGGTCTCGGCGACCCGGCGCACCCAGACCGGCTTCAACGCCGTCGAGGACTTCATCCAGACCGACGCGGCGGTCAACCCCGGCATGTCCGGCGGCCCGCTGCTCGACCGCCAGGGGCGGCTCGTCGGCCTGCTCTCGGCGATCTTCACCGGCAAGACCGATGGCAATCTCGGGGTCAACTTCGCGGTCTCCCCGGCGCTGCTCGAGCGGGTGATGGGCGATCTGATCGCCTTCGGCGCGGTGCGGCGCGGATCGGCCGGGCTGCAGTTCGGCGATCTGCCCCTGGAACGGCGGCGCGCGCGCAGCGGCGCCCTGGTCGCCTCGGTCCGCCCCGGCAGCCCGGCCGAGACGGCGGGGCTGCGCAAGGGCGATCTGCTGCTGGCCGTGGGCGCCCGCCGGGTCCACCAGGCCAGCGACGCGCGCACCGCGCTGCAGCTCGCCCGGCCCGGCGAGCGCGTGACCCTGATCCTGTGGCGCGACGGCGCCGAAACCCCGGTCGAGCTCGAGATCGCGGCCGTTCCGCGCTAAGGCCCCCTGGGGCGCAAGCCCAGGGAATCCCTGGAAAAGCCCGGCCGGGCAAGGGAGGCTGGACAGCACCGCCGAGTTCTTCTATAAGCGCACGGCGCTCCTCGAGAGCGTCCGGCGGAGCCCAGCTCCGCCCCGGTTCTCCGGCCCGTCCGGAAGGTGGCCCAGGTAGCTCAGTTGGTAGAGCATGCGACTGAAAATCGCAGTGTCGGTGGTTCGATTCCGCCCCTGGGCACCATTCGCTTTCTCTCTTTAAAATCAATTTATATGGGCTATCAGGGTGCGATTGTCCTATCGGATCGTATTACCTCGATAGCGTCTCTCAACCACCCCTTCTGATGGTCGAGCGATATCCGCTGTAAGCGCTGTTGGACTGGTGGATCAAGACTGGTCGTCGGCGCTTCCCTTGGCATACTCTGGCGAGATGGATACGGGGGGTTCAGACACAACCGAAGGTGCAGTCGCAGCCTTCATCGAGTATTGGGCAGACTCTGGAGGCTCGGAGTTGGCGAACGCACAGCCGTTCGTAATCGCGCTATGCAAACTCTTGGGCGTAGATGGGCCCGCACCCTCCAAGGAAGAGAACGCCTACAACGACTACGTCTTCGAGAGGCGGGTGAGCTTCAAGCACGCGGATGGCTCAACCACGCCTGGCCGCATCGACTGCTACAAGCGCGACCACTTCATTCTCGAAGCCAAGCAGTCTGCGAAGCGACAGGTAAGGAAGCTCGATTCTGATCAGATGGCATTGCTCCCCGAGGATGCCACTCAGGTGAAGCTGGGGACTGCCAAGCGGGATACGCGAGGCTGGGACAAGGCGATGATTGCGGCGCGAAAGCAGGCGGAGGACTACGCTCGCGCCCTCCCGGTCGATCACGGCTATCCGCCCTTCCTCCTGGTGGTCGATGTCGGCCACGTCATCGAGGTCTTTGCCGACTTCTCAGGGCAGGGGAAGAACTACGCGCACTTTCCCGACCGGCAGTCCTACCGCATTCCGCTTGCCGAGCTCGCGAAGGAGGATGTGCGAACCCGCCTCAAGGCGATCTGGCAGGAGCCGCTGTCCCTCGATCCGACGCGCATTTCCGCCGAGGTTACCCGAGACGTAGCGGAAAGGCTTGCCCGCATCGCCCGTGGTCAGGAAGGCAAGCACCATCCGGAGAAAGTCGCCGCGTTCCTGATGCGCTGCCTCTTCACGATGTTTGCCGAGGATGTCGGCCTGCTTCCGAAGGACGCATTTGCCGAGTTGCTCGCGGAGATGGAGAAGTCGCCCGCGCACTTCGCCCCAGCGATGGAGGCGCTATGGAAGGTGATGGACGAGGGCGGCTATGCCCCACAGTTCAACGAGGTTGTGAAGCGTTTCAACGGCACGCTGTTCAAGGACCGCTCAGCCATTCCTCTGTCGGCAGAGGACATCCACGAACTCTGGGTGGCGGCCAAGCGCGACTGGAAGGACGTCGAACCTGCGATCTTCGGGACTCTCCTGGAGCAGGCGCTCGACAAGCGCGAGCGGGCGAAGCTGGGGGCGCACTACACACCCCGCGCCTATGTCGAGCGGGTGGTGATCCCGACGGTGATCGAGCCGTTGCGCGACGAGTGGGAAGAAGTTCAGGCGCGGGCGCAGGAGCTGCGCGACGGCGGCAAGCTGGAAGATGCGCAGAAGGCGGTAAAGGCCTTCCACCACACCCTCTGCACGACGCGGGTCCTCGACCCGGCCTGCGGCACCGGCAACTTCCTCTACGTCTCTCTGGAGTTGATGAAGCGCCTGGAGGGCGAGGTTCTCGACGCGCTCGACGACCTGGGGGAGGACGCGCCCCGGCTGGCGATGTCGGGAGAGACGGTGGACCCGAGCCACTTCTACGGCCTTGAGGTCAACCCGAGGGCCGTACCCATTGCCGACCTGGTCCTCTGGCTGGGATACCTCAAGTGGCAGCTCCGCACGACAGGGCTTGCCAGCCTGCCTGAGCCGGTGCTGCGGGCGACCGACAGCATCAAGCAGCAGGACGCGATCCTCGCCTACGACGACCGCGAGCTGATCCGCGACGAGAACGGCAAGCCGGTCACCGTCTGGGACGGCCACACCTACAAGCCCCATCCCGTCACGGGTAACGCGGTGCCGGACGAGACCGCCCGGCAGGAGACCTACCGCTACACCAAGCCGCGCAAGGCCTCCTGGCCGGAGGCGGAGTTCATCGTCGGCAACCCACCCTTCATCGGAGGGAAGGATATCCGGGCGGAGCTGGGAGACGGCTACGCGGAGGCGATCTGGGAGGTGCGCCCGCACATTCCCGGCGGCGCGGACTTCGTGATGCACTTCTGGGACCAGGCCGCCGAGATACTCCTGGCCAAGAACTCTAAGCTGCGGCGCTTCGGCTTCATCACGACTAATTCCGTAACGCAGACCTTCTCCCGCCGCGTAATCGAACGGCATCTGAACGCGAAGAAGCCCCTGTCCCTTGTCTTTGCGGTGCCGAACCATCCCTGGCTCAAGCAGGCCGGGAAGGCCGCCGTGCGTATCGCCATGACGGTTGCTGAGAAAGGGCGACTGCAGGGGGTGATTGCGGAGGTGAGGCGGGAAGAAGGTCTGAACAGCGACACGCCCAAGGTCGAGTTGGAGAAGCGAGAGGGGAAGATACAGGCCAACCTCAGGATAGGTGCGGATCTATCACAAGTGACATCCCTACTCTCGAATAAGAACCTTTCAAGTCCAGGCATCAAGCTACATGGTGCTGGCTTCATTGTTACGGAGGCAAAGGCGCGAGAGCTTGGCCTCGGACGTGTGCGAGGTCTGGAAGATTACATCTTGGACTATCGCAACGGCCGAGACCTCACGCAGCGCCCGAGAGGGGTAAAGGTAATCGATTTGTATTCGCTCTCCGCCGAACAGGTGCGAGACCACTTTCCATCCGTGTATCAACACGTCCACGATTACGTGAAGCCAGAGCGCGACCACAATAATCGAGCGTATCGTCGTGAGGGGTGGTGGTTGTTCGGTGAGAACATTCCGGAAGCGCGGAAATTCCTATTCTCAGTTCCTCGGTACATAGCGACGGTGGAGACGTCGAAGCATCGCTTCTTCCAATTTCTCGATGCCTCCATCCGACCGGACAACATGCTTGTGAACATCGGCCTGGAGAGCGCGGAGCATCTCGCGGTCCTCTCCTCCCGGCTGCATGTGGCGTGGGCCATCTCAGCCGGTGGCTGGCTAGGGGCGGGAAACGACCCTCGCTATAGCAAGACGCGCACCTTCGACCCCTTCCCCTTCCCAGTCTTCGAGACCCTCGACCCTCGTCTGGTGAACCGTCTGCGCGACCTGGGGGAACGCCTTGACGCCTTTCGCAAGGAACGGTTGGCAGCCTATAGCTTCCTCACCATGACCGGCCTCTACAACGTCATGGAGCGTCTGCGCGAGCTGGAAGACCGCTGGCCGGTGCCGATCCTCACCGAGAAGGAGAAGGACGTCCACGACGCTGGGCTGGTGTCGGTGCTGATGGAGATCCATAACGAGATCGATGCGGCGGTCCTTGAAGCCTATGGCTGGAACGATCTCGCAGATGCGCTGGTCGGGAAGCCTGGGGGGACCACCCCGAGCCAGCACAAGGTGCCGGAGCAGGAGGAGGCAGAGGAGGAGCTGCTGACGAGGATCGTTACCCTGAACCAAGAGCGGGCCGCGGAGGAAAAGCGCGGCGTGGTCCACTGGCTGCGCCCGGAGTTCCAGGTGCCGAAGCTGGGGCACAAGGTGAAGGGGGCTGCCGAGCAGCTCGAAGCGGATATCGGCATCGCCGAGGACGAAGCGGTCCCGAGCTGGCCCGGCGATGGGCTGGCGCAGATCAGGGTGGTACGAGACCTCCTGACCAAGGCGCAGGGGCCGGTCGCGCCCGACAGCCTCGCGGAAGCTTTCTCCGGCCGGAACACGGCGAAGCGCAAGGAGCGTATCGGGCAGGTGCTGGAGACGCTGACGGAGACCGGTGCGATCCGCCGGGTCGGGGAGGGCGGAGCAGACCTGCGCTACTTCCTGCCCCGCTAGCCGGATGTACTACGTAGTCAGTGGCTGACTAGGTGCCTACCCCCCAACCCCAATCGCCATCAGTTTCGTTTCCAGGTACTCGTCGAGTCCCTCGCGGCCGCCTTCGCGGCCGATGCCGGACTGCTTGACGCCGCCGAAGGGGGCTTCGGTGGCGCCGATCCGCACCTCGTTGAGGCCGACCATGCCGGTCTCCAGGCGCTCGCCGACGCGGATGCCGCGCCCCAGGTCGCCGGTGAAGAGATAGGCGGCGAGGCCTTCGGGCACGCCGTTGGCGGCGGCGATCACTTCCTCCTCGCCGTCGAAGGGCAGCAGCGAGGCGACGGGGCCGAAGACCTCCTCGTTGACCACGGCCATTTCCGGCGTCACGCCACTCAGCACCGTGGGCTCGAAGAAGAAACCCTTGGCGTGGGCCTCTCCGGTCAGGCGCTTGCCGCCGGTCAGCGGCGTGGCGCCGCCTTCCAGGGCGTCGGCGATCAGGCGCTCGACCTTCTCCAGCGCCCCGGCCTCGATCAGCGGGCCCATGGTCACGCCTTCGTCGAGACCGTTGCCCAGCTTCAGTCCCTGGGCGCGCGCCGTCAGGCGTTCCGCCACGGCCTCCAGGATCGGCCGCTCGACATAGATCCGGTTGGCCGAGATGCAGGCCTGCCCGGCGTTGAGGAATTTCAGCATCGACAGGGCGAAGACCGCCTTGTCGAGGTCGCAGTCGGCGAAGAGGATCACCGGCGCGTTGCCGCCCAGCTCCATGGAGGTGCGCTTGATCTGCTCGGCGGCGCCGCGCAGCAGCAGGCGCCCGACCTCGGTGGAGCCGGTGAAGGAGATCTTGCGGACCCGCTCGTCCTCCAGGAAGACCTTGCCGATGGCGGCGGGATCGCCGGTCACCACGTTGAACACGCCCGGCGGCAGCTCGGCCTCCAGCGCCGCCTCGGCGATCGCCAGGGCGGTCAGCGGGGTCTGCTCGGCCGGCTTCATCACCATGGTGCAGCCGGCGGCCAGGGCCGGGCCGGCCTTGCGCGCGATCATCGCGGCGGGGACGTTCCAGGGGATGATCCCGGCGCAGACCCCGACCGGCTGGCGGATGGTGACCAGGCGGCGGCCGGGCAGGGGATCGGGAATCCAGTCGCCGTAGCTGCGCCGCGCCTCGTCGGCGTACCAGGCGAAGGAGTCGATGGTCAGGTTGAGCTCGACGTGGGATTCCGCCAGGGGCTTGCCTTCCTCGCGGGTGATCAGGCTGGCCAGCGCGTCGCGCCGGGAGTCGAGCACCTGGGCGAAGCGGTGCAGATGCTTGGCGCGGGCCGCGGCGCTCATGCCGGACCAGGCGGGGAAGGCGGCCTGGGCGGCCGCGACGGCGGCGGTGGCGTCGGCCGCGCCGCCCTGGGGCACGGAGCCGAGCTCGCTGCCGTCCGCCGGGTTGATCGAGGCGAAGCTCTCGCCCGACAGCGCCTGCCGCCATTCGCCACCGTAGATCATGCCGCGCTCCATGCGCTCCGCGCTCTGAGTCATCGTCAGTCTCGCCGCTCCTAAGCTGTGGGTTAGTCGCCGGCACTATGCGCGCGCGGCGGGACCCAATCCCATAGCGATTGGTTATGGCAAGGGCTGAAAGGCGAATAGACAGGCATGGCACAATGCCAAGCATGGGGCGCAGAACCGTTCCCCTCCCCAACGCCGGAAAAACCCGCCATGCCAAGCTCCTCCGATTCCTCCCTCGAGCAGCAGAATCTCAGCCTGCTCGACACCCTCTGCGCCGCCCAGCCACGGCTGACCGGTCTCAAGCCGGCGCTGCGGGCGGTGCCGGGAATGGCGGAAAACCGCATCCTGCACGCCGGGCCGCCGATCGCCTGGCCGGACATGACGCCGGCGATGCAAGCGGCGATCGCCGGGGCGCTGGTTTACGAGGGGCTGGCGCCGGACCTGGAGGCGGCGGCGGCGCTGGCCGGCAGCGGCGAGATCGACTTCGCGCCGGCCCACGATCATCAGGCCGCCGGGGCGATGGCCGGGATCGTCAGCGCCTCCATGCCGGTGTTCGTCGCCGAGGACGCGGTCTCCGGTCTCAAGGCCTTCGCCACGGTCAACGAGGGGCTGGGCAAGACCCTGCGCTTTGGCGCCAATGGGCCGGAGGTGCTGCAACGCCTAGCCTGGATCCGCGACAGCCTGGCGCCGCTGCTGGACGTGGCCCTGGAAGGCGCCCAGGAAGCCGGCGAGGCCATCGATCTGGCGGGGCTGGTGGCCGAGGGGCTGCGCCGCGGCGACGAGTGCCACAACCGCAACAAGGCGGCGACGGCGCTGGTGTTCCGCGAATTGGCGCTACGGCTGGTCGACTGCGCCGCGCCGCGCGCCGAGGTGGCCGAGGCGCTGCGCTTCATCGCCGGCAACGATCACTTCTTCCTCAACCTCTCCATGGCCCATGCCAAGGCGGTGACCCTGTCTCTGGAGCGCGAGGCCAAGGGCGCGCTGGTCACCACCATGGCCGGCAACGGCCGCGAGGTCGGGATCCGCACCAGCGCCACCGGCGCGCGCTGGTTCACGGCGCCGGCCGAGGTCGCCGACGTGCGGCTTTTTCCGGGGCAGTCGATCGAGGACGCGACCCCGACCATGGGGGATTCCTACGTCACCGAGGCCATCGGCCTGGGCGCTTTCGCCCTGGCCGCGGCGCCGGCCATCGCCGAGTTCGTCGGCGGCACGGTCGAGGACTTGATCGCCCGTTCGGAGCGGATGCGCGAGATCGCGGTCGGCGAACACAGCCGCTTCCTGATCCCCAGCCTGGGCTTTCGCGGGGTGCCTTCGGGGATCGATATTCACAAGGTGGCGCGCAGCGGCATCGCCCCCATCGTCAATACCGGCGTCGCCTCCAAGCGGCCCGGCGTCGGCCAGATTGGCGCCGGGGTGCAGACATTTCCGCTGGCGGTTTTCGAGGCCGCCGCGCGGGCGCTGGAGGCGCGGTAAGACGGCTTAGAGGTCGTCGCCGAAGATCCGCCGCTCGACCTCGTCCGGGCTCTCGCCGCCGCGCACCGTGTCGACGGCGGTGGAAAGATCCGGGGTCTCGCCCTCGGCGAAGAGGCCGTGCGCGTTGACGCGGGTCAACGGATCGCAGACCGGGGCGTGCGCCTCGATCAGGGTGCAGGGCTTGTCGGAGCGGTTCCAGGCCCAGTGCAGGGCGTTCTTGGGAATTCGCGAAAAGTCGCCGGCCTTCATCAGGAAGGCGTCGTCCTCGATGAACACCCAGACCTCGCCTTCGAGCAGGTAGTTGATCTGCTCGGCGTCGTGGCGGTGCGGATTGGAGTGATACCCCCCGGCGCGTACCGCGACCATCATGTTGCACTCGTTGCCATAGACCATCTTGGTCGACATCGCGCCGCCGCGTACCTGCAGCACGTTCTGGCCTTCCTTGACTTCGTGGGCTCTAGCGAGCAGAGGCATGCTCATCTCCTTTGGACTGTGAGTTCATGACGAAGGTTTGGCTGCGTCGCGTTGGCCCTGGGCAACCTCCAGGGCGGCTTCGACGATTTGCTGATAGCCGGTGCAGCGGCAGAGGTTTCCGGAGATGGCCTCGCGGATCTCCGCTTCCCCGGCAGTGGGATTTCGATCCAGCAGGGCCTGCAGACTCAGCACCATGCCCGGCGTGCAGAAACCGCACTGCAGGGCGTGATGGCTGCGAAAGGCTTCTTGCAGCGGGCTGAGTCCGCTGTCCGGAGAAACGCCCTCGATGGTGGTGATCTCCGCGCCCTCGGCCTGCACCGCCAGCATCAGGCAGCCGCGCACGGCCTCGCCGCCGAGCAGCACCGTGCAGGCGCCGCAGACGCCGTGCTCGCAGCCCAGATGGGTGCCGGTCAGGCCCAGGTCGTCGCGCAGGGCGTCGGCCAGGCTCTTGTTCGGCGCGACCTCGAGGGTCGCCGCCTTGCCGTTGACGGTGAGCGTGACGCTACGGCGGGTCATGCGGCTTCTCCCTGTGGCTGCGCCGCGGCCGCGATGGCGCGGCGGACCAGCACGCCGGCCATGCGGCGGCGGTAGTCGCGCCCGGCGAAGGGCGATTCGAAGTCGACGGCGTCCAGGGGCAGGGCCTCCAGCGCCTCCGCGATCGCAGCGGCCTCCAAGGCGCGGCCGCGCAGCGCCGATTCGGCGTCGGAGCAGCGCAGCGGCGCCGGTGCGACGGCGCCGAGCACGATGGCGGCCTCGCGGCAGAGCCCCTCCGCGTCGAGCTGTAGCCGCACGCCTGCCGAAACCACCGCGAAGTCGCCCTCGCGCGGCGAGATTTCCAGAAAGGCGCTGCCGCTCTCGGGGCGCAGGGGAATCCGCACCTCGGTGAGGATCTCGCCGGGCTGCACGGCGGTCTCGAAGGGGCCGAAGCAGAACTCCGCGATGGGGACGCGGCGCGGGCCCTGCGGCCCTTGAATGACGATTTTGGCGTCAAGCGCGAGCAGGGCCGCGGGCTGCTCGGCCGCCGGATCGGCGTGGCTGAGGCTGCCGCCGATGGTGCCGCGCGCGCGGGTCGGCGGGTGGCCGACCAGGCATAGCGCCTGGCGCAGCAGCGGGGCGTGGCGCGCGACCTCCTCGGAGGCGAGGATCGCCGCCTGGCGGGTCATCGCGCCGATCCGCAGCTCCTCGCCATCGACGGAAATGCCGGACAGCGCCGCGATGCGGTTGAGATCGATCAGCGCGCTCGGCCGGGCGAGCCGCAGCGCCAGCATCGGGACCAGGCTCTGGCCGCCGGCCAGGGGGCGGGCATCCTCGCCGTAGTTGGCGAGTAGTGCCAAGGCCTCCTCGAGGCTCTGCGGGGCGGCGTAGTCGAAGGGGGCCGGCTTCATGAGGCTTCTCCCAGCGCCGCCAGGACCCGCTCGGGGGTCAGGGGCAGAACGTTGAGGCCGGCCTGACCGCCCAGCGCGTTGGCGATGGCGTTGCCGAGCACGGCGGCGACGCCGGAGGTACCGATCTCGCCGGCGCCCTTGACGCCCAGGGGATTGCTCGAGGCGCGGGCCTCCTCGATCACCAGGGTGTCGATCCGCGGCACCTCGGCCACCGAAGGCATCATGTAGTCGGCGAAGGTGCCGGTCTGCAGCTGGGCCTCGGAGTCGTAGACCAGCTCCTCGAGCAGCGCGCCGCCCAGACCCTGGGCGACCCCGCCGATGAGCTGCCCCTTGACCAGCAGGGGGTTGATGGCGCGGCCGATGTCGGCGGCGACCTGATAGCGGGTGACGGCGATCTGTCCGGTTTCCGTATCGACCTCGACCTCGGCCAGATGCACGGCGAAGACGCTGGTGCCGCTGGGAAAGGCGCGGATGTGGCTGGTCGCGGTCAGGCCGTCCTGATCGACCGCGTTGGCCTCGCGCGGCGGCGGCGTCAGCTCGGGATTGCCCGGCGCCAGCATCCGCGCGATTTCGCCCAGGCCGATGGAAACCTCCGGGGCGTCCTTCAGGCGGACCCGGCCGTCCTCCAGAACCAGGCCGTCTTCCGGCGCCTCCAGCTTGCGCGCGGCGGCGGCGATGGCCTTGGCCTTGACCGTCTCGGCGGCGGCGGTGACGGCGTGGCCCGACATCACGGCGGTGCGGCTGGCGTAACTGCCGCCGCCATAGCGCAGCAAGCCGGTGTCTCCATGGCGCACCCGGATCGACTCCATGGGCACCCGCAGCACCTCGGCGGCGACCTGCGCCAGCACGGTCTCATGGCCTTGCCCCTGGGAGCTGCAGCCGCTGATCACCTCGACCCGGCCACGCGGGTCGATCTCGATGCGGGCGGCCTCGAAGGGGCCGAAGGCGGACGGCTCGACCACCACGGCGATGCCACGGCCCCGGCGCAGAGCGCCCGAAGCAGCGGCGGGCGGCTGATCCCAGCCGAAGTTCGCGACCGCGCGCGACAGGATATCGGGAAAGTCGCCGCTGTCGTAGATCACCGGGCGCTTCACGCTCTCGGTGCCGACGCTCCAGGGCAGCTCTTCCGGGCGGATCAGATTGCGGCGGCGCAGTTCCAGCGGATCCAGGCCGAGTTTTTCGGCGAGGCGGTCGACCGCGCGCTCGCGCGCGAAGTTGGCCTCGAACATGCCTGGCGCGCGCAGGGTGCCGGTCGGCGTCTTGTTGCTGAGCGCGGCGATCGCCTGGCAGCGGTAGTTGCGCAGGCGGTAGGGGCCGGGGAAGGAGGCCGCCGCGTGCGAGGGCACGACATCGCCGTGGGTCCGGATATAGGCGCCCATGTCGGCCAGCAGCTCGATATCGAAGGCGGTGATGTTGCCTTCGGCGTCGGCGCAGGCGGTCAGGGTGAAGCGCATCTCGCGGGAATGGTTGATCGAGGCGAAGTGCTCCAGACGGTCCTCGACCCAACGGATCGGGCGGCGCAGGCGCAGGGCGATCCAGGGAATCAGAAAATCCTCGGGATAGAACTCGCCGCGCGCCCCGAAGCTGCCGCCGACATCGGGCTCGATGAAGCGGATATCGCCTTCGGAAAGGTCCAGCATGGTAGCCAGGATCGCCCGGTTGGTGTGCGGCACCTTGGTCGGGCCGTGCACTTCCAGCAGGTTGCGCGCCGCGTCGTAGCTCGCCAGCAGGCCGCGGGTTTCCAGGGGCATCGCCGTGTGGCGCTGGGTCGTGAAGGTTTCCTCGACCACGGCGGCGGCCTCGGCCTTGGCCGCCTCGACATCGCCCAGATCGTAGCCCCAGCGCGAGGCGATGTTGCCGGCCTCGTGAAGCTGCGGCGCATCGGCCTTGCCGGCGTCGGCGCCGCTGGCCAGGGCCGGCAAGGGGTCCCAGTCGAACTCGATCAGCTCGGCGGCGTCCTCGGCTTGGCTGCGGCTTTCGGCGATCACCACGGCGAAGGGCTCGCCGAAATAGCGCGCCACGCCCTGGCCCAGAACCGGCTGCAGGAAGCCGCTCATATTGCCGTGCGAGGGTATCCGGCAGGGAATCCTGGGCAGCGCGCCGGGCAGGTCCTCGGCCGTGAAGATCGCATGAACGCCGGGCGAGGCGAGGGCTTCCGTGGCATCGAAGCCGAGCAAGCGGGCGTGGCCGTAGGGGCTGCGCACCACCACGGCTTCCAACATGCCGGCGATGCGCAGATCGGCCAGGTAGCGTCCCTCGCCGCGCAGGAAGCGGGCATCCTCGACCCTGGGTATGCTGGCTCCGATCATGGCGCGCTAGGCCAGGCTGTCGTCGAGGAAGCGGCCGTTCTCGCAGAGCGGCGCGCCGTCGAGTTCGAAGCGGGAGCGGCGCAGGGCGATGTCGATGTGCAGCGGCGCGGCGTTCTCGCCGCCCAGGTCGCGGTTCTCGCCCAGCGCCAGCAGAACGCCGCCGTAGATCGAGCGCGCCTCGGCGCCGCCGCCGCCCTCGTTGCCGCGGATCGCCAGGCTGTGCCAGCGCGCCCGGTGCTCCGTGCCCCAGCCGATATGCGCCAGGCGGCGGCAGTTCGCGTCGCCGGCATCGTCGATGTAGTCGCGCAGCATCACCGCTTCGCGTCCGCCCTCGATGGATTGCGCGACCCCACCTTCGAAGCGCAGGCGCAGGGGTTCGGTGACATAGACCGAGAGGGGGAAAATGATGCTGCCGGTGCCCACGACCAGCTCGCCCTCGACGGAGCTTTCGATCGGCGTGGTATTGACCATGCCGGTCGGCCAGTGATCCCAGCGGCCGGGCTCGTCGGCCATGCCGTATTGAATCAGGACCTGGCGCGTGCCGCGCCGCATGGTCAGGTCGCTGCCCTCGTCGGAGGTTATGCGGATCGCGTCGCCGCCTTCCAGGCGCTTGCCGCCGGCGATCGAGCGGGCCCGCACGGCGGCATCCGGCATGATGCGCTGCAGGCAGTCCTCGGGCTCGCGGATCCGCAGGATCCGGGTGCCGGACTCCAGGATCGTGCCCTGCTCGTTGGCGTGCAGCATGCCGCCGGTGGAGATGTCGATCACGAAGTCGGCGGCCATCATGGCGTCGCGGATCAGGGTCGTCGGCTTGGCCCGTCCGCCGCCGGCGGAGATGCTGGGCTGGACGATCTGGATCGCCTGGGCGCCGAGATCCTTGGCCGCCGCCATGAAGGCCGCCGGATACTGCGGGCTGGTCAGGCTGTCGGCGTAGACGATGGCAATCTCGCCCTCGCCAAGCTTGGAGCTGCGCAGCCCCTCGCGGAACAGAGAGACCAGATCCGCGGCGGCGTTTTGATTGTTTGCGGAGCGAATCATAGAACCTCCAGACGAGCCTTCGCCGCCCCTGAAAGGGGGCCGCGGGAAGAGCGAACAGGGGGACAGCTATACTGTTGTCTGCTCTAACCGTATATGCGTAATGTCGTTCCTACCATAACCTAATGGAATGGAAGAAATGGACCAGCGTCAGATAGAACGTTTCGTGGATGTGGTCGAAAGCGGCAGCCTTACGCGCACCTCTCGGCGGCTGAACATTTCCCAACCGGCATTGAGTAAGAGCTTGAGACATTTGGAAGAACAGCTCGGCGCCAAGCTCTTGGAACGCGGCCCGCGGGGAATCAAGGTGACCAAGTTCGGCGACGTTTTCTATCGGCGCGCGCGCAGCATCAAGGCTGAGTTCCGCCGCGCCCGGGAAGACCTCGATAGCCTGATCGGATCGACCGCCGGGCAGGTCACCCTGGGGGTGACGCCGGGGCCGGGAGTGCTGGATTCCATCCTGCCCGAGGCGGTGATCCGGGTCGCCGCGAAGCGGCCCAGCCTGAAGGTGGTGATCCGTAGCGGCACCGCCTCGGAGCTGCTGCCGAGCCTGACCTGCGGAGATATCGATATTCTCTTCACGGTGCTCGACGAGGGCGTCAGCGGCCCGGACCTGAAGATCGAGCCGCTGTTCGAGGACCGCTTCGTGCTGGTGGTCAACCGGCGGCACCCCTTGCTGTCCGCCAAGGACATCACCCTGCAAGACCTGATGAGCTTCCGCTGGGTGATGCTGCAGGACGCCAGCAGCCTTTGGCATACCGTCAGCGAGATGGCGCGGCGCGACGAGATCGAGCCGAACGCGATCATCGAGAGCAACTCGGTGGTCTTCGTGCGCTCCCTGGCCAGCCAGACCGAAACCATCGGCATCCTGCCGAGCCACGCCGCCAAGCTCAGCACCGAGTCCGGCGACCTGGTGAGCCTGCCGCTGGAACGTTTCGCCGAGAACAGCCTGCTGCCGCGCCTGCTGCGGCCCATGGGCCTGGTGCTCTCGACCGAGTTCGAGCTGACACCCGGCGCCTCGGCGATGCTGCGCAGCATCCATACCGTCTGTTACGAGCTGAAACTGATCGAACTGTCCTAAACGTCCTGAAGAAAAAGGAGCACGCATGCCGGAATCGCGGACCGAAGACTTGGTGACCTATGCCTGTGAGGACAGGATCGTCACGCTGACGTTGAACCGGCCGGACAAGCTCAACGCCCTGAGCGCCGCGTTGCTCGCGCGCCTGGAGGACTGCCTGGCCCGTTTCGATGGCGACGCGGAGGCCGATGTCGCGATCCTCTGCGGTGGCGGTAGGGCGTTCTGCAGCGGTGTCGATGTGCAGGAGAGCCAGCTGCGCAGCCGCGAGGAGCTGCGCCAGGCACGCGATCCCATGGCGCCGGGCACGCCGGTCGGCGACTTTCTCGCTTACAGCGCCAACCACAAGCCGGTGATCGCGGCGGTGCATGGCTATGCGCTCGGCCTTGCCCTGGGGCTGGTGCTGAAGTGCGACCTGATCGTCGCCGAACAGGGCGCGCGCTTTCAGGTTACCGAGACGGCGCGCGGGCTCGGCGGCTACCGGCACTGGCCGCTGCTCTCGCAGCGCGCGGCGCCGGCCTTCGCCGACGACGTCTGTCTGTCCGGCCGCTTCTTCGATGCAGAGGAGGCCAAGACCGCGGGGCTGCTCGCCAGGGTCGCGGCGCCGGGCGAGCTGCAGGCCTGCGCCCGCGCGCTGGCGTCCGAGCTGGCGGCCAACCCGCCGCTCAGCGTGCGTGAGACGGTGCGGGTGCAGCGCTGGCAGCGGCAGCGTCTTACCGCCGAGGTTGCCTTTCAGACCGAAAACGTGCGGCTGGAACTGACCGAGGATTTCGAGGAGGCCGCCCGCGCCTTCGCCGAGAAGCGCAAGCCGGGTCCCTTCAAGGGGCGCTAGAGCGCGCTGGTCCGCGGATCAGATCCGGTAGACGCGCTCCGCGTTCTCGGCGAACAGCGCCCGGCGCTCGGCATCGCTGAAGTCCCGGGTGATGTCCTTGAAGGCGTCGAAGATCGCGGTGTAGCTGCTGTAGAGCTTATCGACCGGATAGTTGCTCGCGAACATGCAGCGCCCGGTTCCGAAGGTCTCGATGGTTTCCAGCACATAGGGCCGGATGCTCTCGGCCGTCCAGGCATGGTCGAACATGCCGAGGCCGGAGATCTTCACCGTGACGTTGGGCTGCGCCGCCAGGGCCTTCATGCCGCCGCGCCATAGCTCCAGCGAAGCCGGGTCGCGGTCCAGGGGCATGCCGGTGTGATCCAGCACAATACTGGTGTCGGGATGTCTGGCCGCCAGGGCCGCCGCGTCGCGCATCTGCGGCGGATAGACCTGCAGATCGAAGGACAGCTCGTACTTTTTCAGCAGGGCGAAGCCGGCCTGCCACTGGCTGTCGGTCAAGAGATCGGGCCGGTCGATGAAGGTGTTCTTGGGCACCTCGTGCCAGCTCACCATGTGGCGGATGCCCCGGACATTGGCGTGCGCGCAATGGGCCGCCAGCAGCTCCTCGACCTGCGGGTCGTCGAGACCGGCCTTGGCGACGATGGCATGAGGAAAACCGTGCTGGTCGGCGAGTTCCTGCAGCCACTGGGTTTCGGTCAGCGGCGCGCCGTAGTCGAAACCGGCCTCGACATGCACCGACTTCACCAGGTTCAGCCCCGCCGCGTCGGCGAGCAGATCCTCGACGACGTAGGTCTTGGCGATCGGCGCCGTGTCGCCGGCCATGGCCGGGGGCAGGGGGCGTGGCGAGAGCCAGGGATAGAAGTGCTTCTCCAGATCCCAGAGGTGGTGATGCGCATCGACGATGCGCAGGGCGTCGCGGTCCTCGGCCATGGCCTGCTCCTGTGTCTTCGCGCCGCGGCCATGCGGCGTGGGATCGCTATCATAGCGAGCCGACATGAGCGGCGGGGGCAGAAAGCCGTCTTAGCGATAGCCATTCGGAATGGCGAGACGCTATTTCCATTCAGCGGCTTTATCAGTTTTGCTATTCACAATGGAAATATCGAGAACGAGATGCGTCATGGCGGCTTCACCTTGTTGCGGCTAGAAAGGCCGGAACATACGAAGGAGAGCGATCCAAATGAGTGAGAGATTACCGGCCGCGTGGCTGGACACGCTGGATTTGCCGCTGATCGAGAAACGCGATTTCAGCTTCCTCGGCGGATTCCTGTTCGTCGGCCTGCTGGTCGTCCTCGGCGCGGCGTTGCTGAACATCTTCTTCGCCATGCCGGCCCTGTCGCTGGCCCTGTCCGCGACCATCGTCATGCTGATGAGTGGTTTCATCCTGTATGACACCTCGCGCATGGTCAACGGCGGCGTCGACAACTACATCATCGCCACCGTGCAGCTGTACCTGAACATCTTCAACCTGTTCGTCAGCCTGCTGCACCTGCTCGGTTTCGCCAACAACGACTGAGCGTAAGCGCGCGATAACGACGACAACGGCCCCGCTTGCGGGGCCGTTTGTTTTTACCTGGCCCGCAGCGGAGGAACGAACGTGGAACTGTGGATGAAAATCGGCTCGGCAATCCTATTGGGCGCCATGTTCATCATGATCCTGCCGCGCGCCAAGGACATGCTGCAGAACAGCCCCAAGGCCGAAGCCGGCGACTGGTCGGGGTTCGCGCTGCCGCTGCTGGTTGTCGGTGGCTTTGTCGCGCTGCTGATGTGGCTGGTCTGAATACATGTGCGAAATAGTCGAACAGGCAGGCGCCAGTGGCGTGCGGGTCGCGCGTCAGGCGGCCTCGAGCGTAAGCGGGCCATGGATGGTAGAACCCAGCGCGAGGGTAGAGAAACCGTGCACGGACGCACGGTCGAACGCTAGCCGGACGCGCGACCCGCACGCCACGAATTGCGTGCGACGTTTTTGCAGACGTGTTTAGAACAGCCTCGCGCCGGCGCTACTCAAGCGACTCCCAGCGTCGCCAGCCCACCCATGTAAGGCCGTAACACCTCCGGCACCGTGACGCTGCCGTCCGCGCACTGGTAGTTCTCCAGCACCGCGATCAGCGCGCGACCGACGGCCACCCCCGAACCATTCAGCGTGTGCAGCAGCTCCGGCTTGCCGGTGTCCGGATTGCGCCAGCGCGCCTTGATCCGCCGCGCCTGGAAATCGAGGAAATTGCTGCACGAGCTGATCTCGCGATAACGCCCCTGGGCCGGCAGCCAGACCTCGAGGTCATACGTGCGCGCAGCGGAAAAACCGAGGTCCGCGGTGCACAGTTCGACCACCCGGTAGGGTAGCTCGAGGCGCTGCAGGATGGTTTCCGCGTCGGCGGTCAACGCTTCGTGCACGGCCCACGAATCGGCCGGTCTGACCAGCTGTACCAGTTCGACTTTTTCGAACTGATGCTGGCGGATCATGCCGCGCGTGTCTTTGCCATACGAGCCCGCTTCGCTGCGGAAACACGGCGTGTGGCAGACATAGCGCGCCGGCATGTCAGCATCCTCGAGGATGGTGTCCTGGGCGAGGTTCGTGACCGGCACTTCCGCGGTCGGGATCAGAAAAAAACCCTGCTCGGGAATTTCAAACAGGTCGGCCTTGAATTTCGGCAGCTGTCCGGTGCCGCGCATGGTGCGTTCGTTGACCATGAACGGCACGTACACTTCGCGATAGCCGTGCTCGAGCGTATGTACATCGAGCATGAACTGGGTCAGGGCCCGCTGCATGCGCGCCACGCCACCGCTGAGCACGGCAAACCGCGCGCCGGCCAGGCGCGTGCCAGCCTCGAAGTCGATACCGGCGAGCAGCGCGCCGAGGTCGACATGATCGCGCGGTTCGAAATCAAAGGCGCGCGGCGAGCCCCATTGCCGCAGCTCGCGATTGTCGTCTTCGCTGGTTCCGTCCGGAATATCGGCAAACGGCAGATTGGGCAGGTCGAGCGAAAACGCCTCGAGTTCTTCCTGCACCTGCTCGAGCGCATCCTGTTTACTTTTCAGTGCTTCGCCGAGGTTCGCGACTTCCGCGCGCAGGGGTTCGATATCTTCGCCGCGCGCCTTGGCCGCGCCGATCGACTTGCTGCGCCGATTGCGCTCGGCCTGCAGGTTTTCCGCCTCGGTCTGCAGCGACTTGCGCGCCTGTTCGAGACGGTTCAGGGTTGCGGTATCGAGGACAAAACCGCGCCGCGCGAGGGCCGTGGCGACGGCGGCGGGATCGCTTCTGAGCAGGTGGGGATCAAGCATGATTCAAGCCTGGTTTTCGCTCATAGTCGCGGACCAGTAAACCACGTGGCCGTCGCCGGCCAGGCGGTTGAGATCAGAGAATATGGCGCTGACTTTGTCAGGGTCGTCAAAAAATTCGATTCCGACCGGCAGATCGAGTGCCAGGTCGACGAGCGAGGCGGCGCGTACTTTACCAGAACGGCCATAGCCCGAAACGCCACGGTAGACCGTCCAGCCGCGCACCGCGGCCTCATCGTGGAGAAAGTCGAGCAGCGGCTGTACCCGGCCTTCACCTTCGCCGAGATAAATACGCACGGCGGTGATGTTTTTAGTATTCATAGCTGTCTCATCATGGTCAGTCCGAACCAGCAGGCAACCAGGCACAGGATCACGTTGGCGCCGACGTTCAGCGCGGCGCGCCCGGCGGCGCCGTTTTCCAGCAGCTGCAGGGTCTCCAGTGAAAACGTCGAAAACGTTGTCAGGGCGCCGAGCAGGCCGACCACCAGCAGCGCGCGCAGGCCGGCGCCGGCGACCAGCCGTTCGCTCAGCAGTACGTACAGCAGACCGATAAAAAACGAACCGACGACGTTGACCAGCAGCGTGCCGTAGGGGAAATCACGGCCGAACAGCGTTGCCGCGCCGCTCGACATGGCGAAGCGCAGCAGGGCGCCCAGCGCGCCGCCGATGGCGATCAGGGCGAGCTGCTGGATCATGATTTGTTACCCGACGCGGCGCGCAGGCGGGCGAGCTTTTCGCCGATCTGGATCTCGAGGCCGCGCTCGACCGGCTCGTAGTAGATACGTTCGCCGAGTGCATCGGGGAAATAGGTCTGGCCGGCCGCGAATGCGCCGGCCTCGTCGTGATCGTAGCGATAGGCCGCGCCGTGCCCCTGAGCGCGGGCCAGATTGGTCGGCGCATTGCGGATATGTACCGGCACCGGATCAGAGCCGCGGCTTTTGACCTCGGCCACGGCGCGGTTGAAGGCCTGGTAGACGGCGTTGCTTTTCGCCGCGCAGGCACAGTAGACCAGCGCCTGGGCGATGGCCAGTTCGCCCTCCGGCGGGCCCATGCGCCGCCACGCTTCCCAGGCGTCCATGGCTATCGCCAGCGCGCGCGGATCGGCGTTGCCGATATCCTCGGAGGCGATGCGCACCACCCGCCGCGCGATGTACGCCGGATCGCAGCCGCCGTCGAGCATGCGCGCGTACCAGTAGAGAGTGGCATCGGGGTTCGATCCGCGCACCGATTTATGCAGCGCCGAGATCTGATCGTAAAAATCGTCCTGGCCTTTGTCGAAGCGCCGTACCTCGGCGCCTTCGACGGCGAGTTTCATGGTTGCCGCGTCGATCACACCGTCGTGCGACAGTGAGATCGCCAGTTCCAGCAGGTTCAGGGCACGTCGCGCGTCGCCGTCGGCGACTTCGGCTAGGCGGGTGCGCAGCGCCACGTCCATGCTCGGTCGTGCGTCCTGCGGCAACGCCGCCAGCGCGCGGTCGATGACCTGCGTCGTGGCCGCCACGTCGAGGCTCTGCAAGGCATACACACGGACCCTGGACAGCAACGCATTATTGAGTTCAAAGGCGGGGTTTTCGGTGGTTGCGCCGATGAAGGTAATGGTGCCGTTTTCGATGTGCGGTAAAAACGCGTCCTGCTGGGCCTTGTTGAAGCGGTGAACTTCGTCGACAAATACCGCCGTCGCACGGCCGGCGAGTTTTTCCGCCTCGGCGCGTTCGACCGCCGCACGAATATCCTTGACCCCGCCGAGCACGGCCGAAAGCTGCACGAAAGCTGCGCCCGCCTCGCTCGACAACATGCGCGCCAGCGTGGTTTTACCGGTGCCGGGCGGGCCCCACAGCACCATCGAATGCAGCAGGCCCTCTTCCAAGGCACGGCGCAGCGGCTGGCCGGCGCCGAGCAGGTGCTGCTGGCCATAGAACTCGGCCAGATTCGCGGGTCTGAGCTGATCGGCTAGGGGCGGCATGACGGCAGGGATAGCACAGCGCGCGGCGCGCCGACAAGCGCGTCGCTCAGGGTGCGCCGCCGGTTACGACGTCGACCCCGGCCGGCGGCACGAAGGAAAACAACGCGTCGTCGAGCGCGGTATCGCGCTGTATGGCGGAGAAACTGAGCGCGGTGACCTGGCCGAGTTTGTCGGTCAGGCGCATGGCCTGCACATCGCCGTCCGTGTAAGCGAGCGCCACGGCGGTGAAATCGGCGCCGGCCGATTTCGGCCGCAGTTCGTACCACGTCAGTCCGTCGGACCCGGCGGCCAGCGCAGTGATGTCGTAATTGGCGGCGATATCGGTCTGGGTGCCGAGCAATGCGGCCGGTGAGTCCTGCGGATAAGCGCCGATATCGTTCCGGGTGACCTGCTCAAGATCGGGGTCGTAGATCCACAACGTCGCGCCATCGCTGACGATGAGCTGCGCGTAAGGCTCGAAATAACTCCAGCGGAAGCGCCCGGGTCGCTGGATTTGACAATCACCGCTCGAACGCTCGAGCAACTCGCCGTCTTCGTCGAGGCGCTGTTGTTCAAAACTGGCGCTGAATGTCTCCAGGGTGTTCAGGTAGGTCGCCAGTTCCGCGGTGCCGTCGGCGCTGAGCTCAGCGCTGGTCAGAAACAGCAGCGCCGCGGCGCCGAGCAGCTTGAGGCGGGACATCGCGCCTGCTCAGTCTTTTGGCGGCGGCGGCGCCAGCACTTCGCGACTGCCGTTGGACTGCAGTTCACCGACCACGCCGGCGCGCTCCATTTCCTCGACCATGCGCGCCGCGCGGTTGTAGCCAATCTTCAGACGCCGCTGAATGCCGGATACCGACGCGCGGCGGCTTTCGGTCACGATGCGCACGGCCTGGTCGTAAAGTTCGTCCTGTTCGGCGTCGACGCCGCCGAAGTCGCCGCCGCCACCGAGCTCGTCGGCGGCGTCCTGCGGACCGGACAGGATCGCCTCGATATATTCAGGTTCGCCGGCCTCCTTGAGCCGTTCGACGACCTTGTGCACCTCTTCGTCGGACACCAACGCGCCGTGCACGCGGGTCGGAATGCCGGTGCCCGGCGGCAGGAACAGCATGTCGCCGTGTCCGAGCAGGGTTTCCGCACCCATCTGATCGAGGATGGTGCGTGAATCGATACGCGACGACACCTGGAACGCGATGCGGGTCGGAATATTGGCCTTGATCAGGCCGGTGATGACATCCACCGACGGGCGCTGCGTGGCCAGGATCAGATGGATCCCGGCCGCGCGCGCTTTCTGCGCCAGGCGTGCGATCAGCTCTTCGACCTTCTTGCCGACGACCATCATCATGTCGGCGAGTTCGTCGATGATGACCACGATGCACGGCAGCGTATCGAGTTCCGGCGCGATCGCCGACTCGTCGCCATGGGCGTTGAACAACGGGTCGAGCAGCGGCTTGCCCCGGGCCGCGGCCTCTTCGATTTTACGGTTGTAGCCGGCGATGTTGCGTACCCCGAGGGCCGACATCAGCCGGTAGCGGCGCTCCATTTCCGCCACGCACCAGCGCAGTGCATTGGCGGCTTCCTTCATGTCGGTCACGACCGGCGCCAGCAGGGCCGGAATGCCCTCGTAAACCGACAGTTCGAGCATCTTCGGGTCGATCATGATCAGGCGCACGTCATCCGGCGTGGACTTGTACAACAGGCTCAGGATCATCGCGTTCAGGGCCACTGACTTGCCCGCCCCGGTGGTGCCAGCAACCAGCAGGTGCGGCATCTTGCCCAGATCCGCGACCGTCGGCTGGCCGGAGATATCCTTGCCAAGCGCCATGGTCAGCTTGGAATTCGAACGGTCATAGACTTCCGATTTGAGGATGTCGCTGAGCGATACGATTTCGCGCCGCTCGTTCGGGATCTCAAGGCCGATGCAGGTTTTACCCGGTATCACTTCGACGACGCGCACGCTGACGGTCGACAGCGACCGCGCCAGATCCTTGGACAGGTTGGTGATGCGGCTGGCCTTGATGCCCGGCGCCGGCTCGAGCTCGAAGCGCGTGATCACCGGCCCCGGCAGGACTGCGACGACCTCGACTTCGATGTTGAAGTCCCTGAGCTTCATTTCGACCTGGCGGGACATCGCTTCGAGGGCTTCGGGCGAATAACCACCGCCGGCGTCGCGCGGGGTATCGAGCAGGCTCAGTTCCGGCAGTTCGGTTTGATTCGAGCGTTCAAACAGCGGCTCCTGCTTCTCACGCTCGACGCGCTGGCTGGGTGCCGCCGGGCTCAGGCGCGGTTCGATGCGGGTCGGCGCGCGCGCAACTTTGCGCTCGGTCTCTTCTTTGACAACCTGTACCCGCTCACGCTTGGCGCGCTGGCCGCGCCAGTAATCCAGCAACTCCTCACCGCGAACCTGGCCCCAGGTCCAGGCGCGCAACGCATGTTCACCGACCCGGTCCATCAGCCAGATCCACGACAGCCCGGTGAACAGCGTCACGCCGGTGAAAAAAATTGCGACCATCAACAGCACGCCGCCCACTTCGCCGAAGGTGGTGAAAACCGCCGCACCGACCACGTCGCCGAGTATGCCGCCGGCCTGGTGTGGCGCCTCGGCGAGCATGGCGCCGCCGCGCACCCAGTACAGCCCGCAACCCGTGACCAGGGTGAACGTCATGCCGACGAACCGCACACTCAGGTGGAAATAGTCGGCGAACAGGGCCTCGGCGCCTTCGCGGTAGAGCAGCCAGCCGAGGTAAATCACCATGACCGGAAACAGGAAGGCAATCTGTCCAAACAGGTACAACGCGATATCGGCCAGCCAGGCGCCGACCACGCCACCCTGGTTGTGGATGATCTGGCTGCCGCCGGCCTGCGACCAGCCGGGATCGGCGGGATGGTGGCTGACCAGGGCGATGAGCAGAAACACAGATACGCCGCCAAGCGCGATCAGGATACCCTCACGCAGGCGCTGCACGAGGTGCTGAGAGACCGGAAAAGTAAATGCCGAAGGTTTGCGTATAGCGTGGGACATCTGTTTAATTCGAATTATGCGGTTTAGTAACTAAACTTATGTTATCTAAATAGAAAACAATGATAGCTCGGAAACGACTTGAAGGCCAGCCTGGCCGCCTCCAGAATTGGCTTTCGGCGCCGTGAGCGCACTCAGAAAGCTGGCCCTCGCCGTGGCGCTGGTCTACCTGGCGGCCTGCGCGGCAGCCTGGACGATGCAGCGGCAACTGGTATTCCACCCCAGCGTCGGTGGCGGCCAGGACCCGGCCAGCCGCGGGCTGCCGTTTACGGACCTCACCCTCACAACCAGCGACGGCGAACGCCTGCATGGCTGGTACCTGCCCGCGCCGGCGGATGCTGCCGCGCCGCGACATATCCTTTTCCTGCACGGTAACGCCGGCAATGTCTCCCATCGCCTGACCACCCTCGAGGTCCTGCATGGCCTCGGCCACGCCGTGCTGATCATCGATTACCGCGGCTACGGGCGCAGTTCCGGGCAACCGAGCGAGGCCGGAACCTATCTCGATGCCGAGGCGGCATGGCGTTATCTGCGCGATGAGCGCGGGATCAACGCCGACGACATCGTCATTTACGGCCGTTCGCTCGGCGGCGCGGTGGCCGCGACGCTGGCCCAGGGGCGCACGCCGCGCGGAGTGATCCTGGAATCGACCTTCACCAGCCTGGCCGACATGGGTGGCTACCGTTATCCGTGGCTGCCGATCGCGGCGCTGCTGGCGATGGACTACGATACCGCGACGCGGGTGGCGACCCTTGGCGTGCCGCTGCTGGTTGCGCATAGCCCGGACGATGAGGTCGTGCCGTACGCGATGGGGCGCGCACTGGCCGATCGCGCGCCGGGTCGGGTCGCTTTTGTGTCCCTCAAAGGCAGTCACAACCGCGCCTTCATTACCAGTGGCGCGGCCTACCACGCCCGCCTCGACCGTTTCATTCGCGAAGCTGATTGACCCCACCGGGTACATCTGCGAAATTGCTGCGGCTTGCCCTTGAGCGCCCGCGTGCGTCATGAACATCCAGTTTTTTTCCGACCTGCACCTCGAGTTCGGGCCCGTCGACGCGGCCGCGACCAGCGCCGATGTGATCGTCGCTGCCGGCGATGTCGACGTCGGCGCGGCCGGTGTAGCGTGGTTGTCGCAGACCGGCAAACCGACGATCTACATCGCCGGCAATCACGAGTACTACGGCGGCGAAATCTCCGCCGTGCAGCACTCGATCCGAACCGCCGCGGCCGGCAGCAATGTTATTTTTCTCGAATGTGAATCAACTGTCATCGACGGCACGCGCTTTCTCGGCGCCACGCTGTGGACCGATTTCATGGGCGACGATGCCGAACTGAAGGCGGCGCTCGCCGAACGCATGAACGACTATCAGCAGATCCGCTTTGGCGACCGCCTGCTCGAACCCAACGACCTGGTCGGCCTGAACCGCGAGACGCGGGCCTGGCTGGAGAGCGAACTGGCGCGCAAGCACGATGGCAAGACCGTCGTCGTCACCCACCACGCCCCGCTCTACGCGAGCTGGCACTCGGCGCCCGACTCGATATTCAAGGGTGCGTATTGCAACAACCTGTCGCGCCTGATCCTCGACTATCCGATCGACGCCTGGATCCACGGCCATGTGCACGCGCGCTCGGATTATCGCGCCAACGCCCTGCGCGTGGTGTGTAACCCGCGCGGCTACGATGGCTACCAGCTGGTCGAGGATTTCGACTGCGCACGCACGCTGCGACTGTGAACACGGTTCGAACCCGGCCGTGTGCTAGCATGCCGGGGGTGAATGCATCTGACCCGACAGACCATGGCCGCGCGTAAAAAAACCTACCGCATCACCTTTCACAATCAGGGCAAAATCTACGAGATCTATGCCACGAGCGTGCACCAGAGTGAGCTGTTCGGGTTTATCGAGATTGAAAAGATCATTTTCGGTGAAAAGTCGGCCCTGCTCGTCGATCCTTCGGAAGAACACCTGAAATCGGAGTTCGCCGGGGTCAGCCGGACCCATATTCCGATGCATGCGGTGATCCGCATCGATGAAGTCGAAAAAACCGGGCACAGCAAAATCACCGAAAGCGGTACCGCCGACGGCAAAATCGCACCGTTTCCGGTATTCACGCCGAGCCCGGGCCCGGGCAAGCACTGAGGCGCGCGCACATCATGTTGTCTGGCGCGTGGGTTCGTGCCCTGTTTGCGGCAGCGACGCTGGCGGGATTGCTGCCGGCGGCGCTGACCGCGGCGCCGTGGCGGCTCGCGGACGGCGACGCCGGCCCGCCGCGCGCGGTTGTCGACAATGACCGTGGCGCACTGCTCGCCGTCTACCGCGAGGGTGATCGCGTATACCTCGATTTCAGCAGCAGTGCGGTGGGCGGGCTCACGCGCAGCAGTTGCCCGACGTTTCAGGTCGATCAGCGCACCCCGCTACATTTCTATGCGCTCGGGGCGGACTGCGAGATCACCGGCGGCAACGCCCGCTACGCCCTCACCGACATCGTCGCCGAGCGCACCGAATCACTGGTCCTGTACCGCCTGATCAACGGTAACCGGATCACTTTCCGCTACCAGTCGCTGGACGGACGCTACTACGAAAGCGTTTTTTCCCTCAGCCAGTCGAAGCAGGCCCTGCTCGGTGCGCTGGGGCGGTCCCTGAGCGTCGAAGCCGGCGCCGACGAATGAATACCGACACGGCCTGAACGTGGAGATCCGGGTCGTCGATACGCTCGCCGGCATCGATCGCGAGCAATGGGATCGGCTTGCCGGCTGCGATCCGTTCCTGCGCCACGGCTTCCTGCACGGACTGGAGGCTACCCATTGTCTGGAACCACAGGGCTGGTATCCGCAGCACCTGGTGGTGTTCGAGGGCGAACGACTGTGCGGCGCGATGCCGCTGTATGTGCGCGACAATTCCTACGGTGAATTCGTATTCGACTGGAGCTGGGCCGACGCTTACCAGCGCTCGGGCGGCAAGTACTATCCCAAGCTGGTTACCGCGGTGCCGTTTTCGCCAGTCGGCGGACGGCGTCTGCTGACCGATGCTGCGCACCCCGCGGCCGACGATATCGCCACCGCGCTGGTGCGCGCCGGGGTCAGCGTGTGTAACGACAACGGGCTGTCGTCGTGGCACTGCCTGTTTCCCCAGGACCATGAGCTGGAGCGCCTGGAAGCATCCGGGCTGCTTGCCCGACTCGGCTGCCAGTACCACTGGTTCAATAACGACTATCGCGATTTCGATCATTTCCTGGCCCACCTGACGTCGAAGAAACGCAAACAGATCAAGCGCGAACGCCGCCTGGTCGAAGCCCAGAATCTGACCATCGAAACCCTCGTCGGCGCGCAGATCAGCGCCGAGCACTGGGCGGTATTTCATCGTTTCTACTGCTCTACCTTCCACCGCAAGTGGGGTGAACCGCGACTGACCGAAACATTTTTCCAGAGCCTCGAAGAACGTCTGCCGGGCGCCGCGGTACTGATCATGGCGCGCGACGGGGAACGATACGTGGCCGGGGCTTTCTCGCTGCGCGGTGGCGATACGCTGTACGGTCGTCACTGGGGCTGCGCCGCGCAGTATGACAACCTCCATTTCGAACTGTGTTATTACCGCACCATCGATTACTGCATCGCCGCGGGCCTGCGCCGTCTCGACGCCGGCGCCCAGGGTGAACACAAACTCGCGCGCGGCTTCGTACCGGTCAGGACGTGGTCCGCACACTGGATCCGGGACAGCGGTTTTCGAAGTGCAATCAAGGATTTCCTCGACCACGAACGGAGCGCGCTCGAGCACTACATTGGCAGTCTCGATGACCACCTCGCATTCCGCCAGGAGCCGGCGCGCGCCCTTGAGCAAGCGCCACCAATGGCGCAGGCGTGCCGGCGGCGGCACGTCTGCGCGAAATGGGTCAAAATAGCAGGCCTGACCCGCAGGCCGGCGCGATGGACACATTCGACCCGCACAATGCTTTATACGCTGTCGCCGAACGCCGTATGAGCGATGACTTCCCAGCGACCAGCTCGGCACTGCACGAGCCCAACGGTCTGCTCGCGATCGGCGGCGACCTCAGCAGCGCGCGCCTGCTGAACGCTTACCGTCGCGGTATATTCCCGTGGTACGCCGACGGTCAACCGATCATGTGGTGGTCACCCGATCCGCGCGCAGTTTTCAGGCCCGACACCGTGCACGTTTCGCGCAGCCTCGGCAAAACCCTGCGCCAGAAGCGCTACCAGATCAGTTTCGATCGCGCCTTCGCGGCCGTGATCGCGGCCTGCGCCGGGCCGCGCAAAGGTGCTGATGGCACCTGGATCACGGCGGCCATGCAATCCGCCTACGCCGAACTCCACGCACGCGGTTTCGCGCACTCCGTCGAATGCTGGCAGGACGGTGAATTGTGTGGCGGCCTGTACGGCGTCGCGCTGGGCCGGATATTTTTTGGCGAGTCGATGTTCAGCGCCCGTCGCGATGCATCGAAAGTGGCGCTGGTCGAATTGTGCCGGCATCTCGTCGACTGGGATTACACCCTCTTCGACTGCCAGGTCGACAACCCTCATCTCGAGCGCCTCGGTGCGCAACTCGATGCCGCGCGCGCAGTTCGAATCGGCCCTCGACGGCGCGGCGTCGATGAGCCGGCGTCGCGCAGGCCTGGCACGAGGTCAGCCGAATCCATGACCGAGCCGCCCACCCTGCCCCGCATCGGCTTCTTCACCTCGCCGCCACACGAGTGCGGTTACCTGCCGGATCGCAGCGCTACCACGATGTTCGCCGACCCGCGCATCCGCCTCAACCAGGAAACTTATACCTGGCTGTCCGCGCACGGCTTCCGGCGCAGTGGCACCCACGTCTACCGTCCGCATTGCGGTAGCTGCAAAGCGTGTCGCGGTGCGCGTCGCGATCGACGAATTCCGTCGCGCGGCGGCACCATCGACGCACCCTCGCGCGACAACGCCGATCTCGAGATCCGCGTAGCGCCCGGCAGTTTCGAAACCGAACACTTCGTGCTCTACGAACGCTACCTCGGCGCGCGCCACCCAGACTCCCAGATGGAAGCGACGAATCCGGGTGCGTATATGAGCTTCCTCACCGCGCTGTGGTGCGAAACCTCGTTTTACGAGTTCCGCCTCGACGGCGAACTGCTCGCCGTGGCGGTGGTCGATCAGCTCGACGACGGCCTGTCCTCGGTCTACACGTTCTTTTCGCCCCGCCACGCCGAGCGCAGCCTGGGCCGATTCGCGGTGCTCAAGCAAATCGAATGGGCCCGCGGCGCGGGACTGCCGTGGGTGTATCTCGGCTACTGGATCGACGACTGCCGAAAGATGAGCTACAAGCGCGAATATGAACCGCTCGAATACTTTCGCGACGGCACCTGGCTACGCCGCAGCGAAATGGCAGCGCGGTAAGGCCTGACGCCGCGCGCAGCGACCGCGAACCTGACCGCTGAGGGTCCGCCGGGCGCCCGCCCCGGGGTCGCTGACGGGATCTTTGCCGCTGCAGGCTGATTAGTGCACAATTGCGCGCTCTCGCGCCTGCCCGACCCGTGGCTGGCGCCGTAAAGCGGGGACCGCGACAGCAGCATTTATGGCTAAAGAAGAACATATCGAGATGCAGGGCAAGGTTATCGAGACCCTGCCCAACACCATGTTCCGGGTCGAACTTGAGAACGGCCACGTCGTCATTGCGCACATCTCCGGAAAAATGCGCAAGAACTACATCCGCATTCTGACCGGCGACGCGGTCACCGTTGAGCTGACGCCCTACGATCTGTCCAAGGGCCGCATCACCTACCGCGCGCGCTGAATCCGCGGCGACGCCGCGGCCGCTCAGGCCGCGCTGGCAAGTTCCGCTACCAACTGCTCGACACCAACGCTGATCAACTGCCCGGCGCGGCGGTAGGCGCGCTTCGCGCGACCGTAAGGATCCGGCACTTCCACGGCCTTCCCGGCATTGTCGTTGAGCAACGCGAGTTGACCCGTGTAATGGCCCGGCCGCACCGCCATCAGGTAATCGAGGTGGCCATGGTCCATGGCGATAATGCAGTCGAAGCGCTCGAAGTCCGCGACTTCGAACGGTCGCGAACGCAAAGCATGGATATCCGCGCCCAGCGCCGCTGCCACCTCGACCGCGTGGGGTTCCGGCGGTCGCCCGGACTCCGCAAGCAGCCCCGCCGAATCGATACGCCAGCCGTTGCCGAGCCCGGCTGCCGACAACTGCATGCGCAACACGCCCTCGGCCACGGGCGAGCGACAGATGTTGCCCGTGCATACAAACAGCACCCCGCGATGAACAACGTTAACCACGCTGCGCGCGCTCGAGATCGGCTGGCGTATCAATGCCGTGTCCGCACGGCGCGAGCGCGTCAGGCACCACGATACGCGCACCGTTGGCCAGCGCGCGCAGCTGTTCGAGTGCTTCGAAACGTTCAATGCGCGCGACCGGCATGGCGACAAAGCGCTGCAGAAACGCGACCCGGTAACCGTAGATCCCGACGTGCCTGCGATAGGCCGACAAAACCTCAGCGTCGTCGTCAGCCGCGCTCGAGTCACGCCGGAACGGGATCCCGGCGCGACTGAAATACAGCGCGCGCCCGCTTTCGTCGCGCACCACCTTGACCACGTTGGGGTCGAGAATTTGTGCCGCTTCAAGTGGCTCACAGACGGTCGCCATGTCCCCCTCACCGGCCGCCACGCTCGCCGCCACCTGGCGGATCACCGCCGCCGGCATCTGCGGTTCGTCGCCCTGCAGGTTGACGATGATGCAGTCGTCCGCTTCGCGAAGCTGCGCGGCCGCCGCGGCGATACGATCGGTACCCGAGGGCAGACTCGCGGCGGTCATGCATACGGTCGCGCCGCAGGCCCTGGCATGCTCGGCAATGCGTTCGTCGTCGGTCGCAACAACCACGGCTTCGGCGCCGCTGGCCAGCGCGCGGTCATAGACATGGTTGAGCAGGGTGCGGCCGCGGATCTCTAGCAGCGGTTTGCCCGGCAATCGCGTCGAAGCGTAACGCGCCGGAATATAGACTTTGAACCTCACCGCGCCGGCGCGGTCAGCCGAGCTGCTCGATCTCGTCGTCATTCAGCTCGCGCGCCTCTTCCTCGAGCATGACCGGAATACCGTCGCGGATCGGGTAGGCCAGGCGAGCCGATTTGGAGATCAACTCGTTTTGATCCTTGACGTAGATCAGCGGTCCCTTGGTGACCGGGCAGACCAGCAAATCAAGCAGCTTCTTGTCCATGCAGTACCTTCTTCAATAAGGTTTTCAGGCGGCGTTCAAAGACCTCTGGTAGCTCCGCCTCGATCGGCAGATACCAGAACCGAGCATCGCAGAAGTGTTCGCATTTTACCGCGTCCTTCTCGGTCATGATGATCGGCGACGAATCGCCGAACTCGAAATCTTCGCTACGGTAACGATAGTGATCGGGGAAAACGTGTTCCGTGTAGCGAAAGCCGTGGCGTTTCAGGATTGCAAAAAAACTATCCGGATTGCCGATCGCGGCCACGGCGTGGACGGTTTTGGGGGCGAAAGCCGCCAGCGCCTGACGATGTTCAGGATCCGCGACCCGACGCAATTCGCCTGGCTGATAACGCATCGGGAACTCGCCCCGCGCGGCCAGCCCGTTGGTCACCACCAGGTCAACTTCGCTGAGACGCGAGGGCGGTTCGCGTAAGGGACCCGATGGCAAACAGGCGCCATTGCCGGTGCGCCTGACCCCGTCGAGCACCGCTATTTCGATATCCCGCGCCATTGCGTAATGCTGCAGACCGTCATCGCTGACGATGATGTTGACGTCTGAATGGCGCAACAGCGCCTCGATGTCGGCGGCGCGGTTGGGGCCGACCGCGAGCGGCAGCCCCGTGCGCCGAGCGATGACGATCGCTTCGTCGCCCACCGCGACCGCGTCGCTGTCGGCGCGAACCTGCTGCGGCCAGGATTTGGCGGTACCGCGATACCCGCGCGCGATGATGGCCGGCTTGAAGCCGTACTCGCGCAGGCGTTCGGCGAGCCAGATCACCAGCGGCGTTTTGCCGCTGCCGCCAACGGTAATATTGCCGACCACCAGCACCGGCACCGGCGCACGATAAACGTTGAGTAGTCCGGAGCTGTAGGCCGAACGCCGCGCCGCCGCGACCAGGCGAAACAGCAGCGTCAACGGCGCCAACACGATACTGAACGGGTGCTTGCCGTACCAGACATCGTCGAGCAGCTTGTGGGCGCGCCTGCTCACCACGATATCTCGAGCCCGATAGCGCCGTAGTGCAAAACTACTGCGGCCGCATCCGGGTCGGAAACGTGATGCGTAACAGGCCGGCCTGGCGGGCGGCGTCCATGACGTCGACGACGGTCTGGTGGCTGGTTGCGGCATCCGCGCTGATGATCACGACCGGGTCCTGGTTCTCGCCGCGCGCGTCCTGCAGCGCCTGCTTGATATTCTCGACCTTGGCGTTGAGCAGCCCCTTGTCGTTGATGAATACGTCGCCGTTGCGGTCAATCGCAACGTTGATGCGTTCAACCGGATCTTCACGCAGTTCGGCGCTCGCCTGGGGCAGGGTCAGGTCGATTTCGGACTCTTTCACGAAGGTCGTCGAAACCATAAAAAATATCAGTAGCAGAAACACGACATCGATCAGCGGCGTCAGGTTGATGTCCAGTTCGGAATTGCGTGGCGCGCGGAAATTCATGGCTTCAGGCTTGGTCCTCACCCTGTGCCACTTCCTGCTCGCGATCACCGTGCAGTACTTCGACGAGCTTCAGGGCTTCCTGCTCCATGGCCACCACGAAGCCTTCGACGCGGCCGAGGAAATAGCGATAGAACATCAGCGTGGGGATCGCGACTGACAGACCGGCGGCGGTCGTGATCAGGGCTTCGGAAATACCGCCGGCCAGCACCGAGGCGTCGCCGATACCCTGCGCCGTAATCGCCGCGAATACCTTGATCATGCCGATCACGGTGCCCAGCAGCCCGAGCAGCGGGGCGATGGACGCGATCGTGCCGAGGGTATTGAGGTAGCGGCTGAGTTCGTGGATTACGTGACGACCGACTTCTTCGATGCTGTCCTTCATCGCCTGGCGATCGTGCTCGCGATTGATCAGGCCAGCGGCCAGCACGCGTCCCAGTGGCGAGCCGGCCCGCAGCGACTGAATGCGCTTGTCGTCCAGCACCCCGGTGTGGGCCCATTGCCAGGCCTGGGCGACGAGATTGTCCGGGGTTATGCGGCGTTTCTGCAGCGACCAGAAGCGCTCGACGACGATCGCGGTGGCGATGATCGAGCACATCAGGATCGGCAGCATCATCCAACCGCCGGCTCTTACGAATTCCAACACGAGTTTCAGCCCCCTCAGGCCAGCGTGCGCCGGGTTCGACGAGCGCAGACATTATCAAACCGCGTCAACAGCCGAAAGTGGCGAACGCGCCGGCGGCTTCGCGCCGCGCTGAACATTGTCGCATAGCTGCGATCCCAGCCCGCGTTCAGGGTGTCGTAAGGCCGAGTCGCAGCCAGAAACCGCGTCGCTTCCAGCGTTCGCGCTGCACCTCGAAACCAGCCGCGGAAATGCGCACAGTGATAGCGCCGGCGCTGGCGGTGTTGAGCACCCGTGCGTGATTATCGCTGTAGGTGCGCACCACTTCCGCG
The DNA here is from genome assembly GCA_942491105.1 of uncultured Alphaproteobacteria bacterium. Taxonomy (GTDB): domain Bacteria; phylum Pseudomonadota; class Alphaproteobacteria; order Kiloniellales; family DSM-21159; genus JBBEAM01. The sequence goes on along the minus strand of CALNZX010000006.1, from coordinate 85,769 downwards.
TGCGGTAGCCCGTAACGGTTCGAGTGTGCCGCCGAGATCAGCGCAAAACGCGGCGCCACGGCGCGTACGAAAGCGGCACTGGACGAGGTACGGCTGCCGTGATGCGGAACCACCAGCACATCGGCAGCGAGTGCGGCGACGGCGCGTCCGAGCAGCTCGCGCTCCGCGTCGCGTTCGATATCGCCACTCAGCAGCACGCGCCCGTACGCCGATCGCACTGCCAGCACGCAGGACTGGTCGTTACGTGTGCCGTGGGTCACGGTATGCGGATGCAGCCAGACAAACTCAACGCCATCCCAATGCCACCCGCGGTTGGCGCGGCACGGGGTAAAATCAAGGGCGAGTTCGGAACCCGCCGGCGCGAAGCCGGCGTCGATGGCAAATTCTGCCTGAATCGCCGCCAGCCCGCCGGCGTGATCGCTGTCGCCGTGACTGATCACCAACACATCGAGTCGCGTACGACGCTGCGCGGCCAGCACCGGCGCGACGACCGCATGTCCGGCGCTGCGCGCGTTTCCGCGCCAGCGCGGCCCGGTGTCGTACAGGACAACATGGTCGCGCGTACGAACGATCGCCGCCAGCCCCTGACCAACGTCGAGCAGAGTCACGCTGAACGCGCCGTGCTCGAGCTGTGGCTCGCGCGTGCACAGGACCGCCACCAGCAGGATCGCGGCCAGCGCGCGCACGGCCAGCGCGGCCGGGGTCATCAACAGCGCCGCCGCCAGCAGCAAGGGCAGCGCGTTCGACACCCCGATCCAGCCGACGCTCATCAGCCTGGTTTCGAATCCGGCTACCACCTCCAGCGCCGCTTCGAGCGCCAGCCAGGCGTAACCCGCCATCCCCAACAGCACCGCCGCGGCCGGGGTCGCCACGCCACTCAGCGCAGTGCCGGCAAGGACCAGCGGCACGACCAGGAAGCTGCACCACGGCACCGCGAACAGGTTCGCCAGCGGTGATAGCAGCGGGATCTCGCCGTAGATCAATGCAACCAGGGGCCCCAGGCCGAGGGCCAGCGCACAGTGGGTGCGCCAGGCGAGTCGCAGATGGCTTGTTCCCGATTCGTGCCGCTCGGCGACCACCAGCAGGATCGCGACCGCCGCGAATGATAACCACAAGCCGTCAGCCAGCAGCGCAAACGGATCGCACAGGGTCAATACCAGCGCGGCCAGCAACAGGGTGTCGTAGCCCAGCGCGCGGCGCCCGAGCAAGGCCGCGCCAGCGCCGCACAGAACCATCACCGCGGCGCGGGTGGCCGGAATGCCGAACCCGGCGAGCCCGGCATAAGCGCACGCGGCCAGGCCCGCGCCCCACCAGCCCAGGCGCAGGGCCGGATAAGTCTGCCGGCGACAGCCGAGCAGCGCGGCCACCGCGCGCACCACGGCGAATACCCACAGCGCGGCCAGCGAGATGTGCAGTCCCGATATCGCCAGCAGGTGGGTCGTGCCGGTGGCGCGCATGCGTTGCCATTGTGTGTCGTCGAGTGCGCTGCGATCCGCCACCGCCAGCGCGCGGACCACCGCCGCTGCATTGCCAGGTGGCAGCAGGGATGCGATGCGCGCGCTGATCCACTGCCGCAATCGGTGCGGCAGGTAGCGCGGAGCGATATCCAGGCACAGATTGCCCGGGTGCTGCACAATCGCGGCAAACGCCATGATACGGCGGGCGACGTAACCGCGTTCGGCGTCGCGCAGGGTGGGATTGATCAGGGCGTGCGCACGCCGCACCCGCACATACAGTTCGCACCACTGGCCGAGACGCGGCTGCAGGCCGTCGTCGATTTCATTTGACAGGCGCAGCCGCGCCGCCGGCGCCGGCGGCCACCAGCGGCGATGCGCTTCGCGCGGTTCGAGTTCGAACACGCGGCGCGCGCCGCTGGTCTGCGGGAACGATGCCACCATACCGCTGATCTGCAGGATCGGTCCGGCGTCGATCAGTGCAGCGCGCTGGGCGGCGTAATCGGCCACGTGCCAGCCGCCCCACACCACCCCGCACAGCAATGCACCAACGCAGCGCGTGCGCGGCACGGCCATCGCCAACGCCGCCAGCGGCGCAGCGCCGGCGACCAGCGCGAGTGATGGCGGCGCGGCCTGTAGCAGTGCGATCGTTACACCGCCGAGATAGCTTATGATGGCGAGGCGCATACGTCGTCAATGACGAATTACGTGACGGGTATACGCGGATCCGCGGCGCCCGGTGCCGCATCCTTGCATACCGGTCGAGGTTCAGAGCTTCATAGTGTAACGCACGCGGCGGGCCGGTCCGCGCGAGCCAGATCGAGACGTCGACGAGCATGTTTTTACGAGTAGCGCTAGCACTAGTTCCGACGCTGTCGGCGTGGCGTGGTAAGCACAACCGCGCGCCGGCCGGCGGTGGCTGAGCGGCGGTGTCAGGTATGACCACGAGACCCGCTCGAACCGCGTCGACGAACCGCCGCCCACCGCGATGAGTCCGCGCCACTTTCTCAAGCGCTACATCGGCGGCCGCGAAACCCTCGCCCGCACCCGCGCCACCGGCTGGCTCGGCAAGCGCCTGCACGACGCCGAGATCTGGCATCTCGGCCGGCGTTCGGTCGCCGGCGGCGTCGGTCTGGGCTTCTTCCTGGCCTTCATCCCGTTGCCGATACAGATGCTCATCGCCGCGCCGCTGTCACTGATATTCCGCGTCAATCTGCCCGTCACGATGGCCGCGCTGTGGCTGACCAACCCGGTCACGATGGCGCCGATCTTCCTGTTCGCGTTCAAGGTCGGGGCGTGGATCACTTCCCGTGAAGCACAGATCGCGGCGATCAAATTCGAAGCGTCGTTCGACGGCATGGCGGCGGTTTTCGACGAAGTGTGGTTGCCGCTGCTGGTCGGCTGTTTCGTCTGCGGGATCAGCGCCGCGGCGGTCGGCAACCTCGCCGTGCGCTGGATCTGGCGTGCCTACCTGCTGCGCCGGCGTCGCCAGCGGCGGCGCGCCGTTCGCAAGCGCACCTGACTTCAGGATTGATTTGCGGGAGCCGCGGTGGCGCTCTCGAGTCGGCCATCGAGCAATCGATAACGGCGCTGCATGCGCGCCGCGATGTGCTCGTCGTGGGTCACGATAATGACCGCCGCCTGGCGTTCCTCGCAAAGTTCGAGCAGCAGGTCGCAGGCCTGGTCGGCGTTACGCTGGTCGAGATTGCCGGTCGGTTCATCAGCGAGCAGGCAGCGTGGCCCGGTGACGAGCGCGCGCGCGATCGCAACCCGCTGGCGCTCGCCGCCGGACAGTTCCGCCGGACGATGCGTGGCGCGCGTGTCGAGTCCGATCCGCGTCAGCATCGCTGCCGCCCGTCGCTCGGCCTCGGCCGCCGGCAGGCGAGCGATCAACAGCGGCATGGCAACGTTTTCCAGCGCCGAAAATTCCGGCAGCAGGTGATGGAACTGGTAAACGAAACCCAGCATTGTATTGCGCAACCGGGTGCGTTCGTGTTCGCGCGCCTGCCTCAGATCCTGGCCGCACAGCGTAATCGTGCCGTCGCTCGCGTGATCGAGGCCGCCGAGCAGATGCAACAGCGTGCTTTTGCCCGAACCCGAGGCGCCGGTCACCGCCACGGTTTCGCCGGCCCGCACTTCGAGATCGACACCGTTCAAAACTTCGACCGTACTCGCACCGTCGACGAAGCGTCGGGTCAGGCCGCGACAGGCGACGATCAGCTCACTCATGGCGCAGACCTTCCGCCGGCGTGGTGCGTGATGCCAGCCACGCCGGGTACAGCGGCGCAAGCAGGGCGAGCGCGGAGGCGAAAATCGCGGTGATCACGAAATCGTGCAGGCGCGGTTCCGACGGCACCCGTGAAATATAGTAGATATCCGGCGACAGGATCTTGAAGCCGAGCGTGACTTCAATGAAGGCCACGATGCCATCGACATTGGCCGCCAGTAGGAAACCCAGCAGCAGGCCGGCGACAACACCGACGACGCCGGTGATCCCGCCCTGAAACAGAAAGATGCGCATCAGCGCCGGCGGCGCCAGGCCCAGCGCACCGAGCATGGCGATGTCGCTGCGCTTCTCGGTCACCGCCACAACGAGGATCGAGATCACGTTGAATGCCGCGATCGCAATCGCCAGCGCCAGGATCACGAACATCACGATTTTTTCGGTTTTCAGGGCCCGGAACAGGTTACGGTGGGTATCGGTCCAGTCACGGATCTCGACACCCAGATCGGCGGCCAGGGATCGTTTCAGCAACGGTGCCCGCGCGGCGTCATGCAGGCGCACGCGCAGACCGTCGACGCCGTCGGCAACCCTGAACAGGCGCGCGCCATCCTGACGGTCGAGCAGGACCAGCGCACCATCGTGTTCCTGCAGACCAAATTCGAAAACCCCGGCGACGGTGAAGCGCTTCATGCGCGGCACCAGGCCGGCCGGGGTCACCAGCGGCCGCGGTGCCAGCAAGGTCAGCGCATCACCGCGGGCCAGACCAAGTTCGGCGGCCAGCTCGCGCCCGATCAGCACCTCAAAGGCGCCCGGCTTGAGCGCCGCGGTCGCGCCTTCCAGCATGTGTCGCCCCAGCGTCGTTACGCGCAGTTCGGCGTCGATGTCGACCGCCCGCGCTTCTACGGCGCGCACCATGCCGCGATGTTGAATAAGCACGTCGCGCCGGATGTAGGGCGCGACAGCGGCGACCCCGGGCGTATTGGTAATGCGATTCTCGCTCGCCTGCCAGTCAGCCGCGCCATGGCTGCGCAGGTCGATCTCGAGATGGGCGGCCATGCCCAGGATGCGCTCGCGCAGTTCACCTTCGAAGCCATTCATGATCGACAATATCGTCAGCAGCACCGCGACCCCCAGCGCCGTGGCCACGATTGCGCTGAATGAAATGAAGGCAATGAAGTGATTGCCACGCGGCGCGTAGATGTAGCGCATGCCGACAAAAAGTTCGACCGGGGAAAACATGGGCGGCGATTATAGCGAAAGCGCAGCCGCTCCGAGGCGGATCATTTTCGCGCGCTGGCCGCGGCCGCGCGCGTGTTCATAATCGCGCCGCCTGGTGCCTGCGGCGGTATTTTCGGGCGCTTGAACAGCGGTGCTACACTGCGCCCCCACTGACCTGCCGGCGCGCAGCAGCACGCCTGGCGCCGGCGCCGATGAACCGATCGACAGACCCTATGAATATCCTTGCCCTGGAAACGGCCACCGACGCCTGTTCAGTCGCACTGCTCACCGCCAGCGGCCTGCACTTCCGCCATCAGCTTGCGGCGCGCGAACATACCGACCTCGTGCTCGGCATGATTGACGAGGTACTCGCCGATGGCGGCATCGCGCGTGGCGATATTCAGGCGCTCGCATTCGGACACGGACCGGGGTCGTTTACCGGCGTGCGCATTGCCGCTTCCCTCGCCCAGGGCATCGCCGCCGCGCGCGACCTGCCGGTCGCCCCGATCTCCAGTCTGCGTGCGCTGGCTGCCGGCGCCCACCGCCTCGATAGTGGTAAACGCGTGCTGGTCGCGCTCGATGCGCGGCGCGCGGAAATTTATTTCGCCGCCTATCAATTCGACACGGGTGACAGTCCCGGTACGATCCTGATCGAGGACTGCGTCATGGCGCCCGAGGCGGTCATCGTTCCCGCCGCGACCGACTGGCAGCGCGCCGGCAACGGCTGGCGGGTCTACGAAACGCGTTATCCGGCCGCGCTCGGCGCCTGGCCACCCGCGCGTATCGAATACCCTCACGCTCGCGACGTGGCGCGCCTCGCCGCGCTCGATCTTGCCGCCGGACACGGCCTCAGTGCCCACCAGGCCCTGCCGCGTTATCTGCGCGGCGCGGTCGACTGAAAAGCACCGTCCCGCCGGCGCGCACTCGCCGCGCTTCAGTTCAGAGCCACGCGCACAACTTCGGTTTCGAGCCTGCCGTCGGCCAGCAGGTCGAGGCGCCGATAGGCCGGTGCGCGCCGGTCGACGCGGTAGCGCGCGCTGCGCGGCTCGAACTGAACGCAGGTCGAGGGCGTCGCAAGGACCCTGACGCCGGCGTGATAGGCGTCGAAGTTCTGATGGACATGGCCGCACGCGACCACGCGTACATGGCTGTGCCGAGCGAGCACGGTCCATAACGCGGCCGCATTGCGCAGGCCCATGGCGTCCAGCCATGCACTGCCGACCGCCAGTGGCGGATGGTGCATGAATATCGCGTGGTGGCTGTCCTGCTCGCGTTCGAGCGCCAGCGCGAGCTCCTGCAGCCGGGCCGCATCGATCGCGCCCCAGGCGTGGCCGCTGACCAGCGTCGAAATGAAATGCAAGCGCCACGAACCCAGCGCCACACTGGCCGGCGTGGTTGCGAACCCCGGCTCGACACCCGCCGGCCACGTCGACGGCTGGTCATGATTACCGGGAATGAGCATGACGCGGCGGCCGATGCCGGCCAGGCGCGGCGCCAGCCAGGCGTAGCCGGCCGCGCCACCATCCATGCTCACGTCACCGCTGATCACGAACAGCGCGTCGTCGCCGCCGTCGGTGCTCGCGGCCAGCACGCGGGCCAGGCTGCTGCGCGTGTCGAGACCGTCGAAACGCGCGGCGGGATCGGCGTAGATATGCGTGTCCGTCAACTGGATCACGCGCAGGGCCGGGCTGGCGGCGGTGTCGAACATCAGCGGCTGACCTCGTTTGCGCGGCGCTCGAGGCGCCGGAAAAATTATGCCGACCCGGCGTCCGGCAGGCACCGACGACAGCCCGGTTAAGGCACCCTGATCGTAACCGCCTGATCGCGCGATGGAAGCCTGTTTTTATTCCCAGTTTGTGCCCAGCTTAGTGGACCGTTACACTGCGCTCGCACACAGGCTGTACACATCATCTAGTGGTATCTAATTTCCTTGACCACATCAGATTGTGGTGATATACAGTCGCTTACGCCGCAAACATAAAGAGTTAGCTCGCATCAAGTACGAGCACCAAAAACGCGCCAATCAGGAGGGGATATGGAATTAGAACGTGCTGCCGTGCGGAGTAATCAGGCTCCGTCAGCCACCATCACCGGCGCCGACGCCGGTGCCGAAATCGCCGCGACCGCACCGGGTGAATTTCGAGTAATACGCCGTAACGGCAAAGTCACCACGTTCGACGGCGGTAAAATAACCGTCGCCCTGACCAAAGCTTTCCTGGCTGTCGAAGGACGTAACGCCGCCGCCTCGACCCGTATCCACGCCCTGGTCGAAAGCCTCACCGAGCAGATCACCAGCGCCGTCACGCGCCGCATGCCGGCCGGCGGCGCAGTGCACATCGAAGACATCCAGGACCAGGTCGAATTGACCCTGATGCGCGCCGGTGAACACAAGGTCGCGCGCTCCTATGTCCTCTACCGCGAGGACCGCGCGCGCGAACGCAAAGCGGCGGCCGCCAGCGCCCGTCCGCCGATCGAGCGCAGCGGTCTGTCCGTGACGCTCGCCGATGGCAGCAAGGCGCCGCTCGACGAAACCCGCCTGCGCAAGGTCATCGACGAGGCCTGTACCGATATCGACGGCGTTAAGGCCGACGCGGTCGTCACCGAGACCCTGCGCTCGCTTTTCGACGGCGTCGCCGAGACCGATGTCGCCAAGGCAGCGACGATGAGCGCGCGCATGTATATCGAAAACGAGCCGAACTACACCTATGTCGCGGCGCGCCTGTTACTGGACTCCCTGCGCCAGGAGGCGGTCACGTTCGTGACCGGTCTGAAACAGGAACCTACCCAGGAAGAAATGCGCGAGCTTTATCCCCTGTACTTCGAGGGCTACGTCAAGCGCGCTATCGATCTCGAATTAATGGATCACCGGCTGGGCAATTACGACCTGCAAAAGCTCGGCCAGGCGATCAAGCCGGAACGCGATTTCGACTTCAACTATCTCGGTCTGCAGACCCTCTACGACCGCTATTTCCTGCAGAGCAACGGCACGCGCTTCGAACTGCCGCAGGTGTTTTTCATGCGCGTGGCGATGGGACTGGCGATCAACGAGATCGATCCCGAGTCCTGGACGATCAAATTCTACGATCTGCTGTCCACGTTCGACTTCATGAGTTCGACACCGACACTGTTCAACTCCGGCACCCTGCGCCCGCAACTGTCGTCCTGCTACCTGACTTCGGTACCCGACGATCTCGACGGAATTTTCAGCGCCATTCGCGATGATGCGCTGCTATCGAAATTCGCTGGCGGGCTCGGCAACGACTGGACGCCGGTGCGCGGCATGGGCGCGCACATCAAGGGCACGAACGGCAAATCGCAGGGCGTTGTACCGTTCCTGAAAGTCGCGAACGATACCGCGGTCGCCGTCAACCAGGGCGGCAAGCGCAAGGGCGCCATGTGTGCCTATCTCGAATCCTGGCACATGGACATCGAGGAATTCACCGAGCTGCGCAAAAACACCGGTGACGACCGCCGTCGCACCCATGACATGAACACCGCCAACTGGGTCCCCGACCTGTTCATGAAACGGGTCTGCGAAGACGGCCAGTGGACGCTGTTCTCGCCCGACGAAGTGCCGGATCTGCACGATGCCTACGGGACGGCGTTCGAAACCCTGTACAACGACTACGAAGCAAAAGCGGAGCGCGGCGAAATCCGCAACTTCAAGCGACTGCGCGCGGTCGACCTGTGGCGCAAAATGCTCGCCATGCTGTTTGAGACCGGCCACCCGTGGGTGACGTTCAAAGACGCCGCCAACCTGCGTTCACCACAGCAGCACATCGGCGTCGTGCACAGCTCGAACCTGTGTACCGAGATCACCCTGAACACGACCCCGGGGCAGGAGATCGCAGTGTGCAATCTCGGCTCGGTCAACCTCGCCCGGCACGTAGACGCCAATGGCCTGGACCTGGAGAAGCTCGAACATACCGTGAGCATTGCCATGCGCATGCTCGACAACGTCATCGATTACAACTACTACAGCGTACCCACGGCGCGCGCGTCCAACCTGCGCCATCGTCCGGTCGGCCTCGGCCTGATGGGGTTTCAGGATGCGCTGTACAAGCAACGCCTGGCCTACACCTCCGATGCGGCGGTGGACTTCGCCGACCGCTCGATGGAGGCGCTCAGCTATTTCGCGATCAAGGGTTCCACCGACCTCGCGCAGGAACGCGGCACCTACAAAAGTTTTGAAGGCTCGCTGTGGAGCAAGGGTGTGCTGCCCATCGACTCCATCGACCTGCTCGCCGAGGGGCGCGGTGGTTACCTCGACATGGACCGGTCGCAATCGCTTGACTGGGACAGCCTGCGGCAGCGCGTTACCGAGGTCGGCATGCGCAATTCGAACTGCATGGCGATCGCGCCGACGGCGACGATTTCCAATATCTGTGGCGTTAGTCAGTCGATCGAACCGACCTACCAGAACCTGTTCGTCAAATCGAACCTGTCGGGTGATTTCACGGTCGTCAACATGTACCTCGTTGAAGACCTCAAGGCCCGCAAACTGTGGGACGAGGTGATGGTCAACGACCTCAAATACTACGACGGCAGCGTCGCGAAAATCGATCGCATACCGGAAGAGGTCAAGGCCATTTACGCGACTGCGTTCGAGATCGATCCGCGCTGGCTGGTCGAGGCCGGCTCGCGCCGTCAGAAATGGCTCGACCAGGCCCAGTCGCTGAATCTGTACATGGCCCAGCCGAGCGGCAGCCAGCTCGACAACCTGTACAAACTGGCCTGGGTCCGGGGCCTGAAAACGACCTACTACCTGCGCACGATGGGCGCCACGCACGTCGAAAAGAGCACGCTCGCCGACGGCAAGCTGAACGCGGTGCAGAAAGCACCGCAGCAGCAGGCCGACGCGCCGCAGGTATGTTCGATACTCGACCCTGATTGCGAAGCCTGCCAGTAGACGCCGGCGCAATCACACTTAATACGATATTGAAGGGGAACAATATGCTGAATTGGGACGACCCAATCGCGCAATTCAAGGCCACTACCAGCGACCGCGGCGCACGCGGCATGCTCGCCAGCGAAGCGTTGGCCGCCGTCGAACGCGCGGAACAGCGCGTCGAGCAATCACGCAGCGCGGCCCCGGCCGCACCCGCAGCGCCCTCTGCCGAGGCGCACGTCGCGGAGGAACCTGCCGAAGTCGAACACGGCAGTACCGGGCTCGAAGAAGTCGAGTTTGGCGCCGGCCGCCTGGCGGTCGACGACAAAAAAATGATCAACTGCCGCGCGGATCTGAACCAACTGGTGCCGTTCAAATACAAATGGGCGTGGCAGAAATATCTCGACGGCTGCGCAAACCACTGGATGCCGCAGGAAATCAACATGAATGCGGACGTCAATCTGTGGAAGGATCCGGGTGGCCTGACCGAGGACGAGCGGCGCGTCATCAAACGCAACCTGGGCTTTTTTTCGACCGCCGATTCGCTGGTCGCGAACAACCTGGTGCTGGCCGTCTATCGGCACATCACCAACCCGGAATGCCGGCAGTACCTGCTGCGCCAGGCTTTCGAAGAGGCCCTGCACACGCATGCCTACCAGTACTGCATCGAGAGCCTCGGCCTTGACGAAGCCGAGGTATTCAACATGTACCGGGAAGTGCCGTCAGTGCACAACAAGGCCGCCTGGGCGATGCGCTTTACCGACAGTCTCGGTGATCGCCAGTTTGTCACCGGCACCCCCGAGGCGGACCAGCGGCTGCTGCGCGATCTGATCGCGTTCTATGTCATTTTCGAAGGCATCTTTTTCTACGTCGGCTTCGTCCAGATCCTGTCGATGGGACGCCGCAACAAGATGACCGGTGTCGCCGAGCAGTTCCAGTACATTCTGCGCGACGAATCCATGCACATGAATTTCGGCATCGATGTCATCAATCAGATCAAGGTCGAAAACCCGCACCTGTGGAGTGATGAGTTCCAGAAAGAAATCATCGTTCTGATCCGCGAAGCGGTGGAACTCGAGGTCGCCTATGCACACGACACCCTGCCGCGCGGCGTGCTCGGGTTCAATGCCAATATGTTCGAGGACTATCTCGGCTTCATCGCCAACCGGCGCTGCGCCCAGATTGGGTTGCCCGAACAGTACCCGGGCGCGACCAACCCGTTTCCGTGGATGAGCGAAGTGATAGACCTCAAGAAAGAGAAGAATTTTTTTGAAACTCGGGTCACCGAGTATCAGACTGGCGGCGCGCTTAGCTGGGACTAATTGGGCATTAGACCAGACCTCCTCGCATGGGAGCTATGTCGTGCTGCATTGGCCGGTGAGGCCCAAACCTCACCGGCTTTTTTTATTCCTGACGCGCCGTGTCGCCGCGTTGTCGAGCGCCGACCCCGGACAGCTCGCCATTAAGGGCGGCGAGACGTTCGTGCACCCGGTGAGTCGCGGCCGCAGCCGCGGCGACGGCTTCAACCTCACCCAGCAAGGCATCGAAGCTGCTGTCGCAGTCGCCGGGCGCGTGCGGTCCAGCACTGCGCACCTGCCCGGCGCTGTCGAGTGCGGTCGCTATCTGCTCGAGAGCGCTGGCCGCGGCTTCGATTTCGGTCGCCACCGCGGTGCGGAACCGGCGGCTGCTATCCATCCGTCGCGTGATTTCGAGTAGTTGATCGCCGAGACTTTCGTACATGCGATCGATGTCCTGCGCGGATTGACTGGCACGGCCAGCCAGACTGCGGACCTCTTCGGCAACCACCGCGAACCCACGCCCCTGCTCGCCGGCGCGTGCGGCCTCGATGGCGGCGTTCAGGGCGAGCAGATTGGTCTGCTCCGCGAGCACCCGGGTCATGTCGAGTTCGGCGCCGATCGCGATCCGGCTCGACTCCACGGTGCGCACCAGGCCGGCCAGCGACTGCGCATCCTGAACCAGACGCTCACTGTTGGCCTTAACGGCGCTGACGTGCGTACAGGCCAGCGCGCTGCCGGTGCCGGCGCGCTGTACCGCATCGTCGAGCTGCGCGACGCTGCCGCCCGTGGCCACCGCGCTGTGCTGTGCCCGGCGCAGTGCTTCGCGAACCGCGGCCAGTGCTCGCTGCTGGTCGTTGTTGGCAGCGTCAAGCTCAGCGGCAAGCGCCTGCAGATTGCTCCGGACACGCTCGAGACGCTGCGGGTAGACCCGGTTATAGGCCACGAGCAGCGCCACCCCGAGCAGGCCAATCAGGCCGCCCGCCGCCGCCAGTACTGCAAGTGACTGCGCGTGCCAGGCCGTCGTCGCCACGGCGAACATGGCGAGACCAGCAATTGATGCATTGAAGTACGGCGGTGGTATGCGGGCGAGCGTGTGTATCAGCCGGTTCATGCGGCACTCCCGGCGCGAACTGCGTCGACAGTGCTATCGACCCTGGAGCGGCGGGCTTTAGCAGGCTGGTGAAAAACTACTGCGGATACCGTGGGCGGCGTTGTGCACTCGCCTGCGGTCCTCATTTATCGACATAAACTCCGGTCCTCGTCTCGCGCACGCCTTGCCCACGGTATTCCTCGCTACGTTTTTCACCAGCCTGCTGCAGGCAAGCTGAAAAACTACTGCGGAGGCCGTGCGCGGCGTTGCGCGCTCGCCTGCGGTCCTCATTTACACCAGTAAACTCCGGTCCTCATCTCGCCCGCGCCTTGCGCCCGACCTTCCTCGCTACGTTTTTCACCAGCCTGCTGCAGGGCTGGTGAAAAACTACTGCGGATGCCGTGGGCGGCGTTGTGCACTCGCCTGCGGTCCACATTTACACCAGTAAACTCCGGTCCTCGTCTCGCGCACGCCTTGCCCACGGCATTCCTCGCTACGTTTTTGACCACCCTGCTGCAGGCCAGGTGAAGAACTACTGCGGAGCCCGCAACGCCGCGCCCGACCTTCCTCGCGACGTTTTTCACCAGCCTGTTGGGGGCCTGTTGCTCAGCTGGGGGCGTGTTTCTCGCCTGTACTGAGGTCGGCGCCGGACCATTCGCCGGCCAGGCACGCCGCGCCGAAACGCGCATGGTCCGACTTGCTGAGCAGATTGACCGCCACGCCAGCCGTCGCGATCTCGACGGCCACGCCGACGTCGATGACGCCGCGAACCGCCAGTGCTTGCGCATCGGTGTCGCGCAGACTCGCCGGCGGCAGGGATTTCACCAGCAACACCCGCTGCGCGCCGAGCATCGCGCCGATCCGGCAGGCGATGCTGTCGGCGCTGATATCCCAGCTGTGCGGCAGGGCGAGCCCGGCGCCGCCGTCACTCGGCAGCCACAGGCAACACGGTCCGGCCGGGATGGCGTCCGCGCGCGGTTTCGCAGCCGAAAAAAGTGCCAGCTCCGGCTGCAGACTGTGCACCACGCGGGCATTGAGGGTCATGGCCTCGATCGCCAACGCGTGCGCGAGGCTGTCGCTGTATCGCCAGCGCTGCTGTAAAGCGCGCACTTCGTCGGCGAAGCCGCCGCCGCCGATCACCAGCACACAGTTCACCCGTGAGGCCGGGGCAGCGCACGCTTCAAGCCAGACCGGAAGCTCGGCGGCACGCATCATCGCGCCACCGAGCTTAACGATCCACGTACTGGACTTCGGCATCGCTGAAGACGTTGAGCATGGCCGCGGCCTTGTCGAGACTCTCCTGATATTCCTCGTCAAGGACGGAATCCATGACGATGCCGCCACCGGCCCAGCAGTACAGGTGAGTGCCATTGAAAAGCAGCGTGCGGATGGCAATATTGGTGTCCATCTGGCCGTCCTCGGACACGTAGCCGATTGCACCGCAGTAAACGCTGCGCCGCGCCGGTTCGAGTTGTTCGATGATTTCCATGGCGCGGATCTTTGGTGCGCCGGTAATCGAACCGCCGGGGAAGCAGCCGCGTAATACATCGAGCGCATGGACGTCGTCACGCAGGGTGCCGCGCACGGTGCTGACGAGGTGATGAACGCGAACAAAGGATTCGATTTCGAACAGGCGCGGAACCGTCACGCTGCCAATCGCGCAATTTTTGCCGAGGTCGTTGCGCAGCAGGTCCACGATCATCAGGTTCTCGGCCTGGTCCTTGCTGCTGCCGGCAAGCTCCCGCGCCAGCGCGCGATCGCGTTCGGGATCCAGAGCCCGCGCCCGCGTGCCTTTGATCGGTTTGGCCTCGACGGCCTTGCCACGCACTTCGAGAAAGCGCTCCGGTGATGAACTCAACACCGCACCACCCGGGACGCGCAGGAACGCGGCGTACGGCGCGCTGTTGAGCACCCGCAGACGCAGGTAGGCGTCCCAGGGATCGCCGGTCGCGCGGGCGGAAAAGCGCTGCGAGAAATTAACCTGGTAACAGTCGCCATCGCGGATGTACTGCTTGATGGTGGCGAATCCCGCCGCGTAGTCGGCGTAGGAGATATCGGGGCGGACCGCCGATGTGACCACGAAATCGCTGGCGAAGGCCGCCGGGGTCAGGGTTCTGGGGACGGCCAGACGCTGCAGCGCGACGCGAACCGCGGCGGCATCCAGGCCACGATGAAACAGCCATGCGCGCGCGCGTTGGTGGTCGACCACCAGGCCCTGCGTGTAGATGCCGACCGCCATGTCCGGAAATTCAATGTCGCGCGCCGCGGTTTCCGGCAGGCGCTCGACCCGACGCGCCAGATCGTAGCCGAAAAAGCCGATCGCACCGCCGACGAAGGGCAGGAACGGATGGCGCGATTCATCGCGCAGGTGCTCGCGCAGCACGGTGAACGGGTCGCGTTCCGTGTAATTCACGCCATCGCCGGTCTCGATCCGAGTGCGCGAGCCGCGCGTCGTCAGGGTGGCCATCGGCTCCCACGCGGCGATGTCAAAACGTCCGTCGGCGCCGCTGAAACGACAGCTATCGAGCAGTACGAACCAGGGCCGCGCGCACAGGTGATGCAGCCGCTGCGCGGTATCGGCCCAATACTCGACTTCCACGACCTCGAGCGACGCGCGACTCATACCGTCATCCAGGCCAGCTTCGCCGCCGCCACCGCCGGTGCGGCGATACTGACGGCGTCGCGCAGTTCGCCGGGCGCGCCGACCAGTTCGCCGAAACCCCGGTAGGCGGCGCCACGCGCAAGCGCGATCGCTTCGACCACGAAGCGACCGACCCCGGCGCCGACCAGCAGGCCGCCGTGGGCCTGCTGCGGCGCGCGGCTCAGAACCAGCGCGATGGCGTCCTCGATGCGACGCCGTTGCGCGCTGGCAATATTTGCGGCGACAGCACACATTTCCGCGCTGTCATCGTCGTCCAGGTCACGGCCGAGCATGCGCGCCAGGCGCCGGGCACTACTCGAGTGATCCTTGCCCTGCCCGTCCGCGGTCGGCATGAGGTCGTCGCGATCCCCGATCGCGTCGAGCAGGCGGTAGACGTCGGCCATGGTGGCGAACGTTTCGGCGGCGAGTGCATGCGCCTGACCTCGAAAGGCAACCGAGTTCGTAACGCTGCTGACCGGTGTGCGGACGACACCGGTATACACAAGTTCGCACAGCGCCATGCGCGTCGCGTCATCGCGACCTTGTGCACGAACCTCGCCGTCGAAAATCGGAATGACGTCGGTGGTCGTGCTGCCGATATCGATCAGCATGCCATCGCCGATCAGCTCGGCGGTATACGCCGCCAGCGCCAGCCAGTTGGCCGAGGCCACCGCGCGCGCGGCCGCGCCGCTGGCCGCGGCGGGCTCCAGCCAGCCCTCGTAGCCGGCGAATACCCGCACCTCGGCGCCACTCGCCAGTTCGTCGAGCAGACCCGCGATGATGGCGCGTACGCCGGCGCTGCGATCGGGAAAAATATCGCACAGCTCGCCGGTCATGGTCACCGCGTGCACGGCGTCGGGGTCGTCAAGATTGAAATCGAGCAGGTGACAGGCACGGCTCAGTTCATTGATGCCGCGCCACAGCGGGCAGGCAATCTGGCGTACCGCGACGACCTGGCCGTCGCCATCGAGGCGCGCGACCTTGAGATGCGCGCCGCCGATGTCCCAGCCGAAATAGACCTGCTTACGCGCCACGGCTACACCGTCGTATTCCCTTCATAGCGGCACTCTAGTCGATGCTGCCGCGAACGTCGACGACGCGGATTGGTGACCGGCCGGCGCGTCGATCTGCGCTAACATCGGCGTTCGAACAGCAGCCCATCATCAACTATGCGGATCATCCCGGTAATCGATATTCAGAACGGTATCGCCGTGCATGCACGGCGCGGCGACCGCGCCAGCTACGCACCCCTGCGCTCGCGTTTTGCCGATCGCCCGGACCCGCGCGCCATCGTCAGCGGGCTGCGGCATGAACTTGATCCCGGCGTCGTGTATGTCGCCGATCTCAATGCGATCACGCGCAGCGGCGACAATAGCGGGGTGATCCACGATATCGCTGGCGATTTCCCGACTCTGCGCCTGATTGTCGATCGCGGGCTGGCCGCCGCCGCCGAGGTCGATACCCTGCTGGCGGGCGAGAATATCGATATTGTCATCGCCAGCGAAAGCCTGCCTGACCTTCTCGCCTACGAGGCAATCCGCGCGCGCGTGCCGCGGCAACGCGTGCTGCTGTCGCTGGATCGCAACGGCGAACGGCGTTTCGGTCCCGCCGCATTGTTCGAACGCGTCCAGCTGTGGCCAAGCCGCGTCATTCATATGAACCTGGCGCGCGTCGGCGCCGAGGGCGGCCCCGACCTGGATGGCCTGGCGGCATTGCTGCGAGTGGCCGGCGATCATGAAATTTATGCGGCCGGCGGCGTTCGCCATGCCGACGACCTGCAAGCGCTTCGCCAATCCGGCGTGGCCGGCGTACTGGTCGGCACCGCGCTGCACGACGGCACCCTGGATGCCGCGCTCCTGGCGGCGGGCTCGAGAGCAGGATCGACACACCCCGTAACGCCTGCGTAGCCAACCGGCGTCAAAAAAAACGCCCCGCGGAGCGGGGCGTCGAAACGAGACTATGTTTGCTTGTGGACTAGCTGTGGGCCTGGAACGGGTGGTCCGCCGAACCTTTTTTCGCCACCACTTCGGAGGCTTTCGGTTCGCGCGCCACGGCGCGTTGGATCGCTTCCTTGGTCGCCTGATAGTTGTAGTCCTGGATCTTGGCATTGTCTTCCGCCAGCCAGTGGATAAACACGCCGACGCAGACAAAAATGTCATCGGCTTCGGCAGCCGGGATGGTGCCGTCCTCAACACTGTCAGCCACGGCCATGGCCACGCCACGCTGTGCCGGGCCGAACATCTGCACGGCCTGCTTCGAACCCTTGATGGTGACCTTGTTGAACATCACGGTGTTCGGTTTGCAGGCCAGGTTCGGCGCAACAACCGCCAACAGGCTCGAGAAGCCGTCCTTGTTGTTGGTCACGCTGTTACAGAATGCGGCTTCGGCCGCACTACCGCGCGGACCCATGATGAGGTCGATATGCGCGACTTCATTGCCATCACCAACCAGTGATTCCCCTACGAGTACTCGATCAACTACTGCCATGCTTTGTTCTCCTTCTGATACTGCGGATGGTTCGGGTTGTGTCCCAAACAGAGCTTTGAAAATAGACATTGCGCCAACTCCTCGTCAGCGAAAATTCACACACCTCTGGCAGCCCTGTCTGGCGCAGGCCGATCCGCTGCGCGAAGATCGTCGGCGACTGACAGGCTGCTGGCGACACAGATGCGCAGCCAGATTCTATTTCAGTTGGAGGCGTTCTTGCAGGAGCAGGACCGACACGCTGGCAACGGTCAGGTCTGCGCAAGTGCCTGGATTGACGCCCCTCGTTTTGAGTTCCTTGTCGAACGCCTTGAGTTCGGCCAGAAACAGGCGAGGATTCTCGCACGCTTTCAAACCCGATACCACCGCGCGGGCGCCGGCGCTGACCTCTGCGGCAAGCGTCGATCCGGCCTTGCGCACGATGTGAGAATCGGCGTCGGCGGCGAGTAGTTCGAGGTAGCAGGCGGTGCAGGCCCAGGCCAGCGAATGCCAGCGGCGCCGGTAGTCCCTCAATGACTGCACCGCGCCGTCGAAAATTTCCGCGTAGTCGTCGCAATAGGCCGCCGCGATGCGATCGACCTTGGCCGCCAGCCCCATGGCGCGACGCAGGTCGAGCGTTGGCGGTGCATGCACGTCCTCGGCATCGACGCGGCCCAGTCCACCCGGTCGCGCGCGGCGTATGGCGCGGTAGCAGGCTTCGCTGTCGGCAAGCGACAGCCGCGCCAGCACCGCGCGCAGACGGCTGCGCAGATCCGGGCCGCTGCCGCTGCTCGCCGCCACCGCCAGCGGCGCCAGCAGCAGGACGATGCCGAGGTTGGTATTGCAGCCCACCGCGTCGTGCGTCGCGCCGATAGCGCTTTCGATCCGTTCTCCGACACTCGCCCCGGCAACACACAGTGCCGGCACCGCAACTTCGGCGCTCAACAGGAAGTCGCGCGCCTGCATGTTGTGGCCCGGCGAACACAGGCTGACGTTGCCCGGTTTGAAGGCAACCACGTCCATGCGGCAAGCCTTGAGCAGCAGCGATCCGAGGCCCGCCGCGGTGCTGTCGTCGCCAACCGCGATGTTCACGCCAGCCGCGCCAGCCGGCCCTCGATACGCGCCAACAGCGCCTCCCCGAGTGCGGCCGTGATGTCGATGCGGGCGGCGCGTTGCAGGCCCTGCCAGGCCGGTATGCCGTTGACCTCGGTGACCAGCCAGCCGCCGTCCGGGCGACGTAACAGGTCGACGCCCGCGTAATCCGCGCCGACCGCGGCACAGGCGGCCTCGGCAAGTCCGCCGACCGTGGCATCGAGCACCAGTGGATGGCACGACGCGCCCTGCGCGCGGTTCGTCACCCAGTGTTCGCTGACGCGCTCCATCGCGGCCCGCGCCACCCCATCGATCACCATCACGCGACAATCCCGGTACAGGCCATCGCGCGGTGCGACGAAGTCCTGCAGGTACGCCACTTCACCCGGCATCAGGTGGCCGAGGTCGGCGGGCTCGCGGATCTGTCGCAGGCCTTTGCCCTGCGAACCGAACAGCGGTTTTTTGACCAGCGTGCGGCCACCCGCGAGCGCACGGATGACGTATTCGCGCGCGGCCGCGGGATCGGCACTGACAAACGTCGCCGGGGTGGGAATTTCGTGGGCGCGCAGCAGTGCGCTGGTGCGGGCCTTGTCGACGGTGCGTTCAATCGCCGAGGCTGGGTTGAACACCGCGCAGCCGAGCGCCTCCAGGACATGCAGAAAATCGAGGCGCAAGGTGATTTCTTCGAGCGATCCGCCGGGCACTCCGCGCACGAACACCGCCGCCGGCAGGCCGGCTTCGTAACCGGGAATGACCACCCCGTGGCCGTGTTCGCCGAGTTCGAAGCGGCACGCCTTGAGGGAAACGAAATCAGCACCCAGCCCGCGCCCGGCAAACCAGCGCCTGAGCCGGCGTCCATGCCAGCCCGGTTCGTCGGTGAATATGACCAGCCGGGTCACGGCCATCTTCAGTGCAACTCAAGCGAACGATTGTTCGAGTAGCTGCGGGTGAAAACTGCCGCCATGAAACGTATGTCCACTGTCGACGTTGGTGACGCTGACCACAGCCGGCGAAAACAGCATCGGATCGACCTTGTAGAAATCGTAGCCGTAATCCTTGAACACCTGGCCGAAGGGCTTGCCGAAATCGCGCGAGGAGGCACTCGGCAACTGTTCAGCCAGTGATTCGGCGGCCGCGTCTTCACCGCGAACGTACAGGTGCACGGCGCCACCGAACAGGATCGCGTCGTTGGTGCGGCCCATGGCGGTCATGAAATCGGGTGATGGCGGCGGCAGCGGGGCGCTGGCCGCGCCATCGACGAAATCGGCGAGCGGAAATTTGAGTTCGTGGAGCTTGTGCAGCGCCACTTCGAGCACGCGCGAAACGATCTGCACGCCGCCGGCAAGGCTGGTGGTCGGGGTCAGGATAATGGTCAGTTGCTCGGGTTCAATAGCACAGCGCTC
The DNA here is from genome assembly GCA_942491105.1 of uncultured Alphaproteobacteria bacterium. Taxonomy (GTDB): domain Bacteria; phylum Pseudomonadota; class Alphaproteobacteria; order Kiloniellales; family DSM-21159; genus JBBEAM01. The sequence goes on along the minus strand of CALNZX010000006.1, from coordinate 65,998 downwards.
GACGACCTTGGCGGCGATTTCGGCGGGTGGCACGCGGTCGACTTCGAGCACGATCACGGTCGCACCCGGAGCGCTGCGATAACCGAGCTCCTCGAACAGAGGTTCGCGGCTGCCCATCGCGCGCGCCGGACCCGAGCCGAGGGCAAAAAACGCGCTTTTGCCTTCGCCATGATTGAGGCTCCAACCCGCGTACTGTGAGCCGAGACAGGCGATCAGTGGGTGACTGGCGGTGACATCGACCTGCCAGCGCCACGCCGGGAACGGCGACGCGCCGCTGAAGCGCACTCGGCCGAGGCCACCCATACAGATCTCTCCGACCAGGCGTCCGGCCTCGAGACCGCCGGCTACGCCAATGCCGGCATCGATCAATTCCACGCCGCTGTCCATACGACTGAGCGCAACCCGGTAATCCGCCGCGCCGTCACGCAGCTGCTGAACCAGCGGCGCGACGGTTTGATTGACGTCACACGCGCTATCGAGTTTCAGGCCTGTCATCGTTGCTTCCTCCCAGGATGCTGATCGTTATTGCTGGCGGCACCACGTCCGCGTGCGACGCAGCGAGGCGTTCGCGCAGTTCTTCGACAGCGCTTGCCAGCCCGGTCAATACGGTGTCCGTATCCGGCGCCGTGACGCGCACCGTGCACAGCGGCCAGCCCGGTTCAATGCGCTCGCCGGCACAGGGCCGATCGGCGCTCGCCACGGGCCAGTCGAATTGCGCGGGGACCTGCCATGGCGCCTGCGCGTAGAGTACGAGGTGACCGCACTCGCCGGCCGGCGCGGACCTACTATACAAGAGCGGTTCACCTGTACAAGCAGCGACATGAGCGCTGAATAATGCGCCGCGGTCAGCGCACAGGTCGAGGCTCGCCGGTGGCCGCGGATTGATATCGATCAAAGCCGGTCGCTCATCGTCGCCGCAGATAAAGTCGAGACCAAACAGCCCACGCAGTCCGAGTTCGGCCGCGACTGCGCGTCCGAGCTGCAGGCAGACAGCGTGCCACCGCGGCGGCGCGCCATGCCAGGTGACAGCGCCCTGGTAGTCGAAGCCCGGCCGTGAGGACCAGCGCAGGTGGCGGTTGAGCGCAACCAGTTCACAGTGATCGTCGGCAGCGATGAATATCCCCGACGCACTGGTGCCGGCGATGAAACGCTGGAAGTAACGGTCGGTCGAGGTTTCGCCACCGGCAGCCCAGCGGACGTGAGCGCCACCGCAGTTACCGGCCTGTTTACTCAACCAGCCATCGCAGTGCCGGGGTCGTTCGGCTACGGTCGGCGGCACATACACGGCCGGATCGGCGGCCAGGCTGGCAAATACCGACGGCACGTCGGTGAGGCGCCGCAGCAGCGCGGCCGAAGCGCCCAGCACTCGGGCGCGCGCGGCCAGTCCCGCGACGAGTTGCGGTGCGTGTTCAAAGCCACTGCCCGCAACGATCGGCAGCGGCCCTGCTTCGGCTAACACGGCATCGACAGCCGCGTACAGCGACGTATCGAAATCGAGTGCGCCGGTGGCGGCGAACCGGTGCCAGCGCGTCGTTAGCTGCTGGAGATCGGAATCGGCAAAACAATCGATCGTCCATGGTGACCAGTGCGCGCAGGCAGCCGCGGCCAGCATGCGCGCCGAACGGGCGATGATAAGGATGGCGGGCTTGTTCTTGGGCGCCGATGTCGCCCGCTCAAGCACGACTGCGGGCACCGCCGCTGTGATTTCCAAGTCAGTAGGCTGCGACCGCGCGGCTACAGCGCGCGTGCCGCATTGGCCGCGTGGTTGACGCGGATCTCGGCGCCGTGATTGCTCGCCGAACAGACCTGGAAATCAAGTGCGGCACTGGCCGCAAACCGGGTTTCCAGCGCTGTCGCGACCCGCGCGGCGGTCGCGGCGTCGGGCGCGAACACGAAACCGGTCGGTCCCCAACTACTCTGTCCGACGCCGAGCAGTCCACAGACGTCGACACAATAATCGACCGCGGCGCTGACCGCCGGGCTGGTGAAACGTCCGTCCTGTACGCGCGCGAAGTGATCGCCGATGACAGCCTGGATCTCGCCGACGGCGCGACTGAAGGCGGCGAAATCGTGTTCCGCAACCGCCGGCAGCAACCCCATCAAAGCGACGTGACACAGGTGCGCGGCCTGGCGCTCCGCGAATGGCGGCAATTCGCGGAAGGCGGCGGTCTCGGCGCCGCCACTGAGTCCCGCCAGTTCGCGATCGAAAATCAACACGACCCGCCACTGGGGCGGGAACTCGAAGCGCGCGATCAACGGTGGCGTAGACGCCGCGGCGCCGTGCCCGGCGTCGACAATCAGGCCACCGCGTTCAAAGGTACTCAGGCCAATACCGGATCGCCGCGCGCGCCCGAGCAAGGCAGCGAGTTCGTGCGCCGGCGCCGCGATACCGCAGGCCCGCGTCAACGCGGTGCCCAGCGCCAGCGCCATCTGGGTACCCGAGCCCAGCCCGGCGTGGGCCGGGATTCGTTCGCGCACCTGCACGCTGAACCCGGGTGGCAAACGGTAATGCGCACGCACTCGCTCGGTCAGGTCACGAACCGTGTCATCACACTCATCGCCGAACGTCCGCCGCGGCTTGCTCGCCACCGCAACCCGCGTCGCGATCCCGGCCAGGGCCACACCGATACTGCCAAAGCGACGTCCAAGCGTGGCATCGGGATCAAGAAAACCAAGATGCAGACGCGCGTTGGCGGTGACCTGTGTTGGTGACAATCGAGTATTCACAAGCGGGCTCCCTGCACGCGCGCGACATTGGACCGCATTATAGATTTTGACTGCACGGATGACAGCGTCGCCGATCGTTTTTCGGCGTAGAGCCCGATCAGCGAGTGTGATAACTTTAATGCACTCGATACGAGGCGCTCGCCAGGGTAGTTTTCGCGACCATGCAGCGACGACGAATTCGCGTTACCCGCGGTGCGGCAACGCAACCATACGCAACAGTACTGTGACAGAACAAATGCCTGCCAGCACCCAGTCTAACGCCACGGTCTGCCCCTACTGCGCACTGCTTTGCGACGACCTCAGCGTCACTCGACAAGCGGACTCGAGTTTTGTCGTCAGTCGTAACGGCTGCACGCGTGCGGCGCAAGATTTCGCCCGCCCGCCGTTGGCCACCGCGGCCCGCATCGGCGGACGCAATGCCACTGTCGAAGAGGCCATCATTGCCGCCGCGAAACTGCTCAAGCGCGCCCGGGCGCCGCTGTTCGGCGGCCTCGCCTGCGACGTAGACGGCATGCGCGCGCTGGTCAATCTTGCCGAGCAGCGCGGCGCGATCCTCGATCACGTCCACGGCGCGGCACTGAATGCGATGTCACGCGTCCTGCAATCGCGCGGCTGGTATGCCACTACCCTGTCGGAGATCCGTAACCGGGCTGACCTGGTGATCGTTATCGATGTCGATTTGGCCAATCGCTACGAAAACTTTTCGCGCCGCTGCCTGGCGCCGCGTGCGCGACTGCGCGGCGGACAGAAGTCGCCGCGCCAGACCATTTATCTCGGCCGGCGCCGGCGGGCGAGCGCTGCGCTGGATAGCGATCTCACCGTCAACTGCCGTCCCGAACGCCTGACTGAAGTCCTGCTCGCATTGCTGGCGACGCTGCGTGGCCATGCCCTTGCCGCCGCGCGGCCCGCCGGGGTCAGTCGCCAGGTCCTGCTCGAGATCGCGACACGCATGCGCGCGGCAAGCTACTGCGCGCTGGTGTTTGCACCCGGGACCCTGGCCGGCGAACGCGAACCGGCGATCGCGGCGATCTGTGACAGCATCGATGAACTCAATACCACCACCCGCGCGGCGATGCTGGCACTGGGCGGTGACGACGGCGGGCAATCGGCGCTCAGCACCTGCGCCTGGCTGACCGGCTACCCGCTGCGCACCGCGTTCGGAAAAACCATCCGCTACGAACCGCAAGTGCACGACAGCACTGCCCTGCTCGCCAGCGGCGCGGTCGATGCGCTGTTATGGGTCGACGCGTTCGGGCGCCATCCGGCGCCACCCGCGGGCGTGGCGGCCGCAACCGTGATCCTGGGTGCAGCGGCGCCACCGCGCGTGCAGGACTATGGTGTATTCATCCCGGTCGGCACCCCCGGCATCGATCATTTTGCGCGCCTGGTGCGCACCGACAGCGTGGTCACGCTGCCCTTGCACTCGCTGCGTCGAACAACGCTGCCCAGCGTCGCCGAAGTCGTGACCCGGATCCATTCCGGCACTTGAGTACCGCCATGCTGCTACGACTCACAGGCGGACGCATCTACGACCCGGCCAACGGCGTCGACGGCGTGGTTCGCGATATCTATATCCAGGACGGGCGCATTGTTGCGCCGCCACGCGATCCGGGCGAAGCCAACACCAGTATCGATATTACGGGCCGCGTAGTGATGGCCGGCGCGATCGATCTGCACACCCATATCGGCGGTGGCAAGGTCAATATCGCGCGCATGATGCTGCCCGAAGACCACGCCGCTGACCTGCCCACCCGTGGGGTACACCCGCACCTGGGTTGCGGGCATGCCGCACCGTCGACGCGCACGGCCGGCTACCGCTATGCGGAAATGGGCTACGTGGCGTGCTTTGAACCGGCCATGCTGCCCGGCAACGCCCGCCAGGCGCACCTGGAAATGGCCGATACGCCGATGGTCGACAAGGGCGCTTACGCCCTGCTCGGCAACGACGATTTTTTCCTGCGCATGCTGGTCGACAAGCGCGACCCCCAGGCCCTGCGTGACTACGTGGCGTGGACGCTGAACGCGGCCCAGGCGCTGGCCATCAAGGTGGTCAATCCCGGCGGTATCAATGCGTTCAAGTTCAACCAGCGCAAACTCGATCTCGACGAACGTAACAGCGCCTACGGCGTGACGCCGCGACAGATCCTGCTCGCGCTGGCCCACGGGGTGCGCCAGCTCGGGCTCGCGCACCCCCTGCATATTCACGGTTGCAACCTCGGCGTGCCGGGCAATCTCGGCACCACCCTGGAAACCATCAAGGGCCTCGAAGGCCTGCGCGCGCATCTCACCCACGTGCAGTTTCACAGCTACGGCGTGGAGGGCGATCAACGTTTCTCCTCGGGCGCCGCCGAGATCGCCGAAGCCGTCAACCGCAATCCGCAGATTTCCCTCGATGTCGGCCAGATCATGTTCGGCCGCACCGTGACCGAGTCCGGCGACAGCATGCGTCAGTTCGCCGGCAGCGCTTTTGCAGATCCGAAGAAATGGGTCGGCATGGACATCGAGTGTGACGCGGGCTGCGGGGTCGTGCCGTTTCGCTACAAGAACCGCAACTTCGTCAACGCGCTGCAGTGGGCGATCGGCCTCGAACTGTTTCTGCTGGTCGACGATCCGTGGCGCATTTTTCTGACTACCGATCACCCCAACGGGGCGCCGTTTACCAGCTACCCGCATCTGATCCGCCTGCTCATGGACCGCAGTTTTCGCCGCGACATGCTCGCCGGGATCAACCCCGACGCCGCCGCCGCGAGCCGACTGGGCGCCATCGATCGTGAGTACAGTCTCTACGAGATCGCCATCATGACCCGCGCGGCGCCGGCGCGCTCGCTGGGGCTGGACGGATTCGGCTCGCTCGGGGTCGGCGCCCGCGCGCATATCACGGTCTACGAGGAACATGCGGATCGGGAAAAAATGTTTACCAGTCCCGAGTACGTGTTCAAGGATGGGCGCATGATCGTCCACCGTGGGCGGGTCGTCGAAGAAGTGCATGGCGCCACCCATGTTGTCCATCCCGATTTCGATAGCGGCATCGAAAAAGAGCTGTCGAAGTATTTCGATCGCTACATGACCGTCAACAAAGATCACCTCAAAGTCAGCGACGACGAAATCCGCGACGGCGGACGCGGCGCGCTGGTCGTACACTCGACCACGGTGAGCGACACATGAAGATCAACGGCGTCGCGATCGAAAACACCTTTGCCGAAGCCTTCCCGATGAAGGCAACCCGCATCGTCGTCACCGCTCTCAACGAAACCTGGGTCGACCATGCCGCGCAGGCCATGACCGGCTTTGCCACCTCGGTCATTGCGTGTGGGTGCGAAGCGGGTATCGAGGCGCGCCTGAAGCCGAGCCAGACCCCGGACGGGCGGCCCGGGGCCGCGGTGCTGATCTTCGCGATGAGCAAAAAGGAACTCGGCAAACAGATCCAGAACCGGGTCGGGCAATGCGTGCTGACGTCGCCGACCAGCGCCTGCTTCGCCGGACTGGATGACGGGGAGCCGATCGCGCTGGGCAAGAACCTGCGTTTTTTCGGCGATGGTCATCAGATCTCCAAACAATTGGGCGGGCGCCGCTACTGGCGGGTGCCGGTGATGGACGGCGAATTCGTGTGTGAGGAGATGACCTATATCAGCGCCGGCATCGGTGGCGGCAATTTTCTGATTCTCGCCCGCGACCAGGCTGCGGCACTGGCGGCAGCCGAGCGCGCGATCGTGGCAATGAAAAAAATCGCCGGCGTGATCATGCCGTTTCCGGGCGGCGTGGTGCGTTCGGGTTCCAAAGTCGGTTCTAAATACAAAACCCTGCCGGCCTCCACCAATCACCGCTACTGCCCGACCCTGCGCGGCGCGGTGGACAGTGCCCTCGACGCCGAGGTCGGCGCGGTACTCGAGATCGTGATCGACGGCCTCGACACCGCCGCGATCGACGCAGCAACCCGGGTCGGGATCCGTGCCGCCTGTCGCGGCCGCCGACACGGGGTACTCGGGATCAGCGCCGGTAACTACGGCGGCAATCTCGGGCCGTTTCATTTCAAACTGCGCGAGATCCTGAAGTGAGTGCCCTGCGCCTGACCCTGCGTGAGGTGCCCGGCGGCGGGCTCGACCTCACCGCGTTGACGCCGAGCGCGCTGGCCGGTAAAAGCCGCGCCCAGATCGGCCGCCTGCGTCTCGCCCATGGCGGCCGCAGCAGCCGCGTTCAGGATTTGTTTGAAATCGAAGGCGAGCCCGGTCCCGAACTCGAACTGCGCGGTATGAGCGCCGGCTGTCACAAAGTCGGGCACGCGATGGCGAGCGGTCGCCTGCAGGTGTCCGGCACCTGCGGCATGGAACTCGGGCGCGAGATGTCCGGTGGCGAACTGCGCCTGAAAGGCGATGCCGGCAATGGCGTCGGCCTCGGCATGTGTGGCGGCGTCATCACCATCAACGGCAACGCCGGCGATCGGGTTGGCGGCGCCGTACCCGGCAGCACGCGCGGTATGAACCGCGGCGCCATCGTCATCACCGGTAACGCCGGCGCACAGCTTGGTGAGCGCATGCGCCGCGGCCTGATCCTGGTCGGCAATGATTGCGGCGCGGCCCTTGGTGACCGCATGATCGCCGGCACCATCGCGGTATTCGGCCACTGCGGGCCGCGCGCCGGTCTCGGCATGCGCCGCGGCACGCTGCTGCTGGCGCATACACCGTCCGAGCTGCCGGCCACGTTCAACTATTGCGGCGATTTCGAACTCGGCATCGTACCGCTGCTGACCACCCATATCCGTTCGATCAGTAAACCGCTGGCCGCCCACATGAGCGCTTTCGCCACCTGCGCGCGCTGGTGCGGCGACATGGCCTACGCCGGCAAGGGCGAAATGCTCATCGCGCGCGCGTCATGAGCAAGGACGACAACAAGCGCAAACCCAAGGGCAGCTTCCGTGGCCGCCGCGCGGACCCGCATGCGGTGCTCGAGGAAGTACACGACGCTGATCGGACCGCCGCCGTGGCGGCGCGACCTGCTGATCGAGTACCTGCACGAGATCCAGGATCGGCACCAGTGCGAGCATTCCGCCCATCTCGTTGCGCTGGCCGAAAGCCTCAAACTGTCGATGGCGGAAGTTTACGAGGTGGCAAGTTTCTATCACCATTTCGATATCGTGCGCGAGGACACGCCACCGCCGCCGGCGCTGACGGTACGGGTTTGCGAGTCGATCACCTGCCCGATGTTCGGCGCTAGCCGAACTCGCTGCCACGCTCGCGAACGAACTCGGCGCCGCGGTGCGTGTGCAGGGGGTGCCCTGCGTCGGGCGCTGCGCCGGCGCGCCGGTCGCCGTGGTCGGACAGCGGACCCGCTGGAGCGACGCTACCCCGAGTGCGGTACGCAAGCTTGTCGCCCGCGGTGCAACCAGCGCCGAGGCGGTTGTTCATCAGAACTACGCGAGCTACCGTGAAAAAGGCGGCTACGCGCTGCTGGCCGACTGCCACCGCGGCGAACACGCCGTGGATGATTGATCATCGATCATGACCGACTCCGACCTGCGCGGCCTCGGCGGTGCCGGTTTTCCCGGCCGGGCGCAAGTGGTCGATCCTGCGCGAGCAGCCGGCGCCGCGCCTGCTGGCGGTGAACATCGACGAGGGTGAGCCCGGCACCTTCAAGGACCGCCACTACCTCGAACGCGAGCCACACCGTTTCCTCGAAGGCATGTTGATCGCGGCCTGGGCCATCGATGCCGAAGCCTGCTACATCTATCTGCGCGACGAATACGCCGCTGCGCGCACCATGCTCGAGGCCGAACTGCAGGCCCTGATCGACGATCCGCCCTGCCCGTTGCCGCGGATCGAGCTCAGGCGTGGCGCCGGGGCCTACGTGTGCGGCGAAGAATCCGCCATGATCGAATCCATCGAAGGCAAGCGCGGCATGCCGAGACTGCGACCGCCTTACGTTGCCGAGCGCGGCCTGTTCGGGCGACCGACGCTGGAACACAACATGGAAACCCTGCACTGGGTGCGCGAGATCGTCGAACGAGGCGCGGACTGGTTCAGCGCCCACGGTCGCCGCGGGCGCAGCGGCCTGCGCTCCTTTTCCGTCAGCGGACGGGTCAACAAACCCGGCGTCCACCTCGCCCCGGCCGGGATCTCGGTGCGCGAACTGATCAACGAATACTGCGACGGCATGCTCGACGGCCATACCTTCTATGGCTATTTCCCGGGCGGCGCCTCCGGCGGCATCCTGCCGGCCGAACTCGGCGACCTCGCCCTCGATTTCGACACCCTGCAGGAACACGGCTGCTTCATCGGCTCGGCGGCGATCATCGTGCTGTCTGATCGCGACAGCGCGCGCGCGGCAGCACTGAACGCGATGCGCTTCTTCGAACACGAAAGCTGCGGTCAGTGCACCCCGTGCCGGGTCGGAACGGCCAAGGCCGCGCTGCTGATGGCCAGACCAAGCTGGGACGTCGCGCTGCTCGAAGAACTCGCCGTGGCGATGGAGGATGCTTCGATCTGCGGGCTCGGACAGGCTGCGCCCAACCCGATGCGCTCGGCAATCCGGTATTTTCCCGAGGAGTTCAAATAAGGTGGGCAGCAGCGTGCACTTCAAGCTCGACGGCCGGGATATCGAGGCGCTCGAAGGCGAAACCATCCTCGGCGCCGCGCGTCGCTGCGGCACCGAGATCCCGACCCTGTGCTATACCGAGGGCTACCGTGCCGACGGCAACTGCCGCGCCTGCGTCGTCGAGATCAAGGGCGAACGGGTTCTCGCGCCGTCGTGCTGCCGTCAACCCAGTGACGGTATGGAGGTCGAGAGCGCCAGCCAGCGTGCCCGCGCCAGCCAGCGCATGGTCGTGGAACTGCTGAAATCGGATATGCCGGACGGCGGCCGCTCGCCGCATACGCCGCGCTCCGAACTCGATCACTGGGCCGAATTCCTCGGCGTCGGCACGCCGCGTTTTCCGGGCCGCGCGCAGCCGCCGGCCGATCTGAGCAATCCCGCCATTGCGGTCAATCTCGATGCCTGCATCCAGTGCACGCGCTGCGTGCGGGCGTGTCGCGAGGAGCAGGTCAACGACGTCATCGGCTACGCCGCGCGTGGCTCACATTCGCACATCGTGTTCGACCTCGACGACGCCATGGGCGCGAGCACCTGCGTGAGCTGCGGCGAATGTGTGCAGGCCTGCCCGACCGGCGCCCTGATGCCGGGTGAGCAGGCCGCAAACCGCGAACCCGAACGTCGCGTCGACTCGGCCTGCCCGTACTGCGGGGTTGGCTGCCTGTTGACGTTTAACATCACCAACGACCGCATCCTGTCGGTCGACGGTCGCCAGGGGCCGTCCAACCACGCGCGCCTGTGCGTCAAGGGCCGCTACGGTTTCGATTACATCCACCATCGCAAACGCCTGACCCGGCCCCTGATCCGGCGCGCCGAAGCCGCCAAAACCACCACCATCCTCAGCCATGCGGATATTCCCGACTATTTCCGCGAGGCCGATTGGGACGAAGCCCTGGCGGTCGCCGCCGGCGGATTGAAAACCGTGCGCGAGCGCGATGGCAGCGGCGCACTGGCCGGTTTCGGCTCGGCCAAGGGGTCCAACGAAGAGGCCTATCTGTTCCAGAAGCTGGTACGCACCGGGTTCGGCACCAACAACGTCGATCACTGCACGCGCCTGTGCCACGCGTCCTCGGTCGCGGCCATGCTCGAGACCATCGGCTCGGGCGGGGTGTCCAACCAGGTCGCCGATGTCGCGGAGGCCGAAGTGATCATGATCATCGGCGCGCGTCCGACGGTCAATCATCCGGTCGCGGCGACGTTCATGAAAAACGCCGCGCAGCGCGGCGCCAAACTGGTGCTGATGGATCCCTACCGCTCCGACCTCGCGCGCCACGCCGACTATTTCCTGCAGTTCAATTCCGACACCGACGTGCCGCTGCTGAATGCGCTGATGCACACCATCATCGACGAAGACCTGCACGACGAGGACTTCATCGACGAACGCACCGAGGGCTTCGAGGCTCTGCGCGAAGCCGTGTCGCCGACTACTCGCCGGAAAAGGTCGCGCCGATCTGCGGCATACCGGCCGCCACCCTGCGCGAGGTGGCGCGGCTGTACGCGCGCTCGCGCGGCTCGATGATTTTCTGGGGCATGGGCATTTCGCAGCATATCCACGGCACCGACAATGCGCGTTGCCTGATCGCGCTGGCGCTGTTTACCGGCCAGATCGGTCGCCCCGGCACCGGCATGCACCCGCTACGCGGCCAGAACAACGTGCAGGGTGCGTCCGACGTCGGTCTGATCCCGATGGTCTTCCCGGATTACCAGCCGGTGGGCGACCCACGCGTGCGCGCGAAATTCGAACAGCTGTGGAACGCCGACGCTCGATCCCGAGCCCGGCCTGACCGTGGTCGAGATCATGCACGCCGTACACGAGCATCGCATCAAGGGCATGTACATCATGGGTGAAAACCCGGCCATGTCGGATCCCAATCTGAACCACGCGCGCGCCGCGCTGCGCGAGCTCGAACACCTCGTCGTGCAGGACATCTTTTTCACCGAAACCGCCGGTTTCGCCGACGTGATCCTGCCGGCCTCCGCGTTTCCCGGAAAAAACCGGCACCTTCACCAACACCGATCGCCGCGTGCAACTCGGCCGCCAGGCGGTGCCGCCGCCGGGCGAGGCACGCCAGGATCTGTGGATCATCGAGCAGATGGCCGCGCGCCTGGGACTGCAATGGCACTACTCGACCGTCGCCGATGTGTTCAACGAAATGCGCGAGGCCATGCCAAGTATCGCCGGCATTACCTGGCAACGCCTCGAACAGGAACACTCGGTAACCTACCCGTGCAGCAAGGAGGGTGACTCGGGCGAGCCGATCCTGTTTCAGGACCAGTTCCCCACCCCCGGCGGTCGCGCACGTTTCGTGCCCGCGGACTACACCCACGCCGCCGAGCTGCCCGATGAAGATTTCCCTGCGATCCTGATCACCGGCCGCCAGCTCGAACACTGGCACACCGGCAGTATGACCCGGCATGCGCGCGTACTCGACGCCCTCGAACCTGAACCGGTCGTCAACGTCCATCCCGACGACATGCGCCAGGCATCAATCGAGGAAGGTGATTTTGTCCACGTCGAGTCGCGCCGTGGCGAGATCGTGGCGCGGGTGCGCGCCGATACCGGGGTCCGGTCCGGCACCATTTTCATGGCGTTCTGCTACCACGAAGCCGCCGCCAATCTGCTCACCGTCGAGGACCTCGACCCGTTCGGCAAAATTCCCGAGTTCAAGTACTGCGCGGTGCGTATCGCCAGGGCGTCGGTCCCGCACCACAAGCAGACCGAGCCGGTCTGAGCGCGCGGCGCCTGTGCGCTCAGGCGCCGCCGCGATCGATTTTTGTCAACTGCAGGACTTCGCGTAGCAGCGGCTGGTCCGGGTCAGCGCCGGGTACGACCGTCTCGATACGGTAGAGATAACCAGGCAGATCGTCGCAGACGATGAACGTGTAGCGTTTGTCCGCATAGGTCTCGAACAGGTTACGTTTGGGATCGTTGATATACGGCGTGAAGGTAATCTCTCTGCCGGTCCACTGCTGACCCGAAAATTCGAATGTCAGCGGTTTGACCTCGGCGGATTCGGCCAGCGCAAACTTGATACGGCGCTGGAAATACCGCCAGCGCTCACGTGAGGTGCCTTCCGGATCGCTGAGGCGATTCATTTCATACACGTCGCCCTGCAGGAACACCTTGAAGATCGGATTGACAACCGTGCTCGGCGCGGCCGGGACCGGGAAGTTTCGTTCGCCGGTGAAAAACGCCAGCGATGCAGCCTTGCTGCCGTCGGCGTTGATTTTTTCGATCCTGAACGTCACCTGGTCGGTGAAGCCCGGTTCCAAGCTGCCGGATCGTTCGAACGTGTAGGTCATGGTGACCGGCGCCTGCACAGCGGCGAGCTGATCGGTCATCCACAAGCTGACTTCGGCCTCCGAAAATTCGACCTGCGCTTCGCTGCTGTCCTCGGCCGCGCCGAGCGACAAGCTCGCGCTCACCAGCAGCGCGAGCAGGAGCGTCTTTCTAATCGTCATCGTCATCACCACTGTGCGGACGGATCACGAGTTCGCGCAAGGGTACCCCGTAATCGGTCAGAATCGCATCGATTTCCTGCTGGTTGTCGATGATCAGCTTGTCGACCTGGTTTTTCCATGCCTTGTCGCCGAACCTGACCGCCATTGCGATCTGGAAATCGAAGCGCATGCCGGGCTCGTTGCGCATCGGGATCACCTTGATATCGTGTTCAGTGATCTGCTTGGCGTAGTAGCCGGCAATGGGACCCCACACGAACGTCAGGTTGATCGTGTCGCCAACCAGGTCGCGTTCGATGATCTTGCCGGGGTTCTCGCGCACGTCACCGCTCATCGACTGGAACGGGATGGCCTGCTCCATGAGTCCGGCCTGGTAGATAAAATCGGTGCCCGGTCCGCGGTCCCAGGCGCCGATACGCATCTGCTTGACCTGTTCCGGGCTGAGGTTCCTGAGATCATCCTGCGACTCGATGAAATCGAGCCCGCGACCCTTGACGTAAACCATTGCCCAGCTCGATCGCAGGTACGGCCGCGTTGGCGCGGCGATCTCGAAATTTTCAATCACCCCCATCACGAGGTCGCACTTGTACTCGCCGTCCGGAGTGTCGTTATCCATCAGCGTATTGCGGATAAACCCAATCCGCTGCGGGAACCAGACGTATTCCAGGGGCAGGCCAAGCTTGCGCGCAAACAGTTCGGCAATCTTGTTTTCATAGCCCTGCCCTTCCTGGTTCGACATCGGCAGGTTGTAGGGGTCCGCGCAGACCTTCAGCGCGGTACGCGGCGTTTCCTCCGCCGCGCTAATCGTTACCGCCGCCAGCAATAAGGTCACCAGCACCGCCAGCTGCGCGGTACCGCGTGCGGTGGTCAGCACGGGCCGTGCTCGCGTGCGGGGTCGCGAAGTTTTTTCATCATGCCGCTATTTGCTCTCTGCCTTGAGGGCCTGGTCCATTTTCTTCATTGCGCGATTGACCATATTACGGCCGACTTTGACGTTAGGCAGGTTTGCCTGCAGCTGCTCGAGGTTGGCCGGTGGGCGCGCGTCCCCGACCACCACAACCCCGACCATGCCGGTGGTGATATGCGGGGTACATTTGTAGATCCACGCACCCTCTTTATCCAGCGTGACGCTGAAAGCTTCTTCGCCAAGTTTCGACTGCCATGGCGTGGCGCCTTCCGGGATCATGCCTTCAATGGTCGCCGTGTCGTGCCCGGTCATACCTTTGAACCGCAGGGTATCCCCGGGCTGGGCGAATGTAACCAGGGGACGCCATTGGGTAACGACGCCTTCGATGATGTGCTCTTCCGCCTGTACCACTGCACTTAGCACTAGCGTGCTGGCGACAACAAGGCTGGTAACTGCTTTCAACATGTCTAAATGCTCCACTCCAAACGATAGGCGCCATCCGCGCCTGCTGGTAATACGACGCTAATCCGCATTTGGATGATACTGAGTCCACTCTGAACGCCGGCTTAACCCGATGATGCGACTCTACTGCGACGGCGGCAGATGAAAACGGCGATTCTACCGGAAACCGGTCCGCGTCTGCAGACCCTGCTTAGTTCGAGGCCGATTCCAGCGCCTGTTTCAATTTCCGGATCGTGCGCGCGGTCATGCCCTTGTTGAGCGGACTCGATTCCAGCGCGGCGAGATTGGCCGGCGGCCGCGGCCCGACGACGATCGCGCCGATCATGCCGGTACTGGCATGCGGGTTGCACTTGTAGATATAGGCGCCGGGCTCTGTGAGGGTGACACTGAATCCTTCCGCGCCCATTTTCGATCGCCAGGGCGTCGCGCCTTCTGGATAAAGCCCTGCCATGGTTTCGGTATCGTGGCCGCTCATCTGGCGAAAAACGACGACATCGCCGGGTTGCGCAAACAACACCAGGGGACGCCATTGGGTCACCACTCCCTGGATCTGATGTTGAACGGGTTCTCTGTCCGCGGCGACCTCGATGGCGTCCGGGGACGGCTCGGGCTGCGGCGGGGTGGCGGCCACAACCGGCGCAGGCACCGGCTCGGCGCTGCGTGACCCCACCGCGCCCGGGTTCGGGATGTCCGACTCTGTCGAGCTCGGTTCCGTTGCGGTCGGTTGCGGCAAGCCGGCCGTGGCCGCGGGCCCTGGTGCTGCCGGTGGCGGGTCGTCGCCGCAGCCGCCGGTGAGCAGGAACATGCCCAGCAACAGGGTGTGGATGAGACAGCGCATGCAATGTCCTCGTCGCGCTCGCCATGCAGGCGAAACTCCGTGAAGGCACGAAAAAAAAACCCGGCTCTCTGTCGAGAGCCGGGTTCCTAATCAGACCGTCAGTTCAGACTGATCTTATTGTGGATCGCAGTACGATCGACTTAAGGCAGGCTGAAGACGCTCAACACACCGCCGAGACGGGTGAAGCGGTTCAGGTCCTTGTAGCCGCCGACAGCGCCCAGGCCGTCGGTATCGTTCACGAGTCCAGCGGCCATGCCGATACCGGCCCAGCCACCCACTCCGGAGAGCGTGCCGACATATTGTTTGCCGCCATGACCCCAGCTCGTGACATTACCGATGATGCCGGAAGGATTCTTAAACTTCCAAAGCAGCTTGCCGCTCTTGGCGTCGATCGCTTTCAGGTAGCCGTCCAGCGTGCCGTAGAACACGACGTCGCCAGCGGTTGCCAGTGCGCCGCTCCAGACCGAGAAACGTTCCGGAATCGACCACACGATTTTGCCCTTGTCCGCATCCCAGGCGATGAAGTTGCCGAGGTTGTTGTTGGTAGCATTGTTACCAAACTCAGGACCAGGTGACACACGACCCGCCGGGAACATGCTGAGTACAGCGTTCACGTAGGGCTGACCAGCAACATATTCGCCACCCGAAACCGGCTCGTAGTTCATGCAGACGTGGTTCGTCGGCACATAGAACAAGCCAGTACGCGGGCTGTAGGCGGCCGGCTGCTGGTCTTTGGTACCGAGCGCTGCCGGGCAGATGTTGGTCGAGTTGGTGTCTTCGCCGTTGTAGTGCGTCGAGTACTGAGCAACGACCTGTGGACGACCCGTCTTCATATCAACGTGGGTAGCCCAGTTGACGGCCGGATCAAACTTCTCGGCAACCAGCAGGGCGCCGTTGGTCCGATCCAGGGTGTAGCCAAAGCCGTTGCGGTCGAAGTGGACCAGCGCCTTGGTGTCTTTACCCTTGACCTTCATGTCAACCAGGATCATTTCGTTGATGCCGTCGTAGTCCCACTCATCGTGCGGCGTCATCTGGTAGACCCAGTGGGCCATACCGGTATCAACGTCGCGCGAAAAGATCGACATCGACCACTTGTTGTCGCCGGGGCGAACAACCGGGTTCCAGGTCGACGGATTGCCGGTACCGTAGTAGAACGCATTGCGTTCCTTGTCGTACGGCCACCAGCCCCAGGTCGAACCACCGCCGATCTTCCACTGGTCACCCTTCCAGGTTTTCAGCGAAGAATCTTTGCCGATGGGTTGCCCCATCGAAGTGGTTTTCATCGGGTCGACCAGCATGTCCGCATCGGGTCCCATGCTGTAGGCGCGCCAGGCGCGCTTGCCGTCTTTCAGGTTGTAGGCGTTGATCCAGCAACGAACACCAAACTCTGCACCGGAGATACCCGTGATGACTTTATCTTTCATCACATGCGGGGCATTGGTGTTGGTCTGGCCGAGCTTGGCGTCACCGTTCTTGACCGACCAGACTTTTTCGCCGGTCTTGGCATTCATCGCCACCAGCACGGTATCAGCCTGCTGCAGCAAGATTTTGCCATCGCCAAAGCCGAGTCCGCGGTTGACGGTGTCACAGCACATCACCGGAACGGTTTCGTCATAGTCCTGAACGGGTACGTATTCCCATACGATCTCGAGGTTGTCGAGGTTGATGGCAAAAACGTTGTTCGGGAAAGCCGCGTGGATATACAGCGTGTCATGCGACAAGCCAGTTACAGACCCCGGGAGAACGAGCGGTCCACCTTCGTGTCCTCGCAGGACACCGGTGGAGAACGTCCACGCCGCCTGGATCTTGTGCGCGTTCTGGTTGTTGATTTGATTCAACTCAGAATAACGCCAGTTCCAGTAATTACCACCAGGGAAGACCCAGTAGTTGGGGTCCTGCATTAGCTTCTCTAGTCCTGCATTCGCCGAAACCTGCGCAGTTCCGGTCAATGCCAACAGAGAGGCTGCCGCGATGAGCCATCGTTTTAACGATGCTTTTCTCATGACCTCCTCCTTCACACTTTATTGTTAACAATCACGTGATTGATCTCTTCGAGGTTTAAACTCCCGTCCGACCCGAGATCGAGAAGTCGTACGAGAGCGTTAGAAACGGTCGCAATGATTTGCGGAGCGAGCACAGAGCGGAATGGCGGGTAGACACGGGGGGTGCGATCGTCGAACGGCCATAGCGCGGCCCATCGCTGAAAATGCGGTAGTCGATATCTGACAACGGTGTACCACTCCCCTCGTCGCTGATCAGTACGATGCGGCATTTACCGGCCGAATCGTGGGCATTGAATTCTTACGTTCAGCGACGCTTTGACGCCCAGCATAGTCGGCTGCCTTGCCGCCGGCGATGCTTATTGTCTCGTGTCCACACCATCTCACGAGGCGATAATCTTTACCTGGCAAGAGCAGCCTGGCGCAACGACGCCGCTACTTTGCTGCACTCAATTATAGGGATATTTTCCCGACCGGCAACCGATTTAAATTGCTGCACCAGGTTGCCATACGGAAGCGTATCGTAATGATTCAAGGGGATTTTTGCGTTGCCTCGGCAGCGCTTTTTTTCATCCCTATGAAGCAGCGTTTGTTTGCGTCAGCGCGCGCTTTATCGAGTTTCGCGACGATTTCGTCAGCCCGTTCCGAGTCGCGGAACAGGCCGCCTTTTTCGCCTGGCATGCGTTTGTAAATCTCAAACGTGCGCGCTTCGGTGAAGTCGTCGAAACTGACCTGCTGTGCAATGACGTCGATTTCGCACGAACAGGCATAGAGGTTATCCACGGTCTGCCCGCCGTGGCCGCGCATGCAGGTCATCACGTGATCGACGCGTTCCAGGGTGGGGTAATCGTTGGCCCACACCGTGGGCGTCGCGGCGAGGGCAAACGCCAGGGCAATCAGTCGCTTCAATTGAGTCTCCGGGCTGGATTCAATGGAGCGCAATCCTAGCAGCCTGTTGGACTCGGGAACAATCTACTGCGCTGGTGGCAGCGCCTCAACGACTTGCTGCAGCGCGTCGCGCGCCTGTTCCAGATCGCCATAACGCAGTTGATACGCCTGCGTCGAACGCGCCAGCGCGGCGACTGTATCGAAACCTTCGCGCCCCAGGATCTGGTAGTTGAATGCGTTGTTGGACAATTCAACAAAACACTGTGCCGCCGCCATGTCGGTCAGCTCGGCCGCGGCGCCGGCGACATACTGCGGTTTGACCACCACGCGCGCCTGCGCCGGTTCGGCGCATCGCGTGTGCGCAGCCGGCGGCGCCACATGCGCAACCGTGCCTTTGCGGGTACCGGCAAAACTGGGGCCGATGCGGGCGTCACCGACGGCCTGCCTGATCACCTCGATCGATTCGTTCTTGAGTGGGATCAGGCGCGGAAACGGGATCACCTCGCAGGTGCCGGGACGCAGCAGACAGAATTCATCCGACAACAAGCGCCAGCCGTTGTGGGCAAGATAGGCACTCAAGGTGCTTTTGCCCGCCCCCGGCAGACCCGGCATGATCAGCGCAACGCCCGCTTTTTCCACCACCGCGGCGTGCAGCATCAGGTAGAAATGGCAGCGCGTCGCGATACACCAGTTGATCGCCCACTCGAGGTAAGGCAGACCCTCGCCGGGCTGGAAATCGGTAAACAGGGCGCCATCGTCGAGTCGCACATACCCTTGCTCAGCCCAGACGCGCGGCAGCGTACGTTGCACGCCGACGTGCACGCCGGCGTGACAGAAGGCGTCGTCGGCAGCGAGTTCGTAGTCGGGATAATGCGCGGTGATGTGCTGCGCCAACGTGGCTTCGTCAGCATGGATACAGACGTTGAACGGTCCCATGCGCAGACGCAGGCCGGCAGCCAGTTGCGCTTCGAGGCCGGCAGCGGACAGCCCGGCCAGGGTCACGTTCACGGCTCGCCCCCGCGCACGATAAGCCCGAGACCGGCCAGCACCTGGATGGTGGCCTGCACCGACTCGCTCAGTTCGGGACTCGCTTCGGCATCGAACGCTGCCACGATATCGTCGCAGATCTCGCCCGGCGTGCGCGCGCCGCGCTCGAGGCGCTGCAGGATCCAGGCGCCTAGCTCGTTCAGGAAATGGGTCTGGCCGGAAGCCACGTGGTAGACAAAGTTGGCCTCCCCGAAGGTCTCCCAGACCAGTTCGTCGGCCGGTGGGCGGGCCCACCGGGGTGGGGTGTTCATGTCACCGCGATCTCGAGGTTCCCGCCGTGATCAGATCAGGATTGCGTCGCTGCAGCCGCCGTTACATGGTCTGCTGCATGAGCGACGCCATACAGGCGCCGGCGGCGCTGGTGATGATGGCGTTGGTCGGGTTCGTCCCTGAGCCGACCGCAACCGGTGCGCCATTGGTTGCATCGATGTGCACGATGGCGAGCATCGTCACGACATTCGGTCCCTTGTCCGCCGGTTCAGCGCCGATCGCGGCGCCGCCTGCATCGCGCCAGATGGCCTGCACGGTATCGAGAAAATAAGTCGGGATGTTATTCGGCACCATGACCGGATTGTTGTTGCCATCAACCCCCGGTATCAACCGGTCGTAGACATCGACGGACTGGCGATAGAGGCCATCGTCATCGCTGACCAACGCCGTTGCGGTGAGATTGCTGTCCAGTGCTTTCTGTCCGCAGGTAATGCTGGCCAATGCCTGGGCAGTACCTGGGGTCAGGGTCATCGCCGCCGGCAGGGCCAGCGAGGTGCCCTTGAGAAAATTGCGCCGCGCCCGAATGCGGGCACCTTCGGTGTCGGCCGCGTGACCGAGGCCGCCTTGGTCGTTCGAACTCGATTCAGTGTTCATAGCGATGTTGTACGATTCCGCGATTATTTATTGGTTAAACTCTAGCAGATCGGGGACCCCCGCCGATGCCTGATAGTCGTCACATCAGGAAACTCACCGGGGTTTCGGGCACCACGCCCTAAGTAGCTGCTTTAAATAAAATTTCGGCGCTATTATGCGGATCCACGCCGGCCGCGCACAAGCGCGCGCGAGGTCAGTTTTGTAAACAATAGTGGCACGCGGCCGAATCAATCATGATGCCTAACCGGACGCTCCTGCTCGAAGCGCTGCGCACACCGTCGCTTTTGGCCGGCGCCGACGCACGCTGCTGGGAACAGGTCATCGGTCTCAGTCGCCGCCACGGACTGGCCGGTCGCTGGCACGCCCTGATGGACGAATGCGGCGCGCTCGATGACCTGAACGCCGATGTTCGCGCTCAGCTCGGCGCTGATGCGCGCATCGCGGAGCGCCGCCGGCGCGCCATGGCATGGGAAACCCGCTGCGCCGCGCAGGCTTTACGAGACCTCGAAATTCCGGTCGTTTTGCTCAAGGGCGCGGCCTATCTGGCCACCGGCCTGCCCAACGCGCGCTCGCGGATGAGCGCCGATCTGGACATCCTGGTACCCCACACCGCACTCGCCGACGTCGAAGCCGCCTGCCGGGCGCACGGCTGGCGCAGCCAGGTCAGCGAAGCCTACGACGACGCCTACTTCCGACGCTGGATGCATGAACTGCCGCCCATGCAGCATGTGTCACGCGGCACGGTTATCGAT
Source organism: uncultured Alphaproteobacteria bacterium (assembly GCA_942491105.1). Taxonomy (GTDB): domain Bacteria; phylum Pseudomonadota; class Alphaproteobacteria; order Kiloniellales; family DSM-21159; genus JBBEAM01. The sequence continues at coordinate 45,472 of CALNZX010000006.1, read as the reverse complement.
ATTCATCACAACATCCTGCCGCTGTCCTCGCGCCTGTGCCCCGATGCGGCGCTATTGCTCGAGCGCGCGGTCCCGAATGACAGCAGCGGTCTATACGTCCTGCAACCGGTCGACATGCTCCTGCACAGTATCGTGCACGGCTTCTATGACGGCGAATTTCTGAATGCGCTGCGCGACGTCCTCGATGTTTATGAGATCGCCGATTTCTATACGACCCGCGATACGGATTTTTTTGACGCCGTGGTCGAACGCAGCCTCACACTCGGATTCGCGCGGCCGGTACTGCAGGCGCTCGATGCCGCCTCGCGCTATTTCGATCTGCGCGTGCCGACATCCTGCCGCACCCAGCTCGCGCGCGCGGCCGGGACGATGCCGCTCAAGCCGGTGGTCGATTGGTCGATTGATCAGGTCATGTTTCCGCGCACGCCGGCCGGGATCCGCGACCGCCTTGCTGCGCGGCTCCTGCAGGCCCGCTCGCACGTGCACAAGATGCCGCCAATGACCCTGGCGCGGCACCTCGGTTATAAAACCTGGCGCCGGCTGCAGCGTCGCCGCGAAACCTGAATTTGCTACCCTTGCGAACAAAGAATCAGGTCATCATGACAATTATGAACAAGGTTCTCGTCACCGGCGGCGCCGGCTATATCGGCAGCCACGTCGCCAAGCTGCTCGGTCGCCGTGGTCACCACGTCGTGACCCTGGATAATCTGTCGCGCGGCTTTCGCGAAGCGGTCACGGTCGGCGAACTGGTGGTCGGCGATACCGGTGACAGCGCGCTGGTCGCGCGGGTATTGCGCGACAACGCCATCGACACCGTCATGCATTTCGCCGCCCTGACCGTGGTCCCCGAGTCGGTCTCCGACCCGCTCAGCTACTACGCCAACAATACCTGTGGCACGCGCGCGCTGGTGCAGTGCTGCGTCGAACAGGGCGTCGAGCAATTCGTGTTTTCGTCGACCGCCGCGGTCTATGGCATGCCGGCCGGGGGGGTGTGCGCCGAAAACACGCCGACTGCGCCGATCAATCCTTATGGCCAGTCAAAGCTGATGAGCGAGATCATGCTCGGCGACACCTGTGCGGTGACGCCGCTGCGCGCGGCGATCCTGCGCTATTTCAACGTCGCCGGCAGCGACCCCGATGGTGACATCGGCCAGCGTACACCGCAGGCCACGCTGCTGGTCAAAGTCGCCGTCGAAGCGGCGGTGGGCAAACGCGACCGGGTATCGATCTTCGGTACCGATTACGCCACCCCCGACGGCACCGGGGTGCGCGATTACATCCACGTCTCGGACCTGGCCGCCGCCCACGTTGCGGCGCTCGACTACCTCAATGCGGGCGGTGAGACAACAACCCTGAACTGCGGCTACGGCCGCGGCTTCAGCGTCCGCGAAGTCATCGACTGCGTCGGCCGCGTGTGCGGCACCCCGCTTGAAGTGGTCCACGCGCCGCGCCGTGCCGGCGATCCGGATTCGCTGATTGCCGAAGCGCGGCGGATCCGCGAAGTACTCGACTGGCAACCGCAGCTGGACAGCCTCGAACGGATCGTCGAAACCTCGCTGGCCTGGGAACAAAAAATGCTCGCCACCGGCGAGCCGGGCGGCGGGTGAAACCCGCGCCGCGGTGGGTCGGGCTGACGATGGGGGCGCTGCTGCCGGTCGTCAGTCAGGCCCACGACGATCGATTTCCGGACCTGGTCGATACCATCAAGCCTGCTGTCGTCGGGGTCGGGACCTATCTCGCCACCCGCCGTCCTCCGGCCAATATGCTCGGTACCGGCTTTGCCGTTGGCGACGGGCGCCACATCGCCACCAACGCCCATGTCGTGCCCAGCGAGCTGGATGACGAACACCGCGAACGACTGGTGGTTTTTGTCGGTCGCGGACGCGATACCCAGGTCCGCGAAGCAACGATCGTCGACCAGGATCACGTGCATGATCTGGCGGTGCTGAAAATCGACGGTGCGCCCCTGCCCGCGCTGGCGCTGGCGCAGACCGACGCGGTGCGCGAAGGCGAAGAAATTGCATTTACCGGCTTTCCGATCGGCGCGGTACTCGGCCTGTATGCGGTCACCCACCGCGGCATCGTCTCGGCGATCACGCCGATCGCGATCCCGGCGCGCGATTCACGCGAACTCAGCGCCACCCACATCCTCGCGCTGCGCGATCCCTACAACGTCCTGCAGCTCGACGCGACCGCCTATCCCGGCAACAGCGGCAGCCCGGTTTACCGTCGCGACGACGGCGAAGTCATCGGCGTGATCAATAAAGTGCTGGTCAAAGGCACCAAGGAAACCGTGCTCAGCAACCCGAGCGCGATTACTTATGCCATTCCGGTGCGCTACCTGCGCACGCTGCTGCAAAAGGGCCGCTGACGGCGCGTCAGGATTCTTGCATCAACGCATCTGCGCGGCCGGATCATGGTAGGCGGACGGCCGTTCGGGCTGGCGACCACCAGCGCCGGTAAGGCCGGTGGCAGCAAGGTCGCGGTTAACCAGCTGCCAGGTCACCAGGATCAGGGCGACGATGTGGTACGGCAGGTCAAAATAGCCGAGGCCGAGAAAGGCGCCGCCGGTTGCGTAACAGACCAGCGACACCTGCAGCATCGCGCATAAGTCGACCGCCCAGCCCAGCTCCGGGCGCTGTCGGGCCCGTTTGCCGGTGCGTCCGGCGATCACGTAAGCACTGATAAACAAGGTCAGGAACAGGGTCAGGCCGAAAAAACCGGTTTCAGCGAGTATTTCGAAGTAAATGCTGTGTGCGTCGTGATAATCGGTCGGGTCCGGCGCGTACTGCAGAAACAGAGCCGGCGTGTAGGTCGCCAATCCGCCGCCGCTGAGCGGGCGCGCCTTGGCGATATTGATGGCGAACTGCCAGGCATTGATGCGTCCCATCGCCGAGGCATCCTGCTCGTAGTTCTGGATGGTCCCCATGCGGTTGGTCCACTTGTCGGGCAGGGTCATGACCAGCAGCGGGGCCGCCATCACGAACACCATCAGCAACACGAAACGCTGGCGGCTTTTCAACACCAGCATGACCGCGGCGACACCCAGGGCCAGGAACGCGCCGCGCGAGTAACTGGCAATAACGCTCAGCATGCAAAGCAACATGCACAGCCCCAGACCGCGGCGCTGCCAGACGTTTTTGGCCTGGAGCTGCAGGAAACGAAACAGCGGCACCACCATCAGCAGCGCCAGGGCGAGCTCGTTATTACCTTCGTAAAAACTCCCCGGCGGCCCCCACACCGTACCGCTGAGCCCGGTGCGGATAGCGAACAGCCCGCCCTTGATGCCGTAGAACCCGACCGAAAACGCGATCACCGCGGCGAGCGCGATAATGCGCTCCTTCTCGGTGATCAGCATGAGGGTACAGAACGTGACAATCTGGATCTTCATCGCCCGGTCCCACTCGGTGTAGGCGGCTTCCGGCACCAGCGCGGTCACAAAAGCAACATTGAGCCACACAATGAACAGCACCCAGACGGCGACTAGCGGGTGTTTCGGTACGCGCAGCTTGTCCCTGGTCAGGAGCATTGCCACGAATAGGGCCCCGGCGGTGACCTGGGCGACCGGGAAATTGTAGGCAAACGAATAACACAGGCGATGCGGGTACATGTACGACACCCACGACCACACCAGGATCCCGATCCACGGCTTACGCAGGATATGTGGCAGGGTCCACAGCAGGAATCCGATGACGGCGATATCGCGTAAGGGCATGGCTAGCGGCGCGGGCTATGCGGCACGTTATCGTGCTCCGGCGAACTGAATAACAGCATTATCGTTTAGAATACCCAAGCGGCTTACCGCCCGTCATGGTGACCCGGACAGCAGTTTTTCGCGCCGCATCCGATATATCGGCAAGCACTTGTAAATTCTGGACTTAGAGACCGCGCTCAGGGGCGGTCGAACGGCAATGACATTTCTGCTCCACGATACCTTAATCGAGACCGCGGCGCGCGCGCCCGCGGCGCCGCTGCTGGTCCACCAGCGCAGTGACGACGTCGATGCCGCAACCATGCTCGCCGAAGTCCGTCGCCTCGCCGCGCAACTCGCCCATCTCGGTATCGGACCCGACGACAGGGTCGCGGTATTCCTGCCCAAATTACCCGTTACCGCGATCGCATTTTACGCCACGAGCATGGCCGGCGCGGTATTTGTACCCGTCAATCCGGTGCTGAAATCCGCCCAGGTCGCCCATATTCTCAACGATTGCGCGGTGCGAGTGCTGATCACCTCGAGCGACCGGGCCCAGCAGATCGATGCGGCCCTGCAGCAGTGTCCGGCTCTCGAAGCGGTGCTGTTGACTGACGCGCCAGGCGCGCCGCTGAAGTTCGACGCCGCGACGCTGACGCTCGATGACGCCGCCCTTGCCGCAAGTTTCGAGTCGCCGCCGCGCATCGACAACGATATGGCCGCGATCCTGTATACCTCCGGCAGCACCGGCAAGCCCAAGGGTGTGGTGGTATCCCATCGTAACGTCGTGACCGGTGCGGAGAGCGTGTCGCAGTATCTCGGGATCAGCGCCAGTGACCGGCTGCTCGCGGTGTTGCCGTTCAGCTTCGACGCCGGCTTGAATCAACTGACCTCGGCGGTACTGCGCGGCGCCACCTGCGTGCTGCTCGACTACCTGCTGCCGCGCGACGTCCTCAAAGCCATCGTGCGCCACAAGGTTACCGGTCTCGCCGCGGTGCCGCCTTTGTGGACCCAGCTCGCGCCGCTGGAATGGCCGGCCGAGGCCAAAGCCAGCCTGCGTTACATCACCAATACCGGTGGCGCCATGCCGGCGGCAATCCTCGAGCGCTTACGAGCCAGTCTGCCAAACACGGCGCCGTATCTGATGTACGGACTGACCGAAGCGTTTCGCTCGACCTACCTGCCGCCCGACCAAATCGATCGCCGCCCCAATTCCATGGGTAAGGCGATTCCCAACGCCGAGATCCTCGTCATCAATGCCAACGGTGACGTGGCCGCCCCCCACGAGCATGGCGAGCTGGTTCACCGCGGCGCCCTGGTCGCGCTCGGCTACTGGAACGATCCGGAGCGCAGCGCCGAGCGCTTCAAGCCGGCACCCGGGCGCCCTGGCGGCTTACCGTTCGTGGAACTCGCGGTGTGGTCAGGCGACACGGTGTACAAGGACGAAGACGGATATCTCTATTTCGTCGGACGCAACGACGGCATGATCAAAACCTCCGGCTACCGGGTCAGTCCGGAAGAACTCGAAGAGCTGGTCTACGCCTGCGACAACAACGTTCAGACCACGGCCGCGGTCGGTGTTCCGCACGCGGCCCTGGGTCAGGCCGTCGTACTGGTCGTACAAACCGTCAGTGGCACGCGCGTAGACGAGGATGAACTGCTCGCGCAGTGCAAACGCAGCCTGCCGAACTACATGGTGCCGTCGCGGGTTATTTTTCGCCACGACATGCCGCATAACCCCAATGGCAAAATCAACCGCCGCCAGCTCGCCGAAGATTACGCGGCGCTGTTTGCCGACACCGACAACGAAGGCGTGACATGAACAAGGCCGCCTCGAGCCACGCCGCACTGGCCACCCTCGAATCCGCCGATGGCGAGTTACTTATCGGCGGCCACCCGGTCACCGCGCTCGCCATACGCGCCGGTCAGACCCCGTTCTATGCCTATGACCGGGCAGCGATCGGCAAACGTATCGCCGATCTGCGTGCGGCGTTGCCGGGTGCCGTCGAGATCCACTACGCCATCAAGGCCAATCCGATGCCGGCCCTACTCGGCCACCTGCGTAACCTGGTCGACGGCCTCGATGTCGCCTCGGCGCGCGAAATGCGGGTCGCGCTCGACAGCGGTATGCCGGCCACGGAGATCAGTTTCGCCGGGCCGGCCAAGCGACGGGAAGAACTGCTGAGCGCGATCGGCGCCGGGATCTGTATCAATTGCGAATCAGAAACGGAACTCGATCGGCTGCACGAATTGAGCAGCGCTGCCGGCCTGCCGGCGCGGGTCGCGATCCGGGTCAACCCGGATTTCGAACTCAAGGGCGCGGGCATGAAGATGTCCGGCAGCCCCAAGCAGTTCGGCATTGATGCGGAGCGCGTGCCGGCCGCGATCAAGGCCGTGTGCGAGCGCGGCCTCGAATTTGAAGGCCTGCACATTTTCTGTGGCTCGCAGAACCTGCGCACCGACGCCATCATCGAAGCAAACCGCAAAACCCTGGAACTGGCGCGCGACCTGGCCGACCGCAGCGGTCAGGCCCTGCCCATGCTCAACCTCGGCGGCGGCTACGGCATTCCGTACTTTCCCGGTGAGACCGCCATCGACCTCGGCGCCGTCGGCAGCGCGCTCGGCGACAGCATCAGCGCCGTGAGCGGCGCGCTCGGCGGCACCCGATTCATCGTCGAGCTAGGTCGCTACATCGTTGGCGAGGCCGGCTACTACGTGTGCCGGGTACAGGACATCAAGGATTCGCAGGGCCATCGCTTCGTCATGGTCGATGGCGGCTTGCACCATCACCTGTCCAACTCCGGTAATTTCGGCCAGGTGTTACGAAAAAATTATCCGGTCGTGATCGCGAACCGCATGGGCGCCGCGACCACGCAGACGGTGTCGATCGTCGGTCCCTTGTGTACGCCGCTGGATATCGTGGCCGACAAGATCGCGACCCCGGCGCTCGAGATCGGCGACCTCGTCGCGGTTCTGCAGTCGGGCGCCTACGGCTACAGCGCCAGTCCGCAGGGTTTTCTCAGCCACCCCGCAGTTGTCGAGATGCTGGTCTGAACCGCTCGCGGCGGCGATGCCGGGCACCACGCCACGGCGCCTTACGCGCAACGGAGAGCGCCATTGACTAGCGTCAATTCACAGATGGCACGCGGCGCGTTCTGGATGGTTTTCTTCAAGATCGTCGAACGCGGCATCGGCGCCGTCAGCACCCTGATCCTGGTCCGGCTGCTGAGCAAGGACGATTTCGGCGTCGTCGCTATCGCGATGGCGGTTATTGGCCTGCTCGAACTGCTAGGTAATTTCAGCTTCGACGTCACCCTCATCCAGCAGAGCGAAGTCAGTCGTGACGACATGGATTCCGCCTGGAGCTGTAATCTGGTCCTGTGCCTGACTGAAGCTTTGCTCGTGATCGCAATCGCCGCGCCTTTCGCGCAGTTCTACGAAGACCCGCGCCTGCTCCCGGTCGTGATCTGCCTGTCGGTGATTTTCTTCGGCTCGGCACTGAGCAATATCGGCGTGGTCATGTTCCGCAAGGAGATGGAGTTCGACAAAGAGTTCAAATTTCTCCTATATCGTAAGCTTGCCGGATTCGTGGTCACCGTGCCGCTTGCATTTCTGCTGCAAAGTTACTGGGCGCTGGTGATCGGTATTGTCGCCAGCCAGTTGGTGCGCATCGTCACCAGTTACACCATGCACGACTATCGCCCGCGCCTGTGTTTTACGAAATGGCGGGAACTGTATTCGTTTTCGAAATGGCTCTACATCAATAACCTAATCCTGTTCATCAACACCCGCAGTGCCGAATTTATCCTCGGCAAAACTTCCGGCTCGGCGGCGGTCGGCAGCTATGCCATCAGTAACGAAATTTCATCCCTACCAACGACCGACCTGGTGGCACCGATCAATCGCGCGATATTCCCGGGCTATGCACTGATCAAACACGACCCCACGGTATTGACCAAAGGCTACCTGGATATCGCCGGCCTGATCGCGCTGTTGGCCCTGCCCTTCGGCTTCGGCATCGCTGCGAGTGCGGCTTTAATGGTCCCGGTCCTGCTCGGCCGGGGGTGGCTGGATACAGTTACCTTGATCCAGTTCATCGCCATCTCCGGCGGCTTGTCTGCGTTGTTGACCAACGCTACCGCGGCCTTCATCGCTATCGGCAGGCCGGTGCTGATTACCCAGGTATTCGGACTGCGCATCCTGTTACTGCTGCCGCTGATGGTGTGGGCCTCGATCGATTACGGCGCACTCGGCGCCGCGGCCGCATTGCTGGTGACGACCTGCGTGATGACGCCGATCAACCTCTTTGTTACGTTCAGAGTGTTGAACATCCGCTACGCCGACTACACACACTACGTCGGACGCCCGTTCGTCGCGGCCGTCGCCATGTATATTGTGACCAGCCGGTTGACCGAACATCTGGCGAACGCTACCGCGCTGGCCACGCCCCTGGCCTTGCTTTTGAGCGTAGGTGTGGGCGCACTGGTTTATACTGGAACGGTACTCACCCTGTGGAAAATCGCCGGCCTGCCAAGCGGCCCGGAACGTTTCGCGTGGGACTGGTTGCGGGCGCGACCGCTGGCAAGACGGTTGCTGTCGAGGTGATGCAAATGGACGCCGAACGGAGAGATTAGCGGTGCTGGAAGCGCGTCAGGATGCCGAGGAAAAGCAGCGCGAAGCGAGCCTGCTGGCATTGTTCCCCGCGCGCGGCAAGCGCGCGCTCGATGTCGGCGCGCGCGACGGTTACTACGCGCGCCACCTGTGCGATCACTACACCGAGGTCGTCGCGCTCGATCTGGAAAAGCCCGATATCGATCACCCGGGGATCACAGCGGTGGCCGGCGACGTGACGGCGCTGGATTTCGACGACAAGACGTTCGATTTCGTGCTATGCGCGGAGGTGCTCGAACATATTCCGCCACCAGCGCTTGCCCGCGCCGCACGGGAACTGGCGCGCGTTACCGGCCAATACTTGTTGATCGGGGTACCCTGCGAGCAGGATCTGCGTATCGACCGTAGCACCTGTCGCAACTGCGGCGCAATCAACCCACCGTGGGGACACGTCAACAGCTTCAGCCTGGAGCGGCTCAAGTCGCTGTTCGCCGGTCTCGAAGTCGTGGATACCGAATTCGTCGGCCGCCATTTGCAGGCCACCAACGCGCTGACCGTGTGGCTGCTCGACCGCGCCCGGAACCCGTATGGCTCGTATATCCAGGATGAACCGTGCGTGCAATGCAACGGCTCGATAGGCTCGGCCGGCGAACTCACGCTGGTGCAACGGGTACTGTGCAAAATCGCTTATACCCTGCGCGGTGTTCAGGAACTCGTCACTCCGCCGGGTCCACGCTGGACCCACGTGCTGTTTCGCAAAGGCGCAGGTAATACTGACACAAAGCGTGCGGCGCAGACCTCGGTCTCGGTATAAACCTACCGGCGTCAGTCGCGCGCAATATGACCAACCCATATTGACCAGAGCAAGCGCCCATGCCAACTGACACGCCCTTTCTGAGCCGCCTGCCCGTGATTCTGGTGCTCGCGTTAGCCATCGCGACGATCAACATCTACGTCTTCTATCTCGGCTTCATCGCCTCTGACGATTCGCTGTACAACTCCTACGCGGCCGCAATCGCGGCCGGTGATATCACGCTACCGGAAAAGCATTGGGCGTTCCGTTGGACGGTCATCGTGCCGCTGGCCGGACTCATCGCGATGGTCGGCGTCAGCGAGCAAACTATACTTATCCTCACCCTGGGCTATCTGGTCGCGCTGATCGCGACGCTGACCTGGATCACGCATCGATTCGCCGGCCCTGCGAGCGCATTCTGGGTTGCGATCCTCGCCGCGACGACGCCGCTGCTGGTCACGCTGTCGACGACCGTGAATGCCGACATCCCGGAGGCGGTCTTTTTGCTCGCCAGCGTGACGATGTTCTACATCGCCTGGTATCACCGTCTCGACTTGGGTCGCCTGTTCCTCGGCGCCGGGGTGGCCGCGGGGCTGGCCATGCTCACTCGTGAAACGGCCTACGGCATTGGCCTATTTTACGCGCTCTATTTCCTGCGTTATGGATGGCGCGTGCCGCGCCCGTTCATTCTGCTCGGACTCGGCGCACTCGCCATCCTCTCAATCGAGATGACCTGCTACGTCGCGGCCGGGGAAAGTCCTTTTTATCGCCTGATCTCCGCGACCCAATCGCATGGCGGCCTGAACGCGGCCGGTGCGGAGTTTGGCGCCGGATCCGGGAACCTGTCGAACAGTCGTATATGGGGAGCACCGCTGGCGCTGTTGTTCAACCAGGAATTCGGACTGCTGTTCTGGTTCGGGATCGGCTGTGCGATTGCATTGCGCAAGCACGCCGGCGTTAGCGATGAAATGCGGCAATTTCTGCGTTACATGTACGCTGCCGGCGCGGTCTACTTTATATGGCTCGGTTATTCGGGGACCATTCGGCCGCTGCCGCGCTATTTCGTGTTTGATCTGGCAATTGTTTTGATCCCGATCGCCGCGTTTCTCGCCGTAACAAAGCGCAGATGGTTGCGAGCGCTGATCGTCTTCACCGCGCTCGGCGCCAGCTACGCGGGCCTTTCGGTCGACAATATCAACCAACGTTTTCCAGAGCGCGCGATCGCGGAGTTCGCGCTGAAAAACGACGGCGTCATCGCAACCGACAGCGAAACGGCGTCACGTGCGCGGTCCTTTACCTACCTCATGGGTGGCCAACCGGCCGATATCGTCGAACATACACTCCCGGGTGCTACGCCACGCTATGTCGCCGCGGTCGACGGCCGCGCTGGCAGCGATCCCGATTTGGCTGCCACCCTGGAGCGAGCGACCGAAGTTGAACGCGCCGAGCCGCCGAAACTGCTGATTGGGCGGATCCTCGATGTGACCCGCTTGGGTGGCCTGCTGCCGCCGGACAAATACTGGTGGCTCGCCGTGCGCACGCCGGGAGTCAGCTTTTACAAGCTCCCTTGAACCTTGCTTCAGTCCCACGGCTCGCGAATGTAAATAAGCTTCTTGCGGCCGGGGAACAGACCGAAACTGGCCCGCGCGGTAGGGTTATCGTCGAACGTACCGCCGCCATCCCAGTCGAACAATAACCACGGCAGGTTCGCGGCGAGATCGGTGGTGATGTCGATATAACCGGTATTGCCACTGCCGGGCGGACTGAACAGCAACTCCGACAGGCCGCCGATCAGCATCGCATCGCCGGAGCTGACCGAACTCGTACTCGCGCCCACCGTCATCGCACTGTTACCGGGCTGCGCCGCGCCAGCGGCGGTGTCGGGATTGGATAACAGGATCTGACTGGCCAGGGTCAGCACCGTACAGCTGTCGGCGGCATTGGTAACGAAGGTCGAGCCGTCGAAATACTCAGCCTTGATCGGAATACCCAGGGCCATCAACTCGGAACCAAAGGCGCTGGTCAGCGCGAGTCGCCCGAAGCGCAGTTCGGTGCCGGTAATGGCCGGCAACATCAGCGTGTTACAGGTACTGTCCTGCTCGGGGTCGTAACACACGCCGTCCGCATCGGTAAAACCGGCGGCTGTGAACTCGAGGTCGAAATCGGCATTGAACACGCCCTCTTCGGACTGGCGCTGGTATTCGAACACATCGCCGGCCACACCGGCGTCGAGCGCGAGGGTCGCTATGGCGTCGAGATCGGACTCGCCGCTCAGGGTAACCGTGCCATCAACAACCGTGTTAACCAGGATCGCCGCCTGCATGGCGTTGTCGCTGACCGTGCGCGGCAGGGTCGAAGTCAGACGGAAAAAATCATCGCGGTAATTGACGGTCGGAACGCCTACCGTGTTGCGCGCCTCGAGCCTGACTTCCGGCGCGGTCGCATAATAGAAAGGCTGATCCTGGTAGCTGAACGTGCCGCAGGAAGCGGCCAGCAGCGGCGTGTTGCCGATGACGTCAAAGTAGGCCGGGTAAAAGCGGCCGATATTGGCGCTGCGCGCCGGCGCGATAAGCTCACCGTGGTAGGCGGGCGGCGTGGCCAGGACGGTAAATACCCCGACCTCCGATTGCGCCTGATCGGTCGCCGCGACCGCGCCCTGCGCGACGATATCGACGGCATTGCGCGCAAGCACCCCGTCGACCCCGCCGCTCGCTGGCGCGACCCTGGTCGAGGACAGCGCAATCGCGTTCAACAGAAAATTCTGCGTCGTTAGGTTGCCGGTGCAGAAATCCGTGTCGGCCTCACCCGCGGCCTGCCACGCCACTGCGGTAACGCTCAGGTCAAACACGTCTCCGGCGCGCCGGAACCTCGAACAACTGGTGTCGGCACTGACGCAATCGGAATCAGCCTGTTGCGCTTGCACGCACAGGCCGGCCGGCTTGACCACAAACGCATTGCTGGTACCGATCAAGGTCACCAGCGGGTCGGGATCCGGCGGCGCTTCCGGGAGGGTCAGGCGCGCATGCAGATCAATGATCCCGGCATCGAAGTAGTTGAGGTCGAACGTCGCCGTGCCGTTGACCCCGAAATCGAGCGATACCGGCAGGTAACTCGCTACGCCAGCGCCGGGATTGCCTGCGATCGGCGTCCCGTTGATTTCGGCCCCGTTGGGCAAGACACAGGCGCCGGGGTCGATACAGCGGTAAGCCATATCGACATCGATCGGCGACGGCACCAACCGCGCCTCGCACGCGCCGGTGTCGCTGTTGGTCTGGATGGCGCGCAAGGTCAGCGTCTGGTTACCCGGCGGCAGCGTCGAGGACTTGCCGGCGATCTGAGTGCCGATCGCATTGTGGATGCCGTCGGCATAGAACCTGAACCCTGCCGATCGGAAATCCAGCAACGGATCTTCGCCGCCGGACTCGCGTACGCCACTCGCGTCAACCACATCGACATTGAGTAGTGTCGGGCTGAGCTGACGCAACCACAGCTCGACCGCGGTTTCACCGGGCGCGAACGTATATTGGGCGGTACCGATCCCGGGCACGAAGTTGCCAGGAGTGCCGCTTTTCAGAATGATGTCGGCGCTGGGCGGTGCGGTGGTGATCGTGATCGTGGTGTCGGGCTCCACCGGCAGGTGGGCAGGGGCCGAATTGTCATGACCGGTTACCGTTACCGCGGCCGCTTCGCAGGTGATCACAACCCCGTCGTGCGTTATGGCGTAGTGGTCGACGGCATTCGGACAGGGGTGCGTCGCGTTCATCACGTCCTGTACTTCCGAGGCGCTCAGCACCAGGTCGTAGATGCGCACTTCGTCGATATTGCCGTCGAAAAAAAACGTCGGGCTGAAGCCAAAACCGGCACCGATGTACAGATCCGCCACGTCATTGGCCCGATGTCGCGCGAAGATACTCGTCGCCACCAGGTTACCGTCGATGTACATGCGCTTGGTGCCGAAATGGAACGGGCCGAACGAAAATATCGAATCGTAGGTAACCGCGAGATGCGTCCACGCGCCGACCTGGACCGGCGGTCCGGTCTGGATGTGGTAAGACCCGCTGCCGGTGCCGGTCCAGAACTGCCAGCGGTTGTCGGTGCCGGCATACAGGTTGTAGCCGCGCCGATCGGTCGCCGCCGGGTTCGCCCAGCGCGAGGTCAGCGGTGAGCGCCAGGTGCCCTGGCTGCCGTTGACCCGCACCCACATCGCGACGGCAAAATCCCCGGCCGGATTGAGTCCCGGGTCGAACGGGACCTCGACCCGCTGCGTGGCCGGCTGCGAATAATTGCCGTATCGGCACGTGCCCGGATCGCCGGGCAGCGCCGGGGTGTTCTGTTCGGTGCTTGCGCCGGCCACAGCCGTACCGTGGTAGCCATTGCCGCTGGTGTCGATCACTTCGCCGGATGCTCCGGTCCAGGCCGATTGTTCGAACTGCCACTCGGCAACCGCCGGCGGCAACGGCGGCTGCACCGGACAGGGGTGCGTTTCGGCCATGATGGTCTGCACATTGCTTTCCGACAACACGGCGTCGTAGATGCGCATCTCGTCGATGGCGCCCTCGAAAAAGAACGTCGGACTGAAGCCGAACCCGGCGCCGATAAACAGGTCTTCGTTCTGGTTGGCGCGATAAGTGGCGTTGCCGTGAATCGAAACCAGCTCGCCGTCGATGTACATGAACTTTCTGCCACTGTGCACCTGGCCGCTCACGGAAGTGGAATCGAAGATCACGACGACGTGAGTCCACACCCCAACCTGCACCGGTGGCCCGGTCTGGATATCGTAGGAGCCGACCCCGGTACCGGTCCAGAACTGCCAGCGGTTGTCGGTTCCCGCATAAACGTTGTAGCCACTCCGCTGGGTTGCTCCGGCGTTGGCCCAGCGCGACGTTATCGGCGAGCGCCAGGTACCCTGCTGGCCGTCAACGCGCACCCACATCGCCACCGAAAAGTCTCCGGAAGGATTGAGGGCGGGATCAAACGGTACCTGCACCATCTGACTGCCGGCCTGCGCGTACTGACCGTAGCGACAGGTGCCGGGATCGCCGGCCAGCGCCGGCGCCGTCTGGGTCGGCGTAACACCGCCATTGGCAGTCCCGTTGTGACCATTACCACTCTCGTCGACCACCTCACCGGCGCTACCGTTCCAGACGCTCTGTTCGAACTGCCACTCGGCGACCGTAGTCGGCACCGGTGTCGGCGCCGCACAGGGGTGCGTTTCCGCCAGCAGGGCCAGCACTTCGCCCTGGTTGAGAACGGTGTCGTGGACGCGCAGTTCGTCGATATCTCCTTCGAAAAAGAACGTCGGACTGAAACCGAATCCGGCGCCGATCAACAGATCGGCAGTATGGTTGTGGCGATACAGGGCATTGTTCGTGACCGCCACGAGCATGCCATTGACGTACATGTACTTCCGCCCGATATGAACCTGGCCGGAAACAGAACTCGATTCGAAGACAAATACCAGGTGAGTCCAGGTCCCAATCTGAACACTGGGCCCAGTTTGGATGTCATAGGCGCCGCTCCCCGTTCCGGTCCAGAACTGCCAGCGATTATCCGTCCCCGCGTAAATGTTGTAGCCACGTCGCTGCGTGGCCCCGGCGTTCGCCCAGCGCGAGGTGATCGGGGAGCGCCAGGTGCCGGGTTGCCCGCCTACCCGTACCCACATCGACAAGGCAAAGCTGCCCGAAGGATTCAGCGTGCTGTCGTGCGCAACGGTCACATGCTGTTCGCCAGCCTGAGAAAAACTGCCATAGCGGCAGGTGCCCGGATTGCCGACCAGCGCCGGCGCCGTATCGGCGGTCGTCGCTCCGCCGACCGCGGTGCCGTCGTGACCGTTACCGCTACCATCGACAACCTCGCCCGCCGCTCCGCTCCATGACAACTCCTCGAAGCGCCATTGGGCGACATCGGCCGCCTCCGCGCGGTCCGCAACTACCGCAAACAGCATCATCAACACCGCTACGACGCGCCGCGCAACGGTACCCGAACCGGTGCGGCACCGTTTGAGCAGTATTTTTACTGCTGGGCGTTGACGTGTGAGCATTGCAAAACTATTGATGAACCGCCCTGGCTTTACCGAGAAGTCAGTCGCGTTTGTCGGACCTCGCCGGCACCAATCGCGTGCAAACGTCAATTCCGAGGGCGCAGCGCCCACACTCCCGGCTGCGGCCGCTCGCGGCTCAATCAGCGGCCCGCGCACGCTCCGCCAGGACCTGTTCAAACAATTCGGAAAAGCGCCGGGCCGAAGTGGCTCGGTTGAATTCGGTGACAACACACGCCCTGGCCGCCGCGGCGAGCCGCGCGGCCAGGTCGGGCTCGGCCAGAATTCGACGGACGGCTTGCGCCAGTTCTTGAGGAGCAGATTCGGCAACCAGCAATCCCGTTTCTTCATGGCGGATATAGTCCACTATACCCCCGGAGCGGGTTGCGACGACCGGGGTCCCGGCCGCCATCGCCTCAAGAAAGGTCAGACCCTGGGCCTCTACGGCGCCTTCCGGCGAGCGCTTCGACGGCCCGACGAAGCAGTCCGCGGCGGCCAGATGGGCAGAGATCGCCTCCGGTTCGACCCAGCCAAGGAAGCTGACGTGGTTCTCGAGACCGCGCGAGCGGGTCAGCGCCTCGTATTCTTCCCGTTGCTGGCCTTCGCCAATGACAATGCAGCGAATCCCCGGATAATCGACCCGCAACAGATCGATGGCCGCGACCAGGTCATCGACGCCTTTCTCGAACACCATGCGGCCCACAAACGCGATTAACGGACCGGTCCCGCCTCGGTATCGCGCGCGCACTGCCGCGGTGGGCTCCGGCGCCGGTGCACTGACGTCGACCCCCATCGGGATACGGCTCAGACGCGACAGTCCGGGCGCTACCGCACGTACTGCGCATTCAGTAACCGTGCTGTTGGCCGTCACCGCGGCAGCCGAACTCAATGCGATGCGCTTCCACCAGCGCAGCGGCCGACTCTGCAGCCCGAGGATATCGCCGCCATGGGCGGTTACCACGTAGGGTACGCGGGCGAGTCTCGCCGGCACCATGGCCGCGAAACCCTGCGGCAGGATCCAGTGTGCGTGGATCAGATCGTAGTGCTGACGGCGCAACTGGCGACCGATCGCCACGGTTTCGGCCGCAACGAGAGGCGGAACCTGCAACCACAGGCGGCGATCCAGGCGCAGATTGATCAACGCCCCGCCCTGGTAGCACAGCGTCTGCAGGGACTCCGGCCACAGGTATTGAAACCTGCGCACCGCGATCCCCTCGAACTGCTCTTCCCTCGCGACTCCCGGCGCATGGGGCGCGAGCACATCGACCTGCCAACCGAGGGCCTGTAGATCCTGAGCCAGGTTTAAAACGAACGAGGTCGTGCCGTCGCCCAGCCAGCGCGGGAAATTGGAGGTTACGCAGAGGACTCGAGGCATAGTACCTAGTTTCGCCCATAGGACGGCTGTGTACGAGTCACTGGAAGTGTCTTCATGATACCGCCAACTGAACAAATAACGGCGCCGGGCTGCTCTGATTGAGATCCAGCCTGTTGGCGTGCCGTTGGTCACCGGGTCGACAAGTCGTTTTCGGACCGTGCGTCGTCGCGTCAAGGCGCTGCGGCGGGGCGCACTCCGCTCAACACTGATCTCAAACGTTCGCCGTGCTTCAGAGTAGAACGACGGATCGCGCAATAACTTGAGGAGCACGCCCGTCTCGTTGTGCCGCTGTTGCGCGCCGCAAAGGACGTTCATACTTGGTCTATTCGGCGCCGGTCGGCATGCGGCTTCGCTGATGAGGTTGCCCGAGCGGCGAGGACTCAGCCAGAGGAGGCATGCGACACAACTGATGGACATCATCTCCTGCAATCTGTGTGGCGGAGAAGACTGGGAGGCGGTGTGGACAAAGTGCAGCCCATTCCTGCATTCGGACTTCGAACTGCTGCGGAATCCGCAGAACTTTCACATCGACAAATGCCAGAACTGCGGACTGATGCAGGTCCGCGAAAACCGGGGCCTTGGAAACGACTACTTCGAAGCGATGTATTCGAATCGCTATTTCGACGCCTATGGTGCATCCGGCGCTTATGAAAACCACCTGAAAAAACGCCCATTCCGCTGGATCGCGAAAGTCCTCAGTAAACGGTTTCGCGGCGCCGACCGGTCGTTGCTCGAGATTGGCTGCGCACAGGGTGGGTTTCTGACCGAGTGCGCGGCGCTCGGATGGGATGTGGAAGGGGTCGACCTGTCCGCCGCGGCGGTGAGTAAAGCCCGAGAATTCGGCCACAATGTCCACAGCGGAGATTTTCGACACTGTCAGCTTGACCGCGACCAGTACGATGCCGTGGTCACGCTGGCCACGTTGGAGCACGTCCAGGACCCGCTCGCGTACCTGCGCGCCGCAGCCGCCCTGATCCGACCCGGCGGTATGCTGCTATTGACGACTATCGATATGACCGGGCTGATGCCGCGGCTGCTTGGCCGACGCTGGGCCCAGGTTGCGCCGCCGCACCACCTTTACTATTTTGAGCAGGCGCACCTGGCTAAATACCTTGAGCGGGCAGGTCTGAAGCCAAGTTTCGTTGGCGGCAAACTGATGCCCGCAACCTACTACTACCGCGCCAGGCCATATCGCTCCGATAGAACAATCTGGAACGTCGGCTATGTCCTATTCCTCGCGACCAAAAGCTGAAGGGCAGAAACCGGGCGGAGTCGTCGAACCCAGCGACGGTGCCTGTGTGCCCCGTTTGCAGGTATCCCGGCAACCTTTCGGCGACTGGGGCTCGATGTGCACCGAGGCGCAGTCATTCTTTCACGGCGCAGCCTGGCAGAGCCTGCTTTCAAATGCCCTGGGCGCGGAAGCGTATTACACACGTGGTCAATCTTTCCAGCTCGATGCAGCCCTCGCGGCGTTTCGTGCCGGGCCCTTCAGCATCGGCTACATAGGATTCCCGCTGGGATCGTTTCTGGGCGGGAGAAAGATTCGAAGCAGCGAACTCGAGCACGTTGATTTTTCCGGTTTGTCGCGCATTGTCGATGTGCTCAGATTCACAAGTTATGAGGATCTTGCGTGCAGTTCCCCACGGATTTCGTCGCAGCTGAGTTATGAAACGGTCGTTCATGATCTCGCCAACTGGAGCATCAACAATCTGAAAAGTCACGTTCGCAGCAGCGTCAAAAAAGCCTTCAGACTCGGCACTACAGTGACGGATGATTGCGACGAAAAAGACGCCGCGCGACTGTACCGACTTTATGCCGACACCGTGCTCCGGCACGGCGGCAACCTGCGCTACAAGGAAAGGTACTTTCAGGAACTGGTCCGACTGTGTAACAACGACAACGGCGCCAAGTGTTTCGTTGCGCGCCGGGATGACAAGATCATAGGCTTCAATGCCGTGGTCTACCACGAAGGGACGGTGTTTTCCTTACACGAAGCAATGGACGAAGCAGTGCGCCAGGCCCGGTCTTCAGATCTGTTGACCAACACGGCGATTACCTGGGCGCGCGACGTCGGTGCGAATGCGTTCAATTTCCTGTCCTCGCCGCGCGATCAGCAATCGCTGGTGTATTACAAGGAAAAATGGGGTGGTCAGACCCGCGACCTTTACACGAATTCGGTGGCACTGCGCCCATGGCGCGCAGCCCTGTTTAATTTTGCCGTCGCTGTGGCCGATAACGGTTCACGTGTCATGCGTCGCTGGCGGGGTACAAACGCTTGATCCCAACCCGGATGCGACGCCTGTTTACCTATATTCAGGAGCCACTCTACCGATTTCGTACCACACTGAGAGGCCAACAGGAGTGTGCACGCCTCCGCCTCGATCTGTGTGGGACGATGGTTATCGCGGACGTGGCCCGCAGCCCGCTGGAGCGCATGCGCGGGCTCAGTACCAGGGAGCGTCTCAACGAAGGCGAGGGCATGATTTTCATGTATTCACGGCCAACCTCGGCGTCCGTACAAATGTTCGATATGCGGTTTGCGCTGGACATCGTCTGGATCCTTCAACGCCGCGTCGTCGAGGTTAGTGCGTGTGTGCCGGCGGGTCATCCCGAGCTGGTGCGATCGCAAGGGCAGGTCGATTGCATACTCGAATTGCCGGCCAATTTCTGTCGGCAAAACGACATCGCGGCTGGTTCAGCGGTTGTCATTGTCGATCAGCCGGCAGGGAGTTAGCGATGTATGACGTTGCCAGCTTGCAGTTCGTCGAACGCGGCGGCCTCGTCGCCCGCGCGACCGACTATCCGCCGTTGTCCGGAAGTGTTACGCAATGTGAACGATTGGAAGCAGTTGGCATTTCGTCCCGGCGGTTCACTGCCGCGTCCGGGTTATGCTCTCATCGCGAGGCCGACAGGCTCGCGGGCAACCTGAATCTCACCGGCGCCTCAGTCGCGCTTGCGTGCACCTTGGTCCTGCCACCGCCAACTTCGTCAGCCTGAACGTTCGAGTTCCCACATGCGCCATTCCAAGCTGAGATCAATCACGTACAAGTTCCAGCGCGTCGCCTACTGGTTGAGTTTTTTCTGTCCGGCGGAATCACTTCGCCACACCCTGCTGCGTGCAGCGGGGATAAAAATTGGCCGGGATGCACATGTTCCAATGGGCGTTGTGTTTGTTTACAACACTTTGAACGGCAACGGGGTCAGCCTCGGCGAGCGTGTCGCGGTTTCGCCAGGGGTCATATTCGCGGCCGAAATCAGCCCGAACAATTCGCGGCTGAGCGAGTTGTTCCCGCTGCAACACAATCAGGCAATCGTCGTCGACGACGACGCCTGGATCGGCGCCAACGCTACCATCCTGGCCGGAGTCCGCATCGGTAAAGCGGCGGTAATCGGCGCCGGCGCATTGGTCAGCGAAGACGTTCCAGCGGCATCGGTTTCGGCCGGCATTCCCGCCGGCATCTACGCACCTGGATTCCGGCGCGGCAAAAATCCGGCGCTGAACCGGTTGTTCGAAGATCTGACCAGGCATCCGGCGATTCATGACTGCCACTACAAAAGCGCGCCGCGCGCTTCGTTACCTTCTGCCGGCCGTGCTGCTGGTTGGATTCTTCGCCGTGGTTATTCAGCATCAGAATGCCAGTCTCGATTGGTCAAAAGTCCGGTTCATGCCGGCCTGGGCCGGGCTCGCATTTGTACTCGGCCTGATACAGCATCTCCTGGCATCACTATTGTGGTGCAAGGTGTTGGCTGACTTCGGCGCCACGGTGCGCCCTGGGGTGGCCATCAAGGCCTACCTGATCGGCGACCTGGGCAAGTACGTACCAGGCAAGGTCTGGGCCGTCGCGGGTAAAGCCGCCCTGGTTGCGAGGGAAGGCGTAGGCTTACCGCTTGCGCTCATGGCGGCGACCCAGGAGACGCTGCTGGTTCTGGTTTCTGGCGCTCTCGTTGCGCTGTGCTATCTGGGCACTGCGCTCGATGCTGTACCGGCAATGGGTGCCAACTCTCAACTAATACTGCTGCTGGTAGCGGCAGCGCTTCTGGTCGCGGTTCATCCCGCCACCCAGAGACTGATGCTGCGCATTCTGTCCCGCTTGCTGCGCCGCGATCTCATTGCCATCGAGTTGTCAGTGCGCAAAACCCTGATCCTGATTTTGCTGTACTGCGGCCTGTGGTTGCTGGCCGGTCTCGCCCACTGTATGCATGTTTGTGGCTTTGTCCGCTGCACCGCCACCCAGCACAAGCTTGCTGATGTCGGGTATAGTCTCGTTGGGAACAATCGTGGGTTTCACGCGCCGTATTCGCCCCCGGCATTATCAGCGTTCGTGAAACCCGACAATGGCGAGCATGCTGCTACCCTTCGCGTCGGTAGAACTGGTCGCCGTGTTCGTTATCCTGGCAAGAGTTATCGTGACCTGCAGTCAGGGCCTGGTGACGATAATTGCCGCGTTGGTCATCAACCGCGTCGCCGCGGACTCGAGCAATCCGCAACCGGCATTTTGTCAGGGCCCAATCGAAACCAGTTATCCAGACCACGGCGAGGACCGAGACCTGTGAGAATTGCGCTGCTCACCAGCACATTCCCATTAAATCGAACAGAACAGGACCAGGCTTTCTGGATCCTTGAAATTATCGAAGGCTTACGCGCTGCCGGACACTCCGTCGCCGTTTATACGCAGCATCGTAACGGCGTTCAGGACGCTTTCGACGGCATCGCGGTGGAGCGATTTCCGTGGCCGTCGCGCAACAAGCGCCTGTCCGGAACTGAGCATGCGCAACCCGCTCGACGTGTGGGCGGCGCTGCGCCTGTCGGTTGGAACGGCGCGATTACCAGATTTCCTCAAACGGCATGACATTGAACTCTGCCTGGTATTCTGGGCCTTGCCCAGCGGCTGGTACGCAGCCGATTCAGGAAAACCGGCGTGCCTTATCGCATGCAGGCGCTGATGGATATCGCTGAGGTACGGCGCGCCTGGCTACACCATCCTGGGCCGGGTACTGCGCGCCGCTGAGACCGTATTCGCCGACAGCTTCGAACTCGCTCGACGCATCGAGACGGAATGCCTTTTTTGACTTTTGCGGCGGCGTCCTGGGGGTTGAAGCTGATGGCCAGGTCGATTTCGCCATCGTCTAAGAGCTGCGCCATGTGTGAGCTGCCCGTGGGAAAGGCGCCGGCCTTGCGCCAGGCCAGGGGGTGAAGGGCGTCAAGCCATCGCCACAGGGGGGCGGTGACCATCGCGAAGTCGGCGTCGTTCACGGGGTTGTACAAGGGGGCCCGATTGTCCACCAGCTCCAGGAGGACCTGCTTGAGGAAGGAGGAACCGTGGAACTGGGGCGGCATGGGATAGGTGATGCGGCCCGGGTTCTTTCTGGCGTAATCGAGAAGGGTTTTTGCGTCTTTCGGAGGGGCGGGGGTTCGGTCTGCATCGTAGATGAAGTTAAGCTGCCCAACGCCCCAGGGGGCCTCTAATCCTTCCACCGGTACGGTAAAGTCTTCGTCGACCTGAAGTTTTTCCCGGTCCACCAGGGGGAAGTTGGGGAGATCCGATGTGAAGGGGCCGTGGAGAAGGCCCGCCTCTTTCATGGCTTTGAAGTTCTCACCGTTGATCCACATCATGTCCACGGAGCCGCCCTTGGTTTGGCCGGCGACTTTTTCCGCCAGGATACGGCTTACCACATCGGAGATGTCGGTGATCTTCACATGGACGAGGCGGATGCCGTATTGTTTTTCCACCTCATGCCCTGCCCAGCGGATATAGTCATTGATCTCTTTGCTCCCTCCCCAGGCATTGAAGTAGATGGTTTTCCCCCGGCCCTTATCAAGGGTCTCGTTCCAGGGACCGGCATGGGCTGATGAGAAGGTGAAAAGCAGAACCAGGCAGAAGACGATGTGTTTGATCATGGTTGAGTGTCCTTATCACGGCATTTTATTCAGGCAGTTGTCAGGGGCTGGCGTTTTTTGGCCCAGTTTTACGGATCAGGCACGGGATAGCATCGGGCATGCCAATACTATGATGCGGTATACATCAACAGGGCGGACAATACTACCATTTCGAGGGGCGGGGGAGCAACAGGGCAATGGCAGGCAGATCCCAAAGCCGCGGAGAAAAAAGAAAAATGCCTCCGGTAGAGAATGCGACGTAACCGAGGCACGAGGGTTCAAAGCATTCACGAACCTTTGGCAGCCGGAGGCAGGTTTTTATCACTTTTAAGCGTTTGATCTGTTAGAATGCTTATTTATTTCAGGAGGGTTATCATGAACCGACGTGATTTCATCAAAACAAGTGTGGCAGCAGGGTCGGCACTGCTTTTGTCCAATCCCTTCAGCCTCCTTGCGGCAACAGAAAGCGAGGGGCTCTGTGATCTTGTCGCCGTAAGGGGAGGGGAGCCCGCAGAGATGTTCCGGCGCGGTATATCCGAGATGGGTGGCATGGGAGCCTTTGTTCGATACGGTCAGGCCGTGGTGGTGAAACCCAATATCGGCTGGGACACCCCCCCGGAGCGGGGGGCCTGCACCAATCCTGAGCTGGTGGGGGAGATTGTCCGGCAGTGCCTTGCGGTGGGCGCGGGCAGGGTGGAGGTGCTCGATCATACCTGCGATCTCTGGAAAAACTGTTATCGCAACAGCGGCATCGAAGCGGCGGTCAAAGCGGCGGGAGGGCAAATGGTTCCGGGAAACAGCAGGCGGTACTACACCGATGTCCGCATTCCGGAGGGAAAACGCCTGACCTATGCCAAGGTGCACCGGAATGTGCTGGAGGCCGATGTGTTTATCAATGTCCCGGTGCTGAAGAACCACGGCAGCACACGGTTGACCCTTGGGATGAAGAATCTCATGGGGGTTGTCTGGGACAGGAAATACTGGCATCGGAGCGATCTGCATCAGTGCATTGCCGATTTTTCCACATTTATGAAGTCCGATCTCACCATCATGGACGGATACCGTGTGATGCGCACCAACGGTCCCATGGGGGTGTCGGAGGAGGACGTGGCCCTGGTGAAGGCCCAGATTATCGCCAGGGATCCCGTGGCGGTGGATGCTGCATCAGCTAAAATGTTCGGCCTTCAGCCCGATGATGTGGGGTATATCCCCATCGCCGACGCCATGAATGTGGGCAGCAAGGATTTGAACCGTTTGTCCATTCGCAAGGTGAGGATCGCAGGGTGAAGCATCTGCGCCGGGTGCGACGGTGTGTCGCAGGGGCTGTGTTTGCCCTGATGGCCCTGGTGTTTATCGATTTCTCCGGCTGGATCCCGGTTTGGGTCTCCGATGCCCTCACCGCAACGCAGTTTCTGCCTGCCCTGGTTCGGCTTCTCACGGGGGGCGGGATCCTGGCGGCAGGATGTCTGGTGGTGACGGGGCTGACCCTGCTTTTCGGGCGTGTCTACTGCTCCTTTCTCTGCCCCCTGGGGATTCTCTTCGATGGGGCCGCCCGCTTGCAGAAGAGGCGGCGGTACCGATCATCCTTCCCCTATAACCGCCTCAGGGTCAGTGTGGTGATGGTGCTCCTGCTCAGCGTGGTCGGTGGAAGTTTTGTCCTTGTGGATCTCTTCGGTCCTTTCGGTCTCTTCGGTCGCAGTGCCACGCTCATTGCAAGGCCCCTGGTCATTGTCGCCAATAACGGCCTGTCCCGGATCTTAGAAATGGGCGGCAGCTACTCGGTTGCTCCATGGTCCTTGAAAGGGATCGCCTG
Organism: uncultured Alphaproteobacteria bacterium; assembly: GCA_942491105.1. Lineage (GTDB taxonomy): Bacteria > Pseudomonadota > Alphaproteobacteria > Kiloniellales > DSM-21159 > JBBEAM01. The sequence goes on along the minus strand of CALNZX010000006.1, from coordinate 21,274 downwards.
GGGGGCAACGGCATTGACCGCAGCCACCCTGGGGGTGCTGGTGTGGCTGGCCCGGGCACGGGGGCGGATTTACTGCAATACCTTCTGCCCGGTGGGGGCGGTGCTGGGCCTTTTCTCCGTCGGAGCGCGTCTCAGGGTTCGGATCGACGCCTCCACGTGCAACTCCTGCGGTGGATGCAGCCGGGTCTGCAAGGCCGAGTGCATTGACCCTCGCATGAAAACGGTGGATGCCACCCGGTGTGTGGTTTGCTTCAACTGCCTGGGCGTTTGTCCTTCAGGGAGTCTCTTTTATGGGAGATCGCGGCAATTGCGGGGACCGGAAGGGGGACCCTGATCTGTTTTCTTCGGAGCGGAGGGCGCTGATGCTGACGGCCGTGGTGATGGCTGTGCCTGGAGGGCGCCTTCCAGCGGCAAGCGCTGAGCAGGCCCCGGAGGCCAAAGGCAGAAGCTTGACCCCGGTGGTGAGGAAGCTGCCGGTCACCCCGCCGGGGTCCAGGGGGATTGATCATTTTACCCGGCGCTGCATCTCGTGCCTGCGCTGTGTGAGTGCCTGCCCCTCCCAGGTACTTCAACCGTCGTTGACAGGGTATGGGTTGAAGGGGTTCATGATGCCATCGCTTCAGCCACGGTTCGGTTACTGCAACACCGGCTGCACTCAGTGCGGGCAGGTGTGCCCCACGGGGGCCATCGAGACGTTGCCCCTTGAAGAGAAGCAGTTAACCCAATTGGGGAAAGTGGTGTTTGTAAGGGATAACTGCATCGTTATTTTAAACCGTACCGAGTGCGGGCCTGCTCGGAGCACTGCCCCACAAAGGCGGTGACCATGGTGGTGGAAAAGGGGCTCCGTGTGCCTGTCGTCAATCCCGATATCTGCATTGGTTGCGGGGCCTGTGAACATGCATGCCCTACAAAACCCTTCAAAGCCATCTATGTGGAGGGCAACCGGGTACACATCCAAGCGGAAAAGCCCAGGGTCCATCCGCCGGAATCCCTGATACGGGGTTCAGGGAGGAGAGTGATTTTCCTTTTTGAAACGTTTGACAAACAGGTTTTAACGAGTCTGCCGCCTCGGAAACGGATAACGATGGCTTTTTACGTCTTAAACCGAGGCCAGAACCCACCTGGTTTGGGCGTAAAACAAAGACTTCAGGGTAAACTGTTCAATTTTTCAAAAAAATGCCTCTGGCGGCCCTGCCGGAGGCTCTTTTGAGTTCATCGGTGGTAAGAATAATAAAAAAAGCTGCAGTTCAAGCAGTATCCCCATGGAAAAAGACGGCGCCCATGGCGCATACGAAGTGGGCGGTGTGGTTTTCACGGCTCCACTCAAGGTTGATGCCGAAGCATTGTTTGGCCAGCTCCATGAGATTTACCCCCAGGGATTCCAGGCTGAAGATCCGTTGATCGGGCTTGCTGCACTCGGAAACGCCCTCTTCGGCCGCGCATCGCTCGCAGGCCAGACAGGGCCCGGCTCCGGCTATGGTGTACCCCGCCTCTCGTGACGTCGAAAGTTCGTCCACAAGAAACTCCCGTACCTTATTAAAACAGAGCTGGTAGCTGTCCTGCAGGAGTTCCCCGGAAAAGTATTCCAAGGGCAGCCGAAGGCAGATGACCCGGGCAGACTCAATGCCTTCTGTGTAGCTGTGAAACGTCGGGCTGAAGGGGGGGCAGGCGAGGTTGATGCCGTGCTGTTTGCACGCCTTGCACGCCGTTTTGTATTTCTTGTGATGGTTGATGTCGGAAAGGGGAATCACGGCCTCATAACGCTCGTAATACAGAATGTCGCCGTTTGAATCCACCGCTTCGCAAACGGCCATGGTGACGTCGTCCCCCCTGGCATGATGCATCTGTCGCTGTGATATGTTTACAGCGGACTCCATCACCTCTCGCCTGGCCACCCTTTTTTCGCAGGCCGTGCATGTTCCTTTTCGTTCGTCTTTCCAGATTTCCAGCTCTTGACCACAGTGGGGGCAGGGAAAAAGTTCCGGAACAGACATGATTGTCTGATCCATTACAGGGCACCTGTGAAACATGATTGGCCCTCCTTTTGGTGCGTGGCACCATGGGGTAAGATGTGATGTGGGCGGAATATGAAAAATTCCACACCACCCTGAGTTTAAAGCTGGCAGTAATTTTTCTGCCAGAGAACTTGAAAGGAGAGAAAGGAGCTATTTCGCAATTGCAATATGCGTCATTTGAGATAAGGAATTCAGATGGGTTGTGATGAGGATGCGTTGTTTCTATATATCTGAAATAGCGTGTGATTGAAACAATAAAATTGAAGTGGCTTAGGGTGTGTCATGCATCCGTTGGATAAAATGAGTATTCTTTTTTTTTGAAAAAGACTCATGTGGCACATCTTCACTTATTTCGGGTGAACGCCCCTGTGGGTCCGTATGGAGATCTGTGGAACCCCTGTTTCCGGGGTGATCATGTCCTCCAGTGCATGGGCGTTCCGTGAGGGGCCTGAAACCGTTTTACTCCGAAGATAAAACTTTTTTGGTGAAAAGATGCGATATTTTCCGCGGAAATCTGGTGTTTTAAGACGCGTCATTGTATTTAAAAGGGATGCATCGATGAAAAACATGGATTGATTCGACGGCTCCGGCGGGTTGGGGGAAGCTCTGTCTCGGAGCCAGGCATTCTTTAATGATATTGGGAGACTGTATGCGACGTGGGGAGATGCCGGTGACCGTCTATCGTAATTTTCTGTTGATTCTTTTGGGGGGCGCACTGTTGCTGATGGCCGGGGTGGCCGGGGTGTAACATTGGGAAAAACAGGGGCTCATCGACCGGGTGAAGGTTGTGGAAGGTCATAATATCGCCCTTCAAAAGGAGATGATCATTCGGACCATGGACGTGATCCGTGCGGACCTTCTGTTTCTTTGCGCGGCAGAATGAATTGATCCAGTTGCTTGAAACCAACGATACCGTCTATCAGGATGATCACCGAAGAGTATGTGGAGTTCAGCCGGCAGACAGGGGCATCTATGATCAGGTTCGGTTCATCGACGCGGAGGGGATGGAGGTGTGCCGTGTCAACTATTACCGACGGACAACCCGGCAATCGTCCCGGATGCTGATCTGCAGTCGAAAAAGGGGCAGTCCTATGTCCGGAATTCCCTGGCCCTCAATCGCCGGGAGGTCTTTGTCTCGCCCATGGATCTGAACATGGAAAACGGAGAAATTGAAGTGCCCCTCAAAGCCCATGATTCGCTTTGGAACCCCGGTGTTTGACCTCTCGGGAGGCAAAAGGGGGGGTCCTTGTTCTGAATTACCTCGGTTCGCACCTTCTGTCGGGAGCTCGAGGAGATGAGCCGACTCTCCAGGGGGCAGATCTTTTTGTGAACAGGGACGGCTACTGGCTTAAGGGCATGAATCCGGAAGATGAGTGGGGATTCATGTGTGATGGACGCCGGGACCGGACCATTTCAGGCGGTTTTTCCACGAGTCCTGGAAGGATATTTCCGCCTGGGAAGGGTATCAGTCCATGACGGATGAGGGGCTCTTCACGGCGACCACCATTCGGCCGTCAACGGAGAGACAACGGCATGGGGCGCCCCGATATCCGGGGTGGCGGGGCGGTTTAAACGCCGATAGTATTACTGGAAGCTTGTCTCATATGTGCCGGAAACGGAACTCCTGAAGGAGAGCCGGGGACTTCTTGTGAAGCTGCTGGGGATGGCCGGGCTTCTCTTCGGCGTCTCTGTACTCCCCGCCTTCCTTTGGCTCAGGCGCGGACTCGCCAGGCCATGGACCGCAGGGCCCTGATTCATATGGCCAATTTTGATAAGCTTGACGGGGCTGGCCAACCGGTCTCTTTTTCTGGACCGGCTTGACCATACCCTGAAACGGGCGCGGCGCTACAACATCCCCCATGCGCCCTGCTCTTCATAGATATGGATGGGTTCAAGGCGGTAAACGACACCCTCGGGCATGAGGCCGGAGACGCGGTTCTGATTGAAACCGGCGCCCGGCTCACTCAGGCGGTTCGTGAATCGGATATGGTGGCGCGACTCGGGGGGGATGAGTTTACCGTGATTCTTCCCGTGGTCCGGGAAGCCAGCCGATGCAGTTGCCGTTGCAGAAAAGGTCCTGGCCGCTTTTTCCTCGGTCTTTTCGGGTGGGCGGGGGGGAAAGAACCATCGGCGCCAGCATCGGTATCGGGGTGTTTCCGGAGGCTGGAACCACGGTGGATGCCCTGCTCAACCAGGCGGATTCGGCCATGTACGAGGCCAAGGCCGGGGGGAAAAACAGGTGGGTTCTGTACAAGCCCCATGAGAGCTGATAGAAGAAAATTTGGTGGGGTGTCTGTGCCTTTCGTCTTGAAGAAAGCCGTGCGGTTCGGGTGGGCCCGAACCCCGCTTGTGCTCTGCCGCTTTTTGTCGTCCGAATTATGGGCGGGGAGATCCAAAATCCCCACATACAGTGTAACGAGAACCCACTTCTGCCTTTGTTGTGACGTCGCCTTTTCCGGCGTCCCGGGCACCTTAACGGAGAAACGTAACGGATGTTTGATGATAATGATATCTGCTATGACCTGCTGATCTCTCTTCGGCAGATTATTCGGGCCACGGACCTGCATTCAAAGCAGCTCGTGAAGAAGTACGGCCTGACCGGACCTCAGCTGGTGGTGATTCAGGTCATCGCCAAAGAAGGGGAGATCTCCATCGGCAGTCTTGCCAAAATGGTGAGCCTCAGCCAGGCCACGGTGACCAATATCGTCGAACGGCTCGAGAAAACGGGTTCTGAAACGCAAAAAAGGGGAGACCGACAAACGACGGGTGCTGGTGGCAGCCACCGACAAGGCCCTCGAGATCATCCGAGCAAGCCCTCTTTGCTCCACGAGCAGTTCGTGACCCGATTCAACAAGCTTGAATCCTGGGAACAGACCCTTTTGCTCTCCTCCCTTCAGCGCATCGCCTCCATGATGAACGCGGAAAACCTTGAGGTGGCGCCCATTCTTTTTTTCCGGTCCCATCAACACCTCTGAAGCCAAAGAATAACCACTTCGGTCACCCGTTGGGATGACAAACCAGAAAACGCCCGCTTGCCAAGCGGGCGTTTTTCGTTTTGAGGCATACCTTTTTCCGCCCAGGCAGTGGCGGGGTTATTTGGGCATGTAGGTCATGGTGTTCTTCATGTTGAGCTCGGCGTCGGAGAACTCAGCCACCTCGGTGTAGTAGTAGGCGTTGGCGTTGATGTTCTGCTCTTCGATGAAATCGGCCAGGGGCTTGATGGCGTCCAGGCTGTCCAGCCAGGGACCGATGACGTAAATCATGAGAAGGCAGCCTGCGATGCTCGCCAGGGGCCTCCGATCCGTTTGGATAAGCTGCTGTTGGGGTCCATGTCTCTCTCCTCTTTTTGTGACTCTGCAGTTCCTAGAAGAGATTCTCCAGGCTCATCACTTCGGCCACCTCGGGCGGGTTGCGTCCGCACTGGCCACGGCGCATATCACTTTACCCTTCGTTGCATTCTCCGGAGTCAAGAGCATATACGGTATCAACCTTTTCGAGGTAGCCGCCTCAGCGTTTATCCGTTTAGAGGCGCGTGTTAACGTTTGGTTTTGCCCCATCTTCGTTAGATCTTCGCGGTGATCTCGGGGAAGACCAGGTAGAACATGATGTAGGCCATGACCAGGGTCAGGATCAGGTTGAACGTCTGACCGCAGACATACAGGATCAGGGGCTTGCCGCCTTTGAAGTACTCCTTGAGCTCGCGGAAGTTGGTGGCCAGGCCGATGCTCACAAAGGCCAGGCAGAAGAACCAGCCGCGCAGGTCTTGGAGAGTCCGCGGATGACGCCCTGGTCGATCATGACGTAGGCCGACGTCCGTGCCCATGGAGGCGTAGATGACGGAGAAGATGACCGAGGCGCCGATGAAGCCGATGACGAACTTGGGGAATCGGTACCAGATCTCCATGACCCCACCTTGCGGCCTGCCTGGCGGCCTCTACTTCGGCCACCAAGTAGATGGCCACGCAGAAGGCGATGATGCCGATCAGCACGTTCTGGATCATCTTGATGGTGGCGGCCACGTACAGGGCCTTGTCACCCAAAAATGCGCCGGCCGCGGCCACGGCGCCGGTGGCGTCGATGGTGCCGCCCATCCAGGCGCCGCCCAGGATATAAGGCATGCCGGTGGCCTTGATGACGGCAGGCATGACAATCATCATGATCGATGTAAAGACCAGGGAGAGGCCGACGGCCAGGGTCAGCTCCTCTTTCTTGGCCCGGCAGGCCGACGCCGTGGCGATGGCCGCCGAAACGCCGCAGACGCTCATGTCGGCCGAGATGGTGATGTTCAGGGTCTTGGAGGGGATCTTGAGAACCTTCTGACCGAACCAGTAGGTGGTGATCAGGACGATGGGGGTCACCACCCAGGCCACGAAGATGCCGGGGATCCCGATGGAGAGGATCTTGCCGAAGAGAATCTCGGCCCCCAGGAGCACCAGGCCGGTCTTGATGTAGTACTCGGTCTGAACGGCGGGCATGACCCACTTCGGGGGTGCCGATCGTGTTGGACTGATGATCATGCCGAAGAGGATGGCCCAGGCGGCGTAACAAATGCCGTAGTGTTTCATGGTGGCGTTGGCCGAGCCAGGTAGGCCAGCACCGCGATGACAAAGACAAAGCAGAAGGCCTTGGCGAAGCCCGCGAACGAGTCACCCATCACGGCGATGCCGATGCCAAAGAAGGCGGCGAGGAAGAGCATAAAGCCCACGAGGCCGGGAAGCAGGTTGAAGGGCTTCACGTTGGCTTTCTTTTTCAGTTTGCCTGTCATGGTGTGAGCCGAACGCCAGTCGTCGATTTTCTTGCCGGCGTCGGCGTTTAGGGCTTCGTCGGCAAAAGCTCGCGGTTGCGGCCTTCTGCCTTGGCCTCTTCGGCACTTGCGAGCAGGGTGGCATCTTGGCCTTGGCTGCCTCATATTTCACCTTGCCCTTGGCGGATGCTGCTTTCGCGGCATCGGCGCTGAGGTAGAAGGCCGAAAGGGGGGATCCGCTCCATGTTTTGGGTTTGCTGGTGTACTTTGTGATGGTTTTACCGATGGGGCTGCTGGTGGCCTTGAGCTTCTTTTTGGCGTCCAGGGCCGTGTACCACTCAACGGTCTTGAACGGTGCTCGTTCACTTTCTGCAGTGAGGATGGTGTTGGCATCGTTGATTTTGGTTTTGATGACATCATCCCCCATGGGGAAGTAGATGAGCATCCCTGCGATAAGCAGGATGAACCCCAGCCAGATGGCCCAGTAGTCCTCTTTCTTCCAGAGGTCGCTCTAGCTGCCCTTGCCGCTGTCGTAGACAATGGTGTCGTTTGCTTGTGCTTCAATCATACGTCTCTTTTCCTCCCAGATAAAAGTCAATTAGATAAACGCAAAACATATACATGCAGGTGATCTGCGGTCCCAACCGCATATCGACCTTGATGCGGCGTCCCGGTGCGGGATGCCGTTTTTCCACGATGAATGCGTCTTCATAAGAGGAAGGGGGATGCCAGTCCGTGGGTTAAATTCATAAGGCTCTGAAAAGAAAGTAATAAAAATTTTTGATGGAGGGCGGGCTGGAAAAGGTCCGCCCCCTCAGGGGGGCGCTCGTTGAATCAATGAAGATCATCATATTTTTTGATGGAAACCATTGGGGTGAAAGGCACGGCCTCGAATTGAACGCCGGGGAGGTGGGGGTGCCCTTGCGGGGGCGAGGCGTCTCTTGGGGAGGCAGGGGGGATGTCAACGCTGTCGTTGCCTTCCGGGCGTAGGCGGGAGCATGGCCCTGCAACCCGCTTTCAAGGTGGCTCCCTTGCCGCCGGAGTTATTCCGGTGAAAACCAATTCGACAAATGAATTTCAAGTGGTGGCGGTTTGCAAGCATGGATCCCCGGTCACTCGCCCATGCAAGGGGTACGGTAGCTCGATGGTTTAAGCGACCCGACTCCTTTCGCAAGCCGGTTAGCCGGGGAAGACGACACAGTCAGCCGTCGTCTCTCCACGGGCACAGCCCGTCAGTGACTGTGACGTACCTGAGGAACGAGGGTGCGGAGCATTCACGAACCTGGGTTCCAGGGGCTCAGCCCTTGGCCGCCGGCAACGCTTTTGGTTTTTTCTCTGTGCACCCTGTGCCTCTGTGGTTAACCCAATTGTGACCAAAAGAAGGCATGCTTTTTTCCCTACTTCCGGTACGACTCCACGTCGATGTTGTAGCGCTGGATGATTTTCTGGAGGGACTGGCGTTTGATGGCGCTTTTCCGGGCGGAGAGGGCCACGTTGCCGAAGGTGTCGGAAAAGAGGCGGTGCAGGTAGTCCCGAGTGAAGGATTCGATGATCTGCTCCTTCTGGTCGAGGTAGGGGACGTCAAAGGGGGCGTCCTCGGTGCCGGAGTGGGGCTGGGACGAAGGGAGCTCGCACAGGTCGATGGTGTCGCCCCGGGTCAGTGCCACCCAGCCGGTGAGGGTGTTTTCCAGCTCCCGGGTGTTGCCGGGCCAGGGACGGCCGCAGACGGAGGTCATGAGGGCCGGGCTCAGCTGTTTTCTGGGCAGGCCCAGGTCCCGGGAGGCCTTGGCGAGGAAGTGTTCCACCAGACGGGGGATATCGTCCCGGATGTCACGCAAGGGGGGCATGGTCACCGAGGCGACGTTGAGGCGGTAGAAGAGGTCGGCCCGGAAGGAGCCGTCTTTGATTTTGGCCTCCAGCCCCTGGTTGGTGGCGGCCAAAATGCGCACATCGATGGTGTGGCTCTCCGCCTCGCCGATGGGGCGGATTTCCCGGTTCTGAAGGACCCGCAGCAGTTTGGTCTGGAGGGCAGGGGAGAGGTCGCCGATTTCGTCCAGGAAGATGGTGCCTGTCCGGGCCTGGTCAAAGAGGCCCCTCTTGTCGGTGTCCGCGTTGGTGAAGGCCCCTTTTTTGTGGCCGAAGAGTTCACTCTCCAGGAGCCCTTCGGGGAGGGCCGGGCAGTTGACCGTGACAAAGGGATTTCCGCTTCTTCGGCTGGTTTCATGGATGGTGCGGGCGGCCAGGTCTTTGCCGGTGCCGGTTTCGCCCCGAATCAGGCAGGTGACATCGCTCTGGCCCAGCATGGTCAGGGTGTCCAGGGTGCGGCGCATGGGGGCGCTTGTGCCCACAAGGGGACTTTCTGAAGCGGTCTCAGCCAGGCGGGCCGTGAGTTCCCGATTTTCCCGGATCAATCGGTGGCGCTCCAGGCCCTTGGTGACGATGCGGGTGAGGGCGTCCGAGGCAAAGGGTTTCTGAATGAAGTCCCAGGCTCCAACTTTCATGGCGGAGACCGCCACATCGATGGTGCCGTAGGCGGTCATCATGATGACGGTTTGTCGGCTGTCTTCTGCAAGGACCGCTTCCAGAAGCGCCATGCCGTCCATCTCCGGCATGCTGATGTCGCTGAGGATAAGGTCCACGGGTGCTTCTTTCAATCGTTCCAGGGCGTCTCTTCCGCTTGCGGCGGTGAGAACCGTTACGGGGAGGGCCATCTCAAGGGTGCGTGCCAGGCCGCGGGCCAGGTCGGACTCATCGTCCACGATGAGTATGGTTTCACGTCGGTCCAAATATGTTTTTCCTTTGCCTCCGGCGGCATCCTGCCGGGGGGCTAAACTTTTGCTGCGCCTTCCCGACCTGAAAGAACGGGATCGATAATCAGGTTTCCTTTGACCCCACGTTGTGTTTAGACCTTTTTGCAACATGAGGTTTCGGGTGAACCTCTCCACGTGTGCTTCGCCGCCGGAGGCCCCCTGCCTTAGCCGTTGGCCCTCTTGTCGTCAATGCTTCGGGGCGCAGGGGCAGGGCAAGGATAAAGCGCGTTCCTTTTCCTGCATCGCTCTCCACCTGGAGGGAGCCCATCGTGTTGCCGGACGATGCCGTAGCTCACCGACAGGCCGAGGCCGGTGCCCACGCCCTTTTTCTTTGGTGGTGAAAAAGGGTTCAAAAATGCGTTTTTGATTCCCCGGGCTGATGCCGATTCCCGTGTCGGCCACCACCACTTCCAGGCTCCGGGCGTCCACAAGGCGCGTGGAAAGAGTGAGGGCCCCCCCGCCTTCCATGGCCTGGGTGGCGTTGATGAACAGGTTCATGAAGAGCTGTCGGATTTTTTCGGTGTCCAGGGGCATTTCCACCCCACGGGCCAGGTAGTGGGTCTCGACGGTGATGTTGCTCTGCTCCATTTTGTGCCGGAGGATGGCGATCGTCTCGTCTAAAATGGCATGCACATCGTGCATGTGGAACTCCGGTTTGGAGACCCGGGCAAAGTTGAGGAGGGACTCCACCACATGGGTGCAGAGGGTGGCGTGTTTGGTGATGACCCCCACATCCTCTTTGAGCTGGGCGTTGCCCTCCACCTGCTTGTCGATGAGGTCCGCATAGCAGCTGATGACCCCCAAGGGGTTGTTGATCTCGTGTGCGAAGCCTGCGGCGAGCTGACCGATGGAGGCGAGCTTTTCGGTCTGGGCGAGGTGGGCGTTGATCTGTTTCTGTTGGGTGATATCCCGCAGGACCATCTCCATGCCGAGGTAGGTGCTTTGGTCGCCGAAGAGGCCCGAGGCGGTCAAGAGTGTGTCGATGCGGCCGCCGAAACGGTCCACCATGGAGAGCTCTTTTTCATAGAGGGTCAGGCCGGATTTGATGTGTGCGTCCACGGCCGCGGCATCGCGCCCGTCCCAGAAGAGGGTGTGAAAGGCCTCAATAAGGAAGGCTTCGGCCATGGAGTCGAGCATGAAAAGGGTCAGGCCGGCCCGGTTGATGTCGGTGATGCGGTCGTCGGGCCCGAAGAGGATGATGGCGTTGGGACTGGTTCTCAAACAGGCGCCGGAATTTGCTCTCAGAGCGGGTGAGGTCGTGGTGGGCCGCCTCCAGGTTTTCCGCGGCTTCCTCAAAAGCGAGGGCCAGCTGATCCACTTCGTCGCCCATGGAGAGGTTCTCCGGCGAGGTGCCGTGGGGGGTGCCCGACAACCGGGAAAAGGTCTCCAAGAGATGGGAGAGGCGGTTGTGGACCGTGCGGTTGAAAAGAACCCGGAAGAGAACCATGAGGCAGGAGAGGGCGAGAAAGCCGACAATAAAGACACCCCAGGCTTTTTCCTTGATCTGGATCTGGTAGTGGGTCATGGGGATGTAGAGGGTGTCCGCCGCCACCACGTCCCCCACAGTGTAGCCGTAGCTGGCCGCATCGCCGTAGCGCTCGCGCAGCTCTTTGGGTGCCTCTTCGGGAACGCCGTGGCACCTTAAGCAGGATGTCTCCACGCTGATGGGCTCCATCTTGACGTAGTAGGTGCCGTCGCTGCGGGTGATGATGCCCTCCCATTGGGTTTCCTCGCTGTGGGTGTTGAACCAGCCGATGCGCTTGTTCTCAAAGGCATCGGCCCGGTTGAGGGGATTTCGGGGTTGCCGGCGGCCCGCTTGTAGAGGAACTCCGGGAAGCTGTCATTTAAGTTCTTCATGATCTCGCGAGAGATGAATGAGGTGGACATGGACTCAATGACCAATCGGTTGGGGGGCAGCTCCTCCTCCATGACGGGGCGCAAAACATCCTTTGCGTAGGTGCGGATGGCCGAGGCGGTGGCCAGGTGGCGTGCGGCGTTGTGGGCCGCCTGCTCTTTGATCTGGTCGGAGAGCCAGGCATATTCCAGCAGGGAGACCACGCTGCAGAAGAGGAGCAGGATGACGGAGGCTCCTGTAAAAAAACGATTTTTTAACGAAGGTGGACGTTTCATGCATTGCCTGTGGCGGTCAATCCGCCTGTGTTTCCTTGATGTTACCCCGTTGGCCCGGGCTCCCCCTGCGGACAGCCCAGGGGCCCTGCCGTGGAAGGGGTTCCAGGGTGATCTGATGCTATACCATAAATGAGAATGCGAAAGAATACCCTTGCGAGGGGGCAATCCGGCGCAACGTTTCTGCTTTTTAAGGTGGTTGCCCGCAATGCCCCGGCTGCTCAACCCTCTGGTTGATCATGGCTCTTAAGATGCATGCCTGTTTATTTCTTGTGTAGGGTATTTAGCATTTACCGGGGCTTTTGTGATGCTTTTCCTCAGAAAACATCGTATGTTTTGCTGACTCTCGAAATTAATCAGGTTGTCATATTCTCATCTTTTTCGGCGGATAAGAAGACATTTGCATGGCGTTGCCGCTGGTGGAATGATTCTGCGACAGGTTCAGAATATTGCCATGATGGGCAGTGGTTTGGGGAAAGAGGTTGGAATGATAGCTTGATGTGGGTGTGAGATGGTGTTCTGATAAAAAATATCAGTAATTCTCATGAAGGGATCTGGTGACTAATATGAGCTGCCGAATAGCAATAGCATTGACTTTTGGCTCATTGTCGTTAACAATATTTTTTTTATAAAACAACCGAAGAGTGAGGTCTGAGTCATCGTTTTTCTTAATAGTGACGGCTTTGTGCACGTTTAGGGCATGTCTCTTTTTTTTACAAGGCCGCTATCCAGCTGTTCTCTGGCGGCGTTGTGCGGATGGGGCTCCCTAATTTATAGGGTCGCATCGATACGAGGACATCATGAGTAACCAATCGGGAGCATTACCGGATGATTCGTTTTGATAAGGTAAACAAGTGGTACGGGGACCTGCATGTCCTCAAGGATATCGATTTTCATGTGGGCCCAGGCGATGTCACCGTTGTTTGTGGACCCAGCGGCTCGGGGAAGAGTACCCTGATTCGCTGCATCAATCGTCTGGAGCCCATCGATTCCGGCTCCATTGTGGTGGACGGGATTGCCGTTCACGACCCCAAGGCCAACCTCACTCAGCTTCGCACCGAAGTGGGGTTTGTGTTTCAGCAGTTCAACCTTTATCCGCATATGACGGTTCTTGACAACATCATGCTCGCCCCCAGAAAGGTGCGCAAGATGGGTGAGAAGGAGACCCGGGCCATCGCCATGGAGCTTCTGGAGAAGGTGGGGATTCCGGACAAGGCGGACGCCTATCCTTCCCAGCTCTCCGGGGGGCAGCAGCAGCGCGTGGCCATCGCACGTGGTCTTGCCATGAAGCCGCGTATCATGCTTTTTGACGAACCCACCAGTGCCCTGGACCCGGAGATGATCAACGAGGTCCTCGACGTTATGGTGAACCTCGCCAAAGAGGGGATGACCATGGTGGTGGTGACCCACGAGATGGGCTTTGCCCGTGAGGTAGCCAGCGAGGTGGTCTTCATGGACGAAGGCGTGGTGGTGGAGACCAACACCCCCGACGAGTTTTTTAACAACCCCCAGAACGAGCGCACACAGCTTTTCCTGAGCAAGATCCTGACCCATTAAGGTTCGGCCGGAGTTCCCCTTGACGACTGAGGCGTTGGGCCGTTTCAGCGTTGAGACTCAGCAGTGATCCTGCGGGCCCCTGGCCCGCTTGATAAATGTGTTCCCGTCGTCATGGGGTGTACCTTCAAAGGTGCGGGCGACGGGGGCAAAGCTACCAATAACTGAAGAAGGAGATGTGGAAATGAAGGTAAGTCTCAAGCAGGTACTTCTGACAACTCTGGCCGCCATGGTTCTCTTTGCCGGCAACGTCTACGCAGGCGCGACCTACGACAAAGTGAAAAATGACGGAAAGGTCAACGTGGGGCTCATGTACAACAGCATCCCCGCAGCATTCTTTAATGAGAAGAACGAATGGGTGGGCTTTGACATCGACATCGCCACCGAGGTGGTCAAGCGCATCGGCACGTACATGGAAAAAGACCTTGAAATCAACAAGGTGAAGGTCAACAACAAGACCCGTATCTCCTTTCTTACCTCCGACCGCATCGATCTCTCCGTGGCCAACATGACCCACAAGCGTGAACGCGACAAAACCATCGATTTCTCCATCACTTATTTTTTTGACGGTCAGAAGATCATGACCAAAAAAGGCAAGTACAGCGACCCGAAAGACCTCGTGGGCAAGCGTGTCTGCGCCATGCAGGGCACCACCAGCGAGAAGAACCTCGTAAACCTGCTCAAGTCTCTTGGTGACGAGAACGCCGAGAAGAACGTCATCAGCTTCCAGACCGCCCCCGACTGCTTCCTCGCCCTGGCCCAGGGCAAGGTCGAAGCCTGGTCCACCGACTCCACCATCCTCTTGGGTTTTGCCGCCAAGCAGGCCGGCATGTTTGAACTCATCGGCGATTTCATCAGCGATGAACCTTACGGCATGGGGCTCCCCGAAGATGACAGCAAGTGGCGCGATGCCGTCAACTTCGCCATCCAGGACCTCTGGACCGACGGCACCTACATGGAGATCTACAACAAGTGGTACGGCCCCGAGACCCCCTACTACTTCCCAATGACCGCCAAGATCGAAATGTGGCCCTGATTTTAATTTCATGAAAAATACGCCATGACACCTTTAGCATGTGCAAACAGCATCATGGCGTATTTTTCACCCTGCGGGCGAGTCAGATGGGCTCATCTGCGGCGTTGTCAGGGGGGTGCGGTAGATGCCTACAGCGTCACCCCCTGACGCCGTGCATATGAGCCCATCTGACCCGTGAAATTCAAATCAGTCATATATGAGAATGGTATCTCTGTTTTGAAATAGTATGAAAAGAGCAGGGCACGTGCAGGGAGACCTGTTTGAAGTGTTTCCGCTGTAATGGTTCAGTGACGCAATTTGAGAGCGTGGCGCTTCGTCCTTTAAAAATACCGCTGCGATTTGACCCGAGGAACGAGGGGTAAAGCGCTGCGGTAACCCGCTTTCAAGGTGGCTCACCTTGCCGCCGGAGGCATGCTTTTAAGGTCCTTGGATCCTTTTCCCATCAATGTTGTTATGGAGTAGATGTATGAAGCGCGGTGAGTCGTTTGCGGTGCCGGAGTCGTGGAAGCAGGTGGGGGTGGCCGCAGCGCTTGCCGCACTGATCTGGCTGTTTTTCAGGAACATCGACCTGGGGTATGACTTTCACTGGGCGGTGCTTTACGAGACCAACCCCACTTACAAGGAGGTGATCGGCCTCTGGTTGCTCAAGGGCCTCATCCTCACCGTGAACATCAGCGTGGTGAGTGGTCTCTTTGCCCTTCTCATCGGGACTCTGTTCGGCATCGGGCGTCTCTCGAAGTTTAAACCGGTCTACTGGTTCTCCACCTGCTATGTGGAGCTCTTTCGAAACACCCCCCTTCTTGTGCAGATGTTCTTCTGGTACTTCGCCTTTCCCATGGTGTTGCCGGGCGGGGTGGTGGAATACCTCAACAGCCACAATTTTGAGTTCACCGCCGCGGTGATCTCCCTTTCCACCTACACCGGCGCATACATCGCCGAGGTGGTACGGGCGGGGATTCAGGCTGTCCCCACGGGTCATGTGGAGGCCGCCACCTCCTCGGGATTGTCGTATCCGCAGATGTTGCGATATGTGGTGCTGCCCCAGGCTTTTCGCATTGTGATTCCCCCCTTGGGCAGCGAGCTTCTCAACAACCTCAAGAACTCCTCCCTTGCCATGACCATCGGCGTGGCCGAGCTCTGCTGGCAGTCCCAGCAGATCGAGTCGTTCACCTTCAAGGGGTTTGAAGCCACCAGCGCGGCCAGCGCCATCTACCTGATCCTCTGCATCACCATCAGCGTGTTCATGAACAGCATCAACCACCACCTCAAGATCGGCGGCCAGAAGGAGCTGAACACCCTTGATAAAGGGCTGGCCCTTTTGTTCCGGCCTGTGAAGTGGGGGCTCCTGGGCGTGGGGAAGGTGCTCACCATCCTGTTTGCTCCCATTGCCGCCATGATGGAGCCGGACCCCGAAAATCCCTATGCGAAAACGGTGTTTGATACCCGCGTGCTGCCCGTTCTCTCCCTTGTGGGGAAAGGGATCGCAACCGTCTTGATCGTGGCCTTTCTCGCGGTCCTTGCCAAGGGGCTCATGGGCTTTAACTGGGGTGTCATTGCCGCCAATCTCAAGCCCCTGCTGATCTGGTCCTTCCCCGATACCACCGGCAACGAACTCTTCTGGGGTCTCGGCGGTTTGTCCCTGAGTTTTCTCATGGCCGTGATCGTCATCACCGTCAGCTTCTTTATCGGTATCGCCGTGGGCCTCGGCCGCCTTTCGGACAAACCCGTCATCAACACCCCCAGCGTCATCTATATCGAAATCATTCGGGGCAACCCGCTGATCATGGTGATCTTCTGGGTCTACTTCTTCTCGCCCATCTTAACCGGAATCCAGCTGGACGTTTTCTGGAGCGCCACCATCGCCTTTATCATCTTCTCCGGCGCCTACCTCGCCGAGATCATCCGGGCCGGCGTGGAGGCCCTCCCCCCGGGGCAGTTTGAAGCGGCCAAGGCCGCCGGCTTCTCTTACTGGCAGACCATGCGGTTTATCATTCTTCCCCAGGCCCTCAAGATCATGATCCCGGCCTTTGTGGGACAGTTCATCACCATCTTCAAGGACACCTCCCTGGCCTACATCATCGGGGTGTTCGAACTCACCACCGTGGCCCAGACCATCAGCAACCGCCTGATGTTCTATCCCTTCGAGATTTACGTCGCCATCGGTGCCCTCTACTTCATCTGCTGCTACTCCATGAGCCGCATCGCCAACCGTCTCGAAATCCGGTACGCCGCAGGGGCGCGGTCCATGGCGGGGTAGGGGAAAAGAGAAAAAGCAGCCTCCGGCGGCAAGGTGTGCCACCTCGAAAGCGGGTTGCAATTGATATGAACAGGAACGGCGACATGGAAGGCCATGTCGCCGTTGCTGTTTCACGATGAGGTTGCGGACCGGAAGTCCGCTTTCACATAGTTTTTCGCACCAATCCTTTGTTTATGATTCACCGGCAAGGCTTTGAATCATTGGTTGATCATCCTCGGTCTCGGAACTTTCCGGCGCCCCGGCGAGCAGCACCCCGCAGATGACCAGGGCTGCCCCCATGTATTGCAGGGGTGCCAGCCGTTCGCCGAGGATGAAGTAGGCGAGGATGATGGTGGAGACGGGGATCAGGTTGGCAAAGAGGATGACGTGGGCCGCCTTGATCCGGGTGAGGGCGTAGTTGATGACGAAGTAGACGAAGAAGGTGATGCCCACGCCAAGATAGATCATGCTGCCGATGGCCTCCCAGGTGATCGCCTCGGGCATGGGGCCGGAAAGGGCGCCGGGGAGAAAGAGCAGGGTGGCGCCGAAGACCTGGATGGCCGAGAGAAAGAGAAAGGAGTAACGCTCCGCCAGGTGCTTGATGGTCAGGGCGTAGGCGGTGGAGGAGAGGACCGCGCAGAGCATGAAGAAGTTGCCGAGGAGCGGGTTGGTTGCGACCCCGTCATCGGCGCCGAAGGCCGAGACGGTAATGACCCCGGCAACGGCGAGGGCAATGCCCAGCCCGCAACGCCTGCTTACCGTTTCGCGGTAGATGAGAAAGGCGCCGATGGCAGCCGTGAGAGGCGCACAGGCCACGATCATGCCTGCCTGGGATGCCGAGGTGTAGGTCAGCCCCAGGGTCTCGAAACTGAAAAGCAGGAACGGCTCGCACAGGGCCAGAAGAATGAGAAACTTCCAGTCCCCTTTCCGGTATTCCGGCTTGGGAATCCATTTCCAGAGAACGGCGTAGATCACCGCCGCCAGAACCACCCGCCCGAAAAGCACCTGGGATAATGTAAACGATCCCAGGATCAGTTTGATAACAATGAAACCACCGCCCCAGATAACATGAGCGGCGATGAGAAGCAGAAAAAGAAATGCCGTTGGCATGAAATGTCCTTACTAAATAACGGTTAACAAAGAGACCCCGGCGGGACAGGGGTGACCCCCCACCTCAGGTTCGCGAATGCTCCCGACTTTCGTTCCTCGAGTCGATCACATTCGCTGACGCGCTGCGCTCGTGAATCACGATGCACACTTGATTTCGTCTTCCCCGGCTGGCAGGCCTCGTGAAGGCCGTAATCATACGTTTTCCAAGTATGAAACATCACCTTGGAGCCGATGCAGTCCACGGCGAATGCCCTTGCGGTTTGGCCCGAGGGACGAGGGACAAACCGCAAGGGAAACCAGCTTTCGAGGTGGCTCACCTCGCCGCCGGAGGCAAGGCTCTTAATACCCCAGCCACTGCCAGTACGTGGTGGCCACGATGACGACGGCGATGCCGGAGATCACCATGCGGGTGGCCATGATCTGCATGAGGTATTTCATGCGCACGTAGCCGGTGGCGAACATGATGAGGGCTGCGGCCAGCTCGTAGGGGAAGATGAACTGGTCGAGTCCGTAGAAGAAGCTGTAGAGAAGGGGCTGGGTGTTGAGCCCTAAGTTGGCGGCGATCTCGGCCATGGGGATGCTCAGGGAGCTGGCTGCAGCCACGGGTGTGAGGGCCAGGTTGGCCAGGATCCCCACGCCGTAGGCAAAATCGAGGTACCGGCCAGGCTCTCCATGGTCTGCAGGTAGGGGACCACTTTTGCCGCCATCCATGCGGGGATTCCGAGGCTTCCGGCGACAATGCCCACAGCCATGCAGGCGATGATGAAAAAGAGGATGGGGAACTGGACCTCTTTGACGTCCTCGGCCTTGAAGAGGCGGAACAAGGGGGTGAATCCCAGGAGGATGACCCCGCAGAAGGCGTAGTACCCGGGGATGCCGTGGACTTTTTCCGTGGCAAAGGCGATGACGGCCAGGATGGTGAGAAGAAGGGTCTTTGTTTCATCACGGCTCATGGAACCCATGGCCTCGATCTCCTCACTGGCGTGGGCCCGGCACTGGTCGATGTACTTGCCCAGTTCACGGCTTCCGAAAACGTGGAGGATACCGATGCAGCCCATGGCATTGAGGAGGCTGTAGCCGAGGTTGTCGATGAAGAAGGTCAACCACTCGATGGGAACGCCCATGTCCTTGACCATGAGAAGGCCCACGATGCCGACGTTGTTGGGCAAAAAGTTGGTGGCGGGCACGGTGGCGCCGAAGAATGCGGCCATGACCAGTGTGGTGGCGGCTTTGGACCCTTTTTCGAGGCCCATTTTGCTGCACATGCCTGAGGCGATGGTCATGAAGAGGATCACCACGGTGATGACGTCCGGGATGATGGCGCCCACCACGTATCCGGCGATGACCAGGGCCGCGTAGAGACGCATGGGGGTGGTGCCGATGTGGTAGATGGTGAGCAGGGCGATGCGGTCGGAGAGCTTGGTGCGCTCCATGAGGCCGCCGATGAGCATGCCGCAGAGGATGACCCAGGGAATGGGGGTGGTCCATCCCACAAAGGCGAGGTCCGGTGATGCGACGCCTGTGACGATGTACATCATCAGAAGCAGGACCGCCGTGGTGAACAGGGGCATGATCTCAAAGGCAAAACCCGAGATAGCGAAGATGGTGAGGAACCAGTAAGTGGTAACCTTCGGGGTCTCCGGGTTGTAGAGCAGAAAAGCACCGGTAAGGGCGATCAGAAGGCTTAAGCCCCAACCCCTGGTTTTTTGTGATGTAAGAATTGCGGTCATGATACGTTCCCTTTGAGGTTGCGAATATAGCGTTCAACGGAGAGAGCTGCAACCGTTGCGTCACCCATGGCGGTGGTAATTTGCCGGAAAACCTTCTCGTTGATGTCCCCAACGCCGTACACACCGGGGATGTTGGTCCCCATGTCGGCCCCGGCCAGGATGTAGCCTTTTTCACTTAAGGCGACCTGGTCTTTGAAGGTCTCGTTGTTGGGGGTCTGTCCCAGAAAGACAAAGATCCCGTCCACAGGAAGGGTTTCACGGTTCCCGGTGGCAAGGTCTTCAATCACGGCGCCGGTGAGGCGCCCCTCCTCGAGGCAAAGGTCCACCAGCTTTGTGCCGGTGCGGGGGGTCACCCGTTCATCGGCCAGGAGCTGCTTCTGGGTGGATTCGGCGGCAAAGAAGCGGCTTTCGGACTCCACGAGGGTGAGGTGGGAGACGCCGATCTGCAGCAGGTAGAGGCTTTCGTCAAAGGCGCTGTTGCCTCCGCCCACCACGAGGACGCGCTTGCCTTTGTAAGCACCGCCGTCGCAGATGGCGCAGTAGTGCACGTCGTCGCTCTCGGTGGGGAGATCAAGGGCAATGGGCTTGCGACCGGTGGCCAGGATCACCGCCTTGCTGCGGAAGATATCCTCGTCGGTCTCAACGGTTTTCAGCTCCCCTTCAAGGGAAAGGGACTCAATTTCGCACACTTCTTCGACGGGCACGGACAGGCTGTCCACATGCTCACGCATCTTTTCCATCAGTTCCATGCCGTGGATCCTCGGGTAAGAGGGGAAGTTCAGCACGGTGTGGGTCGAATTCACGAGCCCTCCCGTGACGCTCTCCTCCAGGATCACGGTACTCAAATTGGCCTGGGCCGCATAGACAGCGGCCGTCATTCCGGCCGGCCCGCCTCCGACGATGACCAGGTCGACGTGTTTTTCCGGTTTCATCTGTATCTCTCCATGGGGGCGCGTCACCCAGGGCATGGCGGCCCGGGAACTCCTGTACAGGGTTGCCTGTTGCGGCCTGCCGGGGTGATGCAAAAAAATCCCCACATTGCGATTATGTGGGGATGGCCCTGGCGTCTCAATGGGCTGGGTTGCGGAACCCGGTCCCGATCTGCCGCGGCGTTCTCTGGTTTGGACGTCCTATGGTAAATCCGGGCGGCTGTGTACCTCCTCCCGGCGTTTTTCTTATGTCAGGCTAAAGGCAAAAAGCCTTGCCTCCGGCGGGCAGGGGATGATCCCCGCACCCCATTACAGGTTAAAAACTTTTTTACTTTCTTCGTGAAGCCCGAAGGGCGCTTCGTGTTCTTCGTGGTTTGATTCAGAATTTCAGACCATGAAGAAGCTTGAAATGCATTTGAGTTTTGGCGGATCAATTCCGGTGGCAGGGTGACGATGTTGCTTAAGCAAAAAGTCCCCTGTTATACGTTTTTGTAAAACGCGGTCATCTCTTTGGGGTTCATGAGGCCCGCTTTGGTGGCGACGATGGCGCCCCCTTTGATGACGTAGATGGTGGGTGCCCGCTGGGCTCCCAGCTCTTCCAGTGCTTCCGGGTTTTCCTCGGAATCCATGTTGAAGAAGGCGACGCCTTCGTTCTTTTTGGAAAATTTTTCCAGCACCTTCTCCATGTTCTTGCAGTGGGGGCACTGCTGCTTGAAGCAGATGAGGACTCCGGCTTCGGTTTCGGCGATGGCGGTTTTGTATGTGCTGTCGTCAAGGGTGGTAAACATGATGGTCTCCTGCAAATGAATGCAAAATTTTATGTCATTATTCAGCTATGGGGTGCCTCCGGTTGTCCAACTGGAGGCCAAGCATTGAACTTTCGGCCAACCATCTCCCCCCGAGGGGGGGGGAGGGGAGAGATGGTTGGCAACTCGGGGCCAGGGGATCATTCCCTGGGCCCCGGAGGCATTGCTTATAGCGAC
>CALNZX010000005.1:0-284486 GCA_942491105.1 uncultured Alphaproteobacteria bacterium | reverse complement strand
CACCATGAACCATCTCGCAATCCGCATCTTCGCCTGCTTGCTCGCTGTAGTTTGCCTCACGGATGTTACTACAGCCCAGCGGTCATCCGTTGTCATTGGCGACTCGCTTGCCGACGTGACAAATCCTCAACCCGGAAAACTCAACTCGCCCTTCGGAGTCGATTTTGACAAGCACGGCAACATGTACATTGTCGAGCTGGCGGGCGGACGAGTTCACAAACTTGATACGGCAGGCAGTCTCACAACTATCGCCGGGGATGGCAGCAACGGCTACAGCGGGGATAACGGGCCAGCCAAAGACGCCACGTTCAACGGAATGCACAATGTCGCCGTCACGCCGAACGGTGACCTCTACATCTCGGACAGTTGGAACCATTGCGTTCGCCGGATCGATGGCACGACAGGAATCATCACCACCGTGGCTGGCACAGGAGAACCGGGATTCAGTGGCGATGGCGGACCTGCATCCCAAGCCACCTTCGACTTTCTGATGTGCGTCTCGCTGAATTCGACGAACGACAAACTCTACTTGGCAGACTTGAAGAACCTGCGCATCCGCACGGTCGATCTCAAGACGAACATCGTCAGTACCATCGCTGGGAATGGCGAGAAGGGAGTGCCAGCCGATGGCAGCTTGGCCACCGAAAGTCCTCTGATAGATCCGCGAGCTGTGGCTGTCGATTCGAGCAACAACGTCTACATTCTGGAGCCGCAGGCCACGCTCTGCGGAAGGTCACGCTGGATGGCAAGATCGCACCGTTGCCGGAACAGGTAGTCGGGAATGCGGACGGAGCCGCATTGACTGCTCAATTGAATTCGCCCAAGCACGTTGCCATTGATCTCGATGATAACGTCATCGTCGCCGACGACCAGAACAAGCGGATACGTCTTTACGATCCCATCGACAACACGCTGACCAGTCTCCTTGGCAGTGGCGTCGAGAAGCCAAAGCGCGGACTCCTTCGCCCGCACGGCGTGTGCGTCCACGAAGACGGTTCGATCTACGCCGTCGACACTGGCCATCATCGCATCCTTCGATTGCAACAGACTAAGAATCGCGGGAATTAGCGGCGCGTTGATTAGTCGTCGTTTGCGAAGCAAACGTTCCTAGGGTCACCTTCAGCGACCAACGGCTGGCGGCTGGAGTACTTCGCTTGCAAATGTTCGACAAGCGCAATCGCCATGTCGAGCCGGTACTCGGCTCGGCTAGCGCTCGGTAATACGGGCGAGCGGAGACCTTCGACATTCATCAATTCTTCGATCGAATGAAAGTCATTCTGCCACTTGCCGAAGATCGATTTCAAAACGAGGCAAGATGGTTGAACTGCATTGACTCGGCGGATGAGTTCGAATGTGCGCTGATGGTAAACGACCAAGACGTCGTTGGAGCGCAGGAACTCTGACCATCTGCTACGGAATTCTTCTTGAGTCATGGAGTCGTCAAAGGCGGTCGGCGCTAGTCGCATGTACTTCATGGCATCAGCGGACAACGGTTGCTGCTGCCGAAGTGTTGAGCCAAATCGCTCGTTGGTTCCAATTCGATGCTAGCCAATTTACGGGTGTGGGAGACGCGTTCGTTTGCCTGGGCTGTCCCGGTGTGGCTTCTCCATAAGCGACCACCACGTTATTCGACCGAGACAACAGCTTCTGCGGAATGAAGCGCGGTCGTGTGCCTCGCGACTTCTTCTTGCGCCAGGCCGCGTGACTAGCTGGATGTTCCATTTGGTTCTCGACCATGGTGTTGAATGCCACCAGCAGTTGATCCAAGCCGACTGTGTCTGGCTCTAATGCTCTCAGCGCCGCGACAGTGGCTTCTAACGTTGACAGACTGAACTCGTTGGGCTCGCGGCGAATTCGATACTGACCTGGTGTTGCCGGAGCCAACCGATACCGAGGCACATCGCGGAGCTGCGGGACGTCGCGAACGATTGTCTTGGCTTGATGCCAAGTCCCATCAATGATGATCAGCTGCTGAGGACGCTCAAGGGGAGCAAGCTTCGCCAGATCGGGTGCGGTCGAGTCTGGATACAGCAAGCCAGCGCCCTGTTGAATGGGAAGATCCTGCAGCCCGAAGAGGCGATTGTGATCCGTTTCCAGATGACATTTCTGAAGTGCTTTCCGCACGATGCGTGCCGTGTTGAACGCATGGAAGCGTTCGCCAACGTGCTGGAGGATCAAGATATCCGCGCGATTGTTTATCGTTGGAATCGCATCACAAAAGCAATGCTGCTTCGGTCGGAAACAATCGTAACAACGCTCTCTCACTTGGGTGTCAATTCTTTCTTCTGGCGACGTGGGCAGCGGCGTTTCGTAGTGTACGCTGCCAGCGTGCGTTTCGGAATTGGAAGACAGGAAGCTTACCCGATAGAATGCGCAATCTTGCTAAGATGTTGTCGCAATCATTGATGAATCTTCTATGACGACAAATCATTCTTCAATTGAAACGCGATCACCATGTCTAACTCGTGTTTGCGGGTGAGGCGATCTTAGGGCTGCTGTTCGTTGTCGCGAGAATCTTGCGGCCAATCGTTCTCGAAGTGTTTGGTATTACGACTCGGGAGTTAGGCACCGCGTTCTCGCAGTATGGCGTCGTTGCCATGATCTCGTACTTCCTCGGTGGTCCGATCGCCGGTTGGGTGGCTGAGGTCGAGCCCCGCGAGCCCCCAGTTTCGTTCGACGCTCTATCTACTGGGGGCTCGTCGTTCGTACCTCGCTCCTTGACCCCAGCCACCCGTCCGCTATCCATAGCCTGCTCAACGATCTGATCGAAGGCCATCTGAGTGGCTTGGTTGTTGTTCCAATTCCACGCCCGTTCGAATGGTGTTGCCGCTTAGATGTAATCTGTTCGCCTGCCAATTGCCATGACCAACCCCGCTGGAAGAGGAGCCATCAATATCGACGATCCGACTTGCAGATACAAGCCAGTTAATGCGCGTCATCGAAGACTTGATTGAACAACGCTTCCAGTCGACTCATTCCGCGATCAAGCGAATAGGTGTCGATGATGTGCTGACGAGCGGCATCCGTTTTGGCGATTGCGGACTCTCTGTCCATAACGACATCTCGGATTGCGCTGGCCAAGGCGTTAGAGTCGCTGACGGGAACGAGTATTCCACGTTCTCCGTTGTCGCCGAGAATCTCGCGGGGGCCGCTGCGGCAATCGGTGGCGATGGCGGGTGTTTGGCAAACCATCGCTTCGACGAGCGCGTTGGGCATGCCTTCGTAGAGCGATGGCAAGCAGAAGAGCTGGGCGTGCTTTACGAACGGTAATGGATTGGCTTGATAGCCTGCGAAGGTGACGTGTTGGTCGAGCTTGTGTGCCGTGACGAACTCACGAAGCTGTTGCTCCATCGGGCCGTCGCCGACTAGCCATAATCGCACTTGGAGGAGTTGATTCTTGTTGACGAGTTGGTCGACCGCCTTGAGCAAGTCGAGTTGACCTTTTTCTTGACTGAGTCTGCCCACAGAAACGATCTCGAATCGATCACTGTCGTATTCTCCGAACGGCTCGTTGGCAGATCTATCAATTCGGTCGATGTCGAACAAGTTGGGGCAAGTTACGACTTGGGCCGGAGGCAAAGAAAAGAAATCGATCAACCCTTCGCGAACACCTTCGGAAACGGCGACGACGCGTGTCGCGGTTCGGTAGGCTCGGCGTAGCAGAAATCGCTTGGCAATTGCAAATTGCGAATGAAGTAATGAAAAGTCACGACTCGGTTCACCCACGGCAACGGACAGTCGCGGTATTTTCAGACCCTTCATTGCGAGCGACGTCATCAGTGTCATTTGCGAGGCGCGATCGTAGACTAGATCCACTCCTTCGCTTCGGATTATCTTGGCCAAGTGCCGCGATTGGGATAGCAGGATACGGCCAGGAAAATTGATGCGAGGGAACGGTCTGTCGTCCCAGTAGGCAAACACCGGAACGTCGCTGGGAACCATGTCGACCAAGTCGCCTTCGCGATAGACGACATACAGCAAGGGCTCGTAGCGCTCACGATCGAGGTGAGTGAGGATTCGCAGGACTTGACGCTCCGCCCCACCGGCACCGAGCGACCCCAATACGAACAGTATTTTTCGCTTTGACAATGCGATTGCCTATCGACCGAGTGCAGTTGCTTTGCGTAGTGTCAATCTTGTTCGATCTTACTGTACAACGTGGCTCGTCCGATTTCGAGGACTTTGCAGGCCAGCGTCTTGATGCCACCACATCGCTCCAGCACGAACTTGATGTGCCGGGCTTCGGCTTCTTTGAGTGTCATCAGCTCAGGCACACGGGCGTTCGATTCAGCGACCGTAGGCAGACCAAGATCACTGGCATGAAGCTCTTCACTCTGACCCAATACCACCGCGTTCGTGCCCGTTGTCTATGGAGATCGTCTCACGCGCTGCCTCATCTAAAAACCTGACGGGTCTTAGATATCGTTCGCGAATGCGACGAAACAACGGCAGCGCGCAGCGCGCGGCCCATAAAACCGCCCCGGTGCGGCGTTTATTCGAAGACGCCCTCGAAAATACCGCGCTCACGCCGCTCGATCTGTGGCGTTTCGCCCTCGGTGACCGGACGGCCGAGCGCCGAGTTCTCGCGCAGGCGGTCCGCCTCGGCGGCGGGGTCGACCAGCGTGCCCGGCTGCTCCGGGTCCTTCCAGAACACCAGAGTGTTGATAAAGGTCTCGCTCTCGTCGTTGAGCTGCAGGGTCTCGCGCTCGACAATCTCGCGAATGTTGGGATCCGCCTGGTCGGCGCCGGCTGCGCTCAGCAGCGCGGTCTCGCCGCTGGACAGTCCGGCGCTGCCGGCGACGATACCCTGGCGGCCATCGTCGACGCGAAACACCGTGCGCCGCGCCTGCTGCGTCGGCGTGCCTTCCTGGGGCCGCGCCGCGCCGGGGCGTGGCGGCCGCAGGCTGAATTCCGGCGGAATCGTCAAGGGCGCGCGCGAAACCACGCGGAACTCGTCGGGCGACTGTTTATTCATGCCCAGCTGTTCCTTGACCCCCTCGCAGGCGCCGAGGGCAAGTCCGCCGCAGAGCAAAATCAGGGCCGGCAAAAGCCTAATCCCAGGGATGCTGGTGTTACTCATGGTCCTCGTTCCTCCCGCTGGCCTCTGTTTTAGCGCTCTGGCCGCCCGCAAACAAGCCGTCCGAAAGCAACAAGACCACGCCCAGGAAAATCGCGCTATCCGCGATATTAAAAGCCGGCCAATGCCAGCCGAAAGCGTGAAAATCAAGAAAGTCCACGACACCCGGGTGGAGCATCCGGTCGATCACGTTGCCCAGCGCGCCACCGACGATCAGACCGATGCCCAGGCGGCGGCGGCGGTTGTCGTTGTAATGCAGCCAGATCAGCAGGCCGCAGACCACGGACAGCGCCAGGGCACAGAGCAGATAGGGCTTCCACCACAGATCGCTGGCCAGGAAGCCGAAGGAAACGCCGCGGTTATAGGTCAGCACAAGATTGAAGAACCCGGTGACCTCGATACTGCGCGGCGGCACCATGACGCCGTGCAGGATGATCCACTTGCTGACCTGATCGAGCAGCAACGCCAGCGCGGCGAGCGCGAAGGTCAGGTTCATCCAGGGCGCGCGCTTGTCGGCCACTACTGGGCGGCGCTTTCCAGAACGGACACGGCGTCGGCGCAACGGCCGCAGGTCCCCGGCGCCTCGGGGTGGCTGCCGACATCGGGCAGCACCCGCCAGCACCGCTCGCACTTCTCGCCCTCGGCGGGCTCATGCAGCACACCGACTCCGGGAACATCCTCGATCCGATAGGCCTCGGCGGGCGGCGGCGCCTGCTCGATACGCAGGCCCGAGGTGATCGACAGCTCGGCGAGATCGAGATCGGCGACGGCCCGCGCCGTCTCCGCGTCCTCGATGTAGACCGCCGGTGCCGACTGCAGCGAGGCACCTATGCGCTTTTCGGCGCGTTCCAATTCCAGAGCCCCCGTGACCACCCGGCGCACGGCCCGCACCTTGGCCCATTTTTCGGCCAGGACCTCGTCGCGCCAAGCCTCCGGCACATCGGGGAACAGCCGCAGATGGACGCTTTCCGGCGCCTTGCCTCGGGCCTGCCAAGCCTCCTCCGCGGTGAAGCAGAGGATCGGCGCCAGCCAGGCCGTCAGATGGTCGAACAGGATATCGAGCACCGTGCGGCAGGCGCGGCGGCGCAGGCTGTCGGCGCGGTCGCAGTAGAGCGAGTCCTTGCGGACATCGAAGTAGAAGGCCGAGAGATCGACGGCGCAGAAGCTGTGCAGCGCCTGATAAACCTCGGTGAAGTCGTAAGCCTCGCAGCCTTCGCGCAGGGTCTTGTCGAGCTGCCAGATACGATGCAGCACCCAGCGCTCCAGCTCCGGCATCTCTTCGGCCGGCAGGCGTTCGGACTCGTCGAAGCCATCGAGGTTGCCGAGCAGATAGCGCAGCGTGTTGCGCAGGCGGCGGTAGGCGTCGACCTGATACTTGACGATTTCCTTGCCGATGCGGATGTCCTCGGAATAGTCCGAGGCAACCACCCAGAGACGCAGGATATCGGCGCCGAACTTATCGGTCAGATCGCCGGGCGCGGTGACGTTGCCCAGGGACTTGGACATCTTGCGGCCCTGCTCGTCGAGCACGAAGCCATGGGTCAGCACCGCCTCGAAGGGCGGACGGCCACGGGTGCCGCAGGATTCCAGCAGCGAGGTATGGAACCAGCCGCGATGCTGGTCGGAGCCTTCGAGGTATAGCGAGGCCGGCCATTTCAGATCCGGGCGGGCCTCCAGCACGAAGGCATGGGTCGAACCGGAATCGAACCAAACCTCGACGACGTCGGTGATCTGCTCGTAGTCCTCGGAATCGTAATCGCTGCCCAGCCAGCGCTCCGGCGGGCTGGCGAACCAGGCGTCGCCGCCCTCGGTCTCGAAGGCCTCGGCGACGCGGTCGATCACCGCCTGGTCGCGCAGCGGCTCGCCGGTCTGCTTGTGCACGAACAGCGGCAGCGGCACGCCCCAGAGACGCTGGCGGGAGACGCACCAGTCCGGCCGCTGCTCGATCATCGCGCGCAGACGGCGCTGCCCCGGCGCCGGGACGAAGCGGGTCTGGTCGATGCCCTCCAGCGCCTTCCGCCGAAGATCGTTGGTCTCCATGGAGATGAACCACTGCGGCGTATTGCGGAAGATCAGCGGCGCCTTGGAGCGCCAGGAATGGGGATAGGAATGGCGCAGGCTGCCCTTGGCCAGCAGGCCGCCGGCCTCGATCAGCGCCTTGATCACGGCGCCGTTGGCATCGCCTTCCTTGCCCTCGTCGGTGAAGACCACTTTCCCGGCGAACAGCGGCACGTGATCGAGGAAACGGCCGGCGGCGTCCAGGGTGTGGGGGATCTCCAGACCGTGCTTGCGGCCGAGCGCCCAGTCGTCGGCGCCGTGGCCCGGCGCGATGTGCACGAAGCCCGTGCCCTGCTCCATGGTCACGAAGTCGGCCAGCAGGACCGGACGGTCCTCCCCGTAGCCCTGTTCGGCCAGCGGGTGCGCGCAGAGCGTGCCGGCGATCTTCTCGCCGGTCAGCTCGGCCAGGATCTTGTAGTCGGCGACCTTGCCGAGCGGCGCCAGCTCGGCGTCTTCCAGCATCGCCTTGGCGACGACCAGCTTCTCCCCGGCCTTGGCCAGAGGCTCCTGCTCCGGCGCCTCGGGGCCGAGTTCGACCACCGCGTAGAGCGCTTCCGCGTCGGCGGCGATGGCGCGGTTGCCCGGCATGGTCCAGGGCGTGGTGGTCCAGATCAGGATGCTGGCGCCTTCCAGCGCCGGATCGCTCGCCGTCCTGACCGGCAGACGCACCCAGATCGTCGGCGATTTATGCTCGTGGTACTCGACCTCGGCGTCGGCCAGGGCGGTCTTTTCGACCACCGACCACAGCACCGGCCGCGACCCGGCGTAGAGGCCGCCGTTGATCAGGAACTTGCCGATCTCGCGCACGATCTGCGCCTCGGCCGGATAGGCCATGGTGCGGTAGGGGTCCTTGAAGTCGCCGATCACGCCGAGGCGCTTGAACTCGGCGGTCTGCACGCCGATCCAGTGGGCCGCGAATTCGCGGCACTCGCGGCGGAACTCGACCTTGTCGACGGAATCCTTGTCGGCGCCCTTGGCGCGGTACTGTTCCTCGACCTTCCATTCGATCGGCAGGCCGTGGCAATCCCAGCCCGGCACGTAGTTGGCGTCGTAGCCGAGCATCTGGCGCGAGCGGTTGATGACGTCCTTCAGCACCTTGTTGAGCGCGGTGCCCATGTGCAGGTGGCCGTTGGCATAGGGCGGACCGTCGTGCAGCACGAACTTTTCGCGCCCCGCCGCCGCCGCGCGCTGGCGTTCGTAGAGATCGATCTCCTCCCACTTCGCTAGAATCTCCGGCTCGCGCTGGGGCAGCCCCGCGCGCATGGGAAAATCGGTCTTCGGAAGGAAGATGGTATCCTTGTAGTCGCGGCTCATCGGGGCGCGCTCTCTCGCTCTCGGGTCGGTCAACGGGCTTCGCACTTGCGGAAGGGCGCCTTTGTCCCGCAAAGACCGCGCGGCGTCAACGCCGGAGAGCCTGCTCAGCAAGCCTCCCGGAGGTAATAGAGCAGATCGAGCGGCGGCGGACTCGCGCCGAGCTGGCTCAGCATCTGGTGCGCCTGCCCGCGGTGGTGGGTCTGGTGATTGAAGACATGGACCAGGACTTGAGCCAGCGGCTGGGTGAAGGCCTCGCCCTGGGTGTTGCGGTAGCTGAGGGTTCCGGCCAGAACCTCGGGCGTCAAGGCCCCGGCATAGGCGAGGATGCGCGCATCCTCGGCTTCCCGCGCCGCGCGCAGCTCGCCCAGATCTTCGAACAGCAGGCTGTCGAGCTTATCCGGCGCAGCGCCCTGCCCGCTCAGCCGCTGGAACCAGATCAGATCGCCGACCAGGATGTGGTTGAGCGTGCCCTTGAGCGAGCCGAAGAAACCGCCGAGGTTGCGGGAAAAACCCTCCGCAGGCAGCGCCGCCACGGCGTCGTAGAGACGGCCGTTGGCCCAGGCGTTGTAGCGGGCTAGGAGCTGAAAGTGCTCCGGCGTGGCCATGGGCGGCGGCCGCTTTACTCGGCGGCGGCCTGCACGGCCTCGCGCTTGAACACCAGCAGCTCGGCCTGGCCGTCCAGCACCACCTTGCCGGCGACGGCGCAGTGGGTGTCGAAGTAGACGCGGCCGCGCTCCTTATCGACCTTGGTCACGGTGACGTGGGCGGAAACCGTATCGCCGGCCTTGACCGGCGCCACGAAGCGCAGCGACTGCGAAACGTAGATCGCGCCGGGCCCCGGCAGACGGGTGCCGAACACCGTGGAGATCAGGCTGGCCGAGAGCATGCCGTGGGCGATCCGCCCCTTGAACATGGTCTGGCGCGCGAACTCCTCGTTGAGGTGCACCGGGTTGGTGTCGCCGGAGACCGCCTGGAAGAGGACGATGTCCGCCTCGGTGATGGTCTTGGCGTAGCTGTCGGACATGCCGATTTCCATGTCCTCCAGGTAGTAGCCATGCAGATCAGTGAGCAAAGCGCTCTCCTTACAAACTATTGTTTTTTAATACTGTTATAAGATCAAACACGCGGGAAACGCTGCGCCGCAGCGCATTTTGTTGCACTGCACATTAAACCAGCGGGAAAGGCCCGGCAAGGGGCCGGTGAAGGACACGCGGCCCAGGATGAGTCCGCGAGACAGCCCTCTCGGTCTGCCATCCGCGGCCCACAGGGCTGTGGAAAAGTCTCCCGTTCAGATCCAAATTTCCGAACAAATGCAGAACTTTACTTTATTATAGGATCATTATCTTGCATTAGAAACAATTTTGTTCTACTATTGTTCTATTCCTACAACAGCGCTCCCGGCCCGATGCCCTCTCTTCTCCCTTATGAAAGCCGCGATAGCGGCACCGATCCCGTCTCAAACTCTCTTCTCGACCGCGCCGAAGCCGCGCAAGCGGGACGCCCGCCGCCGCTGCGGCGCCCCAGACGCGAGGAGATCCGGCGCCAGATCGCAGCCCGCCGCCGCCGCGAAGCGCGGGAAGACAAGGCCGCCACGACGGGCTTAGCTCTCGCCGAAGAGAGCTCCGCGCCACTCGACGCGGAGACCCGGCTTTACAACCGGCACCTTGCGCAAAAGATCGCCGACGCCGGGCGCAGCGACGGCATCGCGCCGATCCTGAAAGACGCCCTTCGTCACGATCCGAATAACGCAGACCCGCAGATCGAACACTTGGCAGCGGAGCTGCGGCAACGCGCGCCCGCGCAGGCTGCCGAGGTCGAACGCCTTCTGGCTCAACATCGCCGCGCGAGACCGAGATCCCGCTTGAGCCGGACCGCCCCTTCCCCCTCGCAGTACATGGAATTTCCGGACATGCCGGAAATTACCGAGGCTGAAGACGTCGGCTTCTGGGAGAGCTTTTTGCCCAACATCCAGATCGGCCTGACCACGGACCCCATCGAGGAAGCGCTTATCATCCGCGATGCCTTCTCCGACGAGGTCGGCGGTATCTACCAGGACTCCTTCGGCAACCCGATCATCAACTTCCGCGGCAAGGACTATTACATTAATAAGCCGGGCTATAGTCGGCAGGATTTGGGTACCGTTATCAACGCTGCGGCTCTTGCCGCACCTCTCCCGCGCCTTGTCGCGACGACCTATCGGCTAAATAAAGATGCTTCCATGGGCCTGCACGGCCCACAAGGACCGCTCGGCGGCGGCGGCTCCCTGGCCTTGGAACGCTATGTGCCGCCAGTAACAGCGCCCATTCAAGGCCCCGATTCCTCGAACTTCGATATGGTCGAGCCGCAGCCTTCGGGACCGCCGCCGAACTTCCCCCTCGAACCCGAAGATCAGGGGCAAATCCTGGTGAACGTCCCGCCGGATCTCGAGGAACTGCTCACGCAGATTCCGCCAACACCCGGATTCACCCTCGCCGACAAGGACGACATCGTCGAGATCTTCCCGGATCAGAGCGGAGAAATCCCGCTCGGCCTCATTGTCGAGAATCGGGGCAGTCCGCGGATACAAGAATACAATGAGCTCATCCGCCGAATAATTCAGGAGATACTGGTAGCGCGCGGCTATGACAAATTCTTCAAGCACCGTGGCGGCGCGGAGGATCAGGAGGTCGGCGGCAACAAGAAGGAAATGCACTTCAAGGGTCATTGGACCGGAAATCTTCGCGAGGGCTCCTTCATAGATCTCACGTTTAAGAACACCCTCAACAAGCGGCACCTGCACATCAACACCACCGATGTGTATGCCAATCGTCTCGACGAGACGAAGCGCGAGAAGGAGGCTGCGCATAGGATCTTGGTGAATGGCCGCAGCGGCGACATTCTGCTTTTAATCCCTAAGCTTCTACCGGGAGAGACCCTAGACGAAGACTATCTGAGAGAAGTTCTCGAACAACTCATCGACGAACTGCTTGGACCCAAGCCCGAAGAGCATCCGCGCGACAGCGATGATCTCGATGCCCATGTCCGCAGGCTCAACCGGCCACCCACACGGCCCTAAACTTTGTGACAGGGAGGCGCCCCATGACCAAAAAACACGATGCAGGAAAAGATGCCGCCACCTATCCCGAACCGCGGCAAACGCCGCGGATATACCACGCAGCGAAAGCCATCGTTCTGGCGAAGGAGGAAGACCCGAACGACCCCGAGGTCGTGAAGCGAAGAGAGGACCAGCGGCGTCGCTA
The DNA here is from genome assembly GCA_942491105.1 of uncultured Alphaproteobacteria bacterium. Lineage (GTDB taxonomy): Bacteria > Pseudomonadota > Alphaproteobacteria > Kiloniellales > DSM-21159 > JBBEAM01. The sequence goes on along the minus strand of CALNZX010000005.1, from coordinate 272,798 downwards.
TGAGCACATCGCTAGGCAGAAAAAACTATACAAGTACAAGTATCGCCTCGTCGCCTGCACCACGGAGGACGAGCAAGCTTTCACCGACCTTCTCAAGAAGACCTTCCCTGGCATCTGCATCGTCAGTCACGACGATGCCGAGAACCAGAAGCTGCTGGCGGCCGCCCTGCAGGAAGGTAAAGCACCGCAACTGCAGCGTTTCGATAGCCTCGCCGACCCCGACTGCCTACATTTCTTTTGCTGGCTGGAACCGGAAGACTGGCAACCGATCGTCGAGGCGGTGGACTCCGAGCCGCCCCGCTACCGGATCGTCAATCTGCCGCGGCTCCGGTTCGAGTTCCTCGCCGACCGCGGCGTAGTGAAGAACAACTATTACAACGTGTCTTGGTTTCGCGAAATCGGGAAGCCACTGCCGCCGATTTGGAGCCTCGATGCCAGTTCGCTCGAGGCCCGCTATCATATCGACGACCGAGAACATCAAGACTTTCTGCGCAAGGCCTACCGGCTGATAACGGGTATGGCGTCGAACCGGCTTATTGCGGTCGACGAGGTCACGGGGCGCGCGCGCACGGCGCCAACGAAACGCGGCGGCAAGACATGGGTCTGCACCCATGCCCTCGCCTGGTGCCGAGAACACCCGGGCCATATGGTGAGTGGCCGCTACCGCCCGGCGGACGAATACGATTCACGCAGCAAGATTCCCGAGACCCACCCGGACTACCTCACTGGCCTGGAGGGGGAACAAAGATTTATCGCTTGGCTTGAAAAGAGGCTCGATGAATTCGACGCGGAATTTTTCGCACGGCGCAAGGAGCTCGCCGAGCAAAAGAAAGCGCGCGACACCGCGAAGAAAAAGGCCGCGCAGGCCGACACCGCAACAACGAAGAACAACCCTGCCGCCAAGACAGCCAGGAAGACACATAAGCCCGCCAAGAAAAAGCGCGGCTAGGGCTTCCCTTCTCCCTCTCCGAACCGCGCCGCTATACCTGCGCGCGGGCGGGAGCCGTCGTCAGTCGCACTCGAAAATCGCGACCACCTCGTCGCCGTCGCGGTAGGTCTCGACCAGGTCGGCGTCGCGGGCATAGCGGTCGCGGCACTCCTCCTCGGCGTCGTAGCGCGCCTCCTGCAGCTCGCGCTCGCTGCCGTCGAAGACGTAGGTGAGGGTCGGCGCGTCGCTGTCGACGCGTTTCGGTCCACGGTCCTGCGCGGCGCAGGCGGCAAGGCTCAGCAGCAGGACACCGCCGAGCCCGGCGGTCTTGAGGGATTGAATGGCGGTCATGGCTGCTCCTCCCGTTAATGGGGAAATGAAAGGCTTTTCTGGATCGCGGCCTTAGCGAGCCGGATCCGTTGCGCTGCATAATCAACGCGCCGGGCGCCGCGAAGTTCCCTTCGGGCGGCGCCCCGCCGTGAATTTTCCCCAGTCCTGCCATGCGGAGACACGCCTGGACTCGCGGCAGACGCTGCGTATTCTGTCGGCAGATTCCCTCATCCACAGAGGGCGCCCGCCCGCGGCGCCCCTTCAGCGCGAGAGACGAACATGCCCGCAATCTCCACCAGCGAAGCCTGGCACTACATCGACGGCGAATGGCTGAGCGGCAACCCGCCGGTGATGGGAGCCCTGAGCCACGGCGCCTGGATGGCCTCGACGGTGTTCGACGGCGCCCGCGCCTTCGAGGGGGTGACCCCGGACCTCGACCTGCACTGCCAGCGGCTGGTCGAATCGGCGCGGGCCATGGGCCTGGCTCCGGCGCACAGCGGGCCGCAGATCGAGGAGATCCTGCGCGACGGCGTCGCCAAGTTCGGCGCCGGCTGCGAGCTCTACATCCGGCCGATGTACTGGGCGGAGACCGGCTTCGTCGCGCCGGACCCGGAGTCCACGCGCTACTGCTACACGCTGTTCTCCGCGCCGCTGCCCGAGCCGGGCGCCTGCGCCATCACCCTGTCGCCCTATCGCCGCCCGACCTTCGCCCAGGCGCCGACCAACGCCAAGGCGGCCTGCCTCTATCCCAATTCCGGGCGCAGCCTGCAGGACGCCCGCGCCAGGGGCTTCGACAACGCCGTGGTGCTCGACGCCCTGGGCAACGTCGCCGAGCTGGCCACCGCCAATCTCTGGCTGGCCAAGGACGGCGCGGCGCACACCCCGGCGCCCAACGGCACCTTCCTCAACGGCATCACCCGGCAGCGGATCGCGCAGCTGCTGCGCGACGCCGGGATCGCGGTCCACGAACGGGCGCTGGCCTATCAGGATTTTCTCGAGGCCGACGAGATCTTCTCCACCGGCAACTACGGCAAGGTGATGCCGGTGACCCGCATCGAGGCGCGGGACCTGCAGCCCGGACCGATATACAGCAAGGCCCGCGAGCTCTACTGGGACTGGTCGCACCGGGGCTAGCGGCGGCGCTGCTAGCCGGCCGCTAGGCCGCGTCTTCGCCCAACAGCTCGCCGGCGGCGGCGCGGCGCAGCATTTCCTTGGCGTTCTCCAGGCCGTAGAGGGCGAAGAAGGAACCGAGACGCGGCCCCTGCTCCTCGCCGAAGAGGATTTCGTAGAGCGCCTTGAACCAGTCGCGCAGGTTCTCGTAACCCGCGGACTTGCCGGCCTCGTAGACCTCGTACTGGATGGCTTCGGCCTCGGCGCCGTCCGGCAGGGCCTCCAGGCGAGCGAGAAGATCGGCGATCGCCGCCCGCTCCTCCGCCGTGGCCGCGCGGTAGCGCTTGTTCGGCTTCACGAAGTCCCGGTAGTAGGCGATGGCGTGGCCAACCAGGTCGTTGAGGATCGGCGCCGTCTCCCGGGTCGCCTGGGGGGCGTAGCGGGAGATGAAGCCCCAGAGCACCGCCGGGTCCTCGCTGTTGCAGGCGCTGGCCAGCTTCAGCAGGATCGAAAAGGACAGATGCGCCTGCTCGTGCGGCGGCTGGCCACGGTGGATGTGCCAAGCCGGATTCTCCATGCGCTTGGCCGGATCGTCCTCGCGCGCGAAGCTTTCCAGGTGGCTCATGTATTCGTCCACGGCGCGCGGGATGACGTCGAAGTAGAGGCGCTTGGCGGCGCGCGGCTTCTGGAACATGTAGAGCGCGAGGCTCTCCGGCGGCGCGTAGGTCAGCCACTCGTCCACCGAAAGGCCATTACCCTTGGACTTTGAAATCTTCTGGCCGTTCTCGTCGAGGAAAAGCTCGTAGTTGAAGCCCTCCGGCGGGCGGCCGCCGAGGATCGAAGTGATCCGGTTGGCCAGCTTCACCGAGTCGATCAGGTCCTTGCCGGACATCTCGTAATCGACACCCAGGGCGTACCAGCGCATGCCCCAGTCGGGCTTCCACTGCAGCTTGCAGTGGCCGCCGGTCACCGGCAGCTCGGTTCTGGTCCCGTCCTCGTCCTCGAACACGACCGTCCCCGCTTCGGCATTGCGCTCCAGGATCGGCACCTGCAGCACCCGGCCGGACTTCGGAGAAACCGGCAGAAACGGGCTGTAGGTCGCCTGGCGCTCGGCGCCGAGACTGGGCAGCATGACCTTCATGATGGCGTCGTAGTTTTCCAGAACCTTCAGCAGCGCGGCGTCGAACTCGCCGGCGGCGTAGTACTCGGTCGAGGACTTGAACTCGTACTCGAAGCCGAAGGAATCCAGGAAGGCGCGCAGCCGCGCGTTGTTGTGATGGCCGAAGGACTCGTGGGTGCCGAAGGGATCGGGAATCCGCGTCAGCGGCTTGCCCAGATGTTCCTTGACCATCTCCTTGTTCGGGATGTTGTCGGGGATCTTGCGCAGGCCGTCCATGTCGTCGGAGAAGCAGAACAGCCGGGTTGGGATGTCGCTCATCTTCTCGAAGGCGCGGCGCACCATGGTGGTGCGCACCACCTCGCCGAAGGTGCCGATGTGCGGCAGGCCGGAGGGGCCGTATCCGGTCTCGAAGAGCACATAGCCCTTCTCCGGTACCTTGCCACCGGTGCGTTCGATCAGCTTGCGCGCTTCCTCGAAGGGCCAGGCGCGCGCCGCCTCGGCCAGTTCCCGTTCACTCGTCATGGGGTCTCTCGATCCTCGCGCCGCCGGGAAAAGCCCCGTGCGGACCAGCGGGAACCTATGCAAGCCCGGGGGTCAGGTCAACGCCAAGCCCTGCGCGGCGGCGGCATGGCGCGCCTTCGCTTTTCGCATAACGCGGCTCGGCAACGCCCTAGTGCTTGCCGCCGAACAGACGGTTGATGCCGCCGCGCTTCTCGCGCGCCAGCGCGAACAGCTCGTCGCGCTGCTCGGGGGACAAGGTCTGCACGAAAGCGTGCATCTCGATCATCTTGTCGCTGAACCGCGCGATCCAATCGCCGCTGCCGGCCTCCAATTCGCGGGCGATATCCTCGCGGGTGAGTTCGGGCTGGGCCAGCATCGTCAGAAAACGCTCGCGGGAATCGCGCCGCCCTTCCTGGCGGTCGTCCTTGGCGGCGGACAGCTTCGACATCAGTTCCGTCAGCGCGGCCTGCTGTCCGGCGTCGAGCGACAGCTCATCGGCCAGGTACTCCGCCTGGGCATTGGGATTGTCGCGGTAGTGATGCGCCATCGACTTGACGTAAACCGCGCCGCCAATCAGAGCGACGTTGAGAATCAACGACAGCACGAAGAGTATCCAAGGCAGCCTGCAGTTCATGATCATCCCCTAAAGAAACAGATCCGACGCGGGGTCGGAGAAATCGAAAGCCACGGTCTCGGTCATCAGACTCTGCACCTCGACCACGGCGTCGTAGCCTTCACGGCCAATCTCGAAACCGGCGCCGGAGACCACCAGCGCCAAGACCGCCACCGTGGCCCAGCCAAGTGGCCGCAACCAGGTGGAGAACCAGCCGCCGCGCGGCGCGGCAACCCGGCCTGGGCCCGCGACACTGGCTTGGGCGCGGGCCACGACCCGCGGCGGCGCGGCCTCGGGCGTCTCCGCCAGGGCCAAGCGCGCGGACAGCACGGCGTCCAGCAGATCGGGCTCTGCCGCGAGGCGGGCTTCCAGCGCGTCCACCGCCTGGGCATCGAGCGTGCCATCGAGATAGGCGGCCAGATCAAGCGCGTCCATGGGCGCGTCCACGGGTTCGCCCGGCTGCTGGGTCTCGGCGCGCGCCGGTGCGGCGCGCAGCCAAAGCTCTCTGTCTTTATCTTTTTCGCGGGTCATGATTTTCCATCCTCTAACCGTTCTACGCTACCGGCGGGCGAGTCATCCCCTGCGTTATCATCTTCTTTTTCGTTGAAATGCGCACGCAGGCGCAACAGAGCCTTGTGATGCAGGGACCGCACGGTTTGTGCCGAGATGCCCAGCAGCTCGGCCGCCTCCGGCCCCTCCATGTCGCGCTCGTATAACAGAGTCATGATCAGGGCCTGGCGCGGCGAGAGCAGCCCCTCGGGGATCTTGATGTGCTCCCGGATTGCCGGCGCGACCGACAACGCGGACTCCGGTACGTCGTCGAGGGCGTGATGCTGGCCGCTGCGCTGCGCTTTCTGGCGGCGCAGATGGTCGATCGCCGTGGTCATGGCGATGACGGTCAGAAAAGTAGTGAGCTTGGCGCGTGCCGGATCGAAACCGCGCAGCAGCTTGAAGTCGTTGCGGCACAGCTTGACGAAGACTTCCTGCGCGACATCGTCGACATCCTCGCTATGCCCGTTCATGCGCAGCTTCTTGCCGACCGCGGCATAGATCACCGGCGCCTGGGCCGCGACAAAGCTGTCCCAGGCGCGTTTTTCGCCCTTCAAGACGCCTGCAAGCTCCACGCCGCCCTTTCTTCCAACTTGGATCTGCTGCCCGCCGTCGCGCTGCGCGCGACGACTCCGGATAGGCTCACTATAGTCTACGCATGCCAGCCCCCAGTCATCCCCAGCAAGTCTACAATCGAGCCGAGGCCGTCGTCGCCGGCCTCAACGCCGTCAGCGTGTTGAGCCCCGACGGCGAGATCGAGACGCTGTCCCCGGCCGAGGCCGCCGCCCGCTGCCTCAAGGCGCCGCCGCTGCTATGCCACGCGCGGCAGACCGCACGGCGGCTCGGCCTCGAGTCCCTGCCGGCTTTCGACTTGCTGGAACTCTTCGCCTTCGTCCGCCCGGCGGCCTTTTGCGCGCCGACGCCACGCGGCCTGGCGCAGGCCCTGGGGCTCAGGCCGCCGGCCGATCACGATGCCCAGGCCGCCCTGCTGTACGAAGCCGCCGACCTGCTGCACGCCCAGCTCGCCGCCGCCGGTGAGCGCGAGGCCTATCCCGTCGCCGCCGCCATGGCCGAAGCCGGCTGGCCGTGGGGTCCCTCGGTGCTGGCCGCGCTGGCCTCGGTGAAGCCCGAACGCGCGCCGCGGCCCTTCCAAGGCTTCCGGGTGTGGGAACGCCTCGGCGAATGGGCGGAATTCGCCCCCGAGCAACCGCCGGGCCAGGACCCGGTGTCCCCCGCCGAGGCCCGCACACGGCTTGCCGAGCTGCTCGACGAGGATGCCGAAGCGCGGCCCCAGCAGGCCGACTATGCCTCCGCCGTTAGCCAGGCCTTCCTGCCGCGCGCGCGGGCGGGCGAACCCAACCTGGTGCTCGCCGAAGCCGGAACTGGAGTTGGCAAGACCCTGGGGTACATCGCGCCAGCCAGCGTCTGGACCGAAAAGAATCAGGCACCGGTGTGGCTCTCCACCTATACCCGCAACCTGCAGCACCAGATCGACAAGGAATTGTCGCTGCTGCTGCCCGAACCGGTGGAGAAGAGCCGCAAGGTGGTGATCCGCAAGGGCCGCGAAAACTACCTCTGCCTGCTCAACATGGAGCAAGCCCTGGGCGCCGCGGTCGGACAGGCCAGCAACGTGATCGCGCTGGGCCTGATGGCGCGCTGGGCCGGCCGGACCCGCGACGGCGACATGGTCGGCGGCGATTTCCCGGCCTGGCTGATCGACCTCGCGGGACCGGCGCAGACCGTGGCCCTGACCGATCAGCGCGGCGAGTGCATCTACTCGGCCTGCCCGCATTACCGCAAATGCTTCATCGAGCGCGGCATCCGCAGGGCGCGCCGCGCCTCCTTCGTGGTCGCCAACCACGCCCTGGTGATGATCCAGGCGGCGCTCGGCGGCGGCGAGGAGGGGCAGCTTCCGCAACGCTATGTCTTCGACGAGGGGCATCAACTCTTCGACGCCGCGGACTCCGCCTTCTCGGCGCATCTCAGCGGCCAGGAAACCGCGGAGCTGCGCCGCTGGCTGCTCGGCGCAGAGGCTTCGCGGCGCGGCGTCAGCCGGCAGCGCGGCCTGAAACGGCGGCTCGACGAACTGGTCGCCGAGCAGCCGCTGGCCGAGGCGGCGCTGGAAGAAGTTCTGGCCGGCGCGCGCGCCCTGCCCGCCCCGGCCTGGCACGGCAGGATCAGGGATGGCGCTCCGGCGGGGCCGACCGAATCGTTCCTGAGCCAGGTGCGCGCCCAGGTCTATGCCCGCGCCGAGCGCGTTCAGGACGGCTACAGCCTGGAAACCCCGGTGCACCCCCTGGCCGACCCACTCCTCGCGGAAGCGGATATCCTGGACGCGGCGTTGGAACGCCTGCAGCGGCCGCTGCGGGCCCTGCGCAAATGCCTGCTCGAGCGTCTCGACAAGGAAGCCGAGGATCTCGACAGCGAGACCCGGCGGCGGATCGACGCCATGACGCGCAGCCTGGAGCGGCGCGGGCTGCTGCCGGTTCAGGCCTGGCGCGACATGCTCCAATCCCTGCGCGAGGAAACCCCGCCGGAATACGTCGACTGGTTCGCCGTGGAGCGGATCGAGGGCCGCGACTTCGATGTTGGGATGTTCCGCCACTGGATCGACCCCATGAAACCCTTCGCCGAGGCCGTGATGAAGCCGGCCCAGGGCGCCGTCGTCACCTCGGCGACCCTGACCGACCGGGAGGCCGACGGCAGCATCGACTGGCTGGCCGCGGAGATGCGCAGCGGTGCCCTGCACCTCGATAACGAGGCCTTCCGCGCCCGGATCCGCTCGCCTTTCGACTACGCCAAGCAAACCAAGGTGCTGATCGTCAACGACCTCGACCGCAACGATCTGGATCAGACCGCGGCGGCCTTGCGGGCGCTGTTCCTGGCCTCGGGCGGCGGCGGGCTCGGCCTGTTCACCGCGATCTCGCGGTTGCGCGCCGCGCACAAGCGGATCGCCGCACCGCTGGAGGCAGCCGGGCTCGATCTCTATGCCCAGCATGTCGACCGCCTCAACACCTCGACCCTGGTCGATATCTTCCGGGCCGAGCCGGACTCCTGCCTGCTCGGCACCGACGCGGTGCGCGATGGGGTCGACGTGCCAGGCCGGGCGCTACGCCTGATCGTATTCGACCGGGTTCCCTGGCCGCGCCCGAGCCTCGCCCACAAGGCGCGGCGCGCCTATTTCGGCGGTGCCCGCTACGACGACATGCTGACCCGCCTGCGCCTGCGGCAAGCCTTCGGACGGCTGATCCGCAAGGCCGACGATCACGGTGTTTTCGTGTTGCTCGACAGCCGCATGCCGACACGCCTGACCACGGCCTTTCCCGAGGAGGTGGAGATTCAACGCATCGGTCTGGCCGAGGCCGTGGCCGCGACCCGGACGTTTCTTCAGCCCACGCCCAAATAGAGGAATAGCGCCGAGAGCGTGATCACCGAGGCGACGGTCGAGATCATGATCACCGCCGTGGCGCGCTGCACGTAGGTGCCATAGCGCTGCGCCAGGACGAAGGTCAGCGCGCCGGTCGGCAGCGCCGCCTGGATCACCGCCGTCTGCGCCCAGAGGCTGTCCATATCGAGCACCTCGTAGGCCAGCCACCAGGTGATCAACGGCTGGACCAGCAGCTTCAGCGTGACCACCCATCCGACCTCGCCCATGCCCGCGGTGAAGGACTTGCCGACCATGAAGAGACCGATGGCAAAGAGCGCCGCCGGCCCGGCCGAGGCGCCGAGCAGATCGCAGAAGGTTTCCACCGGCGCCGGCACCGGAAACCCGCTGTAGGAGTAGAGCAGCCCGGCGACCGCCGACATTACCAGCGGCGATTTGCCGATCCCGATCAGTACGTTGCGCAGCGCCTTCAGAGGCCCGCTATCGGCGGCGAGATCGACCTCGAGAATGGCGGTAACCACGCCCATGGCGACGACCCCGGTCATCACCGTGGAGATAATGCCGGGCAGCTTCCCGGCCTCGCCGAAGGCGATGATCAGCAGCGGGATGCCCATGTAGCCGGTGTTGGAAAAAATCGCGGACATGCCGTGCAGCCCGAGCGCGCCGGTACGGTTGGGAAAAACGAAGGTGGCGACCAGCACCGCCAGCCCGAAGGTCGCCAGCATGCCGCCGCCGAAGGCGATCAGGAAGGGACCGTTCAATACGTCGCCGACCGGCACCCGTGCCATGGAGACGAAGAACAGCGCCGGCAGGGCGATGTAGTAGACGAAGCCGTTCAGCGCCTGGCTGCTGGCTTCACCCAGCAGACCGGCACGGCCGGCGAGGTATCCGGCCAGCATGATCGCGAAGACCGGAAGGACGACATTGACGATGGGCTCCATGGCCGGAATGTGCCGTTCGCAGGCGGCGGCTGTCGACCGCGCTTTACGCAGAACGCCTATGCCGCGGCCGGAGAACTCGCGGAGCAATCGGGCGGGCACGGCGCGCAGATGTCTTGATTGACCGCGACGGCGCCCCCAAGTTGCGGGTTCCACATCAGCTTCCTCTGGCGCAGCGCGCCTCCCCCAGGATTTAGGACCGACCACATGCCCGACCGCATCGCCCAACAGAACGCGCTGATTTCCATCATGGTGCTCGCCGCCGTCGCCGACAGCGATATCGACGACGATGAACTCGGCAAGATGACCCGCATCGTTCAATCCCTGCCGATGTTCCAGGAGTACGACATCTCCGCGATTCCCGGCGTGGCCCGCGAGGTCGCCACGCTGCTGCAGGATCCCGACGGCATCGAAAAAGCCTTCGCGCAGGTCCACGAGACCCTGCCCCAGCGGCTGTTCGAGACCGCCTATGCCCTGGCCGTCGATGTGGTCGCCGCCGACGCCGTGGCCACTCAGGAAGAGCTGCGGCTGCTGGAAATGCTGCGTCACGAGCTCAACGTCGGCCGGCTGGAAGCCGCGGCGATCGAGCGCGGCGCCCGCGCCCGCCACACCCTGATCGAGGCCATTTAAACCCCGTACGAACCCCCAAAACTGTTGTTAGCAGTCTCGGGCGCCTGCTGCTAAGATACTGTTTTTGTTCACTTATCTTCTTGATTTGCCGCCACCCCAGCGGCAAGATTCGAGTCCAGGGTTGGACACGATCGCAAGGAGGAAAAGGGACGATGGCGATACTGCGCAAGCAACTGCACGATTTTCGCCTGACCACAGCGGAAATTCTCTACCACCTGCCGGATTTCCCCGAGCTGCTGCAAAGCTATGTCTGGCAGGACTATGACAAGGCCCCGCAGTTCCCCGTGTTGAAGCGCTTCCTGGAATTCTGGGAAGCCAATCTCGACGGCCGCCTGCATTCCGTGCAGGTCGCCGCGGTGCCGGTGATCACCGAGGGCCGCTCCCGCTACACCGAGTGCGAGCTGACCCTGCACTAGCTCTCCTCCAGCGGCTTGTAACCGCAGGCGCTTGAGAAGCCAGGGCCCCTCCCGCGCGACGATCCGCCGCGCGCTTCCGGCGCTTGCCGGGCCGGAACGGCGGCTCTAGGTTCCGGTCATGCAAGACCGCTCCGCCGCAGCCAGCCTGAGACAAGCTCCACGCGCGCTCGCCGCCTGGCTGCTGCTCTGCGCGGCCATGGTTTTCGCCATGGCGGTAATCGGCGCCATTACCCGCCTGACCGAGTCCGGTCTGTCGATCATGGAATGGGCGCCGCTCAGCGGCGCGCTGCCGCCGCTGAGCCAGCAGGAGTGGGAACGTCTTTTCGAACTCTACCGACAGATCCCCGAGTACCAGCTTGAGAACGCCGGCATGAGCCTGGCCGAGTTCAAAAACATCTTCTGGTGGGAGTGGATACATCGTTTCTGGGGCCGCCTGATCGGCGCGGTCTTCCTGCTGCCCTTCCTGTGGTTCCTCTGGCGGGGGCAGGTGCCAAGCCCACTGAAGCCACATCTTGCCGCGCTGTTTCTGCTTGGCGGCCTGCAGGGCGCGCTGGGCTGGTTCATGGTCGCCAGCGGCTTTTCCGAGCGCAGCGACGTCAGCCAGTACCGCCTCGCCGCGCATCTGGCCCTGGCGCTGTTCATCTACGGCTATCTCTTCTGGCTGTGGCTGCGGCTCGCGGTACCCGGGCCCGCGCGAAATCCGGCAAACGCGCCGCTGCGGCGTGGCCTGCTGGCCTTGCTGGCGCTGCTCGCGATCACCCTGGTTTCCGGCGCCCTGGTTGCCGGAACCAACGCAGGGCTGACCTACAACAGCTTTCCGCTGATGGATGGACGCTTGATTCCCAACGGCTACGCGCGGCTCGAGCCCTTCGTGCTGAACTGGTTCGAGACCATCGCCGCGATACAGTTCAACCACCGACTGCTGGCGACGCTGAGCGTCCTCGCCAGCCTGACGCTTTGCGCCTGGGGATGGCGGCGGGTGGGCGCGGCCCAGCGCCCTGCCCTGGCTCTGCTGGCCGCCGCGGCGGCCGTTCAGTTCCTGCTTGGCGTTTCGGCTCTATTGACGGCGGTGCCGGTTTGGCTCGGCGCGCTGCACCAGGCCGGCGCGATCCTACTGTTGACGGCGCTGCTGAACTGTCTTTACCGGCTGCGCACCGTCTAGACGCCGCCGGTTCGAGGCCTTATCACTGCCTTTCAATTCCGCCGTGAGGAGAGCCGCCATGAACGCCGACGAGCTACGCGCCCTGCAGACCCCGATCAAGGACCGCTACCGGGAGGACCCCGAGGCCGCGGTCATCACCATGCATGCCGAAGGCGACCTCGGCGGCGAGGGCCTGGTCTGCAAGGTCGACACCGGCCGCGCCCTGGTCGAAGCCGGACTGCACGAAGCGGCCGGCGGCAACGGTCTGGCCGCCTGCTCCGGCGACATGCTGCTGGAAGCCCTGGTTGCCTGCGCCGGGGTCACGGTCAAGGCGGTGGCCACGGCGCTGGGCATTCCACTGCGCGGCGGCCAGGTGCGCGCCGAAGGCGATCTCGACTTCCGCGGCACCCTGGGCGTCGACAAGGCGGCGCCGGTTGGCTTTCGCGACATCCGCCTCGACTTCGATCTCGACTGCGACGCCGACGCGGAACAGCTCGCCAGCCTGATCAAGCTGACCGAGCGCTACTGCGTGGTCTATCAGACCATCAGAAACGCGCCGCCGGTCGCGGTTGGCGTCAACAAGATTTGACGTTGGAAAGAATCAGAACGGCGTATTACCCATTTTTTACCCAAATTTGTGATTTCCGGCCCTTTTCACCAGCGTTTTTTGAATCCGGAGACTGGGAGGATTCCCCTCCTCCGGCCCTAGGCAGCGGCGCGAAACTCCAAAGGAAACTATCCCATTGGCGACAATTTTCTGTCGCTTTCGCTTTCCGCCGCCAGTAAAAAGCGCGAATCGGTTTTCTGCCCCGGAGGATGTGAGATGCGTTGCTCGTTTGTGTTCGCTGGCTTTGCGGTATGTCTTTCATTGATTACCGTCTGTGCAGGGCCAGCCGCGCAGGCTAGCCAGATAGCACAAAGTTCAGGCTCAAGCACACAAGCGCAAAGCACTGAAGAACTGGCGAACGCGGCACCTGCCCAGGCACTACTCCAGGATCCGCTGCACGACAACGAGATGCTGCTGGTCGGCGTCACCGAAAATGATCCATACAATCCGCATCCGCCGAGCTTCTTTGCAAAGTTCGGCCTGCCTTACGCCGTGCGGTTGACCAGGGTTGGCCGGGTCGTCGTCTACCAGCTTGCAGTGCAGGCAGAGGGCGAGATCGTGAACGACATGTCGCGGTTCTGGATCTTCGACCCCATCGCCGGTGGCCGGCCTGTCGCCTTCCCCGAAGCCCGCGACGCGCGCATCACCGGAACGCCGGCAGGCGACGCACTGGTCTTCGCCCCCTCTTTCCTGAAGTCTCCCTACGCGGAAATCGTGAATAAATGCGTCAATGGTCAAGACGTCCCCTGCAGCTTCGAGGAAGCGACCGACTGGGCGCTCTGGCAGTTCGAGATCGCGGGCGACAGGAAAATCTTCCCCTTCGATCTGGCTAACCAGCCCAAGGGGGTGGTTCCCGATCACGTGCGGGCGCATCTCCGGCCCGTCGAAAAGCTGGGAGATCCCAAGCCCTTCGACAAGAATTGGACCCGGAAGCGGATCCTAGACCTGCGCGAGGCAGGGGATCTCGTCATCGGCGCCGAGGCCTATACCGCCGCCGCCCAAGCCGAGACGCAGCTGCGGGAGCGCCACCAGATTCTCGTCGCCGGCAAGCCGGAGCGTATCGCCATCTAGCAGGAGTCCTACAACATGCTGGCGCCGGTCGCGCCGAACTACCTGCTCGGCGATACCTGCGGGCGGATTCCGACCAACAGCGTGTTCGGCCTGATCGCGCACGATTCCACGCGGAGCGCCGAGCTTCTCTCGAAAGACAGTTACCCGGCCTGCGTCGAGCAGGTGCGCGCCAGCCTCGACCGGGAGGCCTATGCCGCGGTCTTCGCCGCCATGCAGCCCCTGGTCGCGCGCTACGCGGAGCTTGGCGGCGAGGTCGAGCCGATCGAGGGCGGCACGGGCCTGCAGATCTCAGGCCGGCCGATGCCCCACCCCGACGCCATCGAGCTGCCGTTGGACAAGGCTCTCGCCACCCTGGCCGGCCGCGACTTCTCGGCCTTCGAGCAGGACGCAGCCTACATGGAGGCCGCCCGCCAGCGCCGCCTCGAGCGGGAGCGCAGGCAGCGCGAGGCGGAGCAGCGCGCGGCCCAGGCGCAAGCCGCGCTCAACGCCCGGATCCTGCGGCAGCAGATGGCACCGCAGCAGATGCTGCAGCCCGGCAGGACGATGTTCCAGAGCGGCAGGGTCGGCGCGGCCGGCAGCGCGCGGTCCGCCACCGGCTCCAGCTACACCGGCTCCGGCGCCTCTCTGACCCTTCGGGAAAACGCCAGCCCGAACCAGCCGGCCATGTCCGGTGGGAGCGCCGCCACCGGCAGCCTGCAGATGAGCCAGGAGGAATGGCGCGCCTGGCAGCGGAAGATCGACGAACGCCAGGCGGCCGATGAAGCCTGGTCGCGGGAGTACTGGGCCTGCATCAACGATCCCACCTGCAGGCGGGGCGACGGCTCCTCGATGGGCGCCACCGCGCAGTAGCGCGGTCGCCCGGCCTGGCAGAGGATAGCCCCCGGCGCTAGGCCGCCGCTTCGTCCTCGAGGTTGAGCGCCTCGAGGATCTCCTCCTTGACCGACTGGAACTCCACGGCGGTGCGCTTGCGCGGCCGCGTCAGGGTGACGTCGAGGGTCTTGTGGATGCGTCCGGGCTGCCCGCGCATGGCGACCACCCGGTCGCTCAGCGCCACCGCCTCCTCAATGTCATGTGTCACGAAGAGCATGGTGAAGCGCGAGTCTTCCCACAGCTCCAAGAGATGATTCTGCAAGGCGATACGGATAAAGGAATCGAGGGCGCTGAAGGGCTCGTCGAGCAGCAGGATCGAGGGCCGGCGGACCAGCGCCCGGGCGATGGCGACGCGCTGCGCCATGCCGCCGGACAGCTCGCGGGGCAGCGCCTTGGCGAAGCCGGCGAGGCCGACCCGCTCCAGCACCTCGGCGATGCGGCGCTGCTGTTCGCTGCGCGGATAATCGTCCAGCGCCAGGCGGATGTTCTCGGTGACGTCCAGCCAGGGCATCAGCCGCGGTTCCTGAAACACGATGCCGATCTCCGGGCGCGGGCCGGCCACCCGGGTGCCGTCGATCAGGACCTCACCGCTCGTGGGGTGGTCCAGCCCGGCGACGATCCGCAGCAGGGTGGACTTGCCGCAACCGCTGGTGCCGACCAGACCGACGATCTCGGACTCCGCGACCGTCAAGTCGACCCGGTCGAGGGCGACGGTGCCGCCATCGAAACGGCGGTTGAGCCGGGAAATCTCAAGCATTCTTCCGGCCCCCGCTCGCGGCGCGCCCCATGCCGGCGAAGTCGTCCTGCCAGGACAGCACCCGGCGCGAGACCGCCGTGATCCCGGCGTCGCTGGCCTGTCCCAGGATCGCGAAGAGGATCAGGCTGGCGATGATGGTCTGCGGCTGGCCGGTCATCTGTCCGTCGATCATCAGGAAACCCAGCCCCTCGCTAGCGCCCATCAGTTCGGCGGCGATCACGAACATCCATCCCAGCGCGAGCCCGGCGCGCAGGCCGACGAAGTAATAGGGCAGCGTTGCCGGCAGCAGTATCCGCCGCACCAGCTTCAGCCGGGAGAGGTTGTAGGACTTGCCGACCTCGACCAGCTTGCGGTCGACGCCTTGAATTCCGGTCATCAGGTTGAGGTAGACCGGAAAGAAAACGCCGACGGCGATAAGCGTGACCTTGGAAGTCTCGAAGATACCGAACCAGAGGATGAACAGAGGCACCCAGGCCAGCGAGGGCACCGACTTCAATGCCTGCAATGTCGGATCGAGCAGCTCGCGCGCGGTCTTGGAATAGCCGGTCAGCGCACCCAGCAGCGTCGCGGCCCCAGCCCCCGCGAGGAATCCGAAGGCGACGCGGGTCACGGTGACGCCGATGTGAGTCGTCAGATCGCCGGAGTTCCACAGACCGACGATCTCGCCCAGCACCGCCGAGGGCGAGGGCAGCAGGTTCTTCGGGAAGATGCCGGTGCGCGAGAAAATCTCCCAGACCAGCACCAGACCGAGAGGCAGCAACAGCGCCTTGGCCGCCCGCGTCGTCCAGGACGAAGCGGTCAGCAGGGCGAGCGGGCCACGGGCGGCGGCTTGCGCCGCCGCCCGCAGGTCCTGTTCGCACTGGGAGTCCCCAGTACGGCTCAAGGTGTCGTTCAGACTCATTACTCGGCGGCCCTTTGAGCCTGCTGGCGGCGCTGAACGTTCTCGATGTAGGAGGTATCGATCAGGTCATCCAACTCCCCGGCCACGGAGACGTCCGAATTGAGCAGGCCGATATTCTGCAGGATCTCGCCGGCGGCCAGCAGCGACGCGCGATGCTCGGCGCCGATCACCGGGTTGCTGAGGTCTGTACGCTCGCCGAGCTGCTTGGCGGCGACTTCCTGGGAGACCTTGGTGTAGTCCTGCAGGTACTGGTTCAGCTCCTCGGGGTGATCCAGGGCATAGAGACGTCCGCGCTCGTAGACCGCGAGCACGCGCTCGACGATCTCAGGATGCTCGGCGGCGAATTCCTCGCGCACGTTGAGGATGCCGTAGGTGTTGAGATCCGGGGCGCGGAAGAACAGCTCGGCGCCGCTTTCCAGCTCGCCCTTGGCCATGTGCGGGTCGAGCCCGGCCCAGGCGTCTACCTGGCCGGAATCCAGCGCCCGGAAGCCATCGGGATGCTGCAGCAGCACGACCTTGATGTCGTCTTCCGTCAGTCCGACGCTGTCCAGCGCCCGCAGCAGGAAGATGTGCGGATCGGTGCCGCGGGTCACCGCGACGCGCTTGCCTTTCAGGTCTTCGATCTTGGTGATGCCGGTGTCCGGGCGGGTGACCAGCGCGGTCCACTCGGGCTTGGAATAGACGTAGACCGACTTGATCGGATTGCCGTTGGCCTTGCCCAGCAGGGCGGCGGCGCCGGCGGTCGAGCCGAAGTCGATGCTGCTTCCGTTGAGGAACTCGAGCGCCTTGTTGCTGCCGAGCGACAGCACCCAGTCGATCTCGATATCCTCGCCTTCGAATTCCTCCTCGACCCAGCCCTTTTCCTTCAGCAGCAGGGCGACCGGATTGTAATAGGCATAATCGATGCCGATGCGATCGAGATCGTCGGCGGCGCGCGCCGTAGCACCGAGGCTAGCCGCGCCGACGGCAAGGCCGAGGGCGAGCGTGAGGGTCTTCAGACCCGTGATTCCCTTGGGGGACTTGAAGAGTGACATCAGAACGTTCTCCGTTTCTGCCGGTATCCGAGGAACACCTCAAGCAACCGGCGGGTTGCACAACAGAGGCTCTCGAACCGGAGAGGGAGAAGTCTGAACTCGACTGCGGAGGGGGTATAAAAAAAGCCCGTCTCCACGTTCGAGTGGGACGGACTTCGTGCCCACCCGCTTTAGCAGAATTTTTATAGCGCTCGCAAGCTGAGCCTCAAATCAGCGCTGATGGGGACGCTAAAGACGTGGCGGCGAAGCGTCAACTAGAAAAAAATAATGGGCACAGCGCGCTTCCCCAGCCCCCCTTGTGACGATGGCGACAGAATGCTGTGCCGCATCTAAAATCGCCCGGCGCGGCAAGCTGTTGTTTGCTTGTCCGGCACAACAGGAAGGCCGGCGAGCCGGCGAGGCTTCTCCGGTCAAGGGTGAGGAAGAATGACACCGCGTCGCGCAATCCTCTGCCTCGCGCTTGGTCAAACCATCGTCTGGGCCGGCCTCTATTATCTGTTTCCGGCGCTCTTGCCACAGTGGGAAGCCGTGCCAGGCTGGTCGAAAACCACGCTCACGGCCGCCTTCGCGAGTGCGGTCATCATGTCGGCGGTGTTCTCGCCTTTCTCGGGCCGCTTGATCGACCGCGGTTATGGGCCGCAGACCATCGCCGGCGGGGCTCTGCTGGGCGCGGTGCTGATCGCCCTGCTGCCCCTCGCCGGCTCGCCCTGGATCTTCTCGGCGATCTGGCTAGGCATCGGCGTCGCCATGAGCGCCTGTCTCTACGAACCCTGCTTTTCCCTGATTACCCGCACCCAGGGCGCGGCGGCGCGGCGCGGCATCACACTGGTAACCCTGGTCGCCGGCTTCGCAGGCACCCTGTCCTTTCCCATCAATCATGCCGTGGCGCAGGCCCTGGGCTGGGGCGCCGCGACGCTGGCCTTCGCGATCCTGATCGCCGCCTGCGCCGTGCCGCTGCTGTGGACCGGCGCGCGCTTTCTCGAACGCCACTGGCGCGACAGCGCCGCGGTTGAAACCGCCGCCGCGCGCGAGGCCGCCGAGCCGAGCCCGCGCCGTCCCGCCGGCTATATCCTGCGTCATCCCGCCTTCTGGTTTCTCGGGCTGGGCTTCGCCCTGCTGGCGGTCAATCACGGCATGGTGCTCAACCACCTGCTGCCGATCCTGCACGACCGCGGGACGAACCCCGATACCGCCGTGCTCGCCGCCTCGATGATCGGCCCGATGCAGGTCGCCGGACGCCTGGCGATGATGGCCGCCGAGCGCCACGTATCGAGCCGGGCCATCACCACGGCCTGCTTCCTGGCGGTGATCGTCGCCACGCTCAGCCTGATCGGGGCGGCCGCAGTTCCCGGCCTGCTGGTCGTTTTCGTCGTGCTGCAGGGCAGCGGCTACGGGGTTACCAGCATCATGAAGCCGGTGGCGATCCGCGAAATCCTGGGCGACCGGGATTTCGGGGTGATCAACGGCGCCATGGCGGTCCCCTACCTGCTCGGCTTCGCGCTGGCGCCCTTCATCGGCTCGCTGCTGTGGGAACTCGGCGGCTATGAGTTCGCGCTGCTGTTCGTGGCCGGTCTCAGCACCCTCGGCCTGATCGGCTATCGGCTGGCCGCGCGCGGCGCCAGCTAGGGCGCGGGCCAGCTAGGGCGAAGGATCGCCCCGCCGCGCGCCGTCTTCCCCCTCCTCGAGCACACCGTAATCTTCCTCGGCAAGGACCTCGCCATCGGACTCCGTGGCGCTGTCGCTGTCCTGCCACTCCTCGGCGTAGATCGCGCCCATGACCGGAGAGGCGGCCTGGGAAACCGGGATGGCATCGCCCTGATCCTCCAGGGCGATCGCCGGGCGCCGGGTCATGCGATAGAGCGCGAAGGCGCCGATCGCGCCATGCACCGCCGCGAGGAACAGGAAAAAAGCCTTGGGGCCGATTTCATCCATCCCCAGCGAGGCCAGCACCGGTCCGGCGCTCGCCCCCAGGCCGACGACGAGATAGAGCGTTCCGCTGGCGGCCACCATCTGCTCCGGCTGTAAATGGTCGTTGGTATGGGCGACCACCAGGGAGTAGAGCGGCATGCAGGTGCCGCCGAGCACGGCGACGCAGGCGAGCAGCGGCCAGAGCCCGAAATCCAGCCCGATGACAAAGGCGATGCTTGCCGCGGCGGCGGCAACCAGGGTGGTGACGGTCAGAACCTGGCGCCGGTCGAGGCTGTCGGAGAGCCGCCCGATCGGCCACTGCAACAGCATGCCCCCGGCGTAGACCAGCCCCATGAACAGCGAGATCTTGGCCACCGGCAGGGCGACAGAGGCGGCGTAGACCGCGCCCATGCCGATCAGCGCGGCCTGGGCCATGCCGGTGCCGAAAGCGCCGACCACGCCAAGCGGCGAAGTGCGGTAGAGCTCCAGCAGGGAGATCGAGGACGGCGTCTCGAAGGCCGGGGCCGGACTGGCGTTCAGCAGGATCGGGATCAGCGCCAGGGAGACCAGGACCGAAGCCAGCAGAAACAGCTCGAAGCTGCCCGGATCGTAGAGGTTGATCAGCGCCTGGCCGGCGCCCATGCCGCCAAGCACCACGACCATGTAGATCGAGAGCATCTGGCCGCGCGTCTCGTTGGTCGAGCGGTCGTTAAGCCAGGACTCCGCGACCACATAGAGCCCGGCGTAGGAGAAGCCGGTGACGATGCGCATCACGATCCAGCTCGGCGCGTCGACCAGCAGTACGTGGCATAGCACCGCCACCGAGGCGAGCGAGGCCAGGGCAGCGAAAACCCGGATGTGGCCGACGTTGCGCACCAGCTTCGGCGCGCTGAGGGAGCCCAGGACGAAGCCGAAGAAATACCCCGACATGATGAAGCCGGTGACCACGGTGGAGAAGGACTCCAAATCGGAGCGCACACCGAGCAGCACGTTCTGCAGGCCGACCGCGAGCATGATGAAGGCAAGGCCAAGAAACAACGTCCAGGTCGTCTTGATGGCGGCGAACATTTCCGCCTCCTTGCGTCAGAGTTTGTAGTAGTCGCGGTACCAGGCGACGAAGCGCGGTACCCCCTCGGCAATGGTCGTTTTCGGATCGAAGCCCAGATCGCGGCGCGCCGGACCGATGTCCGCCCAGGTTTCGGTCACGTCGCCGGGCTGCATTGCGACCATCTCCTTGATCGCCGCGCGCCCGCAGGCCGTCTCGACCGCCGCGATCAGATCCATCAGGCTCTCGCGGCGGGAGTTGCCGAGATTATAGATCCGGTGCGGCAAGCTCTCCCCGCCGGGCGGCGGATGATCGAGCGCCGCCACCACGCCGGCGGCCAGATCGTCGATATAGGTGAAGTCGCGCTGCATCCGGCCCTGGTTGAACACCTGGATCGGCGTGCCGGCCAGCACCGCCTTGGTGAAGATGAACAGCGACATGTCCGGCCGGCCCCAGGGGCCGTAGACCGTGAAGATGCGCAGGCCGGTCAGCGGCAGGCCGTAGAGATGCGCGTAGCTCTGCGACATCAGCTCGTCGGCCCGCTTGGTCGCGGCGTAGAGCGACACCGGATCGTCGGCGGGATGCGCCGTCGAGAAGGGGCGCGGCGAGGTTTCGCCGTAGACCGAGGAGGAGGAGGCATAGACCATGTGCTTCAGCTTCGGCAGGTGCCGTGCCGCCTCCAGCATCACCAGCTGCCCCATCACATTGGAGGTGACGTAGGCGTAAGGGTCTTCCAGGGAGTGGCGCACCCCGGCCTGGGCGGCGAGATGCACGATGCCCTCGATCCCGGGCTCGGCGGCGGCCAGATCGAGCAGCGCCGCGCGGTCGGAGACATCGGCCTCGAGAAAACGGAAGCCCGCCTCTCCCTCGATGCGCGCCAGGCGCGCCCGCTTCAGGGCCGGATCGTAGTAATCGTTGAGGTTGTCGAGGCCGATCACCGTCTCGCCGCGCGCCAGCAGCAGCTGGGCGACCTTGGAGCCGATGAATCCGGCGGCGCCTGTCACGAGGATGCTCATCTGCCGAACTCCCGAGCCTCGACCGCGGCGGAGCCGGGATTTCCCCCGCGCGGCCGCCGCCCTACGCCCGCCCTTTTGCCACCTGGGAAGGGCGCTGTCTAATGAATGTCGCGGGATACTTAGGGGGAAGGCGGCTTGGAGCGGGTGAAGGGAATCGAACCCTCGTCACTTGCTTGGGAAGCAAGAGCTCTACCATTGAGCTACACCCGCGCCGCAGCCTCTATGTAGCGAAGCCGCGGGGGTCCGTCCAGAGGCGCGAAGCGGCCTCTAGCCGGTCTTGTCCTCTTCGGTCTCGCCCTCTTCGGTCTCATCGTAGGGCGGCGCTTCGGGATAGCGCGGCAGGTCGTCGGTCAGATGCAGCCAGGACAGCTGGGCCGAGGCCCAGCCATGCACCGTCGGCGCGACCTGCTCCGGGTCGTCGAGGGTGCCCAGGGTAAAACCGATGGAGTGGCCGCCGGGATCGCTCATGTAAACCTGGCTGCCGCAGGTCCCGCAGAAGTGGCGCGTGGCAATGCCCGAGGAGTCGTAGCTGCTGGCTTCGCCCTGGGTCACGGCGAATTGGGCCGGCGCGACCTGGGCCCAGGCGACCACGGGGGCGCCGGAAGCGCGCTGGCACATCCGGCAGTGGCAGTAGTCCACCACGCCGTCCGCGACCTCGACGCGGTAGCGGATCGCGCCGCAGAGGCAGCCGCCTTCCAGTTGCATCGCACCCTCCCTTGCTTTGCGGAACGCTAGAACCACCGTCGCCGCCGCGCAATCGCCTTCCTCAAAGTGCCGTGAGCGGGCCGCGAGACGGCTGACAGGGGGGCTGGCGCGCTCTAGGGTCGGAGTCGCAATCACATTAGAGGTTCCAGATGTCCCGCATCGCAGTTGCAGCGCTGGCTTTCTGCCTGTCCTTTGCTTTCGGCCCGGCCCAGGCCGAGCCCGAAAGCTACGACGCGGCCTTGGCCGAGGCCGAGGGCCAGACGGTCTATTGGAACGCCTGGGGCGGCGGCGAAAGGATCAACGCCTATATCGCCTGGGTCGGCGAGCGGGTCGCCGAGGACTATGGCATCGAGCTGCGCCATGTGAAGCTCAGCGACACCGCCGAGGCGGTCTCCCGCGTGCTTGCCGAAAAGGCGGCCGGGCGCGACGAGGGCGGTTCCGTGGACCTGATCTGGATCAACGGCGAAAACTTCGCGGCGATGAAGGACAACGGCCTGCTGCATGGCCCCTTCGCCGAGGCGCTGCCGAACTTCGCCCTGGTCGATACCGAGGGCAAGCCGACCACCCTGGTCGACTTCACCGTACCGACCGAGGGGCTGGAAGCGCCCTGGGGCATGGCCAAGCTGGTGTTCGTCTACGACAGCGCGCGGATCCAGCAGACGCCGGGCTCCATGGAGGCGCTGCGGCTCTGGGCCGAGCAGCATCCCGGACGCTTCACCTATCCGGCGCCGCCGGACTTCCTCGGCACCACCTTCCTGAAGCAGGCGCTGATCGAGCTGGCCGAGGACCGCGGCGTGCTGCAGCAGCCGGCCGGCGACGCGGCGAGCTTCGCGGAGACGACGGCGCCGCTGTGGCGCTATCTCGACGCCCTGCACCCGCATCTGTGGCGCGGCGGCGAAGCCTTCCCGGCCAGCGGCCCGGCGCAGCAGCAAATGCTCAACGACGGCGCCCTGGACATCGCCCTGTCGTTCCACCCGCCGGAGGTCTCCGCCCTGATCGCCGATGGGCAGCTGCCGCAGAGCGCCCGGATCTTCGTGCTCGACGAAGGCACCATCGGCAACACCCACTTCGTCGCCATTCCCTACAACGCCAGCGCCAAGGCCGGTGCCATGGTGGTCGCCAACTTCCTGATGAGCCCGGAAGCCCAGGCGAAAAAGCAGTCCAGCGCGTTCTGGGGCGACGACACCGTGCTTGCCATGGCCAAGCTCTCCCCCGCGCAGCGCGCCTTGTTCGAGAACCTCCCGGCCGGACCGGCGACCCTCTCGCCCGAGGACCTGGGGCCGACGCTGCTGGAGCCGCACCCTAGCTGGATGGCCAGCATCGAGGCGGAATGGCAGGCGCGCTACGCCCAGTAACCGGTTCCGCCGCCATGGCTGAGTGCGCGGCCGGGCGCCCCCGGCGCGGCTGGCTGGTCTACGCGCCGGCGCTGACCCTGCTGCTGTTCCTGCTGCCGATCGGCGCCGGCCTGATCGGCACCTGGCTGCCGAGCTTCGGCTACCTGCCGGTGCTCGGGGCCGAGGAACTCTCGCTCGAGCCCTGGCGACAGCTGTTGGCCTACCCCGGTCTGCCCGAGTCGCTGCGCCTGACCCTGATCAGCGGCCTCGGCGGCACCCTGCTTGCCTTCGCCTTGACCATCGGCTTCGTCGCCACCTGCCACGACACCCGGCTGTTCGCCCTGGCGCGGCGTCTGCTGGCGCCGATGCTGGCGATGCCCCATGTCGCCGTCGCCATCGGCCTGGCCTTCCTGATCGCCCCGAGCGGCTGGCTGCTGCGCCTGGTCTCGCCCTGGGCGACCGGATTCGATCTGCCGCCCGACGTGGCGACGGTCCAGGACCCCAACGGCCTGGCCCTGGCGCTGGGGCTGGCGATCAAGGAAATGCCCTTCCTGCTGCTGATGACCCTCGGCGCGCTCGGCCAGGTGCGCCAGCAGCAGCGGCTGACGACGGCGCGCGGCCTGGGCTACGGCCCGGTCGCGGCCTGGCTGAAGACCGTGCTTCCGGCGGTGTATCCGCTGATTCGCCTGCCACTCTATGCCGTGCTCGCCTTCTCGCTCTCGGTGGTCGACATGGCCATCGTGCTCGCGCCCGCGACTCCGCCGCCGCTGGCCGTGCAGGTGTTCCGCTGGTTCTACGACCCCGACCTCGCCTTGCGCAGCGTGGCCTCGGCCGGGGCGACGCTGCAGCTTGCCCTGGTGGTCGCGGCGATCCTGATCTGGCGCGGCGGCGAAGTCCTGCTGCGCTGCCTGAGCCGGCCCTGGCTGAGCGCGGGCTGGCGCGGCCGCAGCGGCGGCGTCTCGCGGCGCCTCGCCGCGGCGGCCCTGGCCCTGACCCTGGCGCTTGGCTATGGCGGCATCCTTGCCCTGACCCTCTGGTCCTTCGCGTTCCGCTGGCGCTTCCCCGCTGCTCTGCCGAGCTCCTGGTCGCTGGATAACTGGGCGCGGCAGGCCGGAGCCCTCGGACGGATCTCCGCGACCACCCTGGCGATCGGCCTGGCCGCCGCCCTGATCGCCCTGGCGCTGACCCTGGCCTGCCTGGAAAACGAGACCCGCAATGGCAAGGCGCCCTCCTCGCGCGCCCTCTGGCTGCTCTATCTGCCCTTGCTGGTGCCGCAGATCGGCTTTCTCTTCGGCGTGCAGACCTTGAGCGCCTGGAGCGGCATCGACGGCAGCTGGGCGGCGGTAATCTGGAGTCATCTGCTGTTCGTTCTGCCCTACGCCTTTCTCGCGCTGGCCGAGCCCTATCGCGCGCTCGACCCGCGTTACGGCCGCGCGGCGCTCTGCCTCGGCGCCGCGCCCGGGCGGGTATTCTGGCGGGTCAAGCTGCCGCTGCTGCTGCGCCCCGTGCTGTTCGCCGGCGCCGTCGCCTTCGCGGTCTCCGTGGCTCAATTCCTGCCCACGGTCTTCGCCGGCGCCGGGCGCTTCACCACCTTGACCACGGAGGCGGTCAGCCTGGCTGGGGGCAGCGACCGCCGGGTCGTCGGGGTCTACGCCTTCCTGCAAGCCGGCCTGCCGCTGCTGTTCTTTGCCCTGGCGATCGCCATTCCGGCCTGGCGCGCCCGGCCGCGCCGGCAGCTCGGGGAGGCGCGCTGATGGCCAAACCCGCTGCCGGACTGGAATTGCGGAGCGTCACCATCCGCCACGGCGAACAGCGGATCTTCGGGCCGCTGTCCCTGGAGGTCGCGCCCGGCGAGATCGTCACCATCATGGGCCCCAGCGGCTCGGGAAAATCCAGCCTTCTCAATCATATCTGCGGCACGCTGCCGTACGCCCTGCGCGGCGAGGGAGAGGTTCGGGTGGGCGGCGAGCCGCTCGATGGCCTGCCGCCGGAGCGGCGGCGCATCGGCATCCTGTTTCAGGACGACCTGCTGTTTCCGCACCTGAGCGTCGGCGAGAATCTCGCCTTCGGCCTGCCTGCCAGCCTGCGCGGCCGCGCGGCGCGTCGCCGGCGCGTCGAAGCGGCGCTGGAAGAAGCCGATCTGGCCGGTTTCGCCAGCCGCGATCCCGCGACGCTGTCCGGCGGGCAGCGCGCCCGGGTCGCCTTGATGCGCACCCTGTTGTCGGAGCCGCGGGCGCTGCTGCTCGACGAACCCTTCGCCAAGCTCGACGTGGCTCTGCGGGAACGAATCCGGCGTTTCGTGTTCGATCACGCCAAGGCCCAGCGTCAGCCTACGCTGCTGGTCACCCACGATCCCCAGGACGCGGAATCGGCCGGCGGCCGCAGCATCGAGTTGCTCTAGCGAAGCGGTCCCGCGCCGTCCCATTTCGGCAACATGTGTTATTTTTGCAACAATCAGAAAATGGATTCCACTGGCGAGACCACGCTCCGCGGGGCGTGATAACCAAGCATATCATTGAAATAAAATGCTAATCCCTCAAATCCCTCACACGCGGTCGTAAAATTGCCTCCGCGCTATGATGTTGATCCCTTAGGAGATTTCTCATACGGTATGCTTCGTGTTCTAGGGGACACCCCTTGGGGAACTTTTTGCGTTCCGTAAAGTTGTTTTTGGATCGTAACCCCTCTACGAGAAGGAGGCAGACAATTGATGGTCCGAGTTAAATGGGTTGGCGCGATTGCGGCACTCGGAATCCTTTCAGGCTGCGTCGGGTCGGATATCGATGCGATGCGCACCGCGGAGGGAACCGGTTCGCCGTTCACGCAGGCTCTCACCGAAGAATATCGTCAGATCACTCTGTTCGAGGCTGACGAGATGTATGATTGGCCCGACGCTGGCTACTTTGCCCGCAAGGGTCTCCGCGCCGCGGGCGGCGAGGTCGTGCTTCCTGAGGAAGTCAGCGACTGGAACCTCCCGGCGGATCACGTTGATGAGCTGGCCTCGGCGCGTGCCGAGCTGGTCGAGCTTCTCGACGCCAGCGCCCGCACCAAGTACCCGCAGGAAGCTGCCCACGCTCAGGGCCGCTATGACTGCTGGATCGAGCAGCAGGAAGAAAATCACCAGCCCGATCACATTGCGGCCTGCCGCGATGAGTTCCTGGCGGCGATTGCCGACCTGCGCGACAAGATGTCGATGAAGCCGATGATGGCTCCCGAGCCGTTCGTCGTTTACTTCGCCTTCGACAGCTCGGTGCTCGATGGCGATGCCAATCAGACGGTCGCCGATGCTGTCGCTGCTGCGCAGCGTGAAGGCATCATCGAATTCTCGGTCACCGGTCATGCTGACCGCTCTGGCCCCGAGGATTACAACGTCCGTCTGTCTCTGCGCCGCGCCAATGCGGTTGCCGACGCTCTCGCGGCTAAGGGTATCCTGCCGCAGAACATCTCGGTCGCCGGTCGTGGCGAAGCGGAGAACGCGGTTCCCACCGCCGATGGCGTGCGCGAGCCCGCCAACCGTCGTGTGGAGATCGTGATCCAGTAATCCTGCACCAGCAGGCTTAGGTAAGCCGGCGCCGTCTCGAAAGAGGCGGCGCCGGTTTCTTTTCCGGCTCCAGTTCGGCCGCCAGACCGGCGTTCGGCGAATCGCTCTTTACCTGAAGCCCCATCTCGCTTAGGTGAAAACGGGAACGCAGAGCCAAGGAGAGCTCCCGAAATGTATCAAGCCACGACGCGCGCGATCCAAGTGACCGCGAGGCCGGCCTACCAGGAAGAGCAGTCCTCGCCCGGCGAGAACCGCTACGTCTGGGCCTACCATATCCGAATCGAGAATCTTGGCACGGAGACCGTGCAACTGCTCAACCGCTACTGGCACATCACCGATTCGCTCGGCCATGTCGAGGAGGTGCGCGGGCCGGGCGTGGTTGGCGAGCAGCCGGTGCTGCGCCCCGGCGAAGCCTACGAATACACCAGCGGCTGCCCGCTCTCCACACCCTCCGGCATCATGCTGGGCCGCTATGAGATGCAGGGCGCGCAGGGCGAGCCCTTCGAGGTCGAAATTCCAGCCTTTTCCCTGGATTCGCCTTACCAGCCTGTCCATTTGAACTAAAGCGGCACGGGCTGACGCAGGCAGCGCCGGATGACGCTCGTGAAGCAGACTCCGGCGCTGGCAGTGCGCAGAGCACCGGCCTGAAGCGCCATTCTAGAGTGCCGCAAGGCATGGAACAGACAGCGCCGGGAGCGCGCAAAACGTGACATCACAGAGCAAGATCGCCGAAATCCCGAAGGACGCCGAGACCGGCCGTCCGAGCCGGGAGGAAGCCGAAAAAGCCGTGCGCACGCTGCTGCGCTGGGCCGGCGACGATCCGCGGCGCGAAGGCCTGCTGGAAACGCCGGGCCGCGTCACCCGCGCCTACGAAGAGTATTTCGGCGGCTACGCTATCGACCCGCTCGAACTGCTGCAGCGCACCTTCGAGGAAACCGATGGCTATGACGAGATGGTGCTGCTGCGCAACATCCGCTTCGTCTCCCACTGCGAGCATCACCTGGCGCCGATCATCGGCCACGCGCATATCGCCTATCTGCCGCGCAAGCGCGTCGTGGGGATCAGCAAGCTGGCCCGGGTCGTCGAGGCCTATGCCCGCCGCCTGCAGATCCAGGAAAAGATGACGGCGCAGATCGCCAACACCATCGAAGAGGTGCTGGAGCCCAAGGGCGTCGCGGTGGTGATCGAAGCGGCGCATCAGTGCATGACCACGCGCGGCGTTCACAAGCCCGACGTCACCATGGTCACCAGCCGCATGCTCGGCGGCTTCCGCAAGGATGCCTCGACGCGGCGCGAATTCCTCTCCCTGATCGGTCATCCCGGCGCGACAGGCGGCTGAATGCCGCTGCGCGGTGGCACTCTACAGGCCGCTCCGGCTCTGCTAGTCTCTCGGCTCTGACTCCAGCCCCTGCCGGCAGCTATCCGGCCCGCGGATACGATACCTATGATCGACCTACGGCCAGTCCTCTTCATCATCGGCATCCTGTTGTCGGTCTTGGCGGTGGCGATGAGCATTCCCGCCGTTGTCGACGCCTTCGTCGGCCATCCCGATTGGCAGGTCTTCGCCGCCTCGGCGGGCGTGACCCTTTTCGTCGGGGTCTCGCTGATCCTGACCAACCGCACCGGATGGGGCCAATTCGGCCTGCGCCAGGGCTTTCTGATGACGACGCTGGCCTGGCTGGTGATTGCCATCTTCGGCGCCTTGCCGATAGCCTTCTCGGAGCTCGACCTCTCCTTCACCGACGCCTTCTTCGAATCGATGTCCGGGGTAACCACCACGGGATCGACGGTGATCGTCGGGCTCGACGACGCGCCGCCGGGGATTCTGCTGTGGCGGGCGATCCTGCAGTGGCTGGGCGGCATCGGCTTCATCGTGATGGCGATCTCCGTGCTGCCGATGCTACAGGTCGGCGGTATGCAGCTGTTCCGGGTCGAGGCCTTCGAAACCGACAAGGTGCTGCCGCGGGCAGCCGCCATCGCCCTTGGTATCGTTGTCGTCTATATCGTGCTGACCGCCTTCGCGGCGGCGGTCTTGCGGGCCTTGGGCATGAGCGGATTCGACGCCATCGCCCATGCCATGACCTCGATCGCGACCGGCGGCTTCTCGACCCGCGACGCCTCCCTGGCGCATTATCAGTCGAACTCCATTCACTGGGCGATCAGCCTGTTCATGGTGCTGGGCAGCACCCCCTTTGTGCTCTATCTGCGCGCCGTGCGCGGCGACATCATTGCGTTGCTGCGCGACACCCAGGTGCGCTGGATGCTGGTCATCCTGCTGTCCGCCTCGATCGCCTTGAGCGCTTATCTGATCAACGAAAATCTGATGTCCGGCAGTTCGGCCATCACCCACGCCACATTCAACGTGATCTCCGTGATGACCGGCACCGGGTTTTCCTCCGACAACTTCAACGCCTGGGGCGGCTTCGCCCTGGTGCTGATGTTCGTTCTGATGTTCATCGGCGGCTGCGCCGGCTCGACCTCCTGCGGCATCAAGATATTCCGCTTCCAGGTACTCTACGCCACGGCGCGCACCCAGCTGCTGCGCCTCACCCATCCCAGCGGCGTCTTCATCGCCTATTTCAACCACAAGCCGATCCCCGAGAACGCCGCAATGTCGGTGATGAGCTTCTTCTTTCTGTTCATCCTCTGTTTCGGCATCCTGGCGATGAGTCTGGGGCTGCTCGGCCTCGACTTCACAACCGCCGTTTCCGCCGCCGCGACCGCGATCTGCAATGTCGGGCCCGGCCTCGGCGATATCATCGGCCCGGCCGGCAACTTCTCCTCCCTGCCCGACGCCGCCAAGTGGCTGCTGTCCATCGGCATGCTGCTAGGTCGGCTCGAGCTTTTCACCGTTCTCGTACTCCTGGCGCCCTCCTTCTGGCGCGGCTGACAAAGGCGGATCATGCGGCACTACAGCATCGAAGAGATGATCGAAGCGCTGATCGGTTTCGATACGACCTCCAGCAAATCCAATCTCGCGCTCATCGATTTCGTCGAAGAGTACTTGCAGGCCTTGGGCGTCGCCTGCCGGCGTACCGCGAACACGGAGGGCAGCAAGGCCAATCTCTATGCCACGCTCGGCCCCGATCAGCCTGGCGGAGTGGTGCTCTCGGGCCATAGCGACGTCGTGCCCGTGACCGGGCAGGATTGGCACAGCGATCCCTTCAAGGTGTTGCGCAAGGATGGCCGCCTCTATGGCCGCGGCACCGCCGACATGAAGTCCTTTCTGGCCATCGCCCTGGCGCTGGCGCCGGAGTTTCTGGAAGCCGGCCTGAAACGGCCGATCCATCTCGCCTTCTCCTACGACGAGGAAATCGGCTGCCTCGGTGTCGGCGGTCTGATCGCCGATATCGTCGAGAATCTCCCCCGCCCGTCCATCGTCATCGTCGGCGAGCCGACCTCGATGCAGCCGGTCGTCGAACACAAGGGTATTTCCGTCTACCGCACCACGATCACCGGCAAGGCCGCCCACTCCAGCCAGCCGCACCGTGGCGCCAACGCGATCCTCGCCGCCGGGGAATTGATCGCCGAACTCGGCCGCATAGCCGAGGAACTCCGTCAGGCCGCCGCTAAGGCCTCCCCCTACGACCCGCCCTACACCACCATCGGGATCGGTAAGATCGCGGGCGGAGAAGCGGTCAACATCGTGGCCGAGCACTGCAGTTTCGAGTGGGAATTCCGCAATCTGCCGCAGCAGGACCCGGCGGAGATCGAAGAACGGTTCCGCCGCTTTGCCGAGGACAAAGTTCTTCCCAAGCTGCGTCAGGGCTTTGCCCAGGCCCGTATCGAGACCGAGGCCCTCTCATCCGTGAATGCCTTCCGCAGGGTCGAGGACTCCGAGGCCGAGCAGCTGATTCGCCGTCTGACCGGCAGCAACCGCCGCGAGGCCGTCTCCTTCGGGACCGAAAGCAGCCTGTTCCAGGAGGCCGGAATCTCGACCATCGTCTGCGGACCCGGGTCGATCGACCAGGCGCATCAGCCCGACGAGTTCATCGAGCTGGCACAGGTCGAGGCCTGCGCCGCGATGCTGCGGAAGTTGAAGGACTGGGCGGCCAGCGGCGGCTAACCGCCGCCTTGACCGCGCGGAGAAGCGCGCCCCGCGCCTACTGCGCGACCACCTGCCGCCGCTCGAGTACGTAGGCGACGAAAACCTCGTCCAGACGCTCCTGAATCTTGACGTCGAGGCTGCGCATCAGCAGCTCGGCGAGCTGATCGAGGCTGGCCTCGCGCTGCTCCGGGCTTGCGCCTTGCGCGACGGCGACCGAAACGCTGCTTGAGGAAATATCGTAGCCTTCGACGATGCGATGGCCGTCGAGCATCTGCAGATCGACATCCATGACGGCGCTGTAGCCCTGTCCGGTCTCGCTGATCTCGGCCCGGCGCACCACGATCTTGAAGGTGCGGTCACCGCCCCAGGGCTGGTAACGCTCCTCGGCATAGACCTCCGCCATGAGCTGCAGGCGCTCGGCGTTCAGCAGGCTGTCCTGCTGCGCGAGGACGCGGTCCTGATAGCGGCGCGCGACCTCGACCACCCCAGCGTCGAGAACGACCGTGCCCAGATCGCCGAAAATCGGCTCGGGCGGCGGTGGCGGGGCAGGTGTCGATTGGGACTGGCAGCCCGACAAAACCAAGCCTGCCCCCAACAGATAAGCAAGCCAGACGGTACGCATCGCTCCCCCCAGAGCTGGAAAAGTCATCGGCTGAACCGATAGAGCAGTTTATCCCATAACGCAAGAAGCAGGACAGAGAATCTACTGATTGGATTTAGTCTTGGATAATCCGGGGGTTGCGGCGCAAGTCTGCAGTATCGCCGCAAAAGCTGGCCTTAGTCGGGAAAGACAGCGCCCAGCTCTTTCTCATTAAAGCGAAAATCGATGTTACAAAATTGACAGGTCATGACGACCTCGCCGTCTTCTCTCAGAGCATAGATTTCGCTCTTCGGCAGCGACGCCAGGATCGTTTCGACCTTGCTCCGGCTGCAGCGGCAGCCCTTGGTCAAGGCACGCGGCTCGAACACCCGCACCCCCTCCTCGTGGAACAAACGATAGAGAAGATCGTGCGGCGAAAGCGCCGGGTCGAGCAGCTCCGCCTCGCTGCAACTGGCCCCTAGGATCAGCGCGCGGCGCCAATCCTCCTCGCCGATATCGTCGCGCTCGGCTTGGCCGCTGCCCCCTTCGTCCGGGATGCGTTGCAACAGCAGGGCTCCGGCGCGCCAAGCGCCCTCCACCTGCGCCACGGCGACGATGATCCCGGCGTTGACCTGTTCGGATTGCCGGAAGTAGTGCAGCAGGCAATCCGCCAAGCGCGGCCCGGTCAGTTCGACGATCCCCTGATAACGCTCGGTGTTCGGGCCCTGGTCCACGGTAAAGGCCATATGCCCCTTGCCCAGCCAGGCCGCCACCTCCGGCGCCGCGTCGGGCGCGCGCTCCAGCCGGCGGGCTTCCAGTTCCTCTTCCCGGACACCGGCATAGGCGCGCAGGGCGCCTTCGGAGGTCGCATCCATCATCAGGGTGCGCAGCGGGCCGTCGCCGCTGGTCTGCAGGGTGAACACGCCGTCGTACTTCAGGGTCGAGGCCAGCACACCGCCCAGGGCCGCGACCTCGCCCAGCAGGGTATCGACCGGCGCGGCGTGGCCGGACTGCCGAATCAGCTCCTCGACCACCGCGCCGAGGCGGAGCAGGCGGCCGCGCACGCCGGAGCGTTCGAGGATGAAGGGTTGAACGAGATCGTCTTGTAGCAGCGCTGGAGTCCCGGCAGTCAGCTTCACGTAAGGCACCACATGAGGATGCCTTTCTGGGCGTGCAAGCGGTTTTCCGCCTCGTCCCAGACCACCGACTGCGGGCCATCGATCACCTCGGCGGAGACCTCCTCGCCGCGGTGCGCCGGCAGGCAGTGCATGAAGATCGCGTCCGGCTTGGCCTGCTGCATCATCGCTTGATCCACTTGATAGCCGCGCAGCAGATTGTGGCGATTGGCGCTCTCGTCGTCGTCGCCCATGGAAACCCAGGTATCCGTGACGACGCAATCGGCGCCCCGCATCGCCTCGCCGACATCGGTGGTGACCACGATGCGGCCGCCTTCCCGCGCCGCCCAGTCGAGCACGTCCTGGGGCGGACGCAGCAGCTCCGGGCAGGCCAGGCGCAGCTCGAAGCCGAAGCGCACGGCGGCGTGGATCCAGGAGGTCGCCATGTTGTTGCCGTCTCCGGACCAGGCGATCACCTTTCCCGCGATGGCGCCGCGATGCTCCTCGAAGGTCATCACGTCGGCCATCAGCTGACAGGGATGGGTTCGGTCGGTCAGCCCGTTGATCACCGGAACCGTGGCGTATTCGGCCATCTCCAGAAGCTTCTCCTCCTGGGTGGTGCGGATCATGATGGCGTCGACATAGCGCGACAGAACCCGCGCGGTATCGGCCACGGTCTCGCCGCGCCCGAGCTGGCTGCCGCTCGGCTCCAGTACGACGGCCTCGCCGCCAAGCTGACGCACGCCGACCTCGAAGGACACGCGGGTCCGCGTCGAGGGTTTCTCGAAAATCATCGCCAGCATCTTGCCGGCCAGGGGCTTGGCCGCGACGCCCTCGGCCTTGATCTTGGAGCCGAGATCGAGAATTTCGCGCAGGCCGTCGCTGTCGAAGCGGTCGAGATCGAGGAAATGCTTGGGTCCGGGCATGTCAGGCCGCCTCCGCCGCGATGGCGGCACAGGCCGCGTCGAGCTTCTCAAGCGCTTCGGCGATCTCGGCGTCTCCGATAATTAGCGGCGGCAGCAGGCGCAACACGTTGTCGCTGGCGCCGACCGCGAGCAGCTTATCCTCGCGCAGCTTGGCCAGCAGCAGCCTGTTCTCGACCTTGCACTTCAGGCCGAGCATCAGCCCCGCGCCGCGCACGTCCTGCAACACCGTGGGATGGCGCGCGACCAGGGCCTCCAGCTTGTTCCAAAGCTCCCGCGCGACGGCATCGACGCGATCCAAGAAGCCCTCTTCCAGAACCACGTCGAGCACGGCGTTGGCGCAGGCCATGGCCAGCGGATTGCCGCCGAAGGTGGTGCCATGGGTGCCGGGCGTCATGCCGATGGAAGCCGCCTCGGTCGCCAGGCAGGCGCCAATGGGGAAGCCTCCGCCCAAGCCCTTGGCGACCGCCATCACGTCGGGGGTCACCCCCGCCCATTCATGGGCGAAAAGCTTGCCGGTCCGGCCCATGCCGCACTGCACCTCGTCGAAAATCAACAGCAGACCGTACTCGTCGCAGACCGCGCGCAATCCCTTCAGATACTCCAGGCTGCCGGGGCGCACCCCGCCCTCGCCCTGCACCGGCTCGACCAGGATCGCCGCGGTCTCGTCGGTCACCGCGTTGCGCAGCTCGTTGAGATTGTTGAAGGCGACGTGGTCGAAGCCCTGCACCTCCGGCGCGAAGCCTTGCAGATGCGCCGGATTGCCGGCCGCCGAGATGGTCGTCAGGGTGCGGCCATGGAACGCGCCGTTGCAGGTGATAATCCGCCAACGGTCGGGATGGCCAGAGTCGTCCTGGTACTTGCGGGTCAACTTGATGCAGGCTTCCAGGGCCTCGGCCCCGGAATTGCAGAAGAACACGCGCTCGGCGAAGGTTTCGGCGACCAGACGGTCGGCCAAGCGCTCGCCGCCGGGAATCCGGAAGACGTTGGAGCAGTGCCACAGCTTGGCGGCCTGGTCCTGCAGCGCGGCGACCAGATGCGGATGTCCGTGGCCGAGCGCGCAAACCGCGATGCCGGCCATGAAATCGAGATAGCGCTCGCCCTCGGCGGTATAGAGATAGGCGCCTTCGCCACGCTCGAACGCCAGATCGGCGCGCGCGTAGGTTGGCATCAGGGACGTAGTGATTGGACTGTCCATCCTAACTCTGCCGGGTCTCTCGGACCCGTCCTCCATTCGCTGGAAAGGGAGACGCCGCCCCCGGGCCTGAGGGCGGCGCGCCAAAGTCTGCATTATCCGGGCTTTGCCGGGCGAGTCAACGCGGCCACGCGGCGCCCGCCCGCTCCGGCGCTCAAGCCTTGATCTTGTAGCCGCGCCGCACGAGCTGCCAGGCCAGCGTGAAAAGCAGGAGAAACACGCCCGTCAGCAGAAGCGCGCCGAGCAGCGGGTCGCTATCGCTCCAGCCGATAAAACCGGCGCGGAAGCCGTCGATCCCGTAAAACGCCGGATTGAGCCGGATCGCCTGCCGCCCCAGTTCCGGCAGGCTGGCCAGGGGAAAGAAACTGCCCGAGAGCAAGCCCAGCGGCATCACCAGGAAGGTCTCGACCGCCGAAAGGCGGTCCCAGGTGTTGGCCCAAAGCCCGACAAGAAACCCTAGGGCCGCGAAGACCAGCGACAGCAAGACCGCGAACAGCAGCACCCGCCCAAAGTCGGCCAACTGAATATCGACCACCAGCATGGCGGCGCCAACCACTCCGGCGCCGGTCAGCACCCCCATGGTCGCGGCCGCGAAGACATAGCCGGCAAGCAGCTCCATGACGCTCAGCGGCGCGCCGACGATATCGGTGATCATGCCCTCGAGTTTGTCGTAGATCACCGGGAAGCAGGCGCCGTGAAAGGCGCTCAGCGCCAGGCTGAAGGCGGCGATTCCTGGGGCGACGAAGGCGCCGATGGACAAGCCTTGCGGCCCGGACGAAAAACCCTCGAAGGCCGCATCGCCGGCGGCCAGGCTGAACACGGCGAGAAACAGCAAGGAAGAGACGATCGGCCCGCCCAGGGACTCGATCGCGTACTTGAAGTAGCGCTTCATTTCCCTGCGGTAGAGGCTCCACAGGCCGCGCCCATTGACGGCGCCGAAGCGGCGCAGCTGGAAACTGGCTTCGCTGGCGGGCATGCCGGCTCAGGGCTTCAGGTTATAGCCCCTGGAGATCATGCGGTGCACGACCAGCCAGAGCGCCAGATTGACGCCGGCCACCGTCAGCGCGCCGACCAGCAGGCTACTGTCATGATGGCCGATGAAGCCGTAACGGAAGCCGTCGATCAGGTAGAAGAAGGGATTGAGATGGGCGACGAACAGCCATTCGTCCGGCAGCCGGGAGATCGAATAGAAGGTCCCGGAGAGAAAGGAGAACGGCACGATCACGAAGTTGGTCACCGCCGCGATGTGATCGAACTTCTCCGCCCAGATGCCGCCGATCATTCCGAACAGCGCCAGCATCATCGAAGCCATGACTCCGAAATAGAGGATCGCCAGCGGGTTATGGAACTCCAGCGGCACGAAGATCCACATCCCCAGACCGGCGGACAGGCCGACCACCACGCCGCGGCTGATCCCGCCGGCGGCAAATCCGATGGTCAGTTCGCTGGCGGACAGCGGCGGCATCAAGACGTCGACGATGTTGCCCTGCACCTTGGAAATCAGGATCGAGGAGGAGGTATTGGCGAAGGAATTCTGGATCATGGTCATCATGATCAGACCCGGCGCCAGGAACAGCGGATAGGGCACATTGCCGAAGTTGAGATCGCCGCGGCCCAGCGCCAGGGTGAAAATCGCCAGGAACAGCAGCGAAGTGATCATCGGCGCAAGAACCGTCTGGGTGAAGACGTTCAGGAAACGCCGCACTTCCTTGAGGTAGAGGGTCCAGAGACCCCGCCAATTGACCAAGCCGATGTTGCGCGGCCTCGGAGTCATCTGCGCCATGTCGATCATGCGCGATGGAATAGAACGCAAAGCCTGTAGGTGCAAGCGGCACGGGGTCATGTCATCTTTTCCCGGCCATGAGCAATCGCGAGAAAGAACACGGGCCGCCCAAGCGCCGGCCGCCGAGAAAGGCGACACCCCAGTATCTGGAGAAATCGGCGCTGTTCTATCTCGAGCGCTACGCCACCTCGGTCGAGAATCTGCGGCGCAATCTCGAACGCAAGGTTCTGCGCTCGGCCCAGGCCCATGGCACCGATCCGCAGGCCGGACGCGAAGCCATCGCCGCCTTGCTGGCGCGTTTCCAGGACGCCGGCCTGCTCGACGACGCGGTCTACGCGCGGGCGCGCTGCCAAACCCTGCTGCGCCAGGGGCTGTCCCTGCGCGGCATTCGCACCCGTCTGCGCGCCAAGGGGATCGGCGACGCGGACATCGAGGCGGCGCTGGCCGCGCTCGAGGAAGAACGCGGAACCCTCGACCTGGATGCCGCCATCGCCTATGCGCGGCGGCGCAGAATTGGCCCCTATCGCCTGGAGGAGCTGCGCGGCGACAATCGGGAGCGGGATCTGGCGGCGCTGGCCCGGCGCGGCTTTTCCTATGGCACGGCCCTGCAGGTCGTCGACGCAGAAAGCATCGAACTGCTGGAAAGCGGCGAGCTGGCCTAGGGCGCGCGGCCCAGGGCGGCGAAGACCCGGTGGGGCACGCTGAGCTGATCGCCGGGGTAGCGCCGCTTGAGCAGCGCCTCCAGGGCCGCGTCGAAGGCCGCGACATCGCTTGCGCCAAGACTGCCGCCGACGCCGGCCGAGGCCCGGATACGCCCGCGCCAGTCAGCGTGGCTGTAACTCACCAGCGAATCGTAACTGAAGGATTCCAGTTGCACGAACCCCGCCGCCGACAGGTCGCTCAGCCATTCGGGATAGAGCCCCATGCCGCCGGACTGGGCCCAAAATGGGTTATGCATCTGGATCAGTTGTTCGGTCGCCGCCACCACGTTCTCGGGCAGCGGCAGCCAATCGAAATGACAAAGCGCGATGTATCCCCCCGACGGCAAAAGACGCAACACCTCGGCGGCGGCCCGGGGCCGGTCGAACCAGTGCCAGCATTGCCCGGCGGTTATCGCGTCGAAAACCTTGGCCGGCAGCCCGGTATCCTCCGCGCTGGCGACCCGGAAGTGGACATCGAGGCCCTCGGATTCGGCCTTGCTGCGGGCCGTCTCCAGCATCTCCGGCGCGACGTCGACGCCGGTGACATTGGCTCCACGGCGCGCGAGGCCCAGCGCCAGACTGCCGGTGCCGGTACCGAGATCGAGCACCCGCTGGCCGGACAGCCCGATGCCCAGCTTCGCCAGACGCTCGAATAGGCTGTCGGGAAAGCCCACGCGATGCTTGGCGTAGTCGTTGACGGTTTTGCCAAAATCTATGTCCATCGACGCAGGCTATCAGAGTTTGGCGCCACGGTAAGATCACTCCGCAATGACCCGCGAAAACCTCAAGGGGCTGTTCAGCCCCCTCGACAGCCCCCATGTTGAGTCGAATAGCACCTGCCACGGGAGAGAAACCATGCGACTTGCTCCGCTTCCCGCCTGCCTTGCGGCCGCGGCCTTGCTCTGTACCGCGCTTGCCGTCGGTCCCGCCGGCGAGGCTTTGGCCATGAGCTCGAATTCCTCCTCCTCGGAGTCGGACAGCTCCTATGCAACCGGCCAGGAACTGATCGATAAGGGCGACTACGCGGCCGCCATCGAGGAACTGAACGTGGCCCTGGAAGAAGCGCCACGCAGCGCCGACGTGCTGAACAACCTGGGTTATGCCCACCGCAAGCTCGGCAACTACAGCGAAGCCGAGGACTACTACCTGCGGGCGCTGGAACTCGACCCGGAGCACAAGGGCGCCAATGAGTATCTCGGCGAGCTCTATCTGGAAACCGACCGCCTGGATCTGGCCGAGGAACGCCTGGAAGTGCTCGACGACGCCTGCCTGCTCGGCTGCGAGGAGTATGACGAGCTGAAGGAGGCGATTGCCGCCTATAAGGCCGCGAAGGGCAGCTCGGGCTAGGAGCCGGCTCCGCCGAGCAGCCGGGCGTCCAGCAGGGCACGCACCTTCAGCGGTTCGACGCGGCCACGTATCTCGACCTCGTGCGCCACCCCGAGGCTATCGCCAAAATCGCTGTGCCGCAGCACGGCCTCCGAGACCACGAGCTGGACGGCGAATTCCTTGGTCAGGCTTTCCAGCCGGCTGGCGGTGTTCACGGCATCGCCGATCGCCGTCACCCCGACCGCCGCGCCATAGCCCATCTCGCCGACGATCACCGATCCCAGGTGCAGGCCGATGCCGATCCGCAGGGGCTGCGGCAGATCGCTGGCAAGGGTGCGGTTGATCTCCTCGATCGCTTCCGACATCCGCCGGGCCGCTTCCAGGGCACTGCGGCAGGCGGCGTCCAGCGGCTGCTCGATACCGAACAGCGCCATCACCCCGTCACCGATGAACTTGTCGACGTGGCCGCCAGCGCTTTCGATGGCCTGACCGGTCGCCCGGAAATAGCGGTTGAGCAGAAACACCACGTCATAGGGCAGCTTCTTCTCGGCCAGACTGGTAAAACCGCGCAGATCGGCGAAGAGGATCACCACTTCGCGCTCGCTGCCCTGGAGAACCCCGGTGGCGCGGCTGGCATCGCGCGCGGTCGCGCTGGCCGGCAGCAGCGGCGTCACCGTCACCGGCTGGCTAGGCCGGGTTTGACAGGCCAGGCGCACCCGCGCGCCCAGGCCGAGCCGCTCCAGCACCTTGCGTTCCTCTTCGCTGGGCGGCGGCAGCTCCGCCAGCCCCCTGGAAATCTCGACCCGGCAGGTCGAGCAGCGGCCCCGACCGCCGCAGAGAGAGGCATGGGGAATAGCGGCCGCGCGGCTGGCCTCGAGGATCGAGGTCCCTGGCGTGACCCGCACGCGCTTGCCATCCGCGTACGCGATCTCGACCAGACCGCGCCGGGTTTCGATCAGGCGGCGCAGCGCGCGCGCCGCGAGCACACCCAGCAGCAGCGCGCCGAACAGCGCGAGGAACCCGTTCTGCAGGTCGATCAGCAAGCGCAGGTCGTCGCCGCTGGCGAAATGGATGCTCTCGCGCGTCCGCTCCAGCCAGGCCGGGTCGGCGGCCAGGCGCTGAACTGCGCGCCCGCCGGCCAGGACGCCGGCCAGGGCAACCACCGGGAACACCGTCGCCAGCGCCAGCAGCCCGCTGCGCCAGCGCGCGAACCAGGGCTTGAAGCGCAGCCAGAAGTACAGCCCGAAACAGCCATGGGCCCAGGCGACCAGCAAGGCCGCGACCTGCTGCCAGCCCGACAGCGGATCGTAGAGAAAGTAGACGATCAGCACATAGACATAGCTGGTCTCGACGCCGGCCAGGGAGTCCGCGCCCCGGGTGCCGAGGACGTGCAGGATCAGCAGCGGCGGGATCGAGAGACCCAGCAAGAGCTGCGCGAGCTCGGCGCGGGGAATGCGGATCAGATTGCGCCTGCGATAGACCGCGCTGAGGGCCAGCGCCAAATGGAGCGTGAAGCCGCCATAGAGTAGCACCAGGCCCGGCGGGGTCTGCCAAGGGGCGAGCAGGATCTGCGCGCCGAGATCCATGGCGCGCAGGGAGATCAACCCCAACGCATGGTTTAAAAGATGCGTCGCAACATAGAGGAAAAGCAGCAGGCCGCTGGCCAGCCGCAATTTACGAGTCATACCGCCGCGCTCTCCCCGGCCCTGTGGCGCGATGATACGCGCGCCC
Organism: uncultured Alphaproteobacteria bacterium; assembly: GCA_942491105.1. Lineage (GTDB taxonomy): Bacteria > Pseudomonadota > Alphaproteobacteria > Kiloniellales > DSM-21159 > JBBEAM01. The sequence goes on along the minus strand of CALNZX010000005.1, from coordinate 232,946 downwards.
CGCCCGGGCGCCAAGCGGCGGCGCCAGGTCGGCGTCGCCCAAATTCGCCCAGTTTCGCCAGAACGGCATCGCAGCTTGGCCCAGTGCAAGCTTGCGAAGCGCGCCACCGCTACCCATCCTATCTATAGGGTCGCGGCAAGCAATGCACCGCCCGCCCCGGAAAAGACAGCAAGACCGCAAAGAATTCGCCAGCCATCACGCCTTGCCCATCCACCACACCTTGCAAGGCCCCTGGCTTAACTGGCCACAGGAGGAAAGCATGACACTACGCCTAGGCGATACCGTTCCCAATTTCCAAGCCGAGACGACGGACGGCCCGATCGACTTCTACGAATGGAAGGGCGACAGCTGGGCCATTCTCTTTTCCCATCCCAAGGATTTCACCCCGGTCTGCACCACCGAGCTCGGCTACATGGCCGGTTTGAAGCCCGAGTTCGACAAGCGCAACGTCAAGATCGTGGGGCTTAGCGTCGATCCGACCGATTCCCATCACGAATGGGCCAAGGATATCGAGGAAACCCAGGGCCATGCCCTGAACTATCCTCTGATCGCCGATCACAACCGCAAGGTCGCCGATCTCTACGACATGGTGCACCCCAACGCCAACGACACCATGACCGTGCGTTCGGTCTTCGTGGTCGGTCCGGACAACAAGCTGAAGCTGAACCTGACCTACCCGGCCAGTACGGGGCGTAACTTCGACGAGATCCTGCGGGTCATCGACTCCCTGCAGCTGACCTCCAGCCACCAGGTCGCGACACCGGTGAACTGGAAAAACGGCGAAGACGTGATCATCGTCCCCGCGGTCAGCGACGAGGACGCCAAGGCGAAGTTCCCCGGCGGCTGGAAAACCGTGAAGCCCTATCTGCGCGTCGTTCCGCAGCCGGGCAAGTAAGCCACCGCGAAAGCGGTGGAAAGTCCTAGGGCCGGCGGTTTGCGCCGGCCCTTTGTCTTTCCGCCGCGCCAGGTCTACTCCGCCGGTTGAGGCTTTGCCTTGGATTCCGGGACAGGCGCCGCTTCCTTGCGGTCACGCATCAAATAGGAATAGACCACCGGGATCACCAGCAGGGTGAAGAAGGTCCCGACCAGCAGGCCGCCGACGATCACCAGGCCGATATCCTGGCGGCTTTCGGCGCCCGCGCCGGCGGCGATCGCCAGCGGCACGGCGCCGAGCACCATGGCGCCGGTGGTCATCAGGATCGGGCGCAAGCGCAGCACCGCCGCCTCGACCACGGCGTCATGCACCTTCTTGCCGTCTTCGCGGCTTTGATTGGCGAACTCGACGATCAAGATGCCGTGTTTGGTGATCAAGCCGATCAGTGTGACCAAACCGACCTGGCTGTAGATGTTCAAGGTCGAACCGTCGAGCCAGAGCGCCAGCAAGCCGCCGGTGATCGACAGCGGCACCGTCAGCATGATGATGAAGGGCGAGAGGAAGGATTCAAACTGGGCCGCGAGCACCAGGTAGATGAAGGCCAGGGCCAGCAGGAAGGTAAAGTAGATACTGCCGCTGGATTCCTGAAACTCGCGGGACTGGCCGGAATACTCGACCTGCGTCGTGCCCGGCAGGATCTCGGCGGCAATCTCGTTCAGGTAGGTCAGGCCCTCGCCCAGGGAATAGCCCTCCGCCAGGGTCGCGGTGATGGTCGCCGAGCGTAGCTGGTTGAAATGGTTCAGCTCGCGCGGCGCGACGGCCTCGCGCACCTGCACCAGATTGGAGAGCTGAATCATCTCGCCGCCGGCGCCGCGCACATAGACCCGGCGCAGATCGTCCGGCGTCGCACGGTCGACCTCGTCGAGCTGCACCACGACGTCGTACTGCTCGCCATCCTGCTTGAAGCGGGTGACCTGGCGGCCGCCCATCATGGTCTCCAGGGTGCGGCCCAGGACTTCCATGGACACCCCGACATCGGCCGCCTTGTCGCGGTCGACGTCGATGTTGAGCTGCGGCTTGTTGAGACGCAGGTCGCTATCCAGATTCTGCAGACCGGGATTCTCCCTGGCCTTGGCCATCAGGCTATCCACCATGTCCTGCAGCTCGCGATAGGGCCGCGAGGTCTGGATCACGAAATTGATCGGCTTGTCGCGGGCACTCTGGCCCAGCGGCGGCGGGTTGATCGGAAAGGCCATCACCCCCGGGACGCCGAACATCTTGGGCTGCAGCTGCCCGGCCACCTGCTGCTGCGAAACCTCCCGCTCGCCCCAGGGCCGCAGCTTCAGGAAGCCGATACCCTGGGAAACCACGGGAAAGCCCGAGACCACGAAGTAGCGCACGATGTTTTCGTTCTCGTCGAAAATCGTCTCCAGTTCCGAGGCCCAGCGGTCGGTGTAGTCGATGGTCGCGCCCTCGGGCGCCATGAAGAAGGCCACCACGGTGCCCTGATCCTCATAGGGCGCCAGCTCGCTGTCGAGATTGCTATAGAAGAAATAGCTGGAGGCCGCGACCGCCAGGCCGAGCAGAATGACCAGCGGCCGTACCTTCAGCGCCCCGACCAAAACCCGGCGGTAACCGCCGGTGATGCCCAGCAGCACCCGCTCGACGGCGCGGTAGATCGGGCCGTGCTGCACGCCGCCCTTGAGCAGCCGCGAACACATCATCGGCGAAGCGGTCAGCGCAACAAAGCCGGACACCACGACCGCGCCGGCCAAGGCCAGGGCGAACTCCGTGAAGAGGCGCCCCGTGGTGCCCTCCATGAAGCCGATCGGCACATAGACCGCGGCCAGGGTCAGGGTCATGGCGAGCACGGCGAAGCCGATCTCGTTGGCGCCCTGGAAGGCGGCCTGGCGCGGCTCCATCCCCGCCTCGACGTGGCGGTAGATGTTTTCCAGCATGACGATGGCGTCGTCGACCACCAATCCGATGGCAAGCACCATGGCCAGCAGAGTCAGGGTGTTGATCGAAAAGCCGAAGAGGTCCATCAGCGCGAAGGCACCGATTAGCGACACCGGGATGGTGATCAGGGGGATCAAGGTGGCGCGGACCGAGCGCAGGAAGATGAAGATGATGGCGACGACCAGCAGGATGGCCTCGCCGATGGTCCGGTAGACGTTGTCGATGGACTCCTGAATGAACACCGATTTGTCGTGCGCAACCTCGACGGTCATGCCCTCGGGCAAGCTCGCCAGGATCTGCGGCAAGCGCTCGCGCACCGCCGTGGAAACGTCCAGGGGATTGGCCGTCGCCTGCTTGACCACCCCCAGGGCGATGGCGGACTTGGAATTGAAGCGGACCACGAGGCGTTCCTCGCGCGGTCCGACTTCGGCCCGTCCGACATCGGCGAGCCGCACCAGATAGTTGCCGTTCTGGCGCAGAATCAGCTCGTTGAACTGCTCCGGGGTGCGCAGGTCAGTCTGCGACAGGATGGTGAACTCGCGGTCGCGGCTTTCCACCAGCCCAGCTGGAATCTCGACATTCTGCGCGCGCAGCGCGGCTTCGACGTCCTGCGGCGTCATTTCGTAGGCGGCAAGGCGGTCGGGATCGAGCCACAGCCGCATGGAATAGCGCCGTTCGCCGAAAATACGCACCTGGGCGACACCGGATAGGGTCTGCAGCTGATCCTTCACGTAGCGGTCGGCGTAGTCGCTGATCTGCATCGGCGAGTGGCGGTCGCTGGAGAAGGCCAGATAGATGATCGGCTGGGCGTCGGCCTCGACCTTCTGGATCACCGGCTCCTCGACCTCGTCGGGCAGCTGCCCGCGGACCCGGCTGACCCGGTCGCGCACATCGGCCGCGGATTCACCGGGATCGCGGGTCAGCTCGAAGGTAATGCTGATCTGGCTGCGTTCCTGGCGGCTGATCGAGGTCATGAAATCGACGCCCTCGATGCCGGCCAGGGAATCCTCGAGGACCTGGGTGACCTGGCTCTCGATGATCTCGGCGCTGGCCCCGGTATAGGTCGTCTCCACGCTGACCACCGGCGGATCGATATTCGGGTATTCGCGCACCGTCAGCCGCTGGTAGCTGACCAGCCCGACCAGCACGACGGTCAGGCTCAGCACCGTGGCGAAAACCGGACGGCGGATGCAGATCTCGGAGATCTTCATGGGGTCAGGATCCCGCGCCGCCGTTGCCCGGCGTCACTCCGCCCGGCGTGCCTTGGGAGGTGCCAGTGGCCGGTACCGGCTGCACCTTGGCCCCGTCGCGCAGCTTCAGCTGCCCCGCGACCACCACGATATCGCTTTCCGTCAGCCCCTCGAGAACCTCGACCTTGCCGAACTTGCGCTGCCCCGTCACGATCTGTGTCATCACCGCCGCGCCCTCCACGACCTTGTAGACGTAGATTTCCTGATCGCGGGGCACCAGGGCTTGCTCGGCAATGACGATGGCGCGCTCACGGCGGTCGAGTTCCAATCGCACGCGAACGAACAGACCGGGCCGCAGTTTCGACTGCCGGTTATCGATCCGGGCCCGCACCTCGATACTGCGGCCGGCGACATTGATCAGCGGATTGCTGGCATAGACCTCCCCGGTGAAGATCTGCCCGGGAAAGGCGTCGGCGCTGATCTGCACGCTTTGACCGACGCTCAGATTGGCGAGATAGCGCTCGGGAATCGAAAAATCGACCTTCAGCGACTGGATATCCTCGAGGTTCACCAGATCGTCGCCAGCCTCGACGTAGTCGCCTTCACTGACGTTGCGCAAGCCGACGACCCCTGAAATCGGCGCGTGTATCCGGGTTTTCTCGAGCCGGGCCGTGCCCAGCTCCACCGCGGCGCGCGCGGTTCGCAGCTCCGCCTCGGCTTCGTCGCGGCTGCGCGCGGTCCCGGCGCCGCGATCGTACAGGTCCTTGGCCCGCTCGTAGTTGCGCTGGCTCAGCAGCAAGCGCGCCCGCGCATCCTCCAGCTCCGCCTGATAGATCGAGTCTTCCAGGCCGAACAGCAGGTCGCCCTCGGTCACGTTGGCGCCTTCCTCGAAGGCGATCTCCGTGACCAGGCCGGCGATTTCCGGCCGCAGGATCACGGATTCGTTGGACAGCAGCGTGCCGACGGCGCTGACCTCGATCAACACGGTCTCTACGGACACCGGCGCCACCTCGACCGGAACCGGCGGCGGACCCTCCTGCGCCCGGACGAACTCGGCCGCCGACACCGCTAGGCCAAATCCGAGCGTGGCCGCGAAAGCCGTGAAAAACCGCCGAGAAAGCTGCATTCCTATCGCCCCTGGTGGACCCGTGCCAAAGCGCGTGAAGATGAACCCAAGCCTGCCGCTGTGCAAGTCCCAAGGCCGTGACTTGGGGGCCCCGGCAGCCAGCGGCAATGCGCGATTTAAAACCTGACGGAAAAGCACTCTGCGATTCCGCTTCGCGCAGGGCTGGCTTCCCGGATAGCATTGCCAAGTCCAGGTTAAGAAGGGACCCCGCCATGCCGCTTCCCGCGTCTTCCTTTCGCAGCGTTGCCGCGGCCCTGCTGCTCTGCGCCGCCCTGGCGCTGACAGCGGCGAATGCGCCCGCCGCCGAGCGGCTCGAGCTGGGCGATGAGCTTGTCCTGGAGATACAGCTGCCAACCGGAAAGGGCCCCTATCCCGCGGTCTTGCTGCTGCATGGCTGCAGCGGACTCGAAGGCAGCGTGCTCGCGGGTTTAAGGGATCATGCCGAGGCCTTGACCGCAGCCGGGTACATGGCGGTGATCGTCGACAGCTTCAGCCGCCGCAACAAGGGCGGCGGCATGGTCTGCGAAAGCCTCGGCGAGCTCAATCTGGCGCGCTACTACCGCACCAAGGACGCCTTTGCCGTGAAGGCCTATCTCGCGGAGCGCGGCGACGTCGATCCCGCCGCGGTCTTCCTGATCGGACAAAGCAACGGCGGCTCGGTGGCTCTGCTCGCCGCGCAGCGCGCCGCCGTCAAGGACGACGCCACGCCCTTCGCCGGCATCGTCGCCTACTACCCCTGGTGCGGCGCTCTCGATCGCTACCCCAAGCTGGCCTCGCCCTTGCTGGTTTTCGGCGGCGGTAAGGACGACTGGGTACCGCCGGACGGCTGCGTGCTGCGGGCCGCCGACGCCGAAGGCGCAGAGATGCAGGTGTATGTCTATCCGGACGCCTATCACAGCTTCGATCTGCCGGTCGAAAAGCAGTCCTATGCGGGCCACATCGTCGGCGGCGACCGCGCGGCCACCGAAGACAGCCGCGCCCGCTACCTCGCCTTCCTCGGTGCCCTGCGCAAGAACTGAGCCGCTGCGTTCCCGGCTTGCGCGCCATACCGTTTCGCGCTATCCAACGCCCGCCTAGAGGGAGTAACCGCTTTCCGCGCGCTTCGCGGGAAGGTCCGTGTCAACAGACTTGGCCAAACGGCCATGGTGCGGACACCCGGGACCGTTTGGTCCGCAAGGCTGGTGAGACTCGTGGCTTCTATGGACCTAGCCGGCCGGGCGGGGACAGGAAGTCGCGTGTTCAGACACCGCCCGGCCCAAAGGCACGATCCATGCTTTCGAGTTTTTTCGCGATCTTCTTTTCGGTTTTCCTGGCCGAGCTGGGCGACAAGACGCAGCTCGCGACCCTGCTCTTCGCCGCCGACCCGCAGCGGCCGCCGTTTCTGGTGTTTCTGGCAGCCGCGAGCGCCCTGCTGGCCGCCACGGCTTTAGCGGTTATCGCCGGGGGACTGTTCGAACGCTATCTCGCGCTGCTGCCGCTCAAGGCGATCGCCGGGGCTGGATTCATCGCGATCGGTGTCTGGAGCCTCTATGGCCACTTTTCCGGCGCCTAGCCGCTGGCCGCCCGCGCCACGGCGCGCGGTTCGGCGAGCGGGGCCCCAGCTTCCTCCAGCACGCAGCTCGCCGGCAAGCGCACGCGCACGGTGGTGCCCATGCCAAGCTGGCTCTCAAGCAGCAACTTGCCGCCATGCAACTCGACGAAGGCCTTGCTCAGCGACAGGCCCAGGCCAGTCCCTTCGCGCGTCTGGCGGCCATGCCGCGTCTGGCGGAAAGGCTCCATGATCTCGTCGAAGTCGTCGGGGTCGATGCCGACGCCGCTGTCGGCGACGACGAATTCGAACGCGCCATCCTCCAGCAGCTGCGCTGTGACCGCGACCTCTCCGTCCGCGTCCGTGAACTTGACGGCGTTGCCGATCAGGTTGATCAGGGCCTGCCGGATCAGGCGCTCGTCGACATTGAGCAATGGCAGGTCGTGTGAAATCTCGCTACGCAGACGTACGCCCTTGTTGCGGGCCTTCTGCATAAGAAACTTGGCCGAATGCTCGACCAGGCTATAGGCGGCCTGACGCTCCGGGCAGATCTCGTAGCGCCCGGATTCGACCTTGGAGAGATCGAGAATATCGTTGATCAGCTCGAGCAAGAAGCGGCCGCTGTCGTTGATGTCGCGGGAGTACTCCTTGTAGGCCTCGTTGCCGATCGGCCCCATCAGCTCATCGCGCATGACCTCGGAGAACCCGATCACGGCGTTGAGCGGCGTGCGCAGCTCATGCGACATGTTGGCCAGAAAACTGGATTTGATGCGATTCGCTTCCTCGGCCTTGCGCCGGGCCAGCTTCAAGGCGTTGACCGCCTCGACCTCGGCCGTCACATCGCTGCCGCTGCCCCGGTAGCCCAGGAACTCGCCCTCATCATCGAACAGCGGCTTTCCGCTCGACATAAGATGGCCGACGCTGCCGTCCGCCTTACGAATTGGATAGCGGAAATCGCGAAAGACCTTGCGTGCCTCGAGATCGGCCAAATGCTCCCTGGAAGCGGGTGTGAGGGGGCCATACCAAATCTCGTCCCGGCGCTTGCCCAGCAAAAAGCCTGGCGCAAAGCCGGTAATGCCGTCAAAGCGCGAGGAGACATAGGAAAAACGCAGCTGCGCATCCATTTCCCAGAACCAGTCCGATGCCGTCTCGACAATGTCGCGAAACCGGGTCTCGCTTTCGATGCGCGCGGATTCCGCCGCGCGCCGCTTGATGTCGATGCTCATAATCAGCCATAGCGCGATCGAAGCAACGGGAGTCATAACCGCGAAGATCGGACCTATCCGCACGGCAAAGCTCGGCCCCTCGCTGGGCGCCGGCAGCAGCAAAAACGCCGGCATCGTGACCACGGTCAGCATGATACCAAGCATGAACGCGCCACGCAGGCTGCGCAGCTCGCCGCTGCGCAGCGAATAGGCCAGGCCCAGCACGGTCGCGAGAGTAATTGCCAGGACCCCGACGGGCGCTCCGGCGCCGCCAAGATAGATGCGATAGCCCGCCGCCACCGCCCCCGCCACCAGGCCCGCGACCGGGCCGCCGAAAGGCGCCGCCATCATGATCACGACATTGCGCAGGTCGGCGATGATTCCCGGCGCGAAGATCAGCGGAAAAGTCATGCAGAGCACCGCCATGCCGCCGAACAGCAAACCGAGCACAGCTTGGCGCAGCTGACTTGGCAAGCCATCGAGACGGGTAACGGCCTGGGAGAAAGCAAAGGCAAGGACGATCAGCAGAGCCAGATTCTGGATCAGCGCCTCAACCGCTTGATAGGAAAAAAGTGCCATTCGTTCAGTTCCAGTGCTGAGGCGCGCATCTCGGAAAACGCGACGAAGCTGTGGTATTGCAACCTTGGAACCTATGCTGCCGAGCTTAAGGAATCCCTAAGCGGACGCGGCTTTTCGGAATCTAGCAGGCTGATTTTGCAGCAGAAAAATAATGGCGCGCCCGGGAAGATTCGAACTCCCAACCTCCTGATCCGTAGTCAGACGCTCTATCCAGTTGAGCTACGGGCGCATTGCCGAAACGATCCGTTTCGGGCCATGGAACATCGCGGTCGCGACACCCCTCCGGCGAAACGCGGCGGACATTAGACGAAGCGCCCTAGCTATGCAAGCTCTTCAAGAACCCTGGATAACCGCTGGATTCGCCTGCTGAATCAAAGGGAAAACTGTCTTGTCCCCTGCCGGTCCATAAAGTACTATCGCGGCGATATTAATTGGGGGGCCGCGCCGCGAATCGTGCGTTTCAGGCAATCTATGCCGGGGGAATTATCGGGCGATTCTACGCGGACATACGTCAGGGTAGAGAATAGCATGACTTTTCTAAGCCGGTCCGTTGCCGCGATAACCGCGGTCATGCTGATTGGAGGCTGCACTTCCAACGAGGATGCGCTTTGGCCTTCGGTCGATGCGCAAGCGCAGAGTGCGGAGTCTTCGTCCAGCGCGCAGAACCAGGGACCACCGCTTCTTGGAACGGGAACCTTCGAGCCGCAAGGGGTCACCTCCTTCGCGCCGACGGGAACCGCCGTCGGGCAGCGGGTTCAGGATATGCGCGGCGACCTGACGTCGATCCAGTCCGGCATCAGCGACGAAAATACGCGGCTGCAGAGCCTGCGCTCCGACGCGCGGGCTTCGGCCAACAACTATCACAACCTGATCGGCAATATTAATGCCCGGCTGCAGGTTGGCACCACGCCCGGCAACCCGGAGCTGGTGGCGCAGTGGAATCAGGCACAGACGGAGCTTGGCAACGTCGACAACTCGATCGCCAGCATGAACACCCTGGCCAACGAGGTCAGTTCGACCTCCAGCCGCGCGACCTATCTGCTCAACTCGATCCGCGCGACCTACAATCTTTCCGGCGCCGTCGACGAGGATCATCGCCAGCTCGAGGTGCTTGAGGACGAAGGCAACCAGACCGTGGTGCTGATCGACCGCTTGCTGACCGAACTGACCGAGGATGTCGCACGCGCCTCGAACTATCTGATCTCCGAGCGCGCCAACCTGACCGCCATGTCGACGGCGATCAAGAACGGCGATTATCTGGGCGGCAGCCTGGCCAACCGCGCCTACGGCATTCCGGCGGCGCCGGCACCGGGCGGCGCGGCAAGCCAGGTCGGGCGCAGCCAGCCGCTGGTCGTGATTCGCTTCGACCGTCCGGACGTCAACTACGAGCAGGCGCTCTTCAACGCCGTCAGCCAGGCGCTGGAGCGGCGTCCCCAGGCCGCCTTCGATCTCGTGGCCGTCGCGCCCGGGGCCGGCAACACGGCACAGGCGGCCCTGGCGAGCAACGCCACCCAGCGCAATGCCGAGGCGGTGATGCGTTCCCTGACCAACATGGGGCTGCCCCCGGACCGGGTGTCGCTGTCCTCGACCACCAACCCCAGGGGCACGATCAACGAGGTGCACGTCTACGTGCGCTAAGCCTCCCGAAGACGGATACAAAAACGGCGCCTTGGGAGATCCCTGGGCGCCGTTTTCTTTTTTTACGCGCGGTTGAACGAAACGCTCTAGTACGCGGCCACCGTGCCATCGCTGCGCGGGTCCGAGGCGCCTTCGATCAATCCATCGGCATGGCGCACCAAGGCACCGGCGTGGCCCATCAGGGAATCGAAGTCGCTAGTCAGATCGACCTCGTGTCCGGCCTGCTTCAAGGCCGCCACGACCTTCGGATCGACACGCGCTTCCAGGCTGAGGCTGGTCTTCTCCGCACCCCAGGAGCGGCCGAGCAGCCAGCGTGGCGCGGTTACCGCCTCCTGCAGTCCCATGCCATGCAGCGCGTAGCGCGCGAAGACGGCCGCCTGAGTCTGCGGCTGGCCTTCCCCGCCCATGCAGCCATAGGGCATGACCCGGCCATCGTCGAAGAGACACAGCGCCGGGTTGAGGGTGTGGACCGGTTTCTTCCCCGGCGCCACGACGTTGAGATCGCCTTCCTTAAGCGTGAAGCTGGCGCCGCGGTTCTGCCACAGCAGCCCCGACTGGGGCAGCACGACGCCGGAACCGAACTCCCAGTAAATCGATTGGATCAGGCTCACCGCCCGTCCCTCGCCGTCGACGACGCCCAGCCAGACGGTATCGCCCTTGCTCGGCGTCCTGGCCGGCCAGGGAGCCGCCTTGGTAGCGTGCATCGCCGTCGCCATCTTGGCCAAGCTCGCCTCCTCCAGGAAGCTGCCCGGGTCCTTGGTCATGGCCGCCGGGTCGGCGATCTCCCTGTCGCGCACCTGGAAGGCCTGCTTCGTCGCCTCCACCAGGGCGTGATAAAAATCGAAGGAGTCGACTTCCCAGGCCGTACGCCTGTTGTAGAGCGCCAAGAGAATCAGCGAGGCGAGGCCCTGAGTCGGCGGCGGATGGTTGAACAGCCGCCCGCCGTTCACCGCCACGCTGAGCGGCGCGACCTCCTCGGCTTCGTAGGAGGTCAGATCCTCCAGATAGAGCGGGCTGCCGACGCTCGCCAAGTCCTCGGCGATCAGGCGTGCCAGATCTCCGCGATAGAAATCGTCCAGGCCCGCGTATGCCAATTGCTGCAGGCTCGCCGCCAGCGCCGGCTGCATCAGGCGTTTGCCGCTCTGCGGCGCGCGCCCCTCGGGCAGGAAGGCGGAGGCAAAGCCGGGATGCTCGCGCAGCTCCTCGAGCTTGCCGACGGTGTCGCGGGACTGGGACTCGGTCAGCGGCATGCCCTCGGCGGCATAGCGGATCGCATCCTCCAAAAGACGGCTCAACGGCAAGTTTCCGCCCCAGTCGCGGGAAATCTCCAGGGCCTTCTGCCAGCCGCCTACCGCGCCGGCCACGGTGTTCACCGCCATCGGGCCGCGCATCGGGATCTCGCTCAAGCCTTGAGAGCGATAGAAGTCCGGCGTCACGCCGGCTCCCGCGGTGCCGCAGCCGGAGATCGCGCGCGGCGCCGAACCGCCGCCGGAATCGCCCTCGTGAATCAGCCAGAAGTTATCGCCGCCTAGCGCGTTCATGTGGGGATAGACGACCGCGATGGCCGCCGCCGCGGCCACCGCCGCCTCGATCGCGTTGCCGCCATCGCGCAGCACGGAAAGCCCGGCCTGCGCCGCCAGGTGGTGGGGGGCGGTCACCATGCCGCCGAAACTTTGTGGAGTATTCAACATCTCGGTTTCAGATCCTTTCGACTGGCGCCGACCTTATGCAGGGCAGGCCGAGGCAGCAAGGGCTCGCCAGATTTAATATGATAGGTGAGAAAGGGGGCCGCGAAATGCGATAGGTAATTTCCGCGCTCTAGCGGATTGCCCAGGACCTCCGGCTTCGCTAAGAAGGCCCCTTGTCCGGCCGCATGGCCGATCGGCTACAGGGGGCGCGGGTGAGCGAAACCTTCAACAAGACCTTTCCGGTATCCTGGTGGGAGCTCCACCGCGACGCCAAGGCATTGGCCTGGCGCCTCTTGGAACTGCGCCCCTTCACGGGGATCGTCGCGATCACCAGGGGCGGCATGGTGCCCGCCGCGATCATTGCCCGCGAGCTGGAAATTCGTCTGATCGATACCCTCTGCATCGCCAGTTACGACGAGATGGAACAGGGCGAAATGGAGGTCCTGAAGGGCGTCCCCGGCGACGGCGAGGGCTGGCTGATTATCGACGACCTGGTCGATACCGGTAAGACGGCGCGCAAGGTCCGCGAGCTGCTGCCGAAGGCCCACTTCGCCACGCTTTACGCCAAACCCGCCGGACGGCCGCTGATCGACACCTTCGTGACCGAAGTCAGCCAGGACACCTGGATTCTGTTTCCCTGGGACACCGAGCCGCAGTCCGTACCGCCGATCGCGCGGGCCGGCGGCTAAGGCGTCTTTCGCCCGCGCGGCCCGCTAGGCCGCGACGCCGATATTGTCGATCAGCCGCACCTTGCCCAGCCAGGCCGCCACCAGCAGACGCGCCGGGCGGTTGCCGAGACGCTCCAGAGAGAGCAGGTTCTCCGCGTCGCGCAGGTCGAAGTAGTCGATGCTGGAAAAACCCGATTTCAACCAGTACTCGGTGGCATAGAGCAGCGGCGGCAAGGCGGGAGCGCCATCGCGTAGATCGGCGGCGACCTCCTGCATCTTGGCGTGCAGCATGGGCGCGACGGCGCGCTCTTGCTCGGTCAGATAGACATTGCGCGAAGCCAAGGCCACGCCGTCTTCGGCGCGCACGGTTTCCACCGGAACGATGTCCACGGGAATGTTCAAATCGCGCACCAGCTGCTTGACCACGAGCAGCTGCTGGAAATCCTTTTCTCCGAAATAGGCGCGGTCCGGCAGCGACTGCAGCAGCAGCTTGCAGACCACCGTCGCGACGCCTTCGAAATGGCCGGGGCGATAGACGCCGTCCATCGACTTGGTCAGGCCGTCCACGGTGACCCGGGTGCGGAAGTCCTCGGGATAGATCTCTTGGGGTTCCGGCGCGAACAGCAGATCGGTGCCGATTTCATCGAGCAGCCGCGCATCGCGGGCTTCGTCGCGGGGATAGTTCTTCAGATCGTCGGCCCGGTCGAACTGCCGCGGATTGACGAAGATCGTGGCGATGACCCGGTCGTTCTCGGCCCGCGCCCGGCGCACCAGCTCCAGATGCCCATTGTGCAGGCCGCCCATGGTCGGCACCAGGCCTATGCTTTCCCCGGCGCGCCGCCAAGCGAGGGTTTCCGCGCGCAGATCGGCAATGCTCCGCAGGATGCGCAAGGAGGCCGCTGGCTGTCCGCTGACTGAAAGAGCGCCATTCATGGGCGGATTTTTACTCCGGCTCTTGCTGCAGCGCAAACAAACACTGCGCAACCGCGAAAGGCCAGCAGGTCAAGCGCCTGCCGCGATTTCGCGCAAGCCCTCGAGATCGCTCAAAGCAACCTTGCCGCCGGGTTGCAGGGCTATGAGGCCGCTGGTTTTCAGCAAGGTGAAGCTACGGCTGACGGTTTCCGTGGTCAGGCCGAGATAATCGCCGATATCGGTGCGGCTCATCGGCAGGGAAATCGGATTACCCGGCTGTCCGCGTTGCTCCGCGCGGGTCGACAGCGAGAGCAGGAAGGAAGCGATCTTCTCCTTAGCGGTTTTCCGGCCAAGCAGCAGCATCTGTTCCTGGGCCGCGACAAGCTCGTGGCCAGCCATGCCGAGCAGGCGCCGTTCCAGCTTCGGAAAGCGTTCGAGAAGCTCCTCGAGGCGCTTGCGCGGGAAGCGGCAAAGCATCGCATGGGTCACCGCCTCGGCGCTGTAGATGTACATGTCCTGCGCAGCGAGACCGAGGAAATCCCCCGCGTAGAGAAAACCGGTCACCTGGCGGCGGCCGTCGGGCAACAGCTTGTAGATCTTCATCGCGCCGGCGGTCACGCTATAGACCTGCGTGGCTTCCTCGCCTTCGTCGAACAGCCCCTCGCCCGGATTCAGCTCCACCGAAGTGACGATCTTGGAAACCTCGAACAGTTCCTCCTGTTCAAGCGGCGCGCAAAGCGTCAGATGCCGCACCGTGCAAGCGCTGCAGGGCGAGGGCACCAGTGCCTGGGCGCCGCTTTGCGGGACGGCCGCGTCGAGCTTGCGGATGTGACTGACATCGAAGGGGGAAGACACTGGGCCTCCTTATACCCGTTGGGGCGCTATCGCATTCGTCCCACAGTGACGATAACCGAGCCATCTTGACCTAAATCAAAGCCGACACGCAAACCTGAGCCGAATGTTGGCGTCATGCAACCTTCAGCTTCGATCCCGTCCGGCTCCGGAAGCTACAGCGTCGCGCCGCTGCCGCTCGATCGAGTCGCCCAGGCCTACCCTCTGGTGCAATCGAGCCTGATCGGAACCAGCCTCAAGGAATGGCTGGTCTTTGCCACGGGCTTGATCCTGGACGGCACCGAGGAAGCTCCTTCCGGAATACTCGCCGCCGAGCAGAAGAAAGGCTTCATCGCCGGTCTGTGCACCTTCCGCGGGCGTTCCTGTCTGGCCCACGGCCGGGTTCTGGATGTCGACCATTTCATCGTCCTCGGAATCTTCGACGAAGCCCGGATCGCCGAGGCCCTGGCCCAGGGGATCGAGGACACGGCGCGCAGCCTCGGCTGCGCCGCCGTTCATACCCTGCTGCCGCCCCGCGATAACGGCTATCCGCTCGCCGCGCTGCAGCGGCTCGGCCACATCGCCGAATCCCGTCTTTACTGCAAGACTTTCCCGGGCGCCGCCACCTGAGTACACTCGCGGCGATGTTCCCGCGCCCCCTCATCTCTCTAGCCTGCGTCCTTGCCTTGGCGCTGCTGACCGCCGCTTGCGCGGCGCCCCAGCGCCCGGCAGCGCAAGCCGGCGGCATGATCGCCGCCGCTCATCCCCTGGCGGCCGCGGCGGGGCGCGATATCCTGAGCCAAGGGGGCAGCGCCCTCGACGCCGCCATCGCCACGCAGCTCGTACTCGGCCTGGTCGAACCGCAGTCCTCGGGCATCGGCGGCGGCGCCTTCCTGCTGCACTACGATTCTGGGAGCCGGGAGGTTTCCGCCTACGACGGCCGTGAAACCGCGCCGGCCGCCGCCAGCGGCGATCAGTTTCTGCGCGCCGACGGAACGCCAATGGATTTCTACGAGGCCGTGGTCGGCGGACTGGCGGTTGGCGTGCCCGGAGCCCTGCGGATGCTGGAACTGGCGCATCGCGACCATGGCAAGCTGCCCTGGAACGAGCTTTTCCAAGCGGCAATCCGCTTGGCCGAAGAGGGCTTCGCGATAACGCCGCGGCTGCATAAGCTGATCGCGGAAGACGCCTATCTCGCGACCTTCCCGGAAAGCCGCGCCTATTTCTACCAAGCCGACGGCAGCGCCAAGGCCGTGGGCAGCCTGCTGCGAAACCCCGCCTACGCCGAAACCCTGCGCGCCGTCGCCCAGAGCGGGGCCGAGGCCTTCTATTCAGGCGCGATCGCCGCCGACATCGCGGCGCGGGTCCGCACGGCGGAGAGCAATCCGGGCCGTCTCAGCGAAGCCGATCTTGCCGCCTATCGGGCCAAGCGGCGGGCGCCTCTGTGCCGCGCCTATCGCGCGCGCGTTCAGGTCTGTGGCATGCCGCCACCAACCTCGGGCGGCGCGACGGTGCTGATGACCCTGGGCATGCTGCAGCATTTCGACCTCGCCTCCCTAGGAGCGGAGTCGCCCGAGGCCTGGCATCTCATCGCCGAGGCCAGCCGCCTCGCCTTCGCCGACCGCAACGCCTATCTCGCCGACACCGACTTCGTGGAGGTGCCGCTCGAGGCCCTGCTCGACCCCGCCTACCTGGGCGGCCGGGCGGAGCTGATTCGGCGCAATGCCGGGCTCGAAAAGGTGCAGCCCGGCTTGCAGACCGCGGAAGCCTTCCCGCTGGCGACTCAGTACGAGCCGCCCTCGACCAGCCATTTTTCCATCGTCGATGGCGCCGGCAACGCCGTGTCCATGACCAGCTCGGTCGAAAACGCCTTCGGCTCGCGGATGATGGTGCGCGGCTTCATTCTCAACAATCAGCTGACCGACTTCTCCTTCGTCCCGCAGATCGATGGCAGGCCCGTCGCCAACCGGGTCGAGCCCGGCAAGCGGCCGCGCAGCTCGATGTCGCCGACCCTGGTGCTGGACAGGCAAGACCGCCTCCGCCTCGCCATCGGCTCGCCGGGCGGCTCGCGGATCATCGGCTATACGACCAAGGTCCTGCTCGGCGTGCTGGACTGGGATTTGAGCGTGCAGGCGGCCATCGACCTGCCGAACATCGTCACGCGCAGCAGCGCGACCGACCTGGAGGCGGGCACCGCCGCCAGCGCGCTGAGCAAACCGCTCGAGGCGCTGGGGCATGAAACCAAGATCCGCGAGTTGACCAGCGGCCTGCACGGCATCGCGGTCACGGAGCGGGGCCTGGAGGGCGGCGCCGACCCCCGCCGCGAGGGCGTGGTGCTGCGCCCCTAGGAGCAGAGGCGCGAACTCAACCTTCCTGAGCTTCGCCGTCCTCTATCCCGGTCCCGATGGACATGCGGATCAGATAGAAAATGTAGAACACCGCGCAGCCGGCGACGATCAGACCGCCATAGTAGCCCAGCCCCGCGCCATGGGATTTCGCCGCGACGCTCAAGGCCAGCACGAACACGATGGCGAGCAGACCGCCGCGAATGCAGCGCGCCGTGACGCCTTCGGGAACCGGCAGCAGCGGCGTCGGCACGCCGGAGCTATCGAACTGTCCGGAAACCAGGCGGAACAACGCGAAAACGCAGATCGCAAAGAAAAACAGGCCACCGAAGTAGAGCGCCTCGTTGCCGTGGGACTGGCTGGCGGCGACGAGGCCGAAGATAGCGGCGACGCCGATACAGCCGCCGCGAATCCAGCCCCGGACGCTGGGCGAAAGGAAGGGCGGCCTATCGGGAACGCTGGCCGGCAGGCGACCCGCCATGCTGGGCGTCGCGATGGCAGCTGGCGCTGGCGCGGTCTTGGCCGGCGCCCTTACCTCCCGGCGCGGCCGCGCCGGATCCCGCTCATAGGCATCGTAGGAGCGCTTGATCAGCCAGAACACACCGAGCACCGACAGGGCGAAGAGGCTGAGACCGACATAGTAGGTCACGCTGGAATGCGCCTTGGCCGCGGTGGCCAGGCTGGCAATTCCAATGAGCACTATCACGGCGCCAAAGCAGGTTTTGCCAAGCGACTGCATCGTTCTTTTTTCTCCCTTACTCCGCGCTGTCGGCCGCCCTGGGCGGCGCCTCCTTGCCGAGGCTGGAGGCAGCATCCTTGTAACGAGATTCCTGCCGCAGGGGCAAGATCAAGCGAAAGCAGGTTCCCTTGGCGTCGGAGCGCTCGAGCGTGATTTCTCCGCCGTGGGCATGCATCAGATCCCGCGCGATCGCCAGCCCGAGGCCACTGCCGCCGCTGCGCCCCGAGCCGAAGAAGGGCTGAAAGAGATAGCGCCGCGCCCGTGGCGACAAGCCGGGGCCGTTATCCGTCAGGTCTATCTGAATCTCCGGCCCCTTGACCTCGGCCGTGATCTCGACCTCCGTGGCCCCCACGTCGATGGCGTTGTGGCCGAGATTGTAGAGCACGCGATAGAGCTGCTCGCGGTCGGCCTCGACAAACAACGCCTCGGCAAGGCGATTGTTCCAGAGCACCTCGTCCTCACCGGCGCTTGGCAGGGAGGCACCGACATCCGCCGTCAGGTCGCGCAGGCAAAAGCAGGAGAGCTCGAGCAGCGGCGGCCCTTCACGGGTAAAATTGAGGGTCTGCGCGCAGAGCTTCACCGCGCGGTCGATCGCGGAAACGATGGTTGGCGTCACCCGCCGTACCTCGGGATCCTCGCTATGCTGCAGCCGGTCGGACACCAGACTGGCGCTGGCCAGGATGTTGCGCAGGTCGTGGTTGATCTTGTTCACCGCGATTCCCAGGGCGGCCAGGCGCGTTTTCTGCTGCAGCGCCTCGCGCAGCCCCTGCTGCATCTGCGCCAGCTCGCGCTGGGCAACGCCGATCTCGTCGCTACGCTCCGAGGGCTGGATGACGCGGGTCGCATCCTCCGGGGCCTCGCTGAAATGGGTCATGTTCTCGGTAATGCGCCGCATCGGCCGGACCATGACGAGATGCAGCGTCAGGTAGACCAGCGCCGCCGTAATGATCGAAATCAGCAGCGACAGCAGCAGAATCCGGGTTCCGAAATCGACCAGCTCCTCGTGCAGCGCAGCCTCGTCGAACACGACCTCGACAAGAATGCCGTGATCCTTGGGCGAATCGCCAAGCACCCGGATCAGCCGCTCCTCGCTGTTGGCCATGACGGCGAAAGCCTCCATGATCAAGCCGAAGAAGTTGGCTCCCCGCAGATCGTAGGACGCCTGAATCGCGCTGGGCTTGGCCACCATCAACATCAGTTTCTTGCCGGATTCCGGGCTGGTCAGACCGACCGAGACCGCGCCGACGTGCTGCAGCAGCTCTTCCTCGAGCTCCTCGCTGACCATGTTATCCGGGGTCGCTTCCAGCGCCAGGACGGCAAGATGGCCCGCCGCCAGCTTCTCCTCGAAGAAACTCAGGCGATAGCGGCCGACCGAGGGCGCAAAGATCAAAACCTCGGCGATCATCACGAAGCCGATGGTCAAGATCAGCAGACGGGCCGAAAGGCTTTTTGCAAAAGCCGGAAGCGCGACCCGCCGTGTCGGTTTTTCATCCTCTCTGGACATCGCAACAGCTATAGCACGAAGGCGCCGAAAACGCCCTTGCGATCAAGCCTGCGCCGCTTATCCGAAACGGGCGAGAAAGCGCACCAGCCAACGGGTTTTGGCGGAGAAAATCTTCGGCGTGAAGTAACTTCCCGCGACCCGCTTGGTGACCTCGCCCAGGGTCGGATAGGGCGCGATCACCTGCGCCAGGGCACCCAGCTTGAGGCCCTGGGACAGCGCCAGGGCCCAGGGCAGGATCAATTCCCCCGCGCCCGGCCCCACGATTCCGGCGCCCAGCACCTTGCCGCCCGGCCCGGCGATCACCTTGATCAGCCCTTCCGTGCGCCGCTCGGCCTGCGCCCGGTCATTTTCCGAGAACGGCCAGGTCAAGACGTCGAACTTGCCGCCCTTGTCCCGGGCCATGGCCTCGGTCAGGCCGACCTGCGCCAGCTCGGGATCGCAGTAGGTTACCCAGGGCGCCGCCGAGGTATCCGCCCTGGCCGGCAGGCGGAACAAGGCGTTCTTCAGGATCACCCCGGCATGGTAACCGGCGACATGGGTAAACTGCAGCCCGCCGGCCACGTCACCCGCCGCGTAGACTCGCTTGTTGCTGCTCCGCAGACGGGCATCGACGGTGATACCCCTGCGATCATGGGCAATCCCGGCGGCCTCCAGGCCGAGGCCGTCCACCGTCGGCTTGCGTCCGGCGGCGATCAGCAGATGCGATCCCGTCACCGTCTCGGCGGCGCCGTCCGGGCGTTCCAGCGTCACGGCGAGGCCCTGACCGGTCTTCGCCACCGCGACGACCTTGGCCTGCTCGTGCAGGCCGATGCCATCCTCCAGCAGGCGCTGCCGCAGGACTTCCACCAACTGGGGATCATCCTTGGGAAGGATGGACCCCATCTCAAGAATATCGACCTCGGCGCCGAGATTTCGGAAGGCCTGTCCAAGCTCGCAACCGATCGGCCCGCCACCGACCACGATGAGGCGCTCCGGCAACTCGGTCAGCGTGAAGACCGTCTCATTGGTCAGATAGGCCACGTCTTGCAGGCCGGGAATCGGCGGCACCAGCGGCTGGGATCCGCTGGCAACGACATAGCGCCGGGCACGGATCCGCCGCTCTCCGCCCTCCCCGGCGACGGACAGCTCGCGATCGTCGAGAAAGCGGGCTTCTCCACGAAGGACGGTAACCCCCAGACTCTCGAAGCGCTCGGCCGAATCCATCGGCGCGATCGCGGCGATCACGCCGTGCACATGATCGTGGACCGCCTGCGGATCGATCCGCGGCGCGGCGTAGGTTACCCCAAAGGCTGCGCTGTGCCGCCAGGCCGCGGCGGCCTTACCGGCGACCAGCAGCGCTTTCGAGGGCACACAGCCGGTGTTGAGGCAGTCGCCCCCCATCGCGCCCCTTTCGATCAGCACGGTCTCGGCGCCCATCTGGGCCGCGCCGGCGGCGATACTGAGGCCGGCGGAACCGGCGCCGATGATGCAAAGGTCGGGAGTCAAGGTCGCGGCCATGCCGGCGCCCTCCTTGTTCGCGAGACTGAAAACGACCTGGATCAGCCGCCCTGGCGGGATTTCCACTTCTTATAGGCCACCGGCAGCAAGGCCAGCGCCACCAGCGCCAGTATCGGGCCAAGAATCTCCGGCGCGAAGATAATTCCGCCATCCGGCGTCTCGCCGCGCGCGAAAATCTCGTCGAGGCCGCTGCCAACCCAGGCAAAAACCAGGGTCCCGGGAATGATCCCCAGGAAGGTGCCGATGAAATAGGTGCGCAGCGGCACGCCCAGGAAAGCCGGCGCGAGATTAACCAGCCAAAATGGGAACAGGGGAATCAGGCGCAGCACGAACATGTAGCTCAATGCGTTCTCCTGAAACCCGGCCTCCATGCGCCGCACCGCGGGACCGGCGCGCTGGCGCAAGGTTTCGCGCAGGGCGCTGCGCGCGGCGAGAAAGATCGCCACGGCGCCGATCGTCGCCCCGGTCACGGCATAGAGCGTACCCAGCACCGCGCCGAACAGGAAGCCGCCCAGGACCGTCAGCACGATGCCGACGGGAATCGAAAAAGCTGTCGTCAGGGTATAGGCGGCAATGAAGCCCAGCACTGTCGCGGCCGTGTTATCCAGCACCATCTGCTGCAGCCAGTCGCGATGGCTCCGCAGGGTCTCGAAGCTCAGATACTCACCGACATCGAACACGAACCAAAGCACGGCGCCGCCGGCAAGCAACAGCAGCAGGGGAAGCGCCTTGGCAAGGGAAGACTTCTGGCGGGCGCGGGCGCCCTCTGGGCCGTCGGTCTCAGGTCGGAGCATTGTCTCGCTCATCAGTACCTTATTTTTCGATGGTAGGGTCTTTGGTGGCTCAGCAAAAGGCCGACGCCCCCTAATCCTAGAGCGGCACCGGTAGCTTGGCATTTAGCCCTATGCCGGTCTTTCAGCCAGTAACCCCTGTTGAACTCTCTGTGAAGAATTCCGCCGCCAGCGCCGGGGCGTCGTTGACAGAGGCCGGGCACGCTTCTATACACCCTCGGCGAATTCCAAGAATGCAGACTGAGGAGACCTAGACGTGAAGCGCACGTATCAGCCCAGCGCGCTCGTCCGCAAGCGCCGTCACGGGTTCCGTAGCCGGAAGGCGACCGTAGGCGGCCGCAAGGTACTTGCCCGCCGCCGCGCGAGGGGCCGCAAACGGCTCTCCGCCTAGCCATGTCCGCCAGCGCGGCACACACGAAAGGTGAGGCACGGCTCGCTCGTTTGAAGAAACGACGGGAGTTTCTCGCCGCCGCGCGCAAGGGACGCAAGGCTGTAACTCCGGGTTTGGTGCTGCAGGCCATCCGTCATGAAAACACGGAGGCAGGCGAAGCGCCCCCGCGCCTTGGCTTGACCGCCAGCCGCAAGGTCGGTAACGCAGTGATCCGAAACCGGGCCCGCCGGCGGCTGCGCGCAGCGGCCGGAGAGCTGCTCCCGTCGCTCGGGCGCAGCGGGACCGACTATGTACTCATCGCGCGGGGCCAGACCCCGACGCGGCCTTATCAGGCATTGCTGCAGGATCTGCGCGACGCCCTGCGCAAAGTCGAGGCTCAGGAGAAGCGGACTCCCCGATGACACGGTTTCTGTATCGTGCCCCCGGATTAGCCCTGATCGCCGCCCTGCGCTGCTATCAATATACACTGGCGGCCTTTTTCGGGCCGGCCTGCCGCTATGAGCCAAGTTGCTCCCACTACGCCGTAGAGGCGATCCGCGGCCACGGCGCGCTCACCGGCTCTTGGCTCGCCGCCAAGCGCCTCGCGCGCTGCCACCCATGGGGTGGCTGCGGTTACGACCCGGTCCCCGAGGCCGGCCATCACACAGACATGCAGCGCCATCAGCATAGGTTCGCGCGCAAGGGGTAAGCCGAGGAATGGAACAAAAAAACCTGATCCTGGCGGTCGTGGCGTCAGTCGCGATCCTGCTGGCCTTCGAACTGTTCGTCTCGGGACCGCAGCGCGACGCGCAGCTGGTCGAGCAACAGCGGGCCGCGGAGCAGGCGCCGCTCAGCGGAGAAAGCGTGCCTTCCGCCGATGGCGGCACCGTGCTGCCCGGCCAAACCGCCGAAATTCCGGAAGCTTCGCGCGAGGACGCGCTCGAAAGCAGCGCCCGCCTGCAGATTAAGACGCCGACCTTGTCCGGATCTATCTCCCTGCAGGGCGGACGGCTCGATGATCTGACCTTGCTGCGCTATCGCGAAACCATCGATCCGGACTCCCCGGAAATCGTGCTGTTCTCGCCCAACGGCGCGCCGAACCCCTATTTCGCCAACTTCGGCTGGGTCTCCGGCGAGCAGGCGGCAACACCCGGTCCCAACACCGTCTGGCAGTCCGATGGCGGCGAGCTGACGCCGCAGTCCCCGGTGACCCTGACGTGGAACAACGGCCAGGGCCTGACCTTCGAGCGGGTCTTCGCGGTCGATGAGAATTACATGTTCACGATCACCCAGCGGGTGATCAACGACAGCGGCGAGAACGCGGTCCTCACGCCCTATGGTCTGATTTCGCGCACCGGCGAGCCGGAAGTCAGCGGGTTCTACATTCTCCACGAAGGCCTGATCGGCGTATTCGACGAGACCCTCAAGGAGGTCGACTACGACGACCTCCACGACGAGGGCGAGCGCCAGCAAAGCTTCCAGAGCACCGGCGGCTGGATCGGCATCACCGATAAGTACTGGATGGCGGCCTTGATACCCGATCCCGACGAGTCGATGTCGGCGCGGATGCTGCACATCCCCAACGGCGACAAGTATCAGACCGACATCAGCTACGACCCGATCGCGATCGCGGCGGGCGCGAGCGAGGAACACGTGACCCGGCTGTTCGCCGGCGCCAAGCAGGTCAAGCTACTGGATCAGTACGAGGAAGAGCTCGGCGTCGCCAATTTCGATCTGGCGGTGGATTTCGGCTGGTTCTACTTCCTGACCAAGCCGATCTTCCTCGCCATCCACTGGCTGCACAGCGTGATCGGCAATTTCGGCGTCGCCATCCTGGTGCTGACCGTGTTTATCAAGATCCTGTTCTTCCCCTTGGCCAACAAGTCCTATGTTTCCATGGCGAAGATGCGCAAGGTTCAGCCGGAAATGCTGAAGCTGCGCGAGCGTTTTCCCGACGACAAGCAGCGGCTCAATCAAGAGATGATGGCGCTGTACAAGCGCGAAGGGGCTAATCCGCTTTCGGGCTGTTTGCCCATCGTGGTGCAGATTCCGGTCTTCTTCGCGCTCTACAAGGTGCTCTTCGTCACCATCGAAATGCGCCACGCGCCTTTCTTCGGCTGGATTCAGGACCTTTCCGCGCCGGACCCGACTTCGATCATCAATCTCTTCGGCTTGCTGCCCTTCGCGCCGCCGGACCTGGGGCCGCTGAGCATCATCAATCTCGGCATCTGGCCGCTGTTGATGGGCGGATCGATGTACCTGCAGCAGAAGATCAACCCGCAGCCGGCGGATCCGATGCAGGCCAAGATCTTCCTGATGATGCCGATCGTGTTCACCTTCCTGCTGTCGACCTTCCCGGCCGGTCTGGTGGTCTACTGGACCTGGAACAACACCCTGTCGATCGCGCAGCAGTGGCTGATCATGCGCCGGCACGGCGTCTCCGTTTCTGAGACCGATAAGAAGCAGGAAGGCAACGATCCCAGGGCCGGCAGCCGCGCCAAGAAAAAGCGCAAGACGGAGGAGTCCGCGGCGCCGGAGCCCGCGAAGGATAGCGAGGCCGGCGAGGCCGCGGTCGATGTCGGCGAGGACAATGAGGGCGACGACGGAGCTGCCGCGCGCCCATCCGGAAAAGCCGGCGGCAAGCCAGGCAAGAGCCGGAAGAGCCGGAAGAAATAGGCGGCGGACACAGCCATGGCGGATGTGGACGCGGCGGAGGGGGCGAGACTGGAAGCTGGCAGGCTGCTGTTCGCCCAGCGCTGCAGCTACCTGCTTTCGGCCTTGGAGACGGAGCAGCTTCCAGCCCCGGATTTGCCGGAGGTCGCCTTCGCCGGGCGCTCCAACGTCGGTAAGTCGAGCCTGGTCAACGCCCTGACCGGCCGCAAGACCCTGGCCCGCACATCCAACACACCCGGCCGTACCCGGCTGCTCAACTTCTTCGATCTCGGCGGACGGCTCAAGCTGGTCGATCTGCCCGGCTACGGCTACGCCCAGGCGCCGCGCAAGCAGGCCCAGGCCTGGACCCGGCTGACCCGCGACTATCTCAAGGGCCGCGCCATTCTGCGCCGGGTCTGCCTGCTGATCGATGGCCGCCATGGCCTGAAGGCGCCGGACCGCGAAGTGATGGACGAGCTGGACGAGGCCGCCGTGTCCTACCAGCTCGTGCTGACCAAGTGCGACAAGGTGAAAGCGAGCGATCTGGAGCGCCGGCTGGACGCGATCCGCGAGGAGCTGCGCAAGCATGTCGCGTCCCATCCCGAGATTGCCCTCACCTCGGCGGTGAAAGGCACCGGGATCGACCTGCTGCGCGCCAGCCTCGCGGAACTGGCACTCGCGGAACAACCGAAGTAAAGTCCCGCGCCATGACGCAGAAAAACATCAGCGAGACCAAGCATTGGTTGCGCACCGCCCGTACCCTGACCGAGGCGCTGCCCTATCTGCGCCGCTATAATCACAAGACCTTCGTGGTCAAGTATGGCGGCCATGCGATGGGCGACAGCGAGCTGTCTCGGATCTTCGCCAACGACATCGTGTTGATGAAGCATGTCGGCATCAATCCCGTGGTGGTGCACGGCGGCGGCCCGCAGATCGGACAGATGCTGGAGCGTCTGAAGGTACAGAGCGAGTTCATCGACGGCCTGCGGGTGACCGACGCCCAGACCGTGGACGTGGTCGAAATGGTGCTTTCCGGTTCGATCAACAAAGCCATCGTCAGCGCCATCAACGAGGCCGGCGGCACCGCCATCGGCCTGTCCGGCAAGGATGGCAATCTGATCCGCGCCGCCAAGCTGCGCCGCACCAGGCGCGATCCCGATAGCAACATCGAGAAGATCCTGGATCTGGGCTTCGTTGGCGAGCCGCAGAATATCAACCCGCAGATCCTGACCTCGCTCGAAGAGGCCGGCATGATCCCGGTGATCGCGCCGATCGGCGTGGGCAGCGGCGGCGAAACCTACAACATCAACGCCGACACCGTGGCGGGCGCGGTTTCGGCCGCGGTCGGCGCGTCGCGCCTGCTGCTGCTGACCGACGTCATCGGCGTGCTCGACAAGCAGGGCGAGCTGATCGAGAACCTGACGGTCAGCCAGGCCAAGGCGCTGATGAAGGATGGCACCATCAGCGGCGGCATGATTCCGAAGCTGGAGACCTGCATCACCGCCGTCGAGGGCGGGGTCGAGGCGGCGGTAATTCTCGATGGCCGGGTGCCCCACGCGATGATGCTGGAGATCTTCACCGCCCAGGGCATCGGCACGCTGATCACCGCGGGCTAGCCTGGAGCGGATCAGCGGCGCGGAGCGATAGCGCCGATTGACACTCCCGGCGGGCTGCCGCATCTTCCAGCCGCTTTTCAGTCCCTAGAGAATCAGCGGAAGTTTGCCAGCATGAACACCGAAGACCTGCGATCCACCATCGAAGCCGCTTGGGAAGAGCGGCAGTCCATCACCCCGAAGACCCAAGGCGTGGTCCGCGACGCCGTTGAGCTGGCCCTGGCCGGGCTCGATGCCGGCGAGTACCGGGTCGCCGAGAAGGGCGAGGACGGCGACTGGCAGGTCAACCAGTGGCTGAAGATGGCCGTCCTGCTATCCTTCCGCCTCAACGACATGCAGGTGCTGCCCGGCGGCCCCCGCGACGACGAGCGCGGCGACTCCGCATGGTTCGACAAGGTGCCGTCAAAGTTCGCCGGCTGGAGCGAGAAACACTTCCGCGAGGCCGGCTTCCGCGCCGTGCCGAACTGCACCGTGCGCCACTCCGCCTATATCGCGCCGGGCGTGGTGCTGATGCCGAGCTTCGTCAACCTGGGCGCCTATGTCGATAGCGGCGCCATGATCGATACCTGGGCGACGGTCGGCTCCTGCGCCCAGATCGGCAAGAACGTGCATCTTTCGGGCGGCGCGGGCATCGGCGGCGTCCTGGAGCCCCTGCAGGCCGGACCGGTGATCATCGAGGACAACTGCTTCATCGGCGCGCGCGCCGAAGTCGCCGAAGGCGTCATCGTGCGCGAGGGCTCGGTGCTCTCCATGGGCGTCTACATCGGCGCCTCGACCAAGATCGTCGACCGTACCACCGGCGAGATCCATCGCGGCGAGGTTCCGCCTTACTCCGTGGTCGTCTCGGGCACCCTTCCGGGCAAGGATTTTCCCGATGGAACGCCGGGGCCGGGCCTCTACTGCGCGGTCATCGTCAAGCGGGTGGATGCCCAGACCCGCAGCAAGACTTCGATCAACGAGTTGCTACGTGATTGACGCCAAGGGAATCGACCCCGTCACGCTCACCCAAGACCTGATTCGCTGCCCCAGCGTTACACCCGAGGAAGGCGGCGCCCTGGCGCTGCTCGAAACCACTCTTGAAGGCCTCGGCTTCACCGTCGAGCGGGTGACCTTTTCCGACGAGAACACCCCCGACGTCGAAAACCTCTACGCGCGGCTCGGAACCGGCCACCCCAACCTCTGCTTTGCCGGCCACACCGATGTGGTGCCGGTCGGCGACGCGGCGGCCTGGAGCAGCGACCCCTTCGCCGCCGAAATCCGCGGCGAGGAGCTGATCGGCCGCGGCGCCGCCGACATGAAGGGCGCCATCGCCAGCTTCGTCGCCGCCGCCGCCGATTTCACGGCGGCCCGTGGCGGCGATTTCGCCGGGGCGATCTCCCTGCTGATCACCGGCGATGAGGAAGGCCCCTCGATCAACGGCACCCGCAAGCTGCTGCGGTGGCTCGAGGACAAGGGCGAAAAGCTGGATCTCTGCATCGTCGGCGAACCGACCAATCCCAATGAAATGGGCGAGATGATCAAGATTGGCCGGCGCGGCAGCCTCAACGGCTGGCTCACCGTGCGGGGCATACAGGGGCATGCCGCCTATCCGCAGCTCGCCGATAATCCGATCCACCGCCTGGTGCGCATGCTCGACGCGATCACCCGAGAGCCCATGGACGCGGGCAGCGAGCACTTCCAGCCGACCTCCCTGCAGATCACCACCGTCGATGTCGGCAACCCGGCGACCAACGTCACGCCCGCCGAGGCCACGGCGCGCTTCAATGTGCGCTTTAACGACCTGCATAGCAGCGAGGACGTGATCGCCTGGCTGCGCGCGCGGCTCGATGCCATCGGCGGCGACTACGACCTCGAGGTCGCGGTCAGCGGCGAGTCCTTCCTCTGCCCGCCCACGGCGATCGCAGAGACCCTGGCCGACGCGGTCGAGCAGGTGACCGGGCGACGCCCGGAACTCGGCACCACGGGCGGCACCTCCGACGCCCGCTTCATCAAGGACCACTGCCCCGTTGCCGAGTTCGGACTGATCAGCCAGACCATGCACAAGGTCGACGAGCGCACCGCCCTCGCCGACCTGCGCAGCCTGACGGCGATCTACCGCGCCCTGCTTGAGCGCGTCTTTCCTCTCTGATGCCAAGCCTCGCGGAGATCGCCGCCGCGCTCTATGCGACCTGGCGCCTCGCGCAGCTCGACAAAACCGCCTTCGCCCACTTCGACACCAGCGTCTCCGGGGCCTACAAGTCCTTCTTCGCCGCGGTCATCGTCGCGCCGGGTTATGCCTTGATCCTGTTGCTGAACTATTCCGGGCTGAGCTTCGCCGCCAGCCCCCTGGCCATCGCCGTGATGACGCTGCTCGCCTATGTCATCCTGTGGCTGCTGTTCCCCCTGGCCGCCCACGCATTCTTGCGCGGCTTGGCGATGGAGAATCGCTTTCTGCCGCTGCTGGTCGCCTACAACTGGGCGCAATGCCTGATCGTTTACGCGATCCTGCCGCTGGTCGCGCTGACCGCCAGCGGCATGATGCCGGGCGTCTCGCAGCTCCTGACCTTCGTCGCGCAGATTATCGTGGCGCCGGCCTATCTCTGGTTTGTTCTGCGCACGGCCTTGAACGGCAACGGTCACATCGCCTTCGGTTTGCTGATCACCAGCCTGATGATCGAACTGGTCGTGCTGGTCGTGGTCGAGAGCCGCTTGGGCCCCTTCCAAGGCTAGTCGTAATCGACAGCGACCAGGTATAGGCCGTCCGGCGGCGCGGTCGGCCCGGCCACCGCCCGGTCGCGGGCCGCCAGGACCTCGGCAAGCTTCTCCGGCGGCCACTTGCCCGTGCCGACAAACTTCAAGCTGCCGGCGAAGTTGCGGACCTGATGGTGCAGGAAGGAACGCGCCTCCGCCGCGATCTCCACTGTTTCGCCACGGCGCGCGACATCGAGCCGGTCGAGGGTCTTGACCGGTGACTCGGCCTGGCATTCCTTGGCCCTGAAGGAGGAGAAGTCGTGCTGGCCGAGCAGCTGTTGCGCGGCGGCGTGCATCGCCTCGACATCGAGCGGCTGGGGCACGAACCAGGCGCGCCCCTGCTCCAGGGCCAAGGGCGAGCGGCGGTTGACGATACGATAGAGATAGCGCCGCCGCGTCGCCGAAAAGCGGGCGTGGAAATCCTCCGCCACGACCTGCGCGGCTATGACCACGATGCGGTTCGGTCTGAGATGGGCATTCAGCGCGTCGCGCACCGTTTGTGGGTCGCGCGGTTTCGCGATATCGACATGCGCGACCTGCCCCAGGGCATGGACGCCGGAATCGGTACGCCCAGCCCCCTGCACCGTGACCGTCTCGCCGCAAAAGCCGAACACGGCTTCCTCCAGCACCTGCTGCACCGAAAGGCCGTTGTCCTGCCGCTGCCAGCCGACGAAGGGGCCGCCATCGTACTCGATGGTCAATTTGTAACGAGTCACGGCAGACGCTCCGGCAAGGCAAAACCGCGTAGAAAGTCAGCGGCGGCGGTCGCCGCCTTGCCTTGGCGCTGCAAGGTCAGCAGCCGCAAGGCGCCCTGGCCGCAGGCCACGGTCAGGTCCTTGCCGAGAACCCGGCCCGGCTCGCCCTCGCCCTCGCCCGGCGCCAACTCCGCGGCCAGCACTTTAACGCGCTCGCCGGCCACCTCGAACCAGACGCCCGGCCAAGGCGTGAAGGCGCGAAGTTTACGCTCCAGCGCCTCGGCGCTCTCGCGCCAGTCCAGCCGTCCTTCCTCGCGGCTCAGCTTCGCGGCGTAGGTGACCTCGCCGGCGGACTGGGGCCGCGCGGTCAATTGCCCCGCGTTGAGCCCCTCCAAGGCCTCGACGATCATCTGAGCGCCAAGCTCCGAGAGCGCGTCGTGCAGGCCGTTGGCGGTGGTCTCGCCGGTGATCGGCAGGCTGCGCTGCAGCAGAATTCCGCCGCTATCCAGCCCCGCGTCCATCTGCATGATGGTGTTCCCCGTCTCGGCGTCCCCGGCGAGGATGGCGCGCTGAATCGGCGCCGCCCCACGCCAGCGCGGCAGCAGCGAGGCGTGGATGTTAAGGCAACCCAACCTGGGCGCGTCGAGGATCGCCTGCGGCAGGATCAGGCCATAGGCAACGACCACGGCGGCATCCAGGTTCAGCGCCGCAAAGGCCTCCTGGGCCTCCGTCGTCTTCAGGCTCTCGGGTGTGCGCACCTCGATACCGAGCGCCTCGGCGGCCGACTGCACCGGCGAGGGACGTTGCTTCTGCCCCCGCCCGGCGCGGCGCGGCGGCTGGCTATAGACCGCCGCGATCTCATGCCCGGCCCGGTGCAGGGCGCTCAGCGCCGGCACGGCGAACGCGGGCGTCCCCATGAATGCGAGGCGCAGGCTCATGCTTGACTCTCGAAGCGGCGCTTAGCCCGCCACCGTGGCGGCGAAGCTCGGCAGATCGCCGGTCTTCTTGGCCTTGGTCAGGCGGCGCAGGATCATGTTGCGCTTCAAAGCGCTGATATGATCGACGAAGAGAATACCGTCCAGGTGATCGATCTCATGCTGGATGCAGGTCGCCAGCAAGCCCTCGGCGTCGATCTCCCGGATCTCGTTCTCGTGGTCCAGGTAGCGCACGCGGATGCGCGCCGGGCGCGCCACCTCGCTGTACTGCTCTGGCAGCGAGAGGCAACCTTCCTCGTACTTCTCGTCTTCGTCGCCAACCTCGACGATCTCCGGGTTGGCCATGCGCAGGGGTTTGCGTTCCTCTCCGTCGCGCGAGACATCGACAACGATCACCCGCTTGAGCACGCCGACCTGGGGCGCCGCAAGGCCGACGCCCGGCGCGGCGTACATCGTCTCCAGCATATCGCCCATCAGGTGACGGATCGCGTCATCGACCTTGTCGACGGGCGCGCTCTTACTTTTCAGCCGTGGGTCCGGCGCAACCAGGATCGGAAGCTTCGCCATGGGCCTTTCGCCTCTGGTCATCGGGGAACAGCCCCTAGGTAAGCCGCACCCGCTGGAGCGTCAAGCCGCGTCGCGCGTGTTAAACTCCCGCTCCGCGACTCGAAAGTGAAGAAGGCTGGACCATGCCCCTCGACCCACAGACATTGGCCATCGCGGCCGCGGCGCTGCTGGCCGGAATCCTGCTGGCGCTGCTGGCGGCCAAGCTGATCGGTCAGCGCGGCACCGACAGCCGCGCCGGCGAGCTGGAATCCCGCCTCAAGTTCCTCTCCGACAGCCTGGCCAACGCGCAGATCCAGACCCAGCAGCAGCTGCACAACCAGGAGCGCCAGATCGCCAAGGCCCTGGACGAGCGTCTTGGCGACTTCTCCAAGAAGGTCGGCGACCGGCTGCAGGAAACCTCGACCCAGCAGCAGAACAGCCTGACCGCCCTGCGCGAGCGCCTGGCGGTGATCGACAAGGCGCAGGAAAATATCGCCCAGGTCTCGACCCAGGTCACCGACCTGCAGAACATCCTGGCCAACAACCAGGCCCGCGGCGCCTTCGGCGAAGTGCTGCTGAACAACCTGGTACAGGACATCCTGCCGCCTTCGGCCTACGAGCTGCAGGCCCGCCTCAGCAATGGCCGCAATCCGGATTGCCTGCTGAAGCTGCCCAATCCGCCGGGCTCGATCGCCATCGACGCCAAGTTCCCCCGCTCTTCCTACGAGGCGTTGCGCGGCGCCAAGGACGAAGCGGCGCGGCTGCAGGCGGCGCGGGCCTTCGCCACCGACGTGAAGAAGCATGTCGCGGATATCGCCGAACGCTACATCCTCCCCGGCGAGACGGCGGAGTCGGCGCTGATGTTCCTGCCCAGCGAGGCGGTCTATGCCGAGCTGCACAGCAACTTCCCCAACGTGGTCGAGGAGTCCTACCGACGCCGGGTCTGGATCGTCTCGCCGACCACCTTGATGGCGCTGCTCAACACCGTGCGGGCAGTGCTCAAGGACGTGCGGATGCGCGAGCAGGCCCATGTCATCCAGGCGGAGGTGCACAAGATGCTCAAGGACGTCACCCGGCTCGACGACCGGGTCGGCAGCCTGGAGCGGCACTTCCAGCAAGCCAACCGCGACATCTCGGACATCCGCACCTCGACCGGAAAGATCACCCGCAAGGGCGAGAAGATCACCGAGATCGAGTTGGGAGCCTCGGGCGAGGAAGTCGACGAGGAAACGAAGATTACTCCACCACGCCAGCCACTTCCTTTTGATTAACTAGATTTAAGCTATATACTTATATTAGCCTAAAATCAGTTATTCGATACCCGAACGCGATAGGTTAGGACGCTCTCGCCTCCGGCAGGGACATCGATCCTCCACAGCACCTGATTGGTGCTGACCTTCGCGTGGGGATGGCTTTCCTCGAGCATCCTCCATTGCTGCGGCAGATAGCCGGCGACTTCGACGGTGACCGGCTCGTCCTTGGCGTTGCTCAGGGTAATCTCCTGGGCCGCTTCGTAGGTCTTGTCGGAAAGGCGGTCGAAGTCGGTGCCCCGCGCCTCGGCGGTGACGTCGAAGGCGGCGCCGACCCGCAGCTCGACCTCCTGGCCTTCCGCCGTGTGAGCGATGTAGTCCTCGCCGGCGAAGATCGCGCTGCCGCTTTCCTCCAGGCTTTCATAGACGCGGATCGTTCCCGCCGGCAGCGGCATGCCCAGGCTGGCGGCGGGATCGTTGTCGAAGCGCAGCAGCAGGTCGGCGTTGACCGGACCGAACTCGTTGCCGCGGCCGATCTGCACCAGATTGTCGAAACGATAGACCCGCGCGACCGGCTGATCCTCGGCGGTGAACAGCACGAGCTGCTTGGTCTCGCCCTGCTTCAGGGTCACCGGGCGTTCGATGGTATAGAGATAACGGTTGCTGACCGACTGCGGCGGCGCGGCGGACTCCTGCTCCATCTTCGCCGGCGCGGCGTCCATGCGCGCCAAGCTTTGCATCTGATAGCCCATGCGCGGCGAGGCGCTGGCGACATTGACCGCTCCGGCGACCAGACGCAGACCGGACTCGAGGTAGTCGATGCCGCTGCTATTGGTCACCGTGACGTAGCCGGTCAAGTCCATCAGGCCGGTTTCGCCGTCGAGCTCGGCCACATAGTCGGCCTGCCAGCCCAGGCCCCCGGTCAGGTAGGAAAAGCCAACCTCGGCGCTCTGCGCGCTGGCGCTATCGAGGGTCACCAGCAGGGCCGGCTCGGCGCGCAGATCGCCGGGCAGGCTGTCGAGCACGATGCGCCCCGGCGGAGAAATCTCGATGCGGTCGCCGACGCGCAGGATCGGCCCGGAAGCCAGGGAAAGCAGCGTCGCCTGCTCGACGATCTCCTCGCCGGTCTCCGGGTTCAGGCGGATCAGCCGCACCGGACCGCCGACCGCGGCCTGCAGCAGGGTCTGCTGGGTCAGGGTCGCCCGCTCGTAGCTTTGCTCATGCAGCGTCAAGCCCTCGGCATCCGCGCTCAGGCTGAGCGTTTCCGGGCGCAAGGCCTGGCTGACATCGCCAATGGCAAAGCGGTTCACGCCAACGGCGAAATCGAGGCGGCGCAGGTCGCGGACCAGCGCAATATCGTTTTGATAGACCGTCAGGGTCAGGGACTGGCGCGCGTCTGAGGAAACCTCGCGCTCTCCCGCCGCCAAGGCGGGCAGCGCGGCGAAGAGACTCAGCGCCACCACGGCGCAGGAAGCAAAGAGAGGGCGTTTCATCCGGGAGTCCTCGATTTTTTTTGCGTTCGAACCTAGCTTTTCTTGCCGGGAAAATACGGCAGCAGAGAGGCTGCAATGCAGCCCTGGCAAGGCGGAACCGCAGGCGGCTCAGCTTCCCGTCGGCCGCCGCGCCTTGAGTGCCGCCATCAGGGTGCCGTCGTCGAGGTAATCGAGTTCCCCGCCGACCGGCACGCCGTGCGCCAGGCGAGTCACCGACACGCCGCAGGGCTCCAGCCGCTCCGCGATATAGTGACCCGTGGTCTGGCCATCGACCGTGGCGCTGAGTGCCAGGATCACCTCGGCCACGCCTTCGCGCCCCGCGCGCTCGACCAGCTTGCCGAGGTTGAGGCTTTCCGGGCCGCGCCCGTCGAGCGCCGAGAGCGTGCCGCCGAGCACGTGGTAGAGCCCCTTGAAGGCGGCGCTGCGCTCCAGCGCCCAGAGATCGCCGACCTCCTCGACCACGCAGATGATGCTGGAATCCCGGCCCGGCTCGCGGCAGATCTCACAAGGGTCCTCGACATCGAGATTGCCGCAGGTGCCGCAGGCGACGATCCGCTCGCCGGCCCGCTCCAGCGCCTCGGCCAGCGGCTGCAACAGGGATTCGCGCCGTTGAATCAGGTAGAGCGCGGCCCGGCGCGCCGAGCGCGGGCCCAATCCAGGCAACCGCGCCAGCAGCTGGATCATGCGGTCGATTTCGGATGTGCTCATGGGAAGCTGAGAGGCCTAGAACGGCAGACTGAGCCCCGGCGGAAGCTGCAAGCCGCCCGTCACTTCGCGCATTTTCTCGGCGGCGTAGGCCTCGACCTTGGCCTTGGCGTCGTTGGCGGCCGCCAGGATCAGGTCCTCGAGCATCTCGACATCCGCCGGGTCGACCAGCTTGGGGTCGATCTTGACCTGCTTGAGGACGCCCTTGCCGTTCATGGTGACGTTGACCATGCCGCCACCGGACTGCCCATGGAGCTCGGCCTCGGCCAGCTCCGCCTGCATGCTTTCCATCTTGGACTGCATCTCTTGGGCCTGCTTCATCATCTGGCCGAGATTCTTCATGGTTCCTCCTGTTCTCCGGCGGCCCCTTCATCGGGGTAGTCGCGCGCCGCCGCGTCGTCGGTGCTCGCTTGCGGAGCGGAAATGCGTTGTATCTCGGCGCCGGGAAAACTCTCCATGACCGCCTTGACCACCGGGTTGCGCAGCACCGCCTGGCGAACTTCGGAGGCCTCTGCCTCCTCCTGTTCGCGCAGGCTCGGCGCGCCTGGCTTCTCGGAATGGCTGACCACCCAGCGTTCGCCGGTCCACTCGCTCAGCTTCTTGGTCAGGCCGCCCAGCAGATCGCGCGGCGCCGAGGGCGTGGTGCGCAGTTCGATCCGTCCCGGCTCGAAGGAGACGAGATGCACGTCACAGCGCAGGTGATGACAAAGCTGCGGCTCGCGCTTGACGCGCGCCAGCTCCAGCAGCGCCGGGAAGGACTCCAGCTTGACCGGTTCGGGCTGCGGCGCCTGCTGCGCGCTCTGCGGTGCCTCGCCTGGCGCTTCCTCTTCCCAGGGCGCCCTGGCCAAGGCGCGCGGCCCGCCGCCGCGTTCCGGGGGCGCTTCGCCGCCCTGTCCCGCGCTCTCGCGCGCCACGGCGGAGGCGCCATTGCCGCCCGCGGCGGGCGCCGGCGAAGCGCCGCGCGGCTGTGGCGCGGCGCCGGCGGTCTCGCCCGACTCCGTCAGCTTCTTCACCAGATCGCCCGGCGGCGGCAGCTCACTGGCATGGCCGATGCGGATCAGAGCCATCTCGACGGCAAGCAGCGGCTGCGCCGCCTGCTGCGCCTCGGTGACGCCCTTCAGAAGCATCTGCCAGGCCCGCGCCAGGCTGGCCAGGGAAAGCCCCTTGGCCATCTCCAGACCGCGCACCCGCTCGGTTTCCGGCAGCGCCTGCTCCTCCGCCATGGCGGGCACCAGCTTCAGACGGGTCAGGCCATGGGTCAATTCCAGCAGATCCTGCAGCACGACCACGGGATCGGCGCCGGCGGCATAGAGTTCCTCGAGAATCGTCAAGGTTTCAGGAATTTTGCCCTGCATCAGGGCCTCGAAGAGGTCGTAGGCCCGCGCCCGGTCGCCCAGGCCGAGCATCTCCGCGACCACGCCGGCGGCGATCTTGTCCTCGCCCATGGCGATGGCCTGATCGAGCAGCGAGAGACCGTCGCGCACCGAGCCATCGGCGGCGCGGGCGATCAGCTCCAGCGCCTCGGGCTCGGCCTCTACGGCTTCCTTCTCGCAGATCCGCGCGAAGTGAGCGGCCAGTTCCTGCTGGCCGACCCGGCGCAGATCGAAGCGCTGACAACGCGACAAAACGGTCACCGGCACCTTGCGGATCTCGGTGGTCGCGAAAATAAAGACAACGTGCTCCGGCGGCTCCTCCAGGGTCTTCAACAGGGCGTTGAAGGCCTGGGTCGAGAGCATATGCACCTCATCCAGGATATAGACCTTGTAGCGCGCCTCGATCGGCCGGTAGCGGACCGACTCGATCAGCTCGCGGATATCGCCGACGCCGGTCCGGCTGGCGGCGTCCATCTCGATTACATCGGGATGACGGTCTTCGGAGATCGCCTGGCAGATCGGGCAGTCGTCGGTCGGCGCGGCGGTCGGTCCGGCGTTGCCGTCGGGGCCGACGTAGTTCAGCGCCTTGGCGATGATCCGAGCGGTCGTGGTTTTACCGACGCCGCGCACGCCGGTGAGGATGAAGGCGTGGTGCAGGCGATTGCTGTCGATGGCGTTGGTGAGCGTGCGCACCATCGCCTCCTGGCCGATCAGATCCTGAAAGGTCGACGGCCGGTATTTGCGCGCCAGTACCCGGTAAGGCGTTTGGCTTGGCGCGGCAGTCTGGTCCGTCATCAGGGGGCGACCAATCGTCGGCGAGAAGGAGGTGGGAGGCTGAACCAGCGACCCGGACACGGAAACTCGTTACGGCTGCTTCCTTCCGGACCTGACCGGGTTGGCGAGCGGCCCGTCCGCGGCCAACCTCCCGAGGAGACTATATCAGGATTCCCCCCGCCGGGTGCAAGCCTCTCGGCCCGATCATTCCGCATCAATCGCTTCCAGGCGCAGAATCACGATCTCCCCCTCGGGTCCGGGCCAGCTCGCCTTGACCAGGCGGGCGCCTGGCGCATACCAGAGATTACGCTCGAGTTCCCCGGTCATGGCATAGCGCCGGGCGGTCAACGCGCCATCGGGGGTCGCGACCTCCTCGCGGCCCAGGCTCTTGACGTTCACGACCTTCGTCCGACCGTCCTCGTGTCCCAGCAGGACCTGGGTAAAGGGCGTATCGCGGTGCCAAAGCGATGTCGTGACGACGTAACCGGAAACCGAGATCGCGAGGCCGTTCACCTTGCCGCGCAGCCCCTCGCCCTCGCGCAGCAGGCGCAGCTTGCTTTTCTCGCCATCCCGCGCGCTGTCGCACACCAGGCTGGCGAGCCAGCCATCCTCCCAGATTTCCTCGCCGAAGCCGCGGTAGCGCCAGAAGCGCCCACTGCGCAACGCGAAGCTGTAGGCGCTGGCGTAGCGCGCGGTGAAATGCCCGGCGCCCTCGGAAAAATCGTAGCGCTGCGCGCCGATTCGCCGGTTCGCCCGCCAGACGCCGAAAGTCAGGCTTCCGGCGGCGGGGAAAACACTGCTGCTGCGCGCCGCGGATACCCCCTTGGCGAACAGCGGCAGCAGGGCCGCCGCCGCGCCCGCGGCAAGCAGTCTTCGGCGTGGCAGCTCTCTGTCCATGCCCCAGCCTGGAGCAGGCCCGGAGATCCGGCAAGACAAAGCGCGGAAGCGAGACAGCGGCTTGCCGCCGCCGCCGGGCCGTGCAAATCTGCGC
This sequence comes from uncultured Alphaproteobacteria bacterium, assembly GCA_942491105.1. GTDB lineage: Bacteria > Pseudomonadota > Alphaproteobacteria > Kiloniellales > DSM-21159 > JBBEAM01. The sequence continues at coordinate 195,745 of CALNZX010000005.1, read as the reverse complement.
GCCATGTCGACGCGCCCCACGCCCGAGCGCAATTTCTACAGCAGCGACCACATCGACCGCGCCGAGGACAAGCGCCGCGATGCGGCTTGGGTTACCGCCAGTCTAGCCGACCGGAACAGCCGCTTCATACCGATCTGGCAGGCCAAGAACCTGTTGCTGGATGGCGATCCGCCGCAGCCGAGCCTGCTGAGCGCCGATCAAGCCGCGGCGCTGCGGCCGCAGGCTGGTGAAAGCATCTTTCTCGGGCTGGCCGACGGAGTTCCCTACTTCGCGCTCGATCTATCGGCCATGGAAACGCCGGACCACCATCCCGCCCTTGCCGGGCGCGGGCACTTCACCGACCTGCGCAACGTCGGCCCGCTGCTCCCCCGTGAAACCGGCACGCTGCTGGCCTATGCCCGGGGCATGGTCTACTGGGCCAGCCGCCACCGCTACTGCGGGTCTTGCGGCAGCGCGACCGAGAGCGGAGATGGCGGGCATCTGCGGCGCTGCCCGAATCCCGACTGCGGCGCGCCGCACTTCCCGCGCACCGACCCGGCGATCATCGTGCTGGTGCACGACGGCGGCGAACGCTGCGTGCTGGGCCGCCAGGCGGTCTGGCCGCCGGGCATGCATTCGACCCTGGCCGGCTTCGTCGAGCCGGGCGAGAGCCTGGAGGATGCCGTGGCCCGGGAGATCATGGAGGAGGTCGGGCTGCCCCTCGATGACATTACCTATCAATCGAGCCAGCCCTGGCCCTTTCCCTCCTCGCTGATGCTGGGTTTCCACGCCCGCGCGACCGGAGAAACCCTGCGAGTCGACGAGGTCGAGATCGAATCGGCGCGCTGGTTCAGCCGCGCCGAGCTGCTGAACTCCCCGGAGGACGAGACTCTCCGCTTACCGCGGCGGGATTCCATCGCCCGGCGGCTGATCGAGGAGTGGCTGCGGGAATAGCCCGGATCAACCGCGCTTGGCGCGAAACGGCGCCGACGGATAGATCCCCAGAACCTTCACCTCGCGGGAGAAAAAGCTCAGTTCCTCAAGCGCCAGACGTACTGGACGGGCCTGCGGGTGACCCTCCACGTCGGCATAGAACTGGGCCACGTTGAAGCTGCCGTCGATGATGTAGCTTTCCAGCTTGGTGATATTGACGCCGTTGGTGGCGAAACCGCCGAGCGCCTTGTAGAGCGCGGCCGGCACCGAGCGCACCCGGAACACGAAGGAGGTCATGGTCGGCTGGTCGGGATCGGGATCGATCGGTTCCTTGGCCATGATCAGGAAGCGGGTGGTGTTGTGCCCGGCGTCGTGGACGTCCGGCAGCAGGGTCTCCAGCCCATAGATCTCGCCCGCCAGGGCCGAGGCGATGGCGCCCTGGGTCGGATCGCCGACCTCCGCGACCTCGGCGGCCGCGCCGGCGGTATCGGCATGAACCACGGGCTTGAGCCCCCGGTCGCGCAGGAACTTGCGGCACTGGGTCAGCGCATGCACGTGGCTGCGCACGATCTTCAGGTCTTCCAGCTTCGCCCCCTTCGGCGCCAAAAGCTGGTGTTTCACCTCCTGGAAGTGCTCGCCGACGATATGCAGGCCGGATTCCGGCAGCAGGTGATGGATATCGGCCACCCGCCCGGCGCTGGAATTGTCGATCGGGATCATCGCCAGCCCGGCCGCGCCGCTTTCGGCCGCGGCGAAGGCATCCTCGAAGGACTGACAGGGCAGGGTCTGCCAATCGGGATAAACGCTGCGGCAAGCCATGTCGGAAAAGGCGCCGGCGGCGCCCTGGAAGGCGATAATCTTTTCTGCGGGCGCGCTCATGAGCTCCTCGGTTCAGGTCTAGCGGCTAGGGTAATCAAGGATTTTCGCCAGGCGCCAGGAGTTCGCGCGCTCGCGCCAGATCGGCTGGAGTATCGACACCCAGGGGGAGCGAGTCAACGCGGGCCACGTCGATTCGCAGGCCGTTCTCCAGCGCGCGCAGCTGCTCGAGCCGCTCGCGCTGCTCCAGCGGACTGGGCGGCAAGGCGATGAAGCGCGCCAAGGCGGCGCGGCGAAAGGCGTAGAGGCCGATATGGTGGTACAAGGGCTGGCGCGAATCGCCGCCGTCCCAGGGCACCTGCGTCCGGCTGAAATAGAGCGCCCGTGCCACGCTCTGGCCCGCAGCGAAGGCGACCGCAGCCTTGACGACATTGGGGTTGCTGCGCTCCGCCGCATCGCTGATTTCCACGGCGAGGGTCGCGATATCGACGGCGGCATCGGCCAGGGGCGCGAAAACCGCGCGAATCGCGGCCGGGTCGATGGTTGGCAGGTCGCCCTGGATGTTCACCACGGCGTCGTGCGCCCCAGCGGGATCCAAGGCTTGCAGCGCCTCGTAAATCCGGTCGGAGCCCGAAGGATGGTCCGGCCGGGTCAGCACCGCGGTTCCGCCGGCCGCCTCGATGGCCGCGGCGATCTCAGGTTCCGCGCAGGCCACCGCGACCGGCCCGATCCCGGCTTCGCAGGCGCGGCGCCAGACATGGACGATCATGGGCGCGCCATGGATGTCGGCCAGGGGCTTGTTCGGCAGCCGGCTGGAGGCCAAGCGCGCCGGAATAATGACGATGGGATTGCGGGGCAGAGACATGCACTTTGCGCTATCCGCTAGGTATAGCGTTCCCGAAGCTTGAAATGGCGCTCCTTATACAGCAGTTTGCCCTCCGCGAGACAGCCGGGATTACCTGCGCCAAATGGCCGCGCACCCACGTTCAGGCGCTTGAACGCTGCGGCCTGTCTCGCTATTGTCCGCCGCAATCGCAGGCGTAAAAATAAGAGGGGTCGTCCCAAAAGATGTCGTTGGAACTCAACAAGACCGCCGCAGCTGTTCTGACGGCAGGCATCGTCGCCATGACGACGGGCTTAATCGCGAACCTCCTGGTCCACCCTAACGAGCTTGAGGAGAACGTCTACGTGATCGCCGGAACCGGCGGTGGCGCGGCGCAGCCCGCTCAGCAGGAAGAACGCCTGGCATCGGTTCTGCCCTTGCTCGGCGACGCGGACCCAGCCAAGGGCGAGACCCTGTCGCGCGCCTGCCAGGCCTGCCATACCTTCGAGCAGGGCGGCGCGAACAAGGTCGGCCCCAATCTTTGGAACGTCGTCGGGAACAAGCACGCCCACGCCGAAGGTTTCGCCTATTCCGACGCCCTCGCGGGAATGGGCGACGCGGTCTGGAGCTACGAAGAGCTGAACGCCTTCCTGGCGGGACCCAAGGATTACGCGCCGGGCACGAAGATGACCTACGGCGGCATGAAGAAGGTCGAGGACCGGGCGGACCTCATCGCCTGGCTGCGCACGCTCAGCGACTCGCCGCAGCCCCTGCCGAGCCCCGAGGAAATCGAAGCCGCCGAGCAGGAAGCCGCCGCGGCCGAGGCCGAGGCCGCCCCCGAAGGCGAAGCCGCGGGCGAGACCGAGTCCGAATCCGCAGCCGAGAGCGCGGCCGCCGAGCCGGAGGTGGATCCGGCGGCCCTGGTTGCCGCTGCCGATCCGGCCGATGGCGAGAAGGCCGCGCGCAAGTGCACCGCTTGCCACAGCTTCGAAGCGGGCGGACCGAACAAGGTCGGCCCCAACCTGCACAACATCGTCGGCGCGCAGGTCGCCGCCAACCCGGATTTCAACTACTCCGACGCGATGAAGAGCCATGGCGGGAGCTGGTCGATCGAGCGTCTCTACGCCTATCTCCAGGACCCGCGCGGCGAGGTGCCCGGCACCCGCATGACCTTCGCTGGCTTGAAGAAGCCGGCGGAACTGGCCGGCATGATCCGCTATCTCTGGGAGAACACCGAGAATCCGCCGGAACTTCCCGAAGCCGGCGGCGCGTCGCAGTAGCGGCCGGCCGCGAGGATGCCCGCGTGAGCCAATCCCCGGCCTGTCCGCGGAGCTTCATCGAGACCGCTGAAATACTGGCGGAAACCGCGCGGCAGGTGATCGCGGGGCATTTCCGCACTCGCTTGACGGTCGATTCCAAGACCGACGAAAGCCCGGTCACCATCGCCGACCGGGAGACCGAGGCGGCACTGCGCCGCGTCATCAACCAGCGTCACCCCGAACACGGCATCGTCGGCGAGGAACACGGCATCGAGCGCCCCGAGGCCGAATTCGTCTGGGTGCTCGATCCCATCGACGGGACCAAGTCCTTCATCACCGGCAGCCCCCTGTTCGGCACCCTGATCGCCCTGAAACACGGCGACCAGCCGATTCTCGGCGTGATCGACATGCCGATCCTCAACGAGCGCTGGCTTGGCGCCAAGGGCCAGGGCACCCGCTTCACCGGTTCCGCCGGTGGCCAAGACGCGCGCTGCAGGCCCTGCCCGGATATCTCCAGCGCCCTGCTGCGCACCACCTCGCTGTCGATGTTCGAATCGGCGCCCGGCGACCTGCCGGCGCTGCGCCGGGTGATGGATGCGGCCCAGGTCACGGTCTGGGGCGGCGACTGCTACTGCTACGGCCTGCTGGCCAGCGGCTATCAGGATCTGGTGATCGAGGCCAGCCTGCAGAATTACGACTTCATGGCCCTGGTGCCGGTGGTCGAGGGCGCCGGCGGGATCGCCAGCGACTGGAGCGGCCAGCCGCTCGGCCTGGAGTCCGACGGACGGGTCGTGATGGCCGGAGACGCCGGGGTTCACGCGGCCGCCCTGGAGCTACTCAACGCCGCTTGATCGCGGCCCCTTGGAAAGGCTGTTGCAGCAAGGCGGCAAAGCCTTACTTTAGAGACCGTGCCTCAGCCCATCAGGAGCGACATGCGTTTCCCAGCGGCCCTCTTCAGCCTAAGTCTGCTGCTCGCGCCTCACGCCGCTACCGCGCAGACCGCGATGCCCGCCGTGCCCCTGACGCCGGTCGAGGTGATCGAGGAGGTGGACCAGCCGGTCTACCGCAGCCATGCCATCGCGATGCACGGCACACCGAAGTACGGACCGGATTTCCAGCATTTCGACTACGTCAATCCCGCCGCGCCCAAGGGCGGCGAGCTCACCCAGGCGGCGCAGGGCACCTTCGACAGCTTCAACACCCTCATTCCCAAAGGCAACGCGGCCAGCACCGGCAGCACGGAAACGCTGTTGATCAACAGCGCCGACGAGCCCTTCACCGAATACGGCCTGATCGCCGAGGAAATCATCTGGCCCGAGGACCGCTCCTGGGTGACCTTCACCCTGCGCGCCGAAGCCCGCTGGCACGATGGCCAGCCGATCACCCCGGAAGACGTGATCTTCTCCCTCGACATTCTGAAGGAAAAGGGCCGGCCGTTTTTCCGCTTCTACTACGGCAGCATCGAAAAGGCCGAGAAGCTCGGCGAGCGCCAGGTCAAGTTCACCTTCACCGAGGCCGGTAACCGGGAGCTGCCGCTGATCGTCGGGCAGATGCCGATCCTGCCCAAGCACTACTGGGAAGGCCGCGACTTCAGCGAGCCGAGCCTGGAGCCGCCGCTGGGCAGCGGCCCCTACCGGGTCAAGTCCTTCGACCCCGGACGCAACGTCGTGCTGGAGCGGGTCGAGGACTACTGGGGCAAGGATCTGGCGGTACGCCGGGGCACCAACAACTTCGATATCCTGAGTTTCGAGTACTTCCGCGACGACAACGCCATCCGCCAGGCGCTGAAGGCCGGAATCATCGACTACCGCGAGGAGAATCAGGCCAAGGCCTGGGCCGTCGACTACGACATTCCGGCGGTACGCGCAGGCTGGCTGAAGAAAGAAGTGGTCGAGCACGAACGCCCCGCCGGCATGCAGGCCTTCGTCTTCAATACCCGGCGCCCGATCTTCCAGGACTCCCGGGTGCGCCAGGCCCTCGACCTGGCCTTCGATTTCGAATGGACCAATCCGGCGCTGTTTTTCGGCCAATACACCCGTAGCCAAAGCTATTTCGAGAATTCCGAACTCGCGGCGCGCGAGGGACCGCCCCAGGGCGAAGTGCTGGAAATCCTGGAGCCCTACCGCGGCCGGGTGCCCGAGAGCGTGTTCGGAGACGTCTACGACGCCCCGACCACGGACGGCCAGGGTTGGCCGCGGGAAAACCTGCTGCAGGCGCTGGAGCTGCTGAATCAGGCCGGCTGGGAAATCCGCGACCAAAAGCTGGTCAACGCCGAGACTGGGCGGCCTTTTAGCTTCGAGATTCTGATCTATTCCACGACTTTCGAGCGCATCTTTCTGCCCTTCGTTCGGAATCTGAAGCGTCTCGGCATCGATGCCCGGGTCCGCCTGGTCGATCAGTCGACCTACATCAACCGGCTCCGCAGCTACGATTTCGACATGATCAACGGCGGCTGGGGGCAGTCGGATTCCCCCGGCAACGAGCAGCGGGAATTCTGGAGCAGCGCCGCCGCCGCCCAGGAAGGCTCGCGCAACTACGCCGGCATCCAGGACCCGGTCGTCGACGAGCTGATCGAGCTGATCATCCAGGCGCCGGACCGCGAGAGCCTGATCGCGCGGACCCGGGCCCTCGACCGGGTACTGCTGTCGGGCCACTACGCGATCCCGGCCTGGTATCTCAGCGCCGACCGCCTGATCTACTGGGACAAGTATTCGCGCCCGGAAACCGCGCCTAAGAATGGCACGGATATCGTCTACTGGTGGTACGACGAGGCCAAGGCCACGGCGCTGGAGGCGCGTGAAGTCCGCGAAGAGATCGCCGAGGGTGCGCAAGACGCGGCGGCGCAAGGCGGCCTGTCCAATCGCAGCCTGTTGATTATCGCGGCCCTGGTCCTGCTGGCCGGCCTGGGTCTCTGGGCGGCGCTACGCCGGGATAGCAAGGGAGCGCGCATGCCATGACCGCCTATCTGATCCGCCGCCTCTTCCTGCTGGTGCCGACGCTGTTCTTCATCATGCTGATCAACTTTGCGCTGCTGCAGTTCCTGCCCGGCGGCCCGGTCGAGCAGGCGATCGCCGAGCTCACCGGCGAAGGCACGGCGATCACCGAGCGGGTAACCCGTGGCGGCGGCGGCGAGATCATCGACAGCGCCGGCCGGCAAGGCGGCAGCTCCACCTACCGCGGCGCCCAGGGCCTCGACCCCAAGTTCATTGCCGAGCTGGAGGCCCAGTTCGGCCTCGACAAGCCCCTGCACGAGCGCTTTTTCCTGATGCTCGGCAACTACATCACCTTCGATTTCGGGGAGAGCTTCTTTCGCGGCGGCAAGGTGGTCGATCTGGTGATCGATAAGCTGCCGGTGTCAATTTCGCTGGGCGTCTGGTCGACCCTGCTGATCTATCTGATCTCGATCCCCCTGGGCATCGCCAAGGCGGTGCGCGACGGCAGCCGCTTCGACGCGGTGACTTCGGGCATCGTGATCGTCGGCACCGCGGTTCCCAGCTTTCTGCTGGCCGTCTTCCTGCTGGTGCTGTTTGCCGGCGGCGTCTATCTCGACTGGTTCCCGCTGCGCGGCCTGACCTCGCCCCACTTCGATCAGCTCTCCTTCACCGACAAGGTGATCGACTACTTCTGGCATCTCGCCCTGCCGGTCACCGCGATCACCATCGGGGGCTTCGCCGCGCTGACCATGCTGACCAAGAACACCTTCCTGGATCAGATCAATCAGCAGTACGTGCTGACCGCCCGGGCCAAGGGCCTGACCAAGACTCGGGTGCTCTATGGCCATGTCTTCCGCAATGCCATGCTGATCGTCATCGCGGGCTTCCCGGCGACCCTGATCGGCATGCTGTTCACCGGATCGGTACTGATCGAGACCATCTTCACTCTCGACGGCCTCGGCCTGCTCGGCTTCGAGGCAATCTTCCAGCGCGACTACCCCATCGTGCTGGGCACGCTCTACTTCTTCACTCTGTTCGGGCTGCTGCTCGGGATCGTGACAGATTTCGTCTACACCCTGGTCGATCCGCGCATCGACTTCGAAAGCCGGGAGACCTGAGCATGGCCCTGTCTCCCCTCAACCGCCGCCGCCTGACCAATTTCAAGGCCAACCGCCGGGGCTACTGGTCGTTCTGGATTTTCCTGGTGCTCTTTATCGGCAGCCTCTTCGCGGAGTTCGTCGCCAACGACTCACCTTTCCTGGTGGTCCAAAAGGGCGAGGTCTATATGCCGATCTTCGTGTCCTATCCGGAGACCGCCTTTGGCGGAGAGCTTCCGACCGAGGCCGACTACACCGACCCTTACGTCAAGAACCTGATCGAGTCCGACGGCTGGATGCTGTGGCCGCTGATCCCCTTCGACTATCGTACCGTCGCCTGGAATCTGCCGGAAGCCGCGCCCACGCCGCCCTCGGCCGATCACTGGCTGGGCACCGACGATCAGGCTCGCGACGTGGTCGCGCGGGCGATCTATGGCTTCCGCATCTCCGTGCTTTTCGGCTTCGTGCTGACCATCGTCTCGGCGGTGGTCGGCGTGAGCGCCGGGGCGCTGCAAGGCTTTTACGGCGGCTGGCTCGATCTCCTGGCCCAGCGCTTCATCGAGATCTGGACCAGCCTGCCGACCCTGTACATCATCCTGATCGTTGCCAGCGTGCTGGAGCCGAACTTCTGGTGGCTGCTGGCGGTGCTGCTGCTGTTCTCCTGGACCGGTTTCGTCGGCGTGGTCCGCGCCGAGTTCCTGCGCGCCCGCAACCTCGACTTCACCAAGGCGGCCAAGGCGCTCGGGGTCTCCAACCTGACCATCATGTTCCGCCACGTGCTGCCCAACGCCGTGGTCGCCACCCTGACTTTCATGCCCTTTACCCTGGCCGGTTCGGTCACCGTGCTAACCGCGCTCGATTTCCTCGGCGTCGGCCTGCCGCCCGGCTCGGCCTCCCTGGGCGAACTGGTGGCCCAGGGCAAGGCCAACCTGCAGGCGCCCTGGCTGGCGCTGACCGGCTTCTTCGTGATCGCCATCCTGCTGAGCCTGCTGATCTTCATCGGCGAGGCGGTGCGCGACGCCTTCGACCCGCGCAAGCTCTTCACCGGACCCAAGGCCAAGGAAACCAGCGAGCCGGTCTCGGCGGCGCCCAGCAGCCAAGGAGCCGCGCAATGAGCGAAACCCTGCTACAGGTCCGCGATCTCGGCACCTCCTTCGGCAGCGTCAAGGCGGTCGAGGGCGCGTCCTTCGAGCTGCGCCGTGGCGAAACCCTGGCCCTGGTCGGCGAATCCGGGTCCGGCAAGTCGGTGACGGCGCTGTCGATTCTGCAGCTGCTGCCCTATCCCTATGCCAACCACGACCCGGGAAGCTCCGTGGTCTTCAAGGGCGAGGAGTTGATGGGCGCTCCGGACGCGGCGCTGCGCAGGGTACGCGGCGACCAGATCTCGATGATCTTCCAGGAGCCGATGACCTCCCTCAACCCCCTGCACAACATCGAGAAGCAGATCAGCGAAACCCTGATTCTGCACAAGGGACTGGGGCGGGACGCGGCGCGGCGGCGCTGTCTGGAGCTGCTCAAGCTGGTCGGCATCAAGAACCCGGAAAAGCGGCTTGGGGCCTACCCGCACGAGCTGTCCGGCGGCCAGCGGCAGCGGGTGATGATCGCCATGGCCCTGGCCAACGAGCCGGACATCCTGATCGCCGATGAGCCGACCACGGCCCTCGACGTCACGGTGCAGGCGCAAATCCTCAGGCTGCTGCAGGAGCTGCAGGCCGAGCTGGGCATGGCGATCCTGCTGATCACCCACGACCTCAACGTGGTGCGCAAGGTCGCCGACGACGTCGTGGTGATGACCGATGGCCAAATCGTCGAGCAGGGCCCGGTACGGCAGATCTTCGACGCGCCGCAGCACCCCTATACCCGCAAGCTGCTGGCCGCCGAGCCCAAGGGCATGCCCCTGCGCGCCGCCGCCGATGCCCCCATCGTCATGGAAGGCGACGACATCAAGGTGCACTTCCCGATCAAGGCGGGCGTTCTCAAGCGCACGGTCGACTACGTAAAGGCGGTCGACGGCATCGACGTCACGGTGCGCGCCGGCCATACCGTCGGCGTGGTCGGCGAGAGCGGATCCGGCAAGACCACCCTGGGCATGGCGCTGCTGCGCCTGGTTTCCAGCCAGGGGGCGATCCGCTTCGACGGCACCGATATCCAAGGCTGGAAAAGCCGCCAGCTCCGCCCGCTGCGCCGCGAGATGCAGGTCGTGTTCCAGGATCCCTACGGCTCGCTCAGTCCGCGCCTCTCGGTCGGTCAGATCGTCGAGGAAGGCCTGAAGATCCATGCCCTCGCCAGCAGCGCCCAGGAGCGTGAGAAGCTGATTATCGGGGCCCTGGAAGAAGTCGGCCTCGATCCCGAAACCCGGCACCGCTATCCGCACGAGTTCTCCGGCGGCCAGCGTCAGCGCATCGCCATCGCCCGGGTGATGGTCTTGAAGCCCCGTTTCGTGGTGCTCGACGAGCCGACCTCGGCGCTCGACATGTCGGTGCAGGCGCAGATCGTCGACCTGCTGCGCGACCTGCAGCGCCGCAACGACCTCGCCTACCTGTTTATCAGCCACGACCTCAAGGTGGTGCGCGCCATGGCCGACGAGGTCATCGTGATGAAGGACGGCGTGGTCGTCGAGCAGGGCGCGAGCGCGCAGATCTTCGATGCGCCGCGCCAGGCCTACACCCAGGCCTTGATGAAAGCCTCCTTCGACCTGGAGGCGGTGGACAGCGGCGTGGTCGCGACGTAAGAGGCTGACCCCATGAAAACCCTGCTGTTCAAATCCGACATCGAACGCGGCGGGCTCTGGCTCGACGCCTTCGCCTCGCAAGCTCCCGATCTTAAGGTCGAGGTCTGGCCCTACGACGGCGATCCCGAGGCCATCGACTACGCCCTGGTCTGGGCGCCCCCGGCCGGTGAGCTGAAAAGCTATCCCAATCTCAAGGCGATCTTCTCGGTCGGCGCCGGCATCGATCACCTGAAGGCGGACCCGGAGCTGCCCGATCTTCCCGTGGTGCGCATGGTGGAGCCGGGCCTGACCGCCGGAATGACCGAGTACGTCGTCTGGGCCGTCCTGCACCATCACCGCTTCATGCTCGACTACGCCGCGCAGCAGCGCCAAGGCCATTGGGAGGAGATCAACCAGATCGCCGCCAATCGCCGCCGGGTCGGCATCCTCGGCCTCGGCCATCTGGGGCAGGACGCCGCCGAAAAGCTGGGCGTCTTCGGATTTCAACTGTCCGGCTGGAGCCGCACCCCCAAGAACGTGGCCGGCGTGCGCTGCCATCACGGCGCGGCCGGTTTGGAGGCTTTTCTGGCGGAAAGCGAAATCCTGGTGGCCCTGCTCCCCTCGACGCCGCAGACCGATGGCATTCTCAATGCGAAGACCCTGGCCCAGCTTCCGAGGGGCGCGGCCCTGATCAACGTCGGGCGCGGCGGCCTGCAGGTCGAGGAGGATTTGCTCGCGGCCCTGGATTCGGGTCAGCTTTCCGGCGCGACCCTGGACGTCTTCCGCAAGGAGCCCCTGCCCGCCGAGAGCCGTTTCTACAGCCATCCGCGCGTGGTGATGACCCCGCATATCGCCAGCATGACTATTCCCGATACCGCGGTCGCGGCGGTGCTGCGGCAGATCGCGCGCCTGGAAGCCGGAGAGCCGCTAGAGCACACCGTCGATTTCGCGCGCGGCTACTGACCCAAGCTACTTGACGGTGATCACCGTGCAGCTGGCCAGGGAGTTGACCTTGAAGGACACGCTGCCGAGGAACACCCCCTCGATATCGCCCATGCCGCGGCGGCCCAGCACGATACAGTCGGCCTTCTTGATGTCGGCGAACTCGACGATACTGCGGGCCGGATTTCCCGAACGCACCTCGGTCTTAACGCCACGCAGACCCTCGGCCTCGGCGGCTTCCTTGGCCCTGTCGATCACGGATTCGGTGTATTCGTCGAGCACATACTGCGGCTCGCCGCTGAGATGCTCCAGCTCGATGTAGCGCTTCACCTCGGCGGTCATCTTCAGTTCCTTGGCGACGGTCAGCAAGGTCAGCTTGCTGTCGAACTTGGCCGCCAGGGCCGCCGCCAAGGTCGCCGCCCGGGCAGCGTGCTCGGAACCATCGACCGCGCACACAATGTTCTTAAACATGGCCTCCCCCCCATTTTTATGCGTTCAGCCTAACACAAATGTCACGGCGCGGAGATTGCGCGCTGGCGGCACTTTCTACGCTAGCGGCGGCGGCAACGCGCCTCGATCGCGGCGAAGGCGGCCCGCAGGGTCATGGCCTCGCCGCCGAGCGGGCGGCCAGGCCGCGCCGCGTTGTTCCAGGCCATCAGGTCGATGTGCGCCCAGGCGATGTCGTCGGGCACGAATTCCTGAAGGAACAGCGCCGCGGTGATCGCGCCGGCGAAGCCGCCGCTGGAGACGTTGTTGATGTCGGCCACCCTGCTGTTCAGCATCTGCCGGTACGGCCGGTGCAGCGGCAGGCGCCACAGCGGATCGCCGTTCGCCAGACCGCAGGACAGCAGCGCTTCGGCCAAGGCGTCGTCGTTGCTGAACAGCGCCGGAAGCTCGGGACCCAGCGCCACCCGCGCGGCCCCGGTCAGGGTTGCGAAATCGAGCAGCATGTCGGGCTTTTCGGTCACCGCCTCGGCCAGGGCGTCACAGAGCACGATGCGCCCCTCGGCATCGGTATTGCCGACCTCGACGCTCAAACCCTTGCGCGTGGCGATGACGTCGCCGGGCCGGTAGGCCTCGCCGGATACGGAATTCTCCACCGCCGGCACCAGCACCCGCAGGCGCAGCGGCAGTTGCGCGGCCATGATCCACTGCGCCAGGGCCAGGGCATGAGCCGCACCGCCCATGTCCTTTTTCATCAGCAGCATGCCCGAGGCGGGCTTCAGATCGAGGCCGCCGGTATCGAAGCAAACGCCCTTGCCGACCAGGGTGATCTTCGGGCCCTTGGCACCGCCCGGCCCCTGCCAGCGCAGATCGACCAGCCGCGGCGCGCGCGCGGCGGCGCGGCCCACGGCATGAATCGCCGGATAGTTCTTCTTCAATAGCTGCTGGCCGATGGTCACCGTGGACTTGCCGCCGAAGCGGCGGGCAATCGCCTGCGCCGCCGCCGCCAGCTCGGCGGGGCCCATGTCGTTGGCCGGCGTGTTGACCAGGTCGCGTACCAGGAACACCGCCTCGGCGGCCGCCCGCACGCCCGGCTTGTCGGCCTGCTTCGGCCAGAGCAGGCGCGGCAGCTCTTCGCGCGGCTTGCGGTAGCGCGCGAAGTCGTAACTGCCGAGCGCCCAGCCCAGCGCCGCGGCCTTGGCGGCGCCGGCCGCGGGCTCTGGATCGAGACGGTAGCTGCCGGCCGGCAGTTTCTCGGCCAGACCGGCATAGGACCAGATATCCTCCACCGCCTCGACCCCGGCGAGCACCCGGGCCGGGCCGCCCTTGCCGTCGAGCAGGAAGGCGAACTGGCCCGGCTTGGCGCGGAACCCGGTGAGCGTCAGCCATTCCCGCACTACCTTGCCCTGCCGCTTGCTCCAGGCTTCGAAGGCATCCTGGACCACCGGCTCCAAGGGAATCGCGGACTTGGCCCGCGCGATCAAACACGCCGTCGCGCGCTCTGTGGATTCTTTGCTCATCTTTTCCTCTGGTCCTGATCCGGTTGCGATTTCTTCCCGCCGTAAGCTGGGTTAAAGCTACAGCTATGTCCCGTCATAGCGGAGATCAAAGGATGCCGGAATTCTTCATCGCCCTGGGCAACAAAAACTATTCCTCCTGGTCGCTGCGCGGCTGGCTGGTGCTCGCGGCCTGCGGAATCGATTTCGACGAGGAGGTGATACCGCTCGACCGCCCGGAGACGAAAGCCCGCCTGCGGGCCGTATCGCCCACCGCGCGGGTTCCCACGCTGCGTCACGGCGAGCTGGTCATTCCCGATTCCCTGGCCATCGCCGAGTACCTCGCCGAGCGTTTCCCCGAGGCCCGGCTCTGGCCCGAGGATCCGGTCGCCCGTGCCAAGGCGCGGGCCGTCACCTGCGAGATGCATTCCGGCTTCGCCGCGCTGCGCGGCGAACTGCCCATGGCGATTCACGATTCCCATCCGGGCAAAAGTTTCAGCGCGGAGACCGCCGCGGACATCGAGCGGATCATCGAGATCTGGACCCTCTGCCGGGAGGAACACCAGTCCGCCGGCGAATTCCTGTTCGGCGGATTCACCATCGCCGATGCCTTCTACGCGCCCGTGGTCACCCGGTTCCGGACCTATGGCATCGCCCTTCCCGAGGTTGCCGAAAACTACGTGGCGGCGATGCTTGCCTGGCCCGACCTCGAACGCTGGATCGCCGATGCCAAGCTGGAGCCCTGGGTGATCGAAAACCCCTGAAATCGCGCTCCGGCTAGTCGGACGCGCTTTCGCCGGCGGCCTCCTCCTCGGCGGCGTCGAACAGGGTGATGCCGCGCTCGGTATAGTATTGCCGCGCGCCGGCGTGTAGCGGCACGCCGAGGCCGTTGAAGGCGGTGTCGAGGGTGATCTGCCTGCCCTTGGGATGCCCGTCGTCGAGGAGCTGGCGCGTGTTGCCGTGCCAAAGCGCGCGCGTCACCTCGTAGATCGTCGCTTCCGGCACATCCGTAGAGGTCATCAGCTGCGCGCCGACCGACAGCGTCGGCGTCAGCGGCACGTTGCGGTAGGTGCCGGAGGGCACGACGTCGCGGGCGAAGAAAGGATACTTGGCGCGCAGTTCCTCGATTTCCGGTCCGTCCAGCGGCAGCAGGGTTATGGAAACATCCTTGGCCAGGCTGGAGATCGCGTTGGTCGGCGCCCCGGCGACGAAGAAGAAGGCGTCGAGCGCGTCCGCGCGCATCAAGGCAATGGCCTCGCCGGGCATGACCTCGACTTCCTCGAGGTCCTTCGGGGTCAGGCCGAAGGCCTCCAGCACCAGCGCGGCGTCGACCCGCGTCCCGGAGCCGACCTTGTCCAGGGAAACGCGCTTACCGCGCAGGTCGGCGACGCTCTCGATCCTGGCGTCGCGGCGCACCACCAGTTGAATGACCTCGGGATAGAGGTTGGCGATGGCGCGCAGGTTCTCGAAAGGCGGCGTACCGGCGAAGACGCCTTCCCCGCTGTAGGCCCAATAGGCGATATCGGCCTGCACCAGCGCCGCTTCCAGCCGGCCCTCCGACAGGCCACGCACATTGGCGACCGAGCCGTTGGTCGACTGCACCACGGCGATCAGGCCGGGAACCCCGCAGCTGCCGCCCTTGTCGCAGGCGCGGCTGCCCGGCGGATTGCTGATGGCGCCCGCGATGATGCTGCCGATCGGATAGTAGGTACCGGCGGTCGAGCCGGTGCCGATACGAAAGAAAAAGGCATCCTGCGCCACGGCTTCACCCTGCAGCGACCAGGCGGCACCCAGGGCTAGAGACACCAGGAGCAGCAGGGATCGTAGCTTGCGCATCTGCGGGGCCTTCCAGGAATAAGGACTTCGACGGGCCGCCATCCTACTCCGTGAACAGGGGCGAAAGGCAAGCCGATGACCTGTAGTACGCAGCAAAACCGCCCGGCGTTGCGCGAAAAGTCCGATTAGGCGCCGTTCCGCGCCCGGCCGAAGACCTTGAGCAGGAAGGCATAGACCAGCGCCACCTCGTGCAGCTTCTCGAAGCGCCCGGCCGAGCCGCCGTGGCCCGCCTCCATGTAGGTCTTGAGCAACAGCAGCTTATCGCCGGTCTTGCGGGCGCGCAGCCGCGCCACCCATTTCGCCGGTTCCCAATAGGTAACGCGCGGATCGGTCAGCCCGCCGGTCGCCAGGATATGGGGATAGTCCTTGGCCTCGACATTGTCGTAGGGGCTGTAGGAGGCGATGTAATCGTAGGCCTCGGCGCTGTCGATGGGGTTGCCCCACTCCGGCCATTCCGGCGGCGTCAGCGGCAGCTCCTTGTCGCACATCGTCGTCAGGACATCGACGAAGGGCACCTCGGCGACCACGGCCTTGAACAGCTCCGGCCGCAGATTGACCGCCGCGCCGACCAGCATGCCGCCGGCGCTGCCGCCGTGGATCGCGATCTCGCCGGCCCTGGTGTAGCCCGCCGCGGTCAGATGCTCGGCGGCGGCGATGAAGTCCTGGAAGGTATTCTTCTTTTCCAGCAGCTTGCCATGGCGGTACCAGGCGAAGCCCTTGTCCATGCCGCCGCGGATATGGGCGATGGCGTAGATGAAACCGCGGTCGACCAGGCTGAAGCGGTTGGTCGAGAAAGCCGCCGGGATGGCCATGCCATAGGAGCCGTAGCCGTAGAGCAGAACCGGCGCCGAGCCGTCCAGGGGCGTATCGGCGCGGTACAGCAGGGAGACGGGCACCAGCGCGCCGTCGTGGCTTTCCGCCAGCAGGCGCTCGGCGCGATAGTCCGCCGGATCGTGGCCGCTCGGCACCTCCTGCTGCTTCAGCAGCCTGCGGTCCCGGCTGTCCATGTCGTAGTCGAAGGTCTGCGCCGGGGTGGTCAGCGAGGAATAGACGAAACGCAGGGTCGCGGTGTCATACTCGTAGCCAGGCAGCACGCCGAGGCTATAAGCAGCCTCCGCGAAGGCGACGACGTGGCTCTCGCCGCTCTCCAGATTCTCGACGGTCAGGCGCGGCAGCCCCTCGACCCGCTCCAGGCGCACCAGATGACGCTTGAACACCAGCAGGGAGACGATCAGCCGCCCGGCCTCGTGGGGCACCAGATCGCGCCACTGCGCGCGCTCCGGCGTTTCCAGCGGCGCCTCGACCACCTTGAAGTCCTCGGCGCCGTCGGCGTTGGTCAGGATCAGCAGGCGCCCGCCGTGATGCAGCACGTGGTACTCGACGTCGCGTTCGCGCGCCGCCACCAGCCGCGCCTGGGATGCGGGATCGTCCGCCGCGATCAGCCAGGCCTCCGAGGTCGTGTGATCGTGCGCCAGGATGACCACGAAGCGGCCACTTTCGGTCTTGTCGAGACTGACGAAGAAACCGGGGTCCTGTTCCTGATAGACCAGCTCGTCCTGCGCCGGGTCGCCGCCGAGCCGGTGCCGGTAGACCCGCCAGGGCCGGTGATTGTCGTCGAGCTGGGTGTAGTAGAGCGTGCGCCCGTCGCTGCCCCAGACCAGATGGCCGTCGGTGTTCTCGATCCGCTCGGGCAGGGTCTCGCCGGTGGCGAGATCCTTGATCTCCGCGGTGAAGTACTCGGAGCCCTTGCGATCGACCGCCGTGGCGAGATGGGCATGGTCCGGGCTGTGCTCGGCCCCCGCGAGCTTGAAATAAGCCGCGCCCTGGGCCGCGGCGGCGGCGTCGTAGAGCAGCTCTTCGGCGCCGCCTTCACGCGGCCGGCGGCAGATTATCGGGTGCTCGCCGCCGGTCGCGTAGCGCTGGTAGTAGGCCCAGGCGCCGTCCGGCGCGGGGACGCTGGAATCGTCCTCCTTGATCCGCCCCTTCAGCTCCGCGAAAAGGCTTTCCTGCAGCGCCTCGGTATCGGCCAGGGCGGCCTGGGTATAGGCGTTCTCGGCCTCCAGATAGGCGCGGATCTCCGGCTTCAGCACCTCCGGCCTGCGCATCACCTCCTGCCAGTTGTCATCCTTCAGCCAGGCATAGGGGTCCTCGCGCTCGCGGCCGTGTAAGCCGAGGGTGACCGGGTGTTTGGCGGCGGCGGGCGGTTGCGGCGTTTCGGCGGACATGGGCACTCCGGTTGGGGTTGGGCTTCCTAGGGCAGATGGGTCGGCGCGGCGGCGCTTGCAATCCGCGCCGGACAGGCGGGGAAGATAGCGGCCCGGCGCGGCGGTACAAGCCCCGGAACGCCGGCCCCTTTCCGGCCATTGCGCATCGTGTTCCGCGCGCGAAGGAGATAAACTCCACCCCCTTGTGCCAACTCGAAGTCGGCGGCCCGCATGAACGATAAGCCGGAGCGCGTGTTTCTGCTCTACCTCGGCGTCCTGATCGCCGCCGGGCTGGTGGTGCGCTTCGCCTCCCTGCCCTTCCAGGGCATGCAGATCGACGACGTTTTCACGCAGTTGGTGTTGCAACCGCCGGTGACCTTCGCCTCGCTGATCACCGATCGCGCAATCGAGCGCGAGACCCTGCCCCCGCTGTACTTCCTGCTGGCCGCCGGCTGGCAGGCGCTGTTCGGCGGCGGCGAGACCGCGCTGCGCGCGCTCAATGCCGTGGTCGGGGTCCTGGCGCTGCTCGCCGCCGCGCTGCAGGGCCGCCGTCTGCTGCCGCCGCGCGTGCTGCTGATCTTCCTCGCCCTGCTGGCCTGCTCCTACGGCGCGATCTACATCGGCTACAAGGCGCGGCCCTATGCGCTGCTGCTGCTGTTCGGCAGCATCCTGACCTTCGCCTACCTGGATGCGGCGCGGCGGTTCCGCGACAGCGGCACGCTGGGCTTCGGGCCGCTGCTGGCGATTGCCGGCTGGGGACTGCTGGCGGCCTACAGCCATTACCTCGGGCTGGTCTTCGCCGGCGCGGTCTTCGCCTTGCTGGCGCTGCAGGCCTTGCAGCGGCGGGAGTACATCAGCCTGGGCCGCACGCTCGGCGCGGGGCTGCTGACCCTGCTGCTGTTCGCCCCCTGGCTGGCCTACCAGCTGCCCCGCCAGCTCGCCCTGCTCGGCGAGATCGACTACTTCTGGTTCCCCGACAGCCTGCCCGAGTACGTCTTTCAGCTGCATGTCTATCTCCGCTACCTCAGCGGCAACATGTACCTCAGCCTGGCGCTGTTCGCGGTCTTCCTGCTGCCGCTGCCCTTCTGCCTGCGCCGGGCGCGGGTCTGGGAGTTTCGCAGCAGTCTGACGCCGCTGGCCCGCTGCGTGGCCCTGGCGGCGATGACCCTGGCGCTGGCGATTCCGCTGAACCTGCTCGCGCCGCTCAGCCTCGCCCGCTATTTCATCGTCGCCCTCCCCTGCCTGTACCTCGGCATGGCGCTGTCCTTCGATCTGCTGATCCGCCTGGCGCCGCGCGGACTGCCGCGCGCGGCCGCCCTGCTGCTGACCGCCGTCAGCGTGTCCTCGCTGCTGTTCGCCCTGCCGCCGCTGTTCCGCGACAGCCCGGACGACCTGCGCGCGGCGGCGGAGGTCGTGACCCATGAGCTGGGATGCGATTCCGGCGTGCTGCCGGTCTTCCAGCCGCGCGACTGGGGCGATGGCCTGATCGCCTACCGCTATTACCTGGAGCCTCTGGGCAAGGCCCGCGTCGAGAGCGTGGAAACCGCCAGCGGCGGCCTCGCGGTCCCGCAAGGCGTTGCGGCCGGCTGCCGGCTGCTGCTCTGGGTCAACAAGCACTACTACACCGTGATGGGCGAGCAGGCGGCGCTGCTCGGCCCCGTCCTCGGCCTGGAGATCGACCCCGAGAGCTTCCAGGCCGCGCCGCCGGTCGAGACCCGGGTCATCGGCTCCCAGGTGCTCTACTACCGGGCGGCCGAGTGACGCGCGCGGCTGGGCTTCATTCCCCGCCGAATCCGCACTAGGGTCGCGGGGTCGGTATTCCAGGGGGGGCAGGAGCAGGGACGATGGACGCGCATCTTATTCTCGACCGGGTTTTCGCGGCGGATTACAGCGACGCCCGGCGGCGCTTCGCCGAGGCCGTGACCGCCAGGGGCGGGCAGATCGAAAGCTACCGCAATCCCAATCCGGGGCCCGAGGGCGAGGAGCTGTTCTGCGACACCGCCTGGTTCGGCCCCAAGGACGCCGAGGCGGTGCTGCTGCAGATCTCCGCCACCCACGGCGTCGAGGGCTTCTGCGGTTCCGGCGCCCAGGTCGATTGGCTGCTGCATGGCCAGGACTGGCCGCTGCCCGAGGGCGTGGCGGTGCTGATGGTCCACGCCATCAACCCCTACGGCTTCGCCTGGATCCGCCGCTGCACCGAGGAGGGCTGCGACCTCAACCGCAACTACGTGGATTTCGACAAGCCGCTGCCGGAGAATCCCGGCTACCAGGAGCTGAAGGACGATCTGATCCCGCCGGCCCTGGAAGGCCCCGCCTTCGAAGCGGCCGAAGCGCGCCTCGCCGCCTATCGCGAGAAGCACGGCGCCGACGCCTTCAAGATCGCCTGGGGCGGCGGCCAATACACGGACCGCCACGGCGCCTTCTACGGCGGCGAAGGGCCGACCTGGTCGCGGCGCACCCTGGAGGCCATCGTCGCCGACTATGGACTGGCCGGCCGCAAACGCGTCGCCGTCATCGATTATCACACCGGCCTTGGCCCCTTCGGCTACGGCGAGCTGATCTCGGCGCATAGCGTCGGCTCCGAAAACGTCGAACGGGCCAAGCGCTGGTACGGCCTCTCGGTCACCCAGCCGGACCTCGGCACCTCGGCCTCGGTGCCCAAGACCGGGCTGGGCGAGCTCGGCTGGGAGCGTCTGCTCGGCGACAGGGTGAGCTGCATCGCCATCGAATACGGCACCTTCACCCCGGAGGACGGGCGGGTCGTCCTGCGCGCCGACCACTGGCTGCACAAGCACCGCAACGTCGACTGGACCAGCGCCGAAACCCGGACCATCAAGGCGCAACTCAAGCGCCACTTCTATCCCGAGACGCCGGACTGGCAGGAAATGGTGCTGCTGCGCAGCCGCATGGTGGTGCGTCAGGGCCTGGAAGCCCTGGCCGGCGAAATCTGAGCCGGAGCGGCCGCGCCATGCCCGACCTTCCCCGGCGGGGCTTTTTCCTCGGCCTCGGCCTGCTGATTCTGACCGGCCTGGCGTTGCGCTTTCTGCCGCTGCCGGTCAGCGGCCTGTCGATCGACGACATTTTCACCCTGGTGATCCTCAAGCCGCCGGTCAGCTTCGAGTCCCTGGTGCTCGACCGGGCGATCCGGGTCGAGGCCAACCCGCCGCTCTATTACCTGCTGGCCGCCGGCTGGCAGGCGCTCTGGGGGACCAGCCCGATTGCCTTGAAGGCGCTCAGCACCACCATCGGCGCGCTGGCCCTGCTGGCCGCCTGGGGGCTGGGGCGGAAGGTTTTCCCGCCACGCCTGCTGGCCATGCAGGTGGCGCTGCTCGCGGTGTCCTACGGCGCCATCGCCACGGGTTTCGAGGCACGGCCCTATTCCCTGCTGCTGCTGTTCGGCACGATCCAGACCTGCCTCTACTTCAAGGCCGAGCGGCGGCTGCGCGTGAAAGGCAAGCTCTCCGACCGCCGTCTCCTGACGATTTGCCTGGTCGGCGCGCTCGCCGCCTATGCCCACTACTTCGGCCTGATCTTCACCGGCGCGGTCTTCGCCCTGCTGCTGCTGCAGGTCCTGCTGCTGCGGCGGCTCGATACCGCCCTGCGGGTGATCGGCTTCGGCCTGCTCACCCTGCTGCTCTTCGTGCCCTGGCTGATCCACGAATTGCCGCGCCAGCAGGCGGTGATGGCCGATCTCTCGCTGTTCTGGTTTCCCGATACCCCCGAGGAGGTGTTCCGGCAGTTCGTCCACTTCACGGCCTATCTGGGCGGCGGCGCGCTGACCACCCTGATCCTGTTTCTCGCCTTCCTGGCGATGCTGGCGGTCAACCGCCACCGGCTGCGCGCGCCCGAGGCCCTGCCCTTCGCGCGGATCGTCCTGCACTGCGGCGCCCTGGCCGGCATCACCTGCACCATCGCCCTGGCGCTCAACCTCTTCGCGCCGATGAGCTTCGCGCGCTACTTCCTGGTGCTGCTGCCGGCGCTCTATCTCGGTATCGCCGCGGCCTGCGAGCTCTGGCTCGGCTACGCCAAGACCAGGGGCTGGGGCCTGCTGGGGCCGCTGCCGGTGCTGCTGCTGATCGCCATGCTGCTGTACCCGGCGCCGCTGCTGCTGCGCGACAACCCGGACCATTGGGGCCAGGCGGTGGACTTCGCCTATGAGGAGCTGAACTGCCGCCAGGGGGCCCTGCCGATCTACCAGCCGACCGGCTTTCCCGACGGCCTGGTCGCCTTCGACTACTACCTCGATCCCCTGGGCGAGGATCTCTTCGCCGACACCATCGAACAGCCCGATGGCAGCCTGGCGCCGCTGGCCACCGCCGACCCGGACTGCCGCCTGGTCGCCTGGGTCCACGACAGTTATTTCCGGGATTCCGACATCGCCACGCGGCTGGTCCGCGACCTCGGTGTGACCGTCGACATCGTAACCCTAGAGGCCGCCCCGCCATTCAAGACCAAGGCCTTCGGCCCGAATATTCTGTTTTACCGCTAGGCCTCTTCCTCCGCCTCCGTCGGGCGGTAGAGGTGGTCGTGCTTGGGCATATGGGAGTGGAAGACCAGCAGCTTGCGGCCGAGGAAGTTCCAGCCGAAGACGAAGGGCACGGCGCCGATCTTGGCCGCCAGCGGCGGGATCGGCAGGATTTCCAGCAGCAGCCAGACGAAGAAGACGTTGAGCGCGGCGCCGACCCCGGCCACCACGAAAAGACGCAGCACCTCCTCCGAGCGCCGGTAGCGGGCGCGCACGAAGACGAAGCGGTAGCAGAGCGCGTAGTTGACCAGGGTGGCGACCACGAAGCTCGCCCCGGCGGAGAACAGCACCGGCAGCCCCGCCTCGGTCATGGCGACGAAGCTGGCGATATCGACCACGAAGGCGATGCCGCCGACGAAGCAGTAGCGGATCAGCTGCTCGGCGAAGCTGCCGTAGCGATCGACCAGCGGCTGCAGCGCCGCCAGCGGCGTGCCTTCCAGCGAGACCTTCATCGGTGCCAGACCTGCAGCTGCTCCTCCGCGAGCTGGCTGCCCTGGCGGTAGTCGCCGCGCGACAGGAGCTTCTCGATCCAGCAGTAGAAGATGATGAAGAGATAGCGCGAGCCCATCTCGCGGATGCGGAACTTGGAAACTCCCTCGGCGCGGTTCTGCCAGGTATTGGGCACGACGGTGTAGCTGTAGCCGCGCACCACGGCCTTCAGCGGCAGCTCGACGGTCAGGTTGAAATGGCGGGCGAGCAGCGGCTGCACCCCGGCCACGACCTCCCGCCGGTAGAGCTTGAAGGCGTTGGTCATGTCGTTGACCGGCACGGCGAAGAGAAAGCGGATGAAAAGGTTGCCGAGGCGGTTGAGAATCAGCTTGGGCAGGGGATAGTCGAACACCTTGCCGCCGCGCGAGAAGCGGGTGCCGAAGACGCAGTCGAAGCCCTTTTCGAACTCCCGGTAGAAGGCGACCAGATCCTCGGGCCGGTCGGAGCCGTCGGCCATGACGATGGCCACGGCCTCGCCCTCGAAGGCCGCGAGGCCGCGCCGCACCGCGAAGCCGAAGCCGTTGGGCGGCGGGTTGCGGATCCAGCGCAGGCTGGGGATCTCGGCGCTCAGTTCCTCGAGGATCGGCTCGGTGCGGTCGCTGCAGTTGTCGGCGACCACCAGGATTTCGTGGTCGATCTCCGCGGCGGTCAGCGCGGCGGCGATTTCGCGCACCGTGCCGGCGATGTGGCCTTCCTCGTCATGGGCGGGAATCAGCACCGACAGCCGGCCCTTGACGCCGGCCGCCACCCACTCGGCCAAGGATTGCACCTGTATCGTCACACGCGTTCTCCCACGCGGCCCAAAGCCGCCCTACGCCCGCGCTCTGGAGACCTCATGGATTTCCTCCATGATGGCCGGCACATCATAACGCATCTTCCAATCGGGGTAATGCGCCTGGAAGCGCGAGATATCGGAGATCCACCAGATGTGGTCGCCGATCCGGTTGTCCTCGGCGTAGCTCCAGCGCATGGGACGGCCGGTCAGCTTCTCGCAGATGGCGATGGCCTCCAGCATCGAGCAGTTGGAATGGCGCCCGCCGCCGATGTTGTAGACCTCGCCGCTGCGCGGCGCCTGGAAGACCTGCCAGAAAGCTTCGACCAGATCGTGGGCATGGATGTTGTCGCGCACCTGCTTGCCCTTGTAGCCGTAGACCGTATAGGGCCGGTCCTCGACGGCGCACTTCACCAGATAGGCGAGGAAGCCATGCAGCTCGGCCGCGGCGTGGGCCGGGCCGGTCAGGCAGCCGCCGCGAAAGCAGGCGGTCTTGAGGCCGAAGTAGCGGCCGTACTCCTGGGTCATGATGTCGGCGGCCACCTTGGAGGCGCCGAACACGCTGTGCAGCGTGGCATCGATCGACATGGATTCGTCGATGCCGCGCGCGGCGTAGGGGTGATCGCCGGTCAGCTCCCAGCGGGTCTCCAGCTCGCTCAGCGGCAAGCTATTCGGGCGGTCGCCATAGACCTTGTTGGTGCTGAGAAAGATAAAGGGCGCCTCGGGCGCGTGGTCGCGCAGGGCCTGCAGCAGATTCAGCGTGCCGTTGGCATTGACCGTGAAGTCGGTGATCGGCTCGCGCGCCGCCCAGTCGTGGGAGGGCTGGGCCGCGGCGTGGATCACCACGGCGATATCCTTGCCATGCTCGGCGAAAAGGGCGTCGATACCCTCGCGGTCGCGGATATCGAGGGAAACATGGCGGTAGTTCGGAATCTCCTTGGCGAGGACGGCGTGGCGCCAGGCGGTGCTGCCCTCCGCGCCGAAGAAGTAGGCGCGCATGTCGTTGTCGATGCCGATCACGTCGAGGCCCTGGCGCGCGAAGTGCAGCGCCGCCTCGCCGCCGATCAGGCCGCCGGAACCGGTAATCAAGGCAATCGCCATCTAGCGGGTCTCCGTGCCGTAAAAGGATTGCAACTGCGCCCGATTCTCCTCGAACCAGGCGAAAATTTCGTCGAGCAAGGTGGCAAAGCTGCGCTGCGGAGCCCAGCCGGTCGCCGCCGTGACCCGCGCGTTATCGGTCACGTAGTAGGGAATGTCATAGGCGCCACTCTCCGGGTTCGAGCCGATCTCGATCTCGCGCCCGCTGCGCTCCCGGCAGAGCGCCGTCAGCTCGCGCAGGGACACACTGACCTCGCGCCCGCCGCCGGCGTTGAAGGTCTGGCCCGAGAGCGTATCGAGATGCGCAATCTGATGCAGAATCAGCTCGGTCAGATCGGCGATATGCAGGGCATCGCGGACCTGCAGGCCCTGGCCGCCGAAACCGGTATAGGACAGCGCTCCGCCGAACAGATGCCGCGCCACCCAGTAGGTGATGAAGCCCTGATCGACCTTACCCATCTGCCAGGGTCCGGCGATCACCCCGCAGCGGTTGATGACGCAGTTCATGCCATAGGTCGCGGCGTATTCGCTCAGCAGATGCTCCGAGCAGAGCTTGGTCGCGCCGTAGAGGGTGCGCACCCCAGCGAGGGGGAAATCCTCGGCGATGCCGGCGCGCGACCAGCCGGTGCCGCTTGCGCCGGCGGGGATATCCAGCCGCGCGCCCTCCTCGGCCAGCGGCAGATCGCAGAGCGGCGCCACGGGATAGATGCGGCTGCTGGACAGGAAGATGACCCCGGCGCCGCACGTCCGCGCCGCCTCCAGACAGTTGATCGTGCCGGTCAGATTGGTGTGCAGCAGATACCCAGGGCTGCCGCCGTAACCGGCCTGCACCGAAGGCTCCGCCGAGCACTCCAGCAACAGATCGAAAGCGCCGGCTTCGGCGATATCGTCGGGCATGCGGATGTCGCCATGCAGGAAAGCCACGCCGGCATCCTTGAGCAGCGGCAGGGTGAACTCGCTGCCACGACGTTTCAGATTGTCCAGCGCCGTGACCGAGGCCCCGGGAATGGCAGCCTTGAGGGACCGGGAGAGGTTCGAGCCGACGAAGCCCGCACCGCCGGTGACCAATATGCGCATGCCTGTAGAATCCCCCTTTTCTCGCGTGGCCGAAATATAGAAGGCCCGGCGCGGGAAACCAAATGGTGAAAAATGCTTGGCGTATATTCTCCAGGCGCAAGCTTGCCGCGCGCCGCCGCCGGGCACATCCTGGCAGCCGGCCGTCTCCGCCGAGAGGACAGATCCCCGCTATGCAAACCGCAGCGCTTCCCTGCTTCGATACCGCCCGGCTGCGGCTGCGCCCGCGCCGCGCAGACGATTTACAGGCCTGTCTGGAGATGGATTGCGACCCCGAGGTGACACGCTATATACCCGGCCCCTGGAAGGACCCGGCGCGGCACCGGGCCTTCGTCGTCGAGCGGCTGCGCGCCAGCTATCCCGCAGGCTTCGGCTATTGGACGGTCCTCGAGCGCGCGGCGCCGGACCGCTTTCTCGGCTGGATTCTGCTGCTGCCCTACCGGGCCGTCGGGGAGGAAGTCGAGATCGGCTGGCGCCTAAGGCGCGCCTGCTGGGGCCGGGGCTACGCCGTGGAAGCGGCCGCGCCGGTCATACGCCACGCCTGTACCGGGATGGGTATCGCAACGCTCGTGGCCGATATCCACGCCGAGAACCGCGCATCGATCCGGGTTGCGGAAAAGCTGGGCTTCCGCTTCATTGAGGAGAGAAATCTCAGCGGCCTGCCCGCGAAGTCTTACCAGCTTCACGCCCCAGCAAGAGAGAGCTAGATGTCGACAATCGCCACCGTTCCCGCCAGCGCCCTGCAAGACAGCCTGACGATCCGCGAGCTGCCGCTGGTCGAGGCGACGCCGGAAAGCCTGAAGGGCTTTGGCCTGCTGGTCGACGATCCCAAGGATTTCGCCGTCGAAATCCGCAAATGGCCGCAGCCCGGCTGGCGGCCGCTGGACCCCGGCACCGGCGACGAGGCCGGCACCACCGAAGGCAGCTTCGAGTTCTGGTGGCAGGGCGAAGTGCTCTATGGCCGCAACCACGCGGTCGGCGACCAGTATCTGCTCGGCTGGAGCAAGCCGCCGGAACAGGCCTCGGAAACCACCGCGCAGCCGGACCGGGAGCAGGTGCTGCTGTGGCACGCCAACTACCACCCCGACGGCGGCCAGCTGTTCTTTCCCGAGGACGGCAAGCCCTTCGTCTCGCCCCTGGCGCTGCCCGGCGACGACGTCAAGCCCGAGGACTTCACCGCCTTCTATTTCGACGGCAGCCAGGGTCTCTACATTCACCCCGACATCTGGCACGAGGCGGTCTTCCCCCTTGCCGAGCGGGCGAGTTTCTACGACCGCCAGGGCAAGGTACACGCCCGCATTTCCTGCAATCTCGCCGAGGAATTCGGCTGCTACCTGGGCGTTCCCTTGCGTCAGCCATAGCTGCGGCGTCCCGAGGAGATCCGCTCCGCGCTGCGACCTGCGCCGCGCGGTGGAAGCTGCCATGCCTGGAAAGCCCTGGTCGCCCTACGCGGCGGCGGGTATGTCAGGGTTCCGGTTCCCTGCCTGATTCGTGGAGTTTTCTTCCCATCATGCCGACGCCGCCCGCGCAGCGCAGCCCGCTCCAGAGCGCCAAGCCCTATGCCTTGCTGGTCTTCGCCACGCTCTGTTGGGGCGGAAACGTGGTTGCCGGTCAATTGGTGATCGGCGAAATCTCGCCGATGGTCACCACTTTCCTGCGCTGGGCCAGCGTCTCCTGCTTTCTGGTCGCCTTCAATGGGCCGCGTCTGCTCGCCGCCTGGCCGGTGCTGCGGCAAAAGCTCGCCATGCTGGTGTTGATGGCGTCGCTGGGCTATGCCGGGTTCAACGCGCTGTTCTACGTCTCCTCGCATTACACTACGGCCGTCAATATCGGGATCATTCAGGGCACCGTGCCCGCCCTGGTTCTGGTCGGTGCCTTGATCTTCTACAAGACCCGGATTCACGTGGTTCAGATGCTCGGCGTGGCCGCCACCATGGTTGGCGCCGCGGTGGTCGCGACCGAGGGGGATCTCGCCCGCTTGGCGACGATGTCGGCCAATCATGGCGATTTGATCATGCTCTTCGCCTGCGTGCTCTACGCCGGCTACGCCGTCGCCTTGAAGCGCCGCCCGCAGGTCCCGGCGATGGTCTTTTTCACCGCCCTGTCGGTGATCGCGATGCTGGCGACGCTGCCGCTGGTGGTCTACGAGCAGGTCAGCGGTCTGGCGATCTGGCCAGGCTGGCGGGGCTGGCTGGCGATCGGCTTTATCGCGCTGTTTCCCGCCTTCCTCGCCCAGGTCTTCTTTATCCGGGGCGTCGAGATCCTGGGGCCCGAGCGCGCCGGTCCTTTCATGAACCTGGTGCCGGTCTTCGCGGCCTTGCTCGCGGTGCTGATTTTGGCCGAGCCCTTCCGCCTGTTCCACGCCGTGGCCCTGGTTCTGGTGCTTGGCGGAATCGCCCTTTCCGAGTCGCGCAAGCGCAAACCCGGCTAACCACAACAACACCGAGAGAGAATTCGGCTAACTTTCCGTGCCTGGCCGCGTCGGCTATAGTGCGGATAGGTACAAGACACACTTCTGCTACGAGCGAAGCCCATGCGATCAGGGGTGAGCGGATGAAAAATACTGTTTTCATGTGTGCGGGCACGCTAGCGATTGTCGGGATCGCGGCGCTGTCACTCTCGGGAGCATCTTCTTTCCAATCCGGCGAGGCCTTGCCCGCCGCTGCGAGCGATACGCTCACTCAGCCAGGAACCGGAACGCTCGATGGGATGTCGTTCGAAGGGCGACTCGGCCCGAGCGGCGCGCCCGCCGATGTCGCGGACCAGTGGGTTTTCGATGACGGGATGTTCGTATCCCGGGAATGCGAGCGCCGCTGCAATTATCCGCCTCGGCCCTATTACTCGAGGGAAGTTGGGGCCAAGACCGAATTTATGAGCGTCACGGAATGCCCGGACAAGGACGCGACGATCGTCTGGCGCGGAACGGTCGAGGGGCAAACCATCAAAGGCGAGGCAACCTGGACAATGGAGCGGTGGTACTGGACCATCGAGAAAACCTTCGCGTTCGAGGGCGAGCTTTCCGATGCTAACCGTCCGCTTGCCAGCGATCAGACTCTAGGTGACTGACTGGAACTCGAAGCTGCCCTACCGTGGTCTATTGCGAATCGGAATTGCGGTCTCGCTCGTCGTCGCCGCGAATTTTGCGGCGGCATGGCTGATCGAAGCTCTGAATTTCGACATCCGCCCGACCAATGAAGAGCTTGTCCACCGCACTCTCATGGCCGCCGCTGCAGCCTACTCCGCCTTGCTCGCCGTCCCCTTCGTCCCAAGCGTCGAAATCGGCCTTGCGATCATCGGGCTGCTCGGCATCCGCATCGTTCCCCTAATCTACGTTTGCACAGTCGCCGGGCTTACCTTGAGTTTTCTGGTCGGCCGTCTTTTGCCATTCTCCTGGATTGTCGGCTTTTTCAATTTCCTCAAATTCAAGCGCGTGTCGGCGTTCTTGGCCAAGCTCGAGCCCTTGGACACCCAAGCTCGGCTCGATTTTCTTGTCGGCCAGGCACCGAACCGGGCGGTTCCGTTGCTGCTACAGCACCGGCATCTCACGCTGGCCGTCCTGCTCAATCTCCCCGGAAACATCGTTCTCGGAGGCGGCGGAGGCATTTGCCTGGCCGCCGGGCTTAGCCGGCTGGTTTCCTTGCCGGGTTTTCTCATCACAGTGATGCTAGCAGTGGCGCCGGTGCCAGTGGCCATCCTGCTGTTCGGGGCCAATCTGGCCCCTTAAGTCCAGCCGATGTCGCCGTGAAGGCTCTTTGCGGAACCGTGCCCCGCCACCGCTAACCCATGTTAGCCACTACCGCGCGTCCGGGTCTTGTGGGGCTTGGCGTTCTTCTCGATGAACTGGATGATTTTGCCGGCGACATCGATGCCTGTCGCCTTCTCCACCCCTTCCAGCCCCGGCGAGGAATTCACCTCCATCACCACCGGTCCGTGGTTGGAGCGCAGCATGTCCACGCCGCAGACATTGAGCCCCATCACCTTGGCGGCGGTAATCGCGGTCTGCCGTTCGCTTGGCGTGATCCGCACCGCCTTGGCCGAGCCGCCGCGGTGCAGATTGGAGCGGAAATCGCCCTCGCTGCCCTGACGCATCATCGAGGCGACCACCCGGCCGCCGACCACCAGGCAGCGGATGTCCTTGCCCCCGGCCTCCTTGACGAATTCCTGCACCAGAATATTGGTTTTAACCCCGCCGAAAGCCTGAATGATCGACTTCGCCGAGTTGGCCGTCTCGCCGAGCACCACGCCGACCCCCTGGGTGCCTTCCAGCAGCTTCACGACCACCGGCGCGCCACCGAGCATATCGATGATGTCGTCGGCCCGGCCGGTACGATGGGCGAAGACCGTGACCGGCAGCCCGACACCCTTGCGCGCGAGCAGCTGCAGGCTGCGCAGCTTGTCGCGGGAGCGCGAGATCGCCACGGATTCGTTGACCGAGTAGATCCCCATCATCTCGAACTGGCGCACCACGGCCGTTCCGAAGAAGGTCACCGAAGCGCCGATGCGCGGGATCACCGCGTCGAAATGCTCGACCTCCTCGCCGCCGATATACATCGTCGGGCGCGCAGCGGAGATGTTGATGTAGCAGCGCAGGTGATCGATCGTCGTGATCTCATGCCCGTTGCTCTCCGCGCTCTCGATCAGACGTTTGTGGGAATAGAGTTCTGGATTGCGGCAGAGCAGTCCGATTTTCAAACCTGTTTCTCCTGTTTCGCGGTGTCCTTGCGAAGCGCCTGCGCCTCTATGTCCGTACTGACGAGATAGGATTTATTCGGGTCGACCAGCACGCCGCGCGGCAGGGCATTGCGGCCGATCAGCAGGCGAAAGCCCATTTGGTCGCGCTGCGCGAGGGAAATCTCGATCAAACGGCGGCGGCGGCCGAGCCGCAGGGTGGTGCGGATGATGTAGCGGTACTGCCGTTCCCCGTTGGAGGAGCGCACGTAGCGCTGATCGAAAATCGGCGCGCAGCACTTGATCTGAGGGTGACGCTGGCGCTGCCGCGGATGCAGATAGAATTCCACGTGCGCTACGCCATCCCGCTCCACCTCGCGCACCCCGAAGGCATGAATGGCCGAACTGCGCGCGCCGGTATCGATTTTCGCCTTGATCCGGTCGACGCCGAGCTCGCTCAAGGCAACCCACTCGCGCCAGCCGATCACCTTTTCCTTGCGCGGCGGCTTAGCCATGCAGCCCCAAGCGAGCGGCGCGGCTCCTGCGGGTTGGGTGAATAGAGAGAGAACGCAACGAAGCCTCCGGGCAGAGGCAGCGGTCCATAGCGGGCCGCGACCATGAGAATCGAGAGCAACGCCCGGCAGACAACCACGTCTCGGCCCGCGCGGCAAACACTCGCGGCAACGGCGGCGGGGCCGCGCGCGCCGTCACCACCGGCGCGGGCAGCCCCGCCAAGCTTTGCCACACAGGAGAGGCTAATTGGTGGCAGGCTGCTGTTCCTGCAGCTCCAGCATCTCCTCGCTACGCTGATCATCGAGATCGCGGTATTCGGCAGCGTTCTCGAAGTCCGCGCGGGTCAGGGTCGTGGTAAAGGCCACGGTATCCTCCGCGCGGCGTTGCTCCAGGGCGCTCCACTGCAAGCCAACCGGCTTGGCGCCGATGCCGAGGAAGCCGCCGACATCGACCACGGCGCCGGTGATGGCGTCGTTATCGTCGAAAATCAGCTGCGAGATGGTGCCGACACTCTCCGTCTCCTCGCCGGTGCCGATCAGCACGGAAGCGCCGATATAGCTCTCCGAAAGGACCTGGTTGGCGGTTTGCTCCGTCAGGAAATCGCCGCGCTGTCCGGCGGTTTCCAGCGGCCTCAGCTCGTCCTGCTTGACGTCCTCGTTCTGCAGGCTGCCGCTCTCGGTCATGGCATCGCCGGCCTGGCCGGCGGTCTGCCCCGTAGCTTGTCCGGCGCTGTCGTCCGCCGAAACGAGGGCCGGCGAAAGCGCGAGCGCGGAAACCATCAACGCTGGTGCGAATAGACTACGCATAGTCATTCTCCTTCTCAAATTTCTGCAATCGCGTCCGTGGATTGCTCATGCAGGGGGAACGCAAGGCCGCTGCATTGGTTCCTCGAAAGCTGTGGCAAAATCGGGGCCATTTCGCGGGAGCTTGTCTATCCGGCGGCCTTCGGGCCTGATGCGCAGGCAACGCACGGCAAGGAGCGGCGATGACCGAGAATCAGGCGGATCGACCTAGTGTCGTCCGGCATTTAAGGGCCAGCGACTATCGCACGACGCCCTGGCGCAACGGCGGCGGCACGACCACCGAGATCGCCATCTCGCCTCCAGGGGCAAGCTTGGAGCAGGGCGCTTTCGACTGGAGACTGAGCATCGCCGAGGTCGGCAGCGACGGCCCCTTCTCCAGCTTTCCCGGTTATGACCGCAGCCTCAGCGTGATCTCGGGAGGCGGAATCCTGCTCGACGCGGGCACGCAGGGAGATATCGAGCTGCGCCGGCCTTTCAAGCCGGTGAGCTTTCCCGGCGAGTGGGACATCGAAGGGCGCCTGCTCGGCGCCGCACTGCGCGATCTCAACCTGATCTTTAAACGCGACACCACGGCGGGCCGGGTTGGCTTTCTCTCGATCGCCGGCACACCGCTGAACGTGGCCAGCGATGCGCAGTGCCTGCTGATCCTGCCGCTGCGCGGCGGCGCGGTGACGGTGAGCTGGGACGCGGCCCGCGAGGAAGCCCGATTGCTGGAAGAAGAAACCCTGATCCT
Organism: uncultured Alphaproteobacteria bacterium; assembly: GCA_942491105.1. Classification (GTDB taxonomy): domain Bacteria; phylum Pseudomonadota; class Alphaproteobacteria; order Kiloniellales; family DSM-21159; genus JBBEAM01. The sequence goes on along the minus strand of CALNZX010000005.1, from coordinate 163,598 downwards.
GGAGCGCGCCGGAGGCGGTCACGCGCTCACGCTTACCGCGGCCGGCGGAGAGGTTTGCGCTGCCTTCGTGGAAATTTCAAAAAAAGCCTGAAACCGGCACATTTCCCCAACTTTTCCGCAGTCGGCCCCGCGACGTTCCCTAGGTATCGTGCTATCCTCGCCTAACGCCGAAATCTGGAACTTCCATGCCGCATGAAACCTCGCTCATCGCTACGATCGTTGCTGGTATCAGCATCGCATTCGTACTGGGGGCGCTGGCCCAGCGGGTAAAGGTTTCCCCTCTAGCCGGCTACCTGCTAGCCGGCATTGTCATCGGCCCCTTCACGCCCGGATTCGTCGCCGACCTCGACCTCGCCTTCCAGCTCGCCGAGATCGGCGTGATCCTGCTGATGTTCGGGGTCGGCCTGCATTTCTCCTTTCGCGAGCTGCTCTCGGTGCGCGCCATCGCGCTGCCCGGCGCCCTGGTGCAGATCTCCATCGCCGTACTGCTCGGGCTTGGACTTTCCCAGCTGCTCGGCTGGGGCCTCGCCGAGGGCATGCTGTTCGGTTTCGCCCTTTCGACCGCGAGCACCGTGGTTCTGCTGCGCGCGTTGCAGGAACGGCGGCTGCTGCAGAGCGTGGAGGGCCAGATCGCCGTCGGCTGGCTGATCGTCGAGGACCTTGCCATGGTCCTGGCCCTGGTGCTGTTGCCGCCGATCGCCAATGCCTTGACCGGCGACGCCTCGAGCGGCGCGATCGCGGGTGGCGATTTCGCCCAGCAGCTGGCCGAGAAGATTGGCCTGACGATGGCCAAGGTCGCGGCCTTCGCGGCCTTGATGTATCTCGTCGCCCGCCGCGCAATCCCGGTGATCCTGCACTACATCGCGCATACCGGGTCGCGCGAGCTGTTCCGTCTTGCCGTGCTCGCCATCGCCCTGAGCACCGCCTTCGGCGCGGCGGAGCTGTTCGACGTTTCCTTCGCGCTGGGCGCGTTCTTCGCCGGCATGATCCTCGCGGAATCGCCGCTCAGCCAACGGGCGGCCGAGGAAACCCTGCCCCTGCGCGATGCCTTCGCGGTGCTGTTCTTCGTTTCCGTCGGGATGCTGTTCGATCCCGCGATCCTGCTGCGCGAACCGGCCGCCGTGGTCGCCACGGTGCTAATCATCGTGGTCGGAAAGTCCCTGGCCGCCTACGGGATCGTGCGGCTGTTCGGGCATCCGCAACGCACCGCCCTGACAATCTCGGCGAGCCTTGCGCAGATCGGGGAGTTTTCCTTTATCCTGGCCGGGCTGGGCCTGATCTTGGGGATGATTTCCGAGGTTGCGAGGGATCTGATCCTGGCCGGGGCGATGCTCTCGATCATCGTCAATCCGGCGGTTTTCATGCTCGCCGCCACGCTGGAGCGGCGCTGGGCGCCCGCCGAGGCGCCGGACAGCGAGCCCGAGGACTCCGCCGATCCGACCATCGAACCGCAGGTCGCGACGCAAAAAAGCGGACATATCGTGCTGGTCGGCTACGGCCGGGTCGGCAAGGTGATCGCCGACACCCTGCGCCAGCGCGGCGACAACTTCGTCGTTATCGACGAGCTGCCCAGCAATACCGCGCTGGCGAGAGAGCAAGGCCTCGAAGCCTTCACCGGCAACGCCGTCGACGATGAGCTTCTCACCCTGGTCAAGGTCGCCGAGGCGTCCCTGCTGTTTATCGCCATTCCCGACGGATTCGAGGCCGGCCAGATCGCCGAGAAGTCGAAGTCCCGCGCACCGGAGGCACTGATCGTCGCCCGCGCCCATTCCGACGCGGAGGCCGAACACCTGTCCAAATACGGCGCCGACCGCGTGGTGATGGGCGAGCGGGAGATTGCCCACGGCATGATCGACGCGGGACCGCGTGACAACGGCGCGCCGCAGCCTTAGAAAGCGGCCATGCCGCCACCGCTCCTCACACTCGATGCCATTCAACTCAGCTTCGGCGGCGATCCGCTGCTCGAAGGCGCGGCCTTCAGCCTCGGCGCCGGCGAGCGGCTCTGTCTGGTCGGGCGCAACGGCTCGGGCAAGTCGACCCTGCTGAAGATCGCGGCCGGACAGATCGAAGCCGACGCTGGCGAACGCTTCCTGCAGCCAGGCACCACCCTGCGCTATCTGCCGCAGGAGCCGGACCTGACCGGTCATGCCACCACTCTCGCCTTCGTCGAAGATGGGCTCGGCCCGGCCGACGATAGCCACCGGGCCAGTTATTTGTTGGGGCAGCTCGGGCTGACGGGCGCCGAGAACCCGGAGATTCTATCCGGCGGCGAGAAGCGCCGCGCCGCGCTGGCGCGGGCTCTGGCGCCGAAACCCGATATCCTGCTGCTCGACGAGCCGACCAACCATCTCGACCTGCCGGCGATCGAGTGGCTGGAGAAGGAACTTACGAGCCTCCGCACGGCGCTGATTCTGATCAGCCATGACCGCCGGTTTCTGGAAAGCCTGGCGCAGGCCGTGATCTGGCTGGAGCGCGGCCGTACCCGCCGCCTCGACAAGGGCTTCGGTGCCTTCGAGGCCTGGCGCGACGAGATCGTGACCCGGGAAGTTACCGAGCGCCACAAGCTGGACCGCAGGATCGCCGCGGAAACCCAATGGCTGCACAAGGGCGTGACCGCCCGGCGCAAGCGCAACATGGGCCGGCTGCGCGCCCTGCAGGATCTTCGCAAGACACGGCGGGAGCAGCGCCAGGCCGCCGGCGCCGTGCAGATGACGGCGACCGAGGGCAAGACCTCCGGCAAGCTGGTGATCGAAGCCAAGAACATCTCCAAGGCTTACGATGGCAAGCCGGTCGTCGAGAATTTTTCGACCCGGATACTGCGCGGCGACCGGATCGGCATCATCGGACCCAACGGCGCCGGCAAGACGACGCTGCTGAACCTGCTGACCGGAGGCCTCGCCCCCGATGGCGGGCAGGTCCGGCTCGGCGCCAACCTGCAGATCGCCACGGTCGATCAGGCGCGGGAATCCCTGGCTCCGGAAGTCCGTCTTCAGGACGCCTTGACCGGCGGCGGCGGCGACAGCGTCATGGTGGCGGGCGAGCAGCGCCATGTGATCGGCTACATGAAGGACTTCCTCTTCGCCCCCGAACAGGCGCGCACCGCGATCTCGGCGCTCTCCGGGGGCGAGCGGGGCCGCCTGATGCTGGCGCGCGCCTTGGCCCGCCCATCGAACCTGCTGGTGCTCGACGAACCGACCAACGATCTGGATCTGGAAACCCTGGACCTGCTGCAGGAGCTGCTATCCGATTATCCGGGCACTGTCCTGCTGGTCAGTCATGATCGCGATTTCCTGGACCGGGTCGTGACCTCGGTGATCAACGCGGAGGGAGACGGGCGGTGGATCGAGTACGCCGGGGGCTACTCGGACATGGTTGCCCAGCGCGGCGCGGGGATGCTGGAGCGCCCCAAAACCGCGAAGCCGGCGGCACAGCGGGGCAAGAAATCCTCCAGCGCACAAAAGGCCGCGTCGGGCAGCCGCGGCAAGCTCTCCTTCAAGGACAAGCACGCCCTGGAGACCCTGCCCGGCCGCATCGCCGCCTTGGAGAAAACGATCGAGACCCTGCAGCGGGAACTCTCCGACCCCGGCCTCTACACGCGCGACCCGCAAGCCTTTCAGGTAAAGACCAAGGAGCTGGAAAACAGTATGTCCGGCCTGGAAAGCGCCGAGGAGGAATGGCTGCGCCTGGAGATGCTGCGCGAGGAGATCGAGGCTTCCTAGCCTAGCGCGCAGGAGTAGAACTCGATATTTTCCTAAGCACTTTAGATTTTACCGCTCGTTAACCTCGATAAGCGATGATCCACCCTTGGGGCTAACGGGCCGCTTTCATAGGAAGCTGGCCAGGGCACCCAGCGTCCGATCTCGACTGCCGTTCGGAGATGTTGTTCATGCAAAAAGCAGCTCGATACGCTCGGACCCTGTCCGTGACGCAGTAGGACGAATCCACCTCCATGACCCTGCGTAGCTTACTGCTTCCTCTTTTCGGCTTGATCGTCGGTTTCGTCGTGATCGTCGGCCTGCTGGTGTTCCTGACAGCCGAGAGTCAGAACCGGCTGGCCAAGGAATCGTCGGAGCATCTCGCGCGCAGCGCCCTCGCGGTTACAGCGCAGATCGTAAAGAGCAACGTCCGGGACTATGCGTACTGGGACGACACGGTCGAAAACATCGTGCAAACGCTCGACGAGAGCTGGGCGGAGGAATCCATCGGTGCCTGGGCAAACGCTGGCCTGGATATGGACGGCAGTCTGGTGGCCGATGGCAGAAATGAAATCTTCTACGCCTCCTTTGATGGAGAGAGGCTCCAGGGAGATATCGACAGCGTCTACAACGGTCCGCAATTGACCGCCCTGGTTGTCGCCGCCCGAGCTATGGCGCATTCCGACGATGGAGGCCCGCAGGCGGTCGAGGGCTTCGTCAAGATCGATGGCGCGGTGATGCTGGCCGGTGCTTCGGCCATTGTCCGCGAGGACAACGTGGATAGCATCGAACGCGGCGGGGCCGCCTCCGTGCTTATTTTCCTACGGCGGGTCGATAGCGCGCTTCTCGATGCCATAGAAGAGCAGTTCCTGCTCGCCGACCTCTCTCTCTTGCCGGCGGAATCGAGCGTGAAGGATAGATTTCCCGCCTCCCTTGCCTTGCGGGCGGCCGACGGGGACTTGGTCGCCTATCTCGCTTGGCGCCCAACCCGCCCAGGCAGCGCGCTGGTCAGCCAGTTGGCGATTCCGGGGCTGGCCGCGGCGTTGATCCTCTCCGCGCTGCTGCTGCTGGTCATGCGGCGTTTCAGGAAAGCGACCGATGCCCTGCAGAACAGCCACCTGCTGCTCAGCGAACAGGCCTACTCCCTGGCCGATCAGGCGGTCGCCCTGCGCGAGGCGCGCGACCAGGCCGACGCGGCGAACTTCGCCAAGTCGCAGTTCCTCGCCCTGGTCAGCCACGAGGTCCGCACGCCACTCAACGCCATCATCGGCTTTTCCGATATCATCGCCCAGCAAGCCTTCGGCGCCAAGGCGACGGAACGCTACCGCAGCTATGCCCAGGACATCCTGTTCAGCGGCAAGCATCTGCTCAACCTGATCAACGACATCCTGGATCTCTCGAAGATCGAAGCCGGGCGCTATGAACTGAGCGAGGAAGAGATCGAGGTCGATGCCTGCGTCGCCCGCTGCCGCACGCTGTTTCGCGAGAAATTCGACGAAAAATCCCTGAAGGTGACCTACACGCCCTGCGATCTGCGTCTCTACGCGGACGAGCGCGCCTTCAAGCAGATCCTGATCAACCTGCTCTCCAACGCCATCAAGTTCACGCCCCTGAAGGGCCAGATCGATATCGAATGCCAGGCCGACGCGCAGTTCTTTACCCTGACGGTGCGCGACAACGGCTGCGGCATCGCGAAAAAAGACCAGAAGCGGGTCATGGAGCCGTTCGGCCAGGCCGCCAACGCGATGCGCTCGACCGAAGGCACGGGCCTCGGCCTGAGCATCAGCAAGTCCCTGGCGGAATTGCATGGCGGCCGTCTGGTGCTGGAATCCGCTCTTAACAAGGGTACCCGCGTGACATTCAGCCTGCCGGCTTCCCGCCTACGGGTGCATGCCGCCCAGCTGGCCGCCGGCGCCAGCGGTTAAGACCGGCCCAAGGGCCTCACGCCCCCGGCCGCCCCCCCGGGCCGCCTCCCCGGCCATCTTCGTTCAGCCGCGTTGCGGCTGAGTCTCCGGCGCGCGATTGGCCCTGGCCTCCACGAAAGCCTCCAAATCCCTATGGGATACGCGCCAGTCGCGGCCGAATTTCACGGCGCGCAGACTCTCATCGTGAATCCAAGACCTTACGGTGCTCTCGCGCACCTTCAGCAGCTCGGCAACTTCATGCAGCGTCAGCAGAGGACGGCTCAGCATTGTCCCTCTCCGTTAGAACGGAATAATAGATTCTTCCGTTCTTTGTTGAAGTTATCAACTGTTTTCCCATGTTCTTGATTGTTATCATATGGAGAGGGGTGGCAGATGAACCGACTAAGGGAGCGCCTTGGCGCGCTGATGCAGCACGACGCCGCCGGGGGCGTTCTGCTGATGGCCGCCGCGGCAGCGGCTCTGCTGCTCGACAACTCCCCCCTCGCCTGGCTCTACGACGCCTTGCTGGCCACGCCCCTCGCCATCCAGGTCGGCGCGCTAGAGATCGATAAGCCGCTGCTGCTCTGGATCAACGACGGCCTGATGGCCGTGTTCTTTTTCCTGATCGGCCTGGAAATCAAACGCGAGCTGCTGCAAGGCCACCTTTCGAGCTGGCGCAACGCGGCGATGCCTCTGGCCGGCGCGCTCGGCGGCATGGCCGCGCCGGCGCTGATCTACATCGCCATCAACCACGGCTCGCCGTCGGCCTTGAACGGCTGGGCGATCCCCGCGGCCACCGATATTGCCTTCGCACTGGGGGTTCTGGCCCTGCTCGGCAGCCGGGTTCCCACGGCGCTCAAGATCTTTCTGATGGCGCTCGCCGTGCTCGACGACCTGGGCGCCATTATGATTATCGCGGTCTTCTACACCGCCCAGCTATCCCTGACCTCCCTGGCCCTGGCCGCGGCCTGCGCCATTATCCTGATCCTTTTCAATTTCATGGGGCTGCGCAGGATCGCGCCCTACCTGCTGGTCGGCATCGTGATGTGGGTCTGCGTCTTGAAATCCGGCGTCCACGCCACGCTCGCCGGCGTCATCGTCGCCTTGACGATCCCGCTGAGCGGTCATGACAGCACGGCGGGATCGCCGCTGCGCAGGCTTGAGCATGCCCTGCACCCCTGGATCGCGTTCGGCGTGATGCCGATCTTCGCCTTCGCCAACGCGGGCGTCGCGCTGGGCGGCCTGACCCTGGCCGATCTGCTGGCGCCCATTCCTCTGGGAATCGCGCTCGGCCTGTTCCTCGGCAAGCAGGCCGGAATTCTCGGATTCCTGTGGCTGGCGGTCCGCTGCGGCGTTTGCCGCTTGCCTGACGAATTAAACTGGATGCATATCTACGGCGCAGCGTTGCTCGCCGGCATCGGCTTCACCATGAGTCTGTTCATCGGAACACTGGCGTTTCCCAGCGTCGAACACGCGACCGCGATTCGGCTCGGCGTGCTGACAGGCTCGATCCTTTCCGGTCTGGCGGGTTACGCGGTTCTAAGGCTTGCCAAGCAGCCCGCCATACAATCGACCGCCCGCAGCTGAGGAGCAAAACCGCCATGCGAGATATTCCCGAACTGGTCGAAGGCTACCGCCGCTTTCTGGATACCCGCTATCCGCAGGAGGCCGCGCTGTATCGCGATCTCGCCACGGAGGGCCAAGCCCCCAAGACGATGATCATCGCCTGCTGCGACAGCCGCGCCGATCCGGCGACGATCTTCAGCGCCCACCCCGGTCAATTCTTCATCGTGCGCAACGTCGCCAACCTGGTGCCGCCCTTCGAGCCCCATGGCGATTACCATGGCACCAGCGCGGCGCTGGAATTCGCCGTCAACGGCCTAGCGATCGAGAATATCGTGGTGATGGGCCATGCCAGCTGCGGCGGCGTACGCGCCTATCTCGACGGTCTCTACGAACAGCCCGCGCAGCCGGGCTTCATCGACCGCTGGATTTCCTTGCTGAAACCGGCCGGCGCGGAAGCCCTGCAAGACCCCAACGCAAGCCACGAGGACCAGCAGCAGGCGCTGGAGCTCGCCTCGGTGCGCCACTCAATCGAGAATCTAAAAACCTTCCCCTTCATCAAGCAGCGCCTGGACAGCGGGCAGCTGCGCCTGCGCGGCGCCTACTTCGGCATCGCGAGCGGCAAGCTGCTCAGCATGGATAGCGAGACCGGCCGCTTCGATCCCCTCGTCTAGCCGCGCCGCCCGGGAAAATCAGGGCTCCGGACGCGCGGCCGCTTCGTCGCGCATGCCCAGCCGGAAGCTGCGCCAGCCAAAGCGCACAACCAGGATGCGCAGCACGAAGACCAGAACCATGGTCGCGCCGATCAGGGCCGTGACCAGCCAGGCCTCGTGTTCGAACTGGTTCGCGACCATGAGTCCGCCAAACATGAACACGCCGCCGAAAACGGCGATTTCCTCATAGGGCTCGCCCTGGAAGGTGCGCGGCTCGCGCCCGGTCACCACGTCGAGCAGCATCCCGCCGCCGGCGCAGGTCAGCGCCGCGCAAAAGGCCGCCCAGTACCAGGATAGCCCCGCCAGCAAGGCCACCTTGGCGCCGATCACCGTGAAGGTCGCCATGCCGATGGTGTCGAAGAACACCAGCCAACGGGAGAAGGCCGCGCTGCGATCGCTGCCCTTGGGCAGCAGCTTGCTCGCCAGCGTGCCGACCACCACGATGCCGATGACCAGGGAGATGTAGGCCGGATCCTTGAAGATGAACGGAGGATGCCGATCGCCGGCGACCAGGAGATCGCGCAGCGTGCCCCCGGCGACCGCCGGCAGCATGGTCAGGATGAAGGCGCCCCAGAGGTCGTAACGGCGCTGCTGCGCGCGCATGAAGCCGGCCAGTCCGAAGGCCACGGTGCCGATCAGGTCCAGAATGTAGAACCACTGGGTGCTGACGGCCTGGGAAAGATGATAGGCGGTGGCGCGGCTGAGCGGTCTGTCCTCGATGGGGTCTAGCCCCGCAGCGGACCAGATGCGATGCGTCCAAACCCCCTTGGCCGCGCGATGGAATGCCGCCTTATCGTCCTCGTTCGGCTCCAATATCGAAAGGCTGTGCTCCAACTCGCTGAGATGAAGGAGGCCGAAAGGCCCCGTGCCGATGGCTTCCAGCGTTGTGTCGAGCATCCGCTCCTGGCGCAGGATATCCAGCCCCGGCGCCTTGGCCATGACCATTGCCAGCGCGTCCTCGCGGTGTTCGCGGGCATAGGCCCAGCCGGCCGCGGTGGCCCGGAGAAAGCCTTCCAGGCGCGCCACGAAGGCCGGATCCTCGAGCCGCTCGGCGAGAACGTAGTAACCGTTCTCCAGAAAACCGTAACGCCCCTCGTCGAACGGCAAGACCAGCAAATCGGCCGGCGAAAACCCATTGTGCAGCAGCGACCAGTACTCGTTGTACATCATGACCACGCCGCAATCCTGCCGCCCTTCGATCAGATCCAAGCCGTCGGGGGCTTGGTCTTGCAGCAGGACCTCGTCCCGGCCGATTCCGGCCCCGGCGAGCAGCGCCTGCAGCCCCAGTTCATCGCCGAGCCACCAAACCCCGATGGTCTTTCCCTTGATATCCGGCGGATTGCGGATGCCCGCGGCCTTCACGCAGACCAGAGCCATGCTCGAATGCTGCATGATCTGCGCGATATTGACGATATCGAGACCGCTTTGCCGCGCCGCCAGGGCGCCGGGGAGGTGGATTTCCGCAATATCGACTTCCCCCTTGGCCAGGAGCTGCAAGGGGGAGATACCCGGCCCTCCCTCGAAGTCCAGAACCTCGAGGCCTTCGCGCGCGTAGTAATCCTTGGTCTGGGCGGCATAGAGCCCTGCGAACTCGGACTGATGACTCCACACCATCTGGACTCTCAGGCTTTCGAGCGGCTGCGCGGCGGCGGGAAAAGCGGCAAGGCACAGAACCGGCATGAGGATATGCCACAGCTTGAGGGCGGTGCGGTAAACCGCCACGGCACACATGATCAAGATTGCTCTTCCCCTTCTTCCCGGCGGCTGGCAAACGAGCCCCGTGGCACCCCGGGCGAAGCTAGCAAAAATCGCTAAACGGAACCTAAAGATGCGCGAATACGCTATGTTATCGGCAGCCAAGCGGCTTTTACGGCACGCAGGGAATGAGCGGGATACCGGCGAGGAACTTTATGGGATGCTAGGGGTTGAATACCTGAGCGCGCGCGAGCGACCACAGGCGAGGGACAGGCCGATTTCCGCATACCGAAACCGCCACATGACCAGTAATCGCGACGCGAGGCGGCCGCCGTTGGCTTGGATCCTGCAAACGCGCTTGAAACGCTGCATCTCATTAATGTTGCTGCTCTCTAGTTGCATCCTTGCCCTGCCCGCAGCGGCGGAAGACGCAACGGAGGCCGAGGCGGCGCGGGAGCGCGGCACCCTGAGCCTGGTCTTCGAGAACGATCTCTTCGGCAAGTCCGACCGCAACTACACCAATGGTGTGCGCGCCGAGTGGCTGTCCGCTCCCTCGGATATCCCCGACTGGGTGATCGACGCCGCCCATGCCTTTCCGCTGTTTCCCGCTGACGGAACCGTACGCGCGAGCTACGCCCTGGGTCAGAGCATGTACACGCCGAGCGACATTACCCAGCACAACCCGCCAGACGACGACCGCCCCTATGCGGGCTGGCTCTATGGCTCAATCGGCTTGATCGCGGAGAACGGCCAGCGGCTCGATCAACTGCAGCTGACTCTTGGGATCATCGGTCCCGCCTCGGGCGCGGAACAGTCCCAGACCCTGGTGCATGAAGTGATCGGCTCGCCGGAGCCGCAGGGCTGGGATACCCAGCTGCACACGGAGCCCGGCGTGATTCTCACCTATCAGCGAAGCTGGCGCGGCTTCATCTCGCGCACCGCCTCGGGCTATGGCTTCGACGTTACCCCGCACGCCGGGGGCGCCCTTGGCAACGTCTTCACCTATGCCAATGCCGGGGCGACGCTGCGTCTCGGCAAGAACCTGCTGCTCGACTACGGTCCGCCGCGCATCCAGCCGAGCATTTCCGGCTCCGGCTACTTCGTCCCCTATAACGGCGTTAGCTGGTACCTCTTCGCCGGAGTCGAGGGGCGGGCCGTGGCCCGCAACATCTTCCTCGACGGCAACACCTTCCGCGACAGCCGCAGCGTCGACCGCAACATCTTCGTCGGCGATCTGCAGGTCGGCGCGGCGATCACCGTGGAGAATATCCGCCTGAGCTACACCCACGTGCTGCGCACGCCCGAATTCGACACCCAGGACGAGGGCGACGATTTCGGCGCGCTCAGCCTTTCCGTGCGGTTCTGAAGGCGCCGGCTAGCCGCGCGCGTCCTGGCGGATCATCTCGGAAGCCTTCTCCGCGATCATCACGGTCGGCGAGTTGGTGTTGCCCGAGGTGATGGTCGGCATCACCGAGGCATCGACCACGCGCAGCCCCTCGACACCGCGCACCCGTAGCCTTTCGTCGACCACGGCGGTCTCGTCCTGTCCCATCTTGCAGGTGCCGACCGGATGGAAAATCGTGGTGCCGATGTTGCCCGCTTCGCGGATCAGATCCTCCTCGCTCTCGATCTCGGCCCCCGGCTTGAACTCCTCCGGCAGATACCTTGCCAAGGCCGGCGCGGCGCAGATTCGGCGGGTTAGACGGATGGCATCAGCCGCGACCTGGCCATCGGCCGGGTCGGAGAGGTAGCGCGGCTGAATCCTCGGCATGGTGCGAAAATCCGGGCTGGCGATGCGCACAAAGCCCCGGCTCTGCGGCCGCAGGTTGCAGACCGAGGCGGTAAAGGCCGGGAAGGGATGCAGGGCATCGCCCAGCTTCTCCGTCGACAGCGGCTGAATATGATACTCAAGATTCGGCGTCTCGCGCGAGGGGTCGCTCTTGGCGAAGCCGCCAAGCTGGCTCGGCGCCATGGTCAGCGGCCCGCGCCGCAACAAGGCGTACTCGATGCCCATGCCCAGACGGCCGAGCAGGCGATTGGCCCGCTCGTTCAGGGTTTTCACGTTCCGCACCTTGAAGACCATGCGGATTTGCAGGTGATCCTGCAGGTTCTCGCCAACGCCGGGCAGCTCGTGGCGCAGGTCGATCCCCTGCTCGCGCAGCAGCGCGCCCGGCCCGATACCGGAAAGCTGCAGCAGTTGCGGCGAGCCGACGGAGCCGCTGGCAAGGATGACCTCGCCCTTGGCCGACGCCATCGCCGGAGCGTCCTTGATCCGGAAGTCGACGCCGCTGGCGCGCCGCCCCTCGAAGCGCAGCCGCTCCGCCTGGGCATGGGTCAGCACGGTCAGGTTCTGGCGGTGGCGCACCGGCTTGAGAAAGGCCTTGGCGCTGCTGACCCGCACGCCACGGCGCTGATTGACCTGGAAGTAGCCGCAGCCCTCGTTGTCGCCGCGATTGAAGTCGTCAGCCTTGGGGATGCCGGTCTCGGCCGCCGCCTCGCGGAAGGCGTCTAGGATTTCCCAGGTCAGGCGCATTTCCTCGACCCGCCACTCGCCGCCGGCGCCATGGAAGTCGTCGGCGCCGCGCACCTGGTCCTGGGACCGCTTGAAGTAGGGCAGCACGTCTTCCCAGCCCCATCCGCTATTGCCCAGCTGGCGCCAGTGGTCGTAGTCCCGGGCCTGGCCGCGCATGTAGATCATGCCGTTGATCGAGGAGCAGCCGCCCAGGGTTTTGCCCCGCGGATAGCTCAAGGAGCGGCCGTTCAAACCGGGTTCCGGCGCCGTCGAGAAGCACCAGTCGGTGCGCGGATTGTTCATGGTGTAGAGGTAGCCGACGGGAATATGAATCCAGATGTAGCTGTCCTTGCCGCCGGCCTCCAGCAGCAACACCCGCTTCCTTGGATCGGCGGAGAGACGATTGGCGAGCACGCAGCCGGCCGAACCCGCGCCGACCACGATGTAATCGTAGCTGCCGAAATCCCTACGCCCGCCCTCGCTCATGGCTATCTCCCCCCTGCAGACACCTCGAACACACGACGAAGCGGATCGATTGTAAAGGACGATTTCATTCCAGCGGCGGGGGCGGTAGAACTGCAGCCCTATCCGCCGCCCCTATGACCGGAGAGAGTATGACAAAGGACTTGCTCGTGGAGGAGGGCTCCGCGAAGGCCACGCCATCCGCGCCCCCGGTCGTCGCCATATCCGGGCTGGCGAAAACCTATGCCGACGGCTTCCAGGCCCTGCGGGATATCGATCTGGATATCCAGAGTGGCGAGATCTTCGCCCTGCTCGGGCCGAACGGCGCCGGCAAGACAACCCTGATCAACGTGGTCTGCGGCATCGTGACGCCGAGCCAGGGCAAGATCACGGCGCACGGCCACGATATTCTGCGCGACTATCGCAAGGCGCGCACGGAAATCGGCCTGGTGCCGCAGGAACTGACAACCGACGCCTTCGAGACGGTCTGGGCGACGGTGACCTTTAGCCGCGGCCTTTTCGGCAAGCCGGCCAATCCCGATTACATCGAGAAACTGCTCAAGGACCTCTCCCTCTGGGAGAAGAAGGATTCCAGGATCATGACCCTGTCCGGCGGGATGAAACGCCGGGTCATGATCGCCAAGGCTCTGTCCCACGAGCCGAGCATCCTGTTTCTCGACGAGCCCACCGCCGGCGTCGATGTCGAACTGCGGCGCAGCATGTGGGACATGGTGCGCAACCTGCGCGCGGCGGGCGTCACCATCATCCTGACGACCCACTATATCGAGGAAGCCGAGGAGATGGCCGACCGCATCGGGGTCATCAACAAGGGCCGCATCGTGCTGGTCGAGGACAAGGCCAGCCTGATGAGCAAGCTCGGCAAGAAGGACCTGCACCTGCAACTGCGCGCGCCGCTGGAGCGGATTCCGGACTCGCTCGACGGCTACAAGCTGGAGCTGGTCGATGCGGGCTGGGGCCTCGTCTACACCTTCGATACCCAGGGCGAGCGCACCGGCACGACCCGCCTGCTGCGCGATCTCGACGCCGAGGGCATCCGCTTCACCGACTTCGACACCCGAACAAGCTCGCTCGAGGACATCTTCGTCAGCCTGGTGAAGGAGCCGTCATGAACTTCCGTGGGGTCCGCGCGATCTATCTTTTCGAGATGCAGCGCACCTGGCGCACGCTGTTTCAGTCCATCGTCTCCCCGGTGGTTTCGACGACGCTATATTTCGTGGTGTTCGGCACGGCCATCGGCTCGCGCATCACCGCGATCGACGGCGTCAGCTTCGCCGCCTTCATCATCCCCGGCCTGGTGATGCTGTCGCTGCTGATGCAGAGCATCTCCAACGCCTCCTTCGGGATCTACTTCCCGCGCTTCGTCGGTACGATCTACGAAATTCTTTCCGCCCCGGTCTCGACCTTCGAGATCGTCGTCAGCTACGTCGGCGCCGCTGCCACCAAATCGATCCTGCTCGGGCTGATCATCCTGGCGACGGCGCGGATCTTCGTTCCCTACGAGATCGCCCACCCGCTGTCGATGTTCGCCTTCCTGGTGCTGACCGCCGCGACCTTCAGCCTGTTCGGGTTCATCATCGGCATCTGGGCGGACAACTTCGAGAAGCTGCAGTTCATCCCCATGCTGATCGTCACGCCGCTGGCCTTTCTTGGCGGCAGCTTCTACTCCATCGACATGCTGCCGCCCTTCTGGCAGACGGTGTCGCTGTTCAATCCGGTGGTCTATTTGATCAGCGGATTCCGCTGGAGCTTCTATGGAATTTCCGACGTGCCGATCTGGGTCAGCCTGGGCATGACCTCGGTTTTCCTGGGCCTCTGCAGTATCGCCGTGTGGTGGATCTTCAAGACCGGCTATCGGCTGAAGAAGTAACGCCGCGTCAGCTTTCCGCGAGTCCGGCGAGCCCGCACAGGGTTACGGCGAGCAGCCGCGCGCCATCGGCGAGCGCGGCCGGCTCCGTCCATTCGTCTTCCCGGTGGCTGATGCCGTCGCGGCTGGGCACGAAGATCATGCCGGTATCGCAGATTTGATGGAGATACCTGGCGTCGTGTCCGGCGGCGGAGGGCAGATCCATGTGGCGCAGCCCAAGCCGCGCGGCGGCCTCGCGGATGCGCGCCTGCATCGCCTCTGGAAACTCCAGGGATTCCGCCCGGCTCAGCTCCTCGACGGCCGCGTCGCAGGGACCGCTGTGCAGTTCGCAGACCTCGGCGATCCGCTCGCCTAGCCCAGCCAGCACGCTTTCCTCGGGGTGGCGCAGGTCGATGGAGAAAACCACTTCGCTGGGGACGACCGACGGCGCCCCCGGGGAAACGGCGAAGGCGCCGACCGTGAAGCGGATCAGATCGCCGGGGTCCTCCGCGAGCCGGCGCAGCGCGGCGACGATATCCATCGCGGCGAAGAGCGCGTCTCGGCGCTCCGCCCTGGTGGCCGTACCGGCGTGCGCGGCCTCGCCCGACACCTTCACGCGGTAGGTTCGCTTGCCTTGAATCCCCGTCACAACGCCAATGGTGCAGTCTTCTTTTTCGAGCAGCGGCCCCTGTTCGATATGCGCCTCGACATAGGCCGCCACCGGTCTGCGCAGCGGGCAGGACTCGACCGGCGGCATGGCGGCCAGCGCCTCTTCCACCGACACACCGGCGGCATCGCGGGTCGCCAGAATCTCATCGAGGGCGCGCGCGCCGGCAAAGGCTGCGGAACCCATCATGCCCGGGGCAAAGCGCGAGCCCTCCTCGTTCATCCAGGCCACGACCTCAATAGAACGACGCAGGCGCAGGCCGGCGTCTTGAATGGCCTCGACGGCTTCCAGCCCGGCCAGCACGCCGTAGGCACCGTCGAACTTGCCGCCCGTGGGCTGGGAATCGATATGCGATCCCGTCAGCACGGGAGGCACGTCTGGCTCGGCGCCCTCGAGAACCAGGAACAGATTGCCGGCGGGGTCCGCCTTCACCTGCAGCCCGCGCGCTTGCGCCCAGTCCGCGATCCGCTGCCGCGCCGCGCCCTCTTCCGGCGAGAGCGCCTGACGATTGACTCCCCCCTTGGCGGTCGCGCCGAAGCGCGCCAGCGCCTCGATGCGATCCAGCAGCCGCTGCCGATTGATAAACTCCGCCGGGCAAACGCCCGTCATGAGGTCTTCATGATCTGATCGGGCATCGCCCGGGGGTCGCGCGGGCTCCAGCGGCCAGCCTCGACCTGGGCGATGAACTCGGACAGCGCGCGGTTGAAGGCATCGGGCTCTTCAAGATTCAGCGTGTGCCCGGTTTTCGGCATGATCAGCAGGCCGCAAGCCGGCAGGGTCTTCTTGAGAAAGACGCCAGGCTGGATGCAGTGGTCGTCCTCGTCGCCGGAGATCACCAGCGTCGGGACCTCCATCCCGCGCAACTCCTCGGAGAGATCGTAAATCGAGGGCCGCTTGGCCTGAACGCTGCGCATGGTATTCGCCGAGCCGGTCGCGGAATGCTCGCCCAGCATCCGCGCGAACTCCTGCCAGCCGCGCGGATCCTTGTTCTGAAACTGCACCCGCGAGGCGCCCAGCGCATAGGTTTTGGCGAAGGCCTCACTGCCTTGCTCCTCGAACTGGCGCGCGACCTCGCGGGAAACCTCCCGGAAGTACTCCTCGAATTCCTTCTCCGCGCCGTAGCCCGCCCCGGCGATGACCAGGGACAGGGCTCGCTCGGGAAACATCAGCCCGAAATGCATCGCCGCGAAACCGCCCATGGAAAGGCCGACGACATGCGCCTTGTCGATCCCCGCTGCGTCCATGACGGCGATAATGTCCTCGACCGCGCGTGCCTGGGAATAGGCCTCGGGATCCTTGGGCACCTCGGAGGGCGGATAGCCGCGGGCGGCGAAGGTGATGCAGCGGTGGCGCCTCGAAAAGAACCGCATCTGCGGCTCCCAACTGCGATGATCGCCGCCGAATTCATGCACGAAGATAATGGGCGTGCCGCTTCCAGCTTCCTCGTAGTAGAGGCGAACCCCGTCATCCGTGGTTGCGAAAGTCATTGCTCCCTCTCCCTGCCAGCGGCAGTTCCTAAAACAGCATCTTGGTCTTGATATTACCCTTCGTGCTTTCGACCACATCCGGCAACTGCGCGCAGAAATCGTCGGCCCAGGCCTCGGGCACCGTGGTGCTCACCTTGATGAAGCGGTCGCCAAAGCGCGGCGTGTGGTAGCTGCCTTGGCGGATCATGATGCCCCGCTCGCCGAAGGCGGAGACCAGCGTTTCCGGGGCGACCCCCAGCTCGACGCACTCGATCACGAGGAAATTGCCGTTGGAAGGATAGACCGGCAGCACCAGGCCCGGAATCGCAACGGCGGCGTCGTGTATCACTTGCTGGTTGCGCCGCTGGATACGCAGAACCTCCGCCATCCATTCCCGCTTCACGGAGAGGCCGGCGAGCGCGCCGCGTTGGGCAATGACGCTGCCGCCCAGGGCGGCCGGCGACAGAGGTATGAAACGCTCCAGCAGATCGGGGTTGGCGATGATCGCGCCGATCCGCAGGCCGGCGAGGCCGAGCCATTTGGAGAAGCTGTAACTGGTGACCGCGCCCTCGGGATAAAACTTCGCCGCCAGGCTGTGCTGGTAGGCGAAGTCGCGATAGGTGCAGTCATGCAACAGGATCGCCCCGACCTCGCGGGCGATATCGCAGAAGGCGGAAATCTCCTGCTCCGTGTAGCAGATGCCGAGCGGGTTGTTCGGATCGACGATGTAGATGATCGCGGTATCCTTATCCACCGCCTCGCGCAGCTTTTCCGCCGTCAGCCGATAGTTCACGGCCGGATCGTAAATCGGTATCTCGCGAATTTCGGCCCCGGCGTTGCGCGCGAAGTCGAGCGGCCACTTCCAACCGGGATCGGTGGTCACGAAGTTCGTGCCCGGCTTGCAGAAGGTCTGGCAGACAACGAAGAGTCCGCCGACCGCGCCGTCGGTCAGCAGCGCCGAGACATCGCTGAGCCCCAGGTCCGCGACGATTGCGTGGCGCAGCGCCTCGAACCCGAGCGGCGGCGCGTAGGCATGGAACTGCTCATCGGCGATCGCGTCCATCAGGGCCTGACGAACCGTGTCGTGCATGGGAACGTGATTGGTGTTCTGCCCCATCCACTTCAATCCAGGTGTGGAAAACAACTGGTCGAAGTAGACGTTCCGCATTTCCGATTTCAGCATGATTGGTCTGTATCCACTAAATGATCGAGCCGCGGGCCGCGATCCCACCATCGATGGTGACGATCGACCCGGTGATGTAGCCCGCCTTGGGCGAGGCCAGGAAGGTGATCAAATCCGCGACCTCTTCCGGCGTGGCCGCGCGGCCGCCCGGATACTTCTCGAACAACTCGCGCCAGCGGCCTTCGTCCTTGTACCAATCGACCGCGCGCCGCTTCATCAGCTTGACCATGCGGTCGGTGGCGACCGGACCGGGATTGACACCGACCACGCGCACGCCGTCGTTCAAGCTGACGCCGCCAAGCGCCTTGGTGAAGGACATCAGGGCCGCGTTGCCGGTGCTGCCGGCAATGTAGTTGGCGTCCCAGTTTTCACCGGAGTTGCCGATGTCATTCACGATCACGCCGGATTCACGCTGCTTCATGTAGGCGTACATCTCTCGGGTGAGCGTGACGTAGCCGAAAACCTTGAGATTGAATCCCTTGCGCCAATCCGCATCCGATAAGGAGTGCAGCGGTCCGGACGAGATATCGCCGGCGTTGTTGACGAGGATATCCGCGTCCTGACAGGTCTTCGCCAGCTCGATCATGCTCTCCGGCGTCGAGAGGTCGACCGGGAAGATTGACGCCTCGATACCGTAGTCGCGGGCGATATCGGCGCGCACCTCTTCCAGCAGCTCGCCGGAACGCGCGGCGAGGTAAAGCTCGCACTTCTCGCGCGCGAGGGCCTCCGCGGTCGCCCGCCCGATACCCTTCGATGCACCAGTAATCAGTGCGGTTTTACCCGCGAGATCCAAATCCATTGTGTTCCTCCCTCATACCCGTATCGCGGCCGTTTCCGGGCCGGATTCGGCTGTCCGCTTCTTGCCCCCCTTTGGGCCACGGCTGGCGCGGGGAGTGATCGGCTGGTTCCATCATCCAACTGCTATTATTGTATGCTCTTTTTTCTTTACTGTATACACTTTTCATCCTTGAGAATGCATGCGCCGGGCCGCCGCCTGCCTGAAATCCGGATCGCCCGCATGCCGTCTGGCCAGCGCTTTTCCACGGCTGGCGGGCCGCGGAAAGCGCCGGATCAGGAAAGATTGCCGACGTCGCGCTGACGCAGGATCCGCCCGAAGGTCACCAGGCCGACGATCGAGATCAGGACGAGCACGCTGGACACGGCGGCGACACTGGGATCGGCGTAGTACTGGATGTGCTGCATCAGCCGCAGGGGCAGAGGATCGCCGCGCGCCAGGAAGATCGACATGGCGACGTTGTCGAAGGACATCAGGAAGGCGAAGGTCACGCCGGCGATCGCCCCCGGCCGGACCAAGGGCAGCGTCACATGCAGGAATGTCGTCAGCCGCGAGGCGCCCAGGGACTGCGAGGCATGTTCCAGCCGCACGTCATAGCCGGACAGCGAAGCCAACACGAGATAGAGAACGTAGGGCACGCCCATAATGCTGTGGCCGAGAGACGCGGCCAGAATGCCCGGTCGAACGCCCGCCATGGACAAGGTCTGCAGCAGGCCCAGACCGATCACCACCGAGGGCACGACCAGCGGCAGGATCGTCAGCGATTGGATCGCGCTCCGGCCGAAGAAGCGATAGTTGTTGAGGGCGATGCCGGCGAAGGTCCCCGCGACGCCCGCGATCACGCTGCTGATCAGCGCGATCATCGAGCTGACGAGGAAACCGTCGACGAACTTGTCGTTTTCCCAGGCGATCTCATACCACTGCAGGCTGAAGCCCGGGGGCGGAAAGACCAGTTGCGAGACGCTGCTGAAGGACAGCGCGAGCGCCACGGCAATCGGCCCCAGCAGAAAGACCGAGACCAGCCCGGCGTAGGCCGTGAATAGGATTGGGCTACGATCCGTCATCTTGCTTTTCTCTGAATAGACACGCGATCACAAACCTTTCGCCCAGGGCGCGGCGCGCCTGAACATCATGTTCATCGACACCAGCACGATGCAGACGGCGACCACCATCAGCACCGCCATGGCCGCCGAATTCGCCCAGCGCACGTTGCCGATGGCTTCGTCGTAAATGGCCGGCGCCAGCATTCTGAAGCGGGTCGTTCCCAGCAGGGTGGGCAGGACGAAGTCGCTGAGGACAACGGCGATCACGAGCTGCAGGCCGGCGACGATCCCAGGCAGGCTCAAGGGCACGACCACCCGCAGGAAGGTCGAGGTCGAGCTGGCGCCGAGATTGGTCGAGGCGAGCAGAACCTTGCGGTCGATCTTCGCGATCGAGTTGACCAGCGGCAGGATCATCAGCGGCAGGTATCGATGCACCAGCCCCAGGACCATGCCGCTGACTTCGAACAGCATGCGCACCGGCTCATTAACGATGCCCAGCCCCAGCAGCACGTTGTTGATCAGCCCGCTATCGGCGGTGATCACCATCCAGCCGAAGACGCGCGTGATCACGCTGACGATCAGCGGCGTGTAAACGATCCACAGCAGAAGGTTTTTCCTCTTGCCCGCCCAGCGGACGAGATAATAGGCGAAGGGATAGCCGATCAGCAGGGTCGCCAAGGCGACGCCCATGGCCATGGCCATGCTGTTGCCGAACAGGGAGGCGTAATAGCCGTCGGTCAGGATCCGCTCGTAGTTCGCGAAGGTAAAATCGCGCACCATCAAGGACCCGGGGTCGTCCCGGTTAAAACTGTTCCTCAGCAGAACGCCCAGGGGAAAGAGAAACAGCGGCACCAGCACGCTCAGCGCGGGGATCAGGAAGATCCAGGCGACCATCTTCTGATTCCGGAAGAGCCAGCGGCTGAACGGCCCGGCTTTCGGCATCTGCCCCTGCGCGGCGTCCTGTTCCGTTGCCACGGACATGCCTCAGGCCCCCGCCTGGCTATCCGGGGCGCCGTAGCAACGGCTCGACGTGAAGTTGATGTAGACTTCGTCGCCCACGTTGAAGCGCGCCGCCGCGCCGCTCGAATTGACATCGAGGACGATCTGCTCGCCGTTCAGGTCGATGACATTGCGCTTCACCGCGCCCAGAAAACGCGCCAGGGAGATACGTCCCGGCTTTTCCGTGTGTATCGCCGTCGGCTCGGCAGAGAGTTCTATATCCTCGGCGCGGACATAGAGCTGCAGACGGTCGTTCGCCGCGAGCGCCGGCGCCCCCTCGATCGGCACCGTCAAACCGGCATCCACCCGCGCATAGAGCTGGCCGCCGGATTCCGCCGCGACGCCCTTTAGAACATTGGCCGAGCCCACGAACTCAAGCACGAATTCCGAACTCGGATTGGCATAGATCTCCTCCGGCGTGCCGATCTGAAGGATCTGCCCCTTGTTCATGACGGCGATCCGGTCGGCGATGGTGAAGGCTTCGCGCTGGTCGTGGGTGACGAGGATCGTGGTGATTTCCAGCCGGCGCAGCAGGATCGAGAGATCGACCTGCATCTGTTCGCGCAAATTCTTGTCGAGAGCGCTGAGCGCCTCGTCCAGCAGCAGCATGACCGGGCGCACCGCGAGCGCGCGCGCGACGGCGACGCGCTGCTGCTGCCCGCCGCTCAGCTCCGAGGGATAGCGCCCCTCCAGACCCGTCAGCTCGAGCAGCCCCATCACCTCGGAAACCCGCTGCTCAATGACATGACTGGCGGTTTTGCGGATCCGCAGTCCGTAGCTGATGTTGTTCGCGATCGTCATATGCGGGAAGAGCGCGTAGCTCTGAAAAACCATCCCGATATTGCGGTTGTTCGGCGGGATGTTCTTGAGCGACTCCTGGCCGAGCCACAGATCGCCGCTGTCACAGGTTTCGAACCCGGCGATGATGTTGAGCAGGGTCGTCTTGCCGCAGCCGCTCGGCCCGAGCAGAGCGACGTGCTCCCCCTTGTGGATCGTGAGACTACAGTTC
Source organism: uncultured Alphaproteobacteria bacterium (assembly GCA_942491105.1). Lineage (GTDB taxonomy): Bacteria > Pseudomonadota > Alphaproteobacteria > Kiloniellales > DSM-21159 > JBBEAM01. Next base: position 142,027 of record CALNZX010000005.1, on the reverse strand, counting down.
GATAGCGCCTGGAAGGAGCCGAATGCCTTGCCGACATTCTCCACCTTCAGCTGAATCTCCTGATCGCCGACACTCATTATCGATACTGCCCCCGCAAACCCTGTTCCCAGTGATTTGAAAAGCTGCCGGACCGCGCCCGTCGAGGCTGAAACGCCCCCAGGTGCCCCCGATCAGTCCCGCGTAACCGGCGGACTGTTTGCGCGAGCGCTGGCCCGGGAAGGCACGGCATTCCGGCAGCTTTCCTTAAAATTCGCGACAGCCCCTCAGAGAAGGACCGCCACGGAGAACCCTATCCCGGTTCCGCTGTTAGCTGGCGATTTCCCGCGCCCAGCGATCCGTCCACTCGCTCTGCCTGCTGGCGACGTACTGATAGTCGTACTGGAATAGCAGGCTGGAATCCTGAATGATCAGGCGCGCGAACTCTTCGTCGAGCTGGACGTTCTTGTTCGCCGGCGTCAACGGAATCGCGGAGCAGATCGCCTTCTGGATGTCTGGCTGCAAGGTGAAGTTCACATACTCCTTGGCCAGGTCCATCTGATGGCTGCCCTTGGCGATCACCAGATCGTAGGGCGAGGAGGGAACGCCTTCCTTCGGCGTACCGCGGCCGATGAAGTCGTTGTTGCTCATCGCCAGGCCGATACGGGCACTGTACTGGGGCGCGATGGCGGCCTCGCGACGCTCGATCAGCTGGGTCACCTGATTGGGATCGCCATAGAAGCTACGTACGTGGGGCTTCAACTCCGCGACCTTGGGGAAGATATCGTCGACCGTGCGCTCGTCGCCGCCGAGGGCCCGTGCGATGCTCACCAGCACGACCGCGATCATGCTGTTCAGGGGCGCCGCGGGCAGCATGATCTTGCCCTGGAATTCCGGCTTCCAGAAATCCAGCCAGGACTCCACCGGCGCGCTTGCCGCGTCCTTGTCGTAGATCACGTCGACGGCGTCGTAGACCATCGCCACGCCGGAGCCGCCGGGGGCGAGGGTTCCCGGCGAGCAATCGGCCAGCAGCGGAATGTCGGCTTCGGAGAGAACCTCGACGAGGCCCGCCTGCCCGGCGCGCACGGTCGGGCCGCGTGTCAGAAAGCCGATATCGTAGATCGGATCGTCCGGCTGGGCCTGCCACTTGCTGATAATCAGGCCTGGCTGATCCTGCTCGTACTCCACCGTGCCAAGACCGGCCTCCTTGAAGCTCTTGCCGACGATGTCGTCGAGCGCGGCGTAAGGCCCGCCGAAATGCGTCACGCGCAGCGGATCCGCTGCACGCGCGCGCAGCGGCCAAGCGGCACCGCCCGCCATGGCGGCGGCGGCGACACCGCCGGCCACGCTGGTAGCTAGGAATTTCCGCCTCGATTTCGATACTGTCATCATAAACCCCCGTTCAAAGATTGTTGCTCATTCTCGAGCTGTTGAACTTCTAAGCATGTTCACTCAGAGTATTATTATACACAACAGTGTTTGTTGCGTACAATTTTTTCTCCTGGCCATGTTCCCCCGGCCATTTGCCGTCCCGAAGGCTGCAAAGCGGCGGCTAGCACCAGGGGACATCTCCCCTCGAAAGCGGGCGAGACCTGAGGCTTCGCATCGCCAAGCTCCCCTCGCGGACCAGGAATGGATTTTTTGTATACATCTTTTAATCATCTGTATATTGTTTGCCGCATTCTCCGGGCGCAGCGCGCCGCCGGTCAAAATCGAACGTGAGGCTAGAAATATGGGTAAGCTCGTTGAAAGACTTCAGGCCTATGCCGGCGATAGCTGGACCGCCTACATTCACCACCCCTGGCTGGAGGGCATGTACGACGGTACGCTCGATGTGAAGCGCTTCCAGTACTTCCTGGTCCAGGACCTTCCCTATCTCGCCGACTTCTCCCGCGTTTACTTCACGGCCTTCGCCAAGCTGAAGCCCCAGGACCTGCGCATCTTCAGGCCCTTCTTGAAGCTGATCGCAGGCTACGACGAAGGCAACGTCGAGGAAGAGTGGCTGGCCGAGATCGGCTGCAACGATTACACATCGGACCGCTGGGCCGCTTTGAAGGCGCGCGAAGGCTACATGAACCACCTGGTTCGCACCGCCTACGACGGCAACGCCTTCGAGATTTTCACCTCGACCCTGCCCTGCTGCGTCGGCTTCGCCGAGATTGGCGATCTGATGCGCGACAAGGATCTCAGCAAGCATCCCGAGGTCTACCAAAAGTGGCTCGATCATTACCGCCGTCCGTTCCAGCGCGAACAGGTCGATGCCCTGGTCGCGGCCCTGGAAACCTGCGCCGAGCGTATGAGCGAGGATCAGATTCAAGAGCTCGAGCGTATCTTCCTGCGCAGCGTGCAGCACCAAATTCACGTCTTCGACGCGGCCTGGCGCATGAACGATCCCTGGCCCGGTCCGGGGAGCCATGGCGGTTAATGACCGACAGCGTTGTCGCGGACGGTTTCATCTGGCGTAGGCTGTCGCGATGAACACGACCCTGATCCGCAACGCCGCATACATCTATAGCTGCGACGGCGAAGACCGCGCCTTTCGCAACGGCTATATTCTGGTCCGGGGCAACCAGGTCGCCGAAATCGGCCTGGAACCCTGCCCGATCGAGGGCGCGGACAGGATCATCGATGCCAGCGGCTGTATCGTGACGCCTGGCTTCGTCAACACGCACCACCACTTCTTCCAGTCGTTGACCCGCGGCATTCCCTCCGCGCAGCGCGCTTTTGCGATCGACTGGCTGGCCGGGCTGTACCCGCTCTGGGCGGAGATCGACCCCGACGCCATGTACTGGGCCAGCGCCGCCGCCGCCGCCGAGCTGCTGCTCACAGGGGCCACGACCAGCGCCGACCACTCCTATCTGATGCCGGCCGAAGACGGCGATTTCGTGCTTCCCCAGGTTCGCGCCGCGGCCGAAACGGGCTTGCGCCTGCACCTGGTGCGCGGTTCGATGCCAAGCATCGAAGGCGACATCGCCGAGCGGCTGAAGCCGCTCATGGGCGCGCGGCTCAGCCGCCTGCAGGACCACGACGACGAGGTCCTGCCGCTGATCGAGGCGGCCATCGCGGCGCACCACGACACCAGCCGGCATGCCATGCTGCGCATTGCCTTGGGGCCGACCGGCGTCAGCTACGATAATCCGGCCTTCATGCGCAAAATCGCGGAGGTCGCCGCCGCCAACGACTGCGGCCTGCACACCCATTTCCATCCCCGGGAGGGCGAGCGGCAGCTCTGCCGCAAGCTCAACGGCCAGGAAGCCCACGAAATGCTGCGCGACAGCGGCTGGCTGCGGCCGGGCACCTGGTTCGCCCACGCCACCGAGCTGCAGGACGATGAAATCGCCGCCTTCGCCGATGCCGGCTGCGGCATTGCCCATTGCCCGCGCACCATCGTCCGGCTGGGCTACAAGCTGACCAGAATCTCGAGCATGCGCGCCGCCGGCCTGAAGGTCGGAATCGGCGTCGATGGCCCCGCCAGCAACGACAGCGGTTCGATGCTGAGCGAGGTGCGGCTGGCCCACATGCTGCATCGGGTCGGCAGCCCGGAGGACATCGACCCCGCTCAGGAATGGATGTCCCCCTATCAGACGCTGCTGATGGCGACCCGCGACGGCGCCGCCATTCTCGGCCGCGACGACATCGGGCAGATCGCCGTCGGCATGTCCGCCGATATCGCCGCCTTCGACCTGCGCGACGTTTCCTTCGTCGGAGCCGTGACCGACCCGCTGGCCGCCTTGATGATGTGCGGGTCGAACTCCAGAAGCGCGCTGACCATGGTCAACGGCCGCGTCGTGGTGGAAAACGGCGCGCTGGTCAGTTTCGACGAGGCCACCATTCTCGATCAGGCGAACCGGGCCGCCCGGCGGCTGCTCGAGACCGCCGAAAAGAACACCGGTTTGAACTTCAGCGCGGTACGGGGCAGCGGGCCTCACCCGAAGATGCTTCAAGCCGAATAGCAACCGCGCCGAAACCGCGGGGGCGTCCGCGACCGCGCCATCGCTTGCATGGGTAAATCAAGATCATGACCACGAAGCCGAACACCGAAGACCGCTCCTATTCCAGCCAGATCAGCCAGAAGACACGCGACTACCTCAGCGCGGCGCCGATTGGGATGGTCATCGACGGGAAATCGACTCCTGCTAGCGGCGGGGCGCTCAGCGAGGTGATCTACCCCGCGACCGGCGAAGTCGTCGCCACGGTGCAGCACGGCGCGGAGGAAGACGCGAAGCGCGCGATCGATTCGGCGCACGCGGTTTTCCAGCGCGCGACCTGGAGCGCAGTCACGCCGCGGCGCAAGGGCCGGATCCTGGAGACCCTGGCAAATCTCGTCGAGGACGACGCCCAGCTCTTCGCCGAGCTGGAAACCCTCGAAACCGGGAAGCCGATCAAGGAATCCCTCGGCGATGTCGCGCGGGCCGTCGACGGCATTCGTTTCTACGCCGCCTGTACCCAGATGTGCCGGGGGGAGACGATCAATATCTCCTCGGACTTCCTGTCCTATACCGTCAAGGAGCCCCTGGGCGTCGTCGCGGCCATAGTCCCCTGGAACGTGCCGCTGGTTCTGACCGTCGCCAAGGCGGCGCCGGCCTTGGCCATGGGCAATTCGGTTGTCGTGAAGCCGGCCAAGCAAACTCCGCTGACCGCCTTGCTGCTTGCCCATAAGGCGATCGAGGCGGGCCTGCCGCCGGGAACGCTCAACGTCGTGACCGGATCGGGCGCCGTGGTTGGAAACCTGCTGTCCACGCACCCGCTGGTCAGCGGCGTAACCTTCACGGGCAGCACGGAGACCGGCCGGTCGGTGGCCGCCGCCGCCGTGGCAAGCAACAAACGCATGCAGCTGGAGCTGGGCGGCAAGTCCGCCAACATCATCTTCGCCGATGCCGATTTGAAGGCCGCCAGCCGGGAAGCCGCCGCGGCTATTTTCTACGGCCAGGGCGAAATCTGCAGCGCCGGTTCGAGGCTGCTCGTGGAAAGCTCCGTTTTCGACCAGGTGCTCGACGGCGTCGCCGAGCACGCCCGCAAGCTGCGGGCCGGCGATCCGCTCAACGCGGCGACCGAGCTGGGCGCGCTGATCTCCCCCGCGCATCTGGCCAGCGTCAAGACGGAGGTCGACGATGCCGTGCGCGCAGGCGCCGTCATCGTTGCCGGCGGCGATAAACTGGACGTACCGGGGTTCCAGGGCGGCGCCTTCATGGCGCCGACGATCCTCAGCGGGGTAACTCCCGAGGCGCGGGTCGCGCAGGAAGAGATCTTCGGCCCGGTGCTCGTCGCGCTGCCCTTCGACAGCGATGAGGAAGCCATCGAAATCGCCAACGGCACGGCCTTCGGCCTGGCGGCGGGCGTGTGGACCGAGGATGCCGCGCGCGGACGGCAGGTTGCCGGACAGCTGCGCTCCGGCGTGGTCTGGATCAACGCCTACAACCAGTTCGACCCGGCGATGCCTTTCGGAGGCGTCAAGGCGAGCGGCGGCGGCAGCCGCGAGTGGAGCCACCTGGCGATCGACAGTTTTTCGGAAATCAAATCGATATGGGAACGCTCATGACCGCCATGCTGCAGGATCGCATCTGCATCGTCACTGGAGCCGCGCGCGGCCTCGGCGCGAACTTTGCCACGCACTTCGCCCAGCTCGGCGCGAAGATCGTCGGCATGGATCTCAAGGGCTGCGAGGAGACCGTTCGCCGGATCGAGGATCTCGGCGGTGAGGCGGTCGGGATCGCCGGCGACGTGACCCGGGCCGCCGATGCCCAGGCGGCCGTCGAGGCGGCGCTGCGGCATTTCGGCCGCGTCGATGTCTTGTTGAACAACGCCGCACTCTACGGCGGCGTGCAGATCCGCGGCTTCGAAGACATCCCCGAAGACGAGTGGGATGCGATGATGACCGTGAACGTCAAGGGCGTGTGGCAGATGTGCCGCGCGGTCACCCCCCAGCTGCGCCAGAACGGCGGCGGCAGCATCATCAACATCTCCAGCAATGTCATCTTCATGGGGAAAGCTGGGTTTCTGCACTATGTCGCCTCGAAGGGCGCGGTCTGGGCGCTCACCGGCGCGCTGTCGCGCGAACTGGCCGGCGACAACATCACCGTCAACGCCCTGGCGCCGGGCTACACCATCACCGAGGCGACGCGCTCCATGTCGACGCCCGATACGGTCGCCACGCTGGAGGAGCAGATCCTAGATTCGCAGAGCGTCAAGCGCTTGATCGAGCCGGATGACCTGGTCGGGGCGGCGGCTTTCCTGGCATCCAAGGGGGCAGGAATGGTGACCGGACAAACGCTCTCGGTCGACGGCGGCACGATCACGCGCTAAGCCGCTGCGCTCCGGCAAGCGACCGGGGCGCGGCGTTCAGTCGGCCTTGGGGTTTTCCATCACGCTTGAGGGCAGCGTGGCGATGAAGTCCGTGAGGTTCTCGCCGAGCAGGTTCACGTGATCGCGCATCGCTTTTCCCGCCGCCTCCGCGTCGCCGGCGAGAATCGCATCGATCACGCTCTGGTGCTCGTCGATGGTCGCGGCCATGCGGCCGGAACGGTAGGTCACGTGGCGGCGATAGGGGCCGACCCGATTGCGCAGCTGATTCGTCTGCTCGGCGAGGAACTCGCTCTGGCAGGCCTGATAAATCAATTCATGGAACTCGCGATTGATTTTGTAGAACTTGGCCGGCTCGTTCTTTTCAAGCGCGTCGACCAGGCGCGTTTGAATATCCTGCATCTGCTTGCGCTCGGCCATCGACATGCGCCGCGTGGCGAGACGCGCGCAGAGGCCCTCCAGCTCGGCCATGACTTCGAACATCTGGATGAGCTTGGAGATCGTCAGCGTCGCGACGACCGGCGTGTGACGGGCGCGCATCTCAATCAGCCCCGAGGAGGCGAGCTGCCGCAAAGCCTCGCGCACCGGCGTGCGCGAGACCTTATGCCGGTCTGCCAGCATCTGCTCGTCCAGGCGCGCGCCCGGCGCTAGATCGCCAGCGAGAATCTGCTGCTCGAGCGTGCGCCTGAGATCGTCGGCTCTGGTGGTTGGCTTGGTGGTTTTCATAGGTCCTTCTACCCGCTGCGCCGGCTGCATGCCACTTAAGTATACACAATTTTGTTTTTTGTATGTGAGTCGCGGAATGGATGCAACGACACTTCCCCCCCGATGCCCCGCGCGCCCCAAGCCCAGAGCTTTGCCCCGCCCGCTGGCAAGACCGCCCGGGCAGTGGAACGGCCTGGCAGGAGGATTAAAAGCTCCCTATTGGGGTGAGGCAAGAAGTTCTACTACCCTATTGCGAGCAGCCAGCGGCGCCGCGCCGGGTCTATCCCAGGATGAAAATCCGGGATTAGCGGCCGAACAGGCCGTTGTTGATAAACTTCAGATGTTCGAAGGCCGCCGCGACCGCCTGCTCCTCGTTACGCTCGAACAGCGCCGCGACCAGCTCGCGGTGCTGCCGCTCGATCCGCGCGCGATACTCCGGCGTATACACGCGCCGCTTGATTCCGGACCAGCGCGCCTGATTGCGGGCCGTGGAGATCAGTTCGTACCACTTGAGGATCAAGGGGTTGCGCGTACCGGCGACGATCGCGGTGTGCAGGGCGTCGTCCCACAGCTCGAAATCCTCGAAGCTGCGACTCGCTTCGGAACGTTCGATACAGGCTTGGACACGCTCTTCATCGCGCGGGCTTGCGTTCTCGATGAACAGGCGGATGATCGCCGGTTCCACGGCGATGCGCGCCTCCATCAGCTCCTTGGGCCCGATATCGCGCCACTCATCCTGCCTGGCGGGCGCGCGCTTGCCGCTTTCCGAGACGAAAGTTCCCCGGCCGACCTTGCGATAAATGAGGCCCTCGCGCTCCAAATCCAGCAAAACGCGGCGCACCTGCGCGCGGGTCACGTCGAAGCACTCGGCGAGCTGCCGTTCCGTAGGCAAACGCTCGCCCGGAGCATGCCGGCCTTCGGCCAGGGCTTGACGAAGAAACTGCCGCAGATCGGCTTGCGCCGGGGCCGGCGCCGCGGCGGCGTCCAGGTATAATCCAAGGGTGCGATCGTCTTCGCTCACGTGGCCTCCATCCTCTGCGCGCGGACAGTCCTGGCTGCCGGCGAATCCTGCAATATCACCGATAATTGTAGAGATGCATAGTGGTTCTCGGCAGCTTTGGTTGCCGATTGGTCGAAGTTAATCACATTGGTTGAAGTTTTATGTGTTTAATGACAGTGACTTAAAAATATTCTGCTGCGTAGTTGCGCCCAATTTCTCCAGTGCCCGATTTCCGCACAGCGGAAAAGTTTTTTGCGCGCCTTGACGCTTCGAGTTCGCTACGCGCAGCATCTTCCCGACAAGTATATTGGGGAAATGCCATGTGGCGCACCCCCATGAACAAGAGGGAGAAGTCCAATGGTAACCCGCAGACTATGTAATCTTTCACTACTTTTCGGCGCCGCGATCGTCGCGCTCAGCGCGACGGTTTCGTCCGCTGAGGCGCAAACCCGCGTCCTCAAGGCGATTTCCCCCTGGCCGGCGGCCTATTACTGGGTTGAGCCCTTGCTGGAATTCCAGCGCCGGGCCAACGAGCGCCTCGAAGGCAAGCTCCGGATCGACTATCTCGGCCACAGCGACATCATCCCGACCTTCGAGCAGTTCGAAGGTCTGCGCAACGGCGTGGTCGACATCATTCTCGGCGCCACGTCCTACTACACCGGTCAGGTCCCTGAAGCGACCGCCGTGCTGTATTCGAAGCTGCAGCCGACCGAGCTGCGCGCCAACGGTTTCTACGACTACATGCGCGATATTCATCGCGAGAAGGCGAATGTCGTCTACCTGGCGAACACCGGCGGCGGCGTCGGCAAGGCCTTCAGGATGTACCTCAACAAGGAAGTCACCACGCCCGATTTCAGCGGCCTGAAGCTCCGCGTTTCCCCGGTTTATGTCGAGCTGGTCAAGGCGCTCGGCGGCACCCCGGTCGTGATGAAGCCCGGCGAAATCTACACCGCCCTGGAGCGCGGCGTGGTTGACGGCTATGGCTGGTCCTACGGCGGCATTTCCGACTTCGGCTGGCAGGAAGTCACGAAGTACGCCATCGATCACGGCTTCTATACGGTCAACACCGCGGTCCTGTTCAACGGCGATGTCTGGGACAGCCTCGACGCCGACGTTCAGGCGGTCCTCGAAGAGGTCGCTCTCGAAGTCGAGACCTGGGCCGAAAGCTACATGGACGCCGAGAACGAAGCGGACAACGAGACGCTGAAGGAAGCCGGCGTCGAGTTCATCTACTTCTCCGACGAAGACCGCGACCGCTACGTCGAAACCGCTTACGAGGCCGCTTGGGCCGCTTTCATCGCGGAGCACCCCGAAGCCGGACCGAAGCTGCGGGATCTCGCGGAAAACAAGTAAACCGCTTGTCGCACCAGACTGGGGCGTCGTCGTAGCCGACGGCGCCCCAGTTTTTTCGCCAGGCATTTCTAGATCGGAGTTTACGTGCAGATGGACGGTATTCTAGAGCCTCTCGCATGGCTGCTCGATAAGATCGAGCTGATCTGCGCGTGGATCGCGGCGCTCCTGGTCGTTTACGTGATGCTGACTATCGCCGGAGACGTCGTCGGGCGGTACTTTTTGAACAGCCCTATCGGCTGGGCCATCGAATTCGCGGAATACGCGCTGATGGCCATTCCCTTCCTGTCGATGGCCTGGCTGGTGCGCGTCGGCGGACATGTGAGCATCGATCTCGTGCTCAACGCGCTGCACCGGCGCCTGCGCCATATACTCAACATCGCTGTCAATCTTTTGGCCGCGGCCACCTGCGGTCTTGCCGCCTACTTCGCGATCCTCACGACACTGAGCCAGTATGAGCGCGACGTGATGACGATCGGGATCTATCCGGTCGAGAAGTATCTGCTGATTTCTGTCGTCGCCTTCGGCCTCGGCCTGACCTTCATAGAATTTTTGCGCGCCGCCATTCGCGCCCTGCGGGAGCCTGTCTGATGGAATGGTGGGAACCGCTTCTCTACATCTTCGGCGGGGTGACCTTCTTGATGGCCATCGGCATGCCGGTCGCCTTCTCCTTCGTCCTGGTCAACATCGTCGGCATTTTCCTGCTGCAAGGCGGCGGCAAGGCCTTCGAGCAGCTCGCCCTGACGATGTTCAGCTCGGTCAGTTCCTTCACCCTCGCCCCGATTCCCCTCTTCGTTCTGATGGGCGAATTGCTGTGGCACTCCAAGGTGGCCTTCAAGGCCCTGGACGTGATGGAGAAGCTGCTGGGCCGCGTACCGGGCCGCCTCTCGGTTCTGACGATCTGCACCGGCACGGTGTTCTCCAGCCTGAGCGGATCGACCATGGCCAACACCGCCATGCTCGGCACCATGCTGCTGCCGGAAATGGAGCGGCGCGGCTACAAGCGGGCCATGTCGGTGGGGCCGATCCTCGCCAGCGGCGGCCTCGCCATGATGATTCCGCCCAGCGCGCTGGGTGTGATCCTGGCCTCTCTCGGCGGTCTCTCGATCAGCAAGATCCTGATCGGCGCCATGCTGCCCGGCGTCATGATGGCGAGCCTGTATCTCGGCTATATCATCCTGCGCTGCAAGCTGCAGCCGGACCTGACCCCCTCCTATCCGGTGGAGCGGGTGCCGCTGTCCGAGCGGCTGCACGCGGTGGTCAAGTATCTGCTGCCGCTTGGCCTGATCATCTTCCTGGTCACGGGACTGATCGTGCTCGGTATCGCCACGCCGACGGAGTCCGCTGCGCTCGGCTGCCTCGGAACCTTCGTCGTCGTCGCCGCCTACCGCGCCCTGAATTGGGAGGTCGTGCGGGAGTCCTTGATCGGCACCCTGAAGATCACCGGCATGATGATGGCCATCCTGGTCGGCGCCATCGGCTTTAGCCAGATCCTGGCGTTCTCCGGCGCGACCCGCGGTCTGCTCGGCTGGGTGATCGAACTGCCTGTCGAGCCCCTGGTGATCGTCGGCTTCTGCATGCTGGCGGTGCTGTTCCTCGGCACCTTCATGGAGCAGATCGCGATCATGCTGATCACGCTGCCGATCCTGCTGCCGGTGATGCAGGCCCTGGGTTTCGACCTGATCTGGTTCGGCATCCTGATGCTGATCAACCTGCAGATGGCTCTGACGACGCCGCCTTTCGGATTGCTGCTGTTCGTCATGAAAGGCGTCGCGCCAGCGGACATGACGATGAAGGACATCTACCTGTCCTGCATGCCCTTCCTGGCCTGCGACGCCATCGTGCTCGCCCTCATCATGATTTTCCCAGGCATCGTGACCTGGTTCCAGACGATCATTTTCCCTTGAACACTTGGTTAGGAAGGAAACGCCAATGGCCATAAAGCCAATCCATCACATCCCCATGAAACCGGAATACAAGAGCCCCTTTTCCGGCGGGTTCCTGGTCGATGACTGCCGTCTTCTGTTCATGTCCGGCTGCTGCACCATTCCGATCTATCACAAGCACCCCCACGACCCGGTGGAGGAAAAGGAGTGGCTGAAGGGCGACATGCGCGAGCAGACCGAGCGCACCTTCGAGCACATGAAGCAGATCCTCGAGGCTGCCGGCGGCGGGTTCGAGAACGTCATCTTCCTGACCATCTATCTGACCGACATGACGGAACAGAACGTGCTGAACGAGATCTCCTACTCTCTGTTCAGCCACGAGAATCCGCCGGCGCGCACCCTGCTGCGCGTCCCGGAGCTGGCCCATACGGACATGCTGATCGAGGTCGATGGCGTCGCGGCGATTCCGAAGTAAGTCAAGAAAATCGAGGAACTGAAAGTAATGACCACCGACAGCACGATTCTACCTCCCAGCATCGACCCGAAGACCAAGAAGCTCGGCATTCGCAGCGTCAAGGCCGTTAACATGGCCGGCACCCGCACCGAGTGCCAGGTCCGCGACTTCCCGACCGTCGTGACCGATGAGCCCGATACGCTCGGCGGCACCAACTCCGCGCCGAGCCCGCTGGAAACGGCGCTGGTTTCCCTGGTTGGCTGCGACGGCGTCATCATCAACGGCGTCGCCAATGCCATGGGTTTCGACTACGCGAAGGTCGAGCTCGATTGCTCCAGCCAGATCGATATCCGTGGGCCCAAGGGTGTACCGGGCATTCGCCCCTACTTCGAAACCCTGGACCTATCCATCGTCGTCTATACGGACGAGGACGATAAGCGTTTCGATCAACTCCAGAAGAACGTCGAGTTCCGCTGCCCCGTGATGAATCTCTTCAGGGCGGCGCAGGTCGAGATGAACGTGACCTGGACCAAGCGGCCCAAAGCCGAGGCCTGAGCGCGCCGCAATTCCTCAGAAAAGGGACTCGAGGGACGAGATGCAATGACCACAGACAGTACCATTCTGCCTCCCAGCATCGATCCGGAAACCAAGAAGATCGGCATCCGCAGCGTCAAGGCCGTCAACATGGCGACCAGCCGCACCGAGTGCCAGATTCGCGACTACCCGATCCTTGCTACCGACGAGCCCGATACGCTCGGCGGTTCGAACACCGCCCCGACCCCGCTGGAGACGACGCTGGCGTCCCTGCTCGGCTGCGACGCTGCGATTCTCAATCGTGTCGCCGACGCCATGGGCTTCGATTACGCAAAGGTCGAGCTCGAGTGCTCCAGCCAGATCGATATCCGCGGGTCCGAGGGGGTGCGGGGTATCCGTCCCTACTTCGAAACCCTGGAGCTTTCCATCGTCGTCTATACGGACGAGGACGATAAGCGCTTCAATCAACTGGTTAAGAATGTCGAGCTCCGCTGCCCGGTGATGAACCTCTTCAAAGCCGCTCAGGTTGAAATGGACGTGCAGTGGAGCAAGCGGCCCAAAGCCGAGGCGTAAGGCCCTTTCATTCCGTAAATTCGTTAACGAGCCGCGTTCGCCGATCCCGTTGGATCACGCGAACGCGGCATTCGAAGACCCCAGAAATTAAGGAGAAGCAGCATGAGACTCGTGACCTTCGAGGCACAGGGTCGCACGGCGATTGGATGCCTGGATTCCGAGGAGCGCGTCAGAGACGCCTCGGGCGAGGCCGGACTTGGCGACGATATGAATGCACTGATAGCCGGCGCGGAGACGCTGCTGCCCAGGCTGCAGGAGAAATTGGACAGCGGCAGCCTGCCGGTCGTCGAGGGCGCCACCCTGCTCTCCCCGATCCTGAATCCCGTGCGCGACATCTTTTGCGCCGGCAAGAACTACTTCGAGCACGCGCATGAGTTCCATCGCAGCGGCTTCGACAATAAAAGCGGCGGCGCCGTGCCGGAATTCCCGATCATCTTCACCAAGGCCACGACCTCGGTGATCGGCCCGGATCAACCGATCCCCGCCAGCTCCGACCCCACCGAGTCCGTCGACTACGAAGGCGAGCTTACCGTGGTGATCGGCAAGGGCGGCCGGAATATTTCCAAGCAGGACGCGCTGCAGCATGTCTTCGGCTATCTGATCGCCAACGACGTCACCTCGCGCGAGCTTCAGAAGCGCCACAGCCAGTGGGTACTGGGCAAGGGCATGGACGGGTTCTGCCCCCTGGGCCCCTGGCTCATGACCGCGGACGAGGTCGGCCCTCTCGATGCCCTGACCCTGCGCACCGAGGTTAATGGCGAGCTGCGCCAGGAAGCCAAGCTTGCCGATTTGATCTTCGACGTTCCGACGCTGATCTCCGCGATCTCCGAGCGGATTACCTTGCTGCCCGGGGATATGATCGCGACCGGAACGCCTCCGGGCGTCGGTATCGGCTTCACGCCGCCCAAGTATCTGGTCCCGGGAGATACGGTCACCGTGACCATCGACCGGCTTGGCAGCCTGCAGAATCCGGTCGCCTAGCTATTCCGCTATGCGGAATAGTTGCCCGCAGAGCTTGACCTAGGAAGTGCGGACGAGGACGATGCGCGCTGGTTTGAAATGGGAGAGTCTCATTGGATCTCGGCATAGCTGGCGAGCGCGCACTCGTCCTCGGAGGCACTAAAGGGCTCGGGTATTCCTGCGCCCGTTATCTCGCTCAGGACGGCGTCAGCGTCGCCCTGGTCGGGCGCGATCGCGCCGGCGGGGAAGCCGCCGCCCAGGCACTCGGCGCGCAGGCGCGCTTCATCCAAGGCGACCTGTCGAATCCCGCGGCGCGCAAGGCCATTGTCGAAGGCGCGCAGGACGCGCTGGGCGGCACCATTTCCATTCTCGTCACCAACGCCGGCGGTCCGCCGCCCGGCGAATTCACGGAGCAAGCGCTCGAGGATTGGCGCGCGGCCTTCGAAGTCAACATGCTGGCGCACATCGAAGTCGCCCAAGCCCTGCTGCCCGCGATGCTGGAAAACCGCTTCGGGCGGATCGTCAACATCACCTCCTTCGCCGCCAAGCAGCCCTATCCCAACATGGCCCTGGCCAACAGCGTGCGGGCCGCGCTGCACGGCGCGATGTCGACCCTGGCGCGCGAGGTCGTCAACCGCGGCGTTACGGTCAACAACCTGCTGCCCGGCCTGATGGACACCGGCGCCCTGGAGCGGGTGATCAAGGCCCGCATGGCCAAGGACGGCAGCAGCGAGGAAGAGGTCAAAGCGGCGATGGCGGTCTCCGTACCGGCCGAACGGCTCGGGCTGGCGGAGGATTTCGGTCCGGCCTGCGCCTTTCTCTGCTCGCGCCACGCCGGCTACATAACGGCGCAGAATATCGCCGTCGACGGCGGGCTCATCCGCGGTCTTTTTTAAACTCTCGACGTCAAGGAGGTACGGCCATGCTGGTGGTGGAGCGGCCATCTGAAGCCGTGGCGGTTTTGCGCTACGAGAACGCCGCGGCGCGCAACAAGCTGAACATCGACATCCGGCGCCAAATGGCCGCACTTCTCGATCAGCTGGCCGCCGAGGACGCGGTGCGCGCCGTCATTCTGGCGGGAAGCGCGAAGGCCTTCGCCGCCGGCGCCGATATCGGCGAGATGGCCGAAACCGACGCCATCGGCATGTGGGCCTGGCAGAGCGGGGAGACCTGGGACCAGATCGCCCGCTTCCCCAAGCCCCTGATCGCCGCGGTGCGCGGCTATGCCCTGGGCGGCGGCTGCGAGCTGGCGATGCACTGCGACATCATCGTCGCCGCGGAGGATGCCAAGTTCGGGCAGCCCGAACCCAAGGTCGGGATCATGCCGGGGGGCGGCGGCACCCAGCGGGTCACCCGCGCCATCGGCAAGTTCCGGGCCGGTCTCTATCTGCTGACGGGCCGGATGTTCGACGCCCAAACGGCGCTCGAAATGGGTCTGGTATCCTGCCTCGCCCCCGACGACGCCGTCGAAACCGAGGCCCTGGCCATTGCCGAGGAAATCGCGGCGTTGCCGCCCTTGTCCGTCCGCTTCGTCAAGGAAGCGATCCGGATGGCCGACAACGCGCCGCTCGACCAGGCGCTGCAGTACGAACGCCGCGCCTGTCAGTTCCTCTTTGGCACCGAAGACAAGAACGAAGGCATGACCGCGTTTCTCGAGAAACGCAGCCCCCGCTTTCAAGGCCGCTGATCAACCCTAGGAAATGTGAGTCCATCGTGAATGAAATGAAGAAAATCGGAATCGTCGGCGCGGGTGTCATGGGACAGGGCATCGCCCAGGTCGCCGTTACGGGCGGTCTTGACGTGGCGCTCTACGACGCCCGCTCCGAGGCCGTTTCCGATGCCTGCGCCAAGGTCGCGCAGCGGCTTGAGCGCCTGGAAGAGAAGGGCCGCCTCGACGCCGAGGCCACCGCGGCCGCGAAGGCGCGGCTGAGCGGCGCCGCCAGTCTCTCCGAACTCGCAGATTGCGATGTCGTCGTCGAGGCCATCGTCGAAAACCTCGACGCCAAGCGCGCGGTCTTCGAGGAACTGGAAAAGCACCTGCGCGCGGACGCTATCTTGGCGACCAACACCTCGTCGCTGCCGATCGCCAGCGTCGCGCGCGAACGCGCCCATCCCGGGCGCATCGCCGGAATGCATTTCTTCAATCCCGTGCCCGTGATGAAACTGGTCGAGGTGATCGCCGGGCCGGCGACCGCACCGCAAACGCTCGCGCAGCTGACGGCGCTCGCCGAGCGGATGGGCCGCACCCCGGTCACGGTCAAGGACTCGCCGGGCTTTCTCGTCAATCTCGGCGGCCGTGCCTACCCGACCGAGGGCCTGGCGGTGCTTTCCGAAACGGTCGCGGCTCCTGCGGATATCGACGCCGTGATGCGCGACTGCTGGGGCTTTCGCATGGGTCCCTTCGAGCTGATGGATCTGACAGGTATCGACGTCAATTATCCCGTTACCCAGATCATTCACCGCGCCTTCGGCTACGACCCCAGACTACGGACCCGGCCGCAGCACGCGCTGCAGCAGGAATCCGGGCGTCTGGGCCGCAAGACCGGGATTGGCTTCTACGACTACGGCGATGACGGCGCGAAAGCCGAGCTCACCCCCGTGGAAGCCGGCGCGCTGCCCGCGCGCGTCGTACTCGCCGACGACAGCCCCCTGCTGCAGGCCCTTTGCACCCAAGCCGGCGTCGAGACCCTCCTCGAGGACGATGGCGCAAGCCCGATCCTGGCGGCGCCGCTCGGCTATGACACCGCGACCTTGGCCAGCGCGCGCAACTTGGATTTCCGGCGCTTGGTTGCCATCGACCCCTTGGGAGAAACCGCCGCGCGCGTCACCATGATGACCGCGCCCGGCGCCAACGGAGAGGCCCGCGCCGCGGTCGCGGCGCTGTGTCAGGCGGCCGGACGGGCGGTCACCGCGATTCAGGATTCTCCCGGTTTCATCGGACAGCGCATCGCCGCCATGGTCGTCAACCTGGGCTGCGAGATGGCGCAGATCGGGCTGGCCACGCCCGGCGATATCGACACCGCCATGCGCCTGGGCCTCAACTATCCGCAGGGGCCGCTGCAGCTTTGCGACGCCCTCGGCGCCGCCCAGGTGCACGAGATTCTCTGCCGGATGCAGCAGATCACCGGCGACGATCGCTATCGGCCGAGCCTATGGCTGCGGCGGCGCGCGCAGCTCGGTCTCTCCGCCCTGCAGGCGGCATGACAGCCGCGCCGAAACGCCCTTGTTTCCGGCGCCCCCTACTGCACCAGCTCGAGCTGAAAATCGCGAATGGTATCGAGCAGGTATTGCCCGATGTCGTCGCGCATCGCCGTCTCGGACACGACGGCGGTCGAGACCGCGATGGTGATCGCACCGAGAGTCTCGCCGAAGCGCACGGCGGCGGCCAGACCGCCGATGCCTTTGTGCCAGGCATCGCGCACCACGATGATGTCGCTGCTCATGGCGCTGTCCAGACGCTCCTTGAAAGGGCCGTGATCGACTCCCTGCTGGGTCATGTTCGCGCGCAGCCGCGACACCGTGCGCCTGCGCTCCGCTTCGGGAGAGGCCTTGAGCAGCGCCAGGCCCGATGCCGAGGACGCGAGCGGCAGCCGCGCGCCGACCTCCATCTGCACGGCCAGCATGTTGCGGCCCCGCGCGCAGTCGAGAAAGGTGGCATGCAGGCCGTCGCGCACCGCGAGCGCCGCGGTTTCGCCGGTCACCTCGGCGAGCCTCTGCAGCGCCGGGCGGGTGCGCTGCAACAGCGTGGTTTCGCTCAATACCGAATAGCCCAGGGTCAGAACCTTCGGCTTCAGGAAATAGCGCCGGCTGACCGGATCCAGGCTGAGATAGCCCAAGGCGCGCAGGGTGTGGACCAGACGGCTGATGGTCGAGCGGGCAAGCCCCGTCTGCTCGGCCAGGTCGCCGTTGGAAAGCCCGCCGGAAGAGCGCGAAAAGACCTGCAAAATCTTGAGCCCGCGCTCAAGAGAGGTTACGAATTGCCTGTCATCGGGCACCAGCCACCATCCAATCTGTATTTCCGCATAGCGGACGTTATTTTCGCATATTGGAATTGTCAAGATACCCAGGCCTGCGCAGTATCCCTGCCGGTATCTGGCAGAACAGCTTTCGCAGCGTGAAAGGAGATACACCGTGCTGACTGGAGATATGCTCCGCAGATCCGCGCACCGCTTTCCTGAGAAGCCGGCAATCCAGTGCGATGGCCGCAGCCTGAGCTACCGCGAGCTCGACCGCGGGGCCAACCGCCTGGCCAATGCGCTATTGGAGCTGGGACACGAGCGCGACGCCAAGGTGGCCATTCTAAGCCGTAACCTGCTCGAATACGGGATCGTCTTTTTCGGCACGGCGCGCAGCGGTTACGTGCTGACCAACATCTCGGTGCTCTATGCCCCCGACGAGCTGGCCTTTGTGCTCAACAAGGCCGATGTCGCGGTGCTGATCTTCGACTCTTTTCTCGCGGAAAAGGTCGCGGCGGTCAGCGACAGGCTGCCGAAACTCAAGAAGCTGATCTCCATCGGCGATCCGGGCCCGGTCGAGGGCGCGGAGGATTTCTGGAGCTTCCTCGAAGGCAGTGATGACAGCCTGCCCGCGATCGAGCTTGATGAGCGCGATCCCTTCTGCATGACCTACACCGGCGGCACCACCGGCCGGCCGAAGGGCGTGTTGTGCAGCCATCGCGCGCGCAGCGTCACCGCGCACACCGTGATGGTCGAGGAAGCCATCGACGAGCGCGACATCGTTGGCATCGTCACCCCGATGTTCCACGTCGCCGCCCTCAACATCATGTTCCAGCCCGCGATCCTCGCCTCCGCGAGCACGACCTTGCTGACCAAGTGGTCGCCGGGCGGCTTTCAGGAGATGGTGGCGCGCACCGGCATGACCGCTTGTTTCATGGTGCCGACGCAGCTCGCGACGCTGCTCAACGATCCCGATTTCGACGCGGACAAGCTGTCCACCTGGCGCAAGGTCAGCTTCGCCGGAGCGCCGATGCCCGATTGGGTGCAGCGCGAGATGGCCGAGCGCATGCCGCAGGTCAGGATGACCCAGATCTACGGGCAATCCGAGATGGGCGTGATCGCCGCGCTGCGATACTGGCACCTACCGGAAAAGCTCGGCTGCGTCGGCCGGCAGCCCTACAACGTCGATGTCAGGGTGGTGCGGCCCGACGGCAGCGACGTCGCGCCCGGCGAAATCGGCGAGGTCGTCAGCCGTGGCGACAACCTGATGACCGAATATTACGACGAGCCGGAACAGACCGCCGACTTCTTCAAGCTGAAGGACGGCTGGGGCTGGTCCGGGGACCTTGCGACCATCGACGCGGAGGGGTTCATCACCCTGGTCGACCGCTCCAAGGACATGATCATTTCCGGCGGGGAGAATATCTATCCCAAGGAAATCGAGACGGTCATCTACGAGATCGAGGGCGTGGCGGAATGCGCCGTGTTCGGCATTCCGGAAGACAAGTGGGGGGAAGTTCCCGCCGCGTACATCCTGGTCAAGCCGGGCGCCAGCGTGAGCGAGGAACAGGTCGTCGCGCACTGCGCCGAGAAACTCGCGCGCTTCAAGCGGCCGCGGCTGGTGCGCTTCGTCGAGGATTTCCCCAAGACCCCGATCGGCAAGATCCAGAAAAACATACTCAAGGATGAATACTGGGAAGGACGGAACAAGAAGATATGAGCAACCGATATCAAGACTTTGAGAATCTCGTCATCGAGGGGCCGGAGGACGGCATCCTCACCATTGTCATGAACAAGGCCGGCCGGCTGAACGCCGCCGACGCCGGCATGCACCGGGAGCTGGCCGAGATCTGGCGGGTTCTGGATGCCGACCCCGACGTCAACTGCGCGGTCATCAAGGGCGCCGGCAAGGGTTTCTCGGCCGGCGGGGACCTCGATCTGGTCGCCGAGATGGCGGCCGATTTCGACGTCCGCTCGCGGGTTTGGCGCGAAGCCCGCGACCTCGTCTACAACCTCGTCAACTGCTCCACGCCGATCGTCTCGGCGATGCATGGCCCCGCGGTCGGCGCCGGGCTCGTCGCCGGGCTGCTGGCCGATGTTTCGATCGCCACCAAGACCGCCAAGATCATCGACGGTCATACGCGTCTCGGCGTGGCCGCCGGCGATCATGCCGCGATCGTCTGGCCGCTGCTGGTGGGCATGGCCAAGGCGAAGTATCACCTGCTGCTCTGCGAGCCGCTGTCCGGCGAAGAGGCCGAGCGCATCGGGCTGGTGTCGCTTTGCGTCGAGGACGATGCCCTGGAGGACAAGGCCTATGAGATCGCCAGGCGTTTCTGCCAGGCCTCGCCGACGGCGGTGCGCTGGACCAAGTACGCGCTGAACAACTGGCTGCGCATGGCGGGGCCGACCTTCGACAGCTCCTTGGCCTTGGAGTTCATGGGCTTTTCCGGGCCCGATGTCCAAGAGGGCATCGCTTCCCTGAAGGAAAAGCGCCCGCCGAATTTCGGCAAGCGTTCGCCCTTCTAGCGTACAGCCGGGCGGAGTCGCCGCCGCCCGGCCTCTATCCCGCAGTCAATCGAGGAAAGTAAGACACCATGGTGGAAGCCTACCTTTGCGATGCTATTCGAACCCCCATCGGCCGCTACGGCGGCGCGCTGTCCTCCCTGCGCGCCGACGATCTCTGTGCCCTGCCCATCAAGGCGCTGATGGCCCGCAACGCCAAGGTCGACTGGGCCGCCGTCGACGACGCGATCTTTGGCTGCGCGAACCAGGCGGGCGAGGACAACCGCAACGTCGCGCGCATGGCAACGCTGCTGGCCGGTCTGCCCGCCGAGGTTCCCGGCGCGACGATCAACAGGCTCTGCGGATCCGGCATGGACGCCATCGGCACCGCGGCGCGCGCGATCAAGGCGGGTGAAGGCAGCCTCTACCTCGCTGGCGGCGGCGAAAGCATGTCCCGCGCGCCCTTTGTCATGGGCAAGGCGGACAGCGCCTTCTCGCGCAAGGCCGAGATCTATGACACGACCATCGGCTGGCGCTTCGTGAACAAGCTGATGAAGCGCCAGTACGGCGTGGATTCGATGCCGGAAACCGGCGAGAACGTCGCCGAGGACTTCCAGGTCAGCCGCGAAGACCAGGATGCCTTCGCCGTGAGGAGTCAGCAGCGCGCCGCCGCGGCAATCGCCGCCGGACGGCTGGCCGAGGAGATCGTCCCGGTCGAGATCCCGCAACGCAAAGGCGACCCCATCGTCGTTAGCGACGACGAACATCCGCGCGCCGGCACCACCTTGGAGAAGCTGGCCAAGCTGCCCACCCCCTTCCGCGAAGGCGGGACGGTGACAGCCGGCAATGCCTCGGGTGTCAACGACGGCGCCGCTGCCACGCTGATCGCCAGCGAAGACGCCGCCAAGGCCCATGGACTGACGCCCCGGGCGCGCATCCTGGGCATGGCGACCGCCGGGGTCGAACCCCGCATCATGGGCATCGGCCCGGCTCCGGCCAGCGAGAAACTGCTGCAGCGTCTCGGCCTCACCATCGCCGACATGGACGTGATCGAGCTCAACGAAGCCTTTGCCAGCCAGGCACTTGCCGTGCTGCGCCGGCTCGGCCTGCCCGACGACGCCGAGCAGGTGAACCCCAACGGCGGCGGTATCGCGCTGGGCCATCCGCTCGGCATGTCCGGCGCGCGGCTGCTGGCGACGGCACTCTACGAATTGGAGCGCCGCCAGGGCCGCTACGCCCTCTGCACCATGTGCATCGGCGTCGGTCAGGGGATCGCGACGGTGATCGAACGCGTCTGAGCTTTTCTCTCAGCCGCTAAAAGACGCTTCGCGGCGGCGCTTATCCCGCCGCCGTGAAGCGCGCCGCGTCCACCACCTCGTTGCGCAGAACGCCGATCTTTTCGATCTCGCTTTCGATCTTGTCGCCCGGAAGGCAATAGCGCGTCGCCGGCACGAGGCCAGGCACGCTCTGCCACTTGCCGCCCAGCTCGGGATCCGTCGACCAGGCCGTGCCCGCCGGCGTGCCGGTGATGATCATCATGCCGGGCTTCAGGGTGAAGCTGACCGAGAAAAAGTGCACCAGCTGGGCGCAGGACCAGATCATGTTGGCCGTGGTGCTGGACTGCCGCAGATCGCCGTTGATCCGGGTCTGCAGCTTCAGCGCCTGGGGATCCGGGATTTCGTCGGCGGTAACGATGGCGGGGCCCATGGGGGCCGAGCTCTCGAAGGATTTGCCCCGGCCGGTTTCGTACCAGGTCAGATCGCCCTTGGTGCGGACCTGCAGGTCCCGGGCGGTGACGTCGTTGACGATGGTGTAGCCGAAGACATGATCGAGCGCCTTCTCGAGAGGGATGTGCCGGCCGGGCTTGCCGATGACGATGGCCAGCTCGGTCTCGCAGTCGAGCTTCTTGGTCAGCCGCGATTCGTGAAGAATCGGGGCGTCGGGTCCGACCACGCAGTCGGAGGTCTTGATGAAGAATTCCGGTTCCTTGCCGCTGATCGGCGTGTTGGCCTTTTCCGCGTTATGATCGGTGTAGTTGCTGCCGCTGCACAGGATCGTGCTCGGCAGCATCGGCGCTTTCAGCGCCGCCCCGGCAAGCGGCAGCCGGGCGCTTTCCGGCGCCTCGGCGATCCATCGCTTGGCGGCGGCCATTCCTTCCGCCCCAGCGCGGATCAATGCGACCGTATCGGTGAAGCAGGCGGCGGCATCCCCCAGCGCGGCAGCGTCGATCAGCGCCGGTACAACGACGTTCTCACCATCGACGAATCCGAGACGCGTCGCGCCCCCGACTTCCAGATTAACGATTCTCATTCGGTTTCTCCGTTTGGGCGCTCGGCTTCGCCCCGCGGGGGCGTTTCAGAGCCAAATTTCAGGGCTGCCGCGTGGCAGATAGCGATCCGGGACGGGCCCGAATAGCCTGCCGTCTGATTGTCCAGTCAGTTTAGGTAAGGGAGGTTTTCTGGGCAAGGCGGAATGCCCGCGCAAGACCGCCCTGCGCGACGCCCCGCCTAGCCGCCCGCGGGGTCCCGCAGCGGCCCCAGGTCCAGGCGCCGCGCGAAGTCGGGCGCCCCCTCGGCCTGCGGGAAAAGGCTGCCAACGAGAGGGTCGTGACCGGGCACCACCAGGCTTGGCGCCGAGGCCAGCCGTTGAATCCGCGTAAAGCCGGACAGCATGTCCTCCATATCGACCACCAGCGGGAAGACCTTCCGCTCCTGGAAGTTCTCATAGTAGTGCGCGGCGTCCGAGGCGAGGCAGAGCCAGCCCGCCGCGGTCTTGACCCGCACCGCCTGCAGGCCGCGGGTGTGGCCGCCGATCAGGTGCAGGGTGACACCCGGCGCGATCTCGGCGTCCCCCTCGTGGAACACCACCCGGCCGGAATAGACCCGCTGCACCACGTCGCAGATGTCATCTGCGGCATAGGCCATGCGCAGCGGCGCGTGGCACATGCAGGGACCGCTCGCGAAAGCCATCTCGCTGGCCTGCAGGTGGAAGACAGCGTTGGGGAACCGCGCCAGCCCGCCGGCGTGGTCGTAATGCAGATGGGTCAGAACCACCTCGCCGATCGATTCCGGATCGATCCCGAGTGCCGCCACGGCGGCCGCGGAATCGCGCTGGATCGGACGATTGCGCCGCCGCGCCTCGCGTTCGTCGAAGCCCGTATCGACCAGAATGCTTCGGCTGCCATTCCGCAGCAGCCAGACGAAATAGTCCATGTCGTGGGGACTGGCGTGATCGTCCTCGAAAAGGAAGCTCTCCACGCGCGTGCGGTCGCGCCGCTCGGCGTACTTGAGCGCGTAGACCTCCCAAAGTTCTTCCATGCTCTCCCCGTTTTCTCGTTTCGCGCTCCGCGCGCGGCTAAAAGACCAGACTCTGATAGCGCTCCAGGCAGGCCCGGGCGCTCTGGACGATCTCCCGCTTACAGCGCTCGGCCTCCGCCGCTTCGCCAGCGGCCATGTGCAGCAACATCCGGTGATGCAGCGCCCGGCCCTCCTCGGCGCGGCCAGGCAGCAGGGTGACGCGCCGCGCGATGACCCGCGCCTTGTCCAGAACCAGGTTCAGAAAGTTGGAAGTATGAGCGCTATCCGCCCACTGCAGGGTGCGGTCGCGCAGGGCGTCCAGCGCCTCCAGATAGCTCTCGATGTCGCCGGCCGCGATCTTCTCCGCCATCGCCGGGCCGAGCGTCTCGATGAGATCGTCCCAAAGGCCCTTGGGCGCGTTGCGGGTCGCGAGCCGTACCGCCAGGCCCTCCAGGACCTCGCGGATATCGAAAATGTCGTAGACCTCCTTGGCCTCGAGCCGGGCGACCACCGCGCCGCGATTGGGAATCCGCTCGATCAGCCCGCGCTGTTCCAGCATGGCGAGCACGTCCCGCACGCGGGAGCGGGAAACGCCGAACTCCTCGGCTACCTGGATTTCCTGTATGCGCTGACCGGGCTGCAGGTCATGACGGGAGATCCGCGCGCGTAGCACATCCATCACCGCTTCGACCGAAGCGCCGTCGCCGCGCTTGCGGCGCTCCGTCGGCGCGGCCTCTCCCTCGGCGGCGCGGTCCGCCCTCTCGGCTGGGGCCTTCATCTCGATCCCACTCCCTGTTCCAAGCTGCAGCCTGCGTTCTCTGAATACCCGCTGCGTCGCGCAGCTGCAAAGGCTGCCGCACCCCTTCTTCTTAAATCATCAACATGATTGTTGGCAATCTTGTTGATGATCTAGTAGGCTCGCCTCCGCTCCGGCCAGAAAGCGCCGGAACGCAGTCTTGAGAAGGAAGGAATGGGCATGGATACGCGGACAGGTGGGCAGGCGGCCGTCGCGGCACTGCAGAACGAAAAGGTAGAGCACGTCTTCGGGCTGATCGGATCGGCCACCATGGAGATGTTCGACGCGCTCTACGATGCGCGCGACATCACCATGGTCGGCGTACGCGACGAGCGTACCGGCACCCACATGGCCGATGGCTATGCCCGGGCCAGCGGCGGCCCCGGCGTCATCCTCGCCGGGCAGAACGGCCCCGGCGCGACCAATCTGGTAACCGGTCTGGCACAGGCCAAGGCGGCTTACTCGCCCGTGGTCTCGATTGCCGGCGCCCTCTCCTCCGCGCATGTCTATCGCGACGCCTTTCAGGAAGTCGACCAGCAGGCTCTGTTCACACCGATCGCCAAGAAGACCTGGACCGTCCCCAGCACGGAGCGCGTCCCGGAAATCCTGCGCGAGGCTTTCCGCGTCGCCCTGAGCCCACGGCGCGGACCGGTGCACGTCAACCTGCCGCGCGACGTACTCTCCGGCCGCGCGGCCTTCGACGAGCAGCCGGCTCCCGAACACTATCGCCTGCAGTCCGTTCCGGCAGCCTCCAGCGAGGACATCGCCAAAGCCGCCGCCCTGTTGAGCGCGGCCGAGCGCCCGGTCATCGTCACCGGCGGCGGCATCAAGTACACCGGCGGTCATGACGCCGTCATCCGGCTGGCGGAGCGGCTTAACGTGCCGATCGCCACGGCGCCGGGTCATGGCGACGCCATTCCCTTCGGCCATCCGCTGAACGCCGGACAGATGGGACCGCGCGGCAACCCGGTCGCCTCGCGTCTGGTCAAGGAAGCCGATGTCATTCTCGCCCTGGGCACGCGGCTTGGCTTCAACTCGACCTTCTATTCCTACGACAACATCAACCGCGACGCGGCGATCATCCATGTCGAGATGGAGCCGACGGCCATCGGCCGCTACTTCCCGATCAAGCTCGGCATCTGGGCCGACGCCGCAAGCGTCGCCACGCAGCTCTGCGACGCGCTGGAGAACGCCGAGGGCCGCGCCAAGGTCGAAGCTTGGACGCAAGACTGCATCGAGGAGCGCGAGGCCTATCTCGCCAAGCGCGACGCCGACGCGGTGATGACCGACCCCTTGCAGCCTTCGGGCCTGTTCAAGACCCTGCGCGACGTGTTGCCCAAGGATGCGGCGATCACGATGGATGCGGGGACTCTCTGCCTGCAGGCGACCGACGCCCTGAACTATTGGCAAAGCCCAAGCCTGTTCACGCCGCTCGACTTCGGCCTGGTCGGCTTCTCCTTCGCCTGCGGCCTGGGGATCAAGCTGGCGCGGCCGGAGCGGCCGGTGGTCAGCCTGATGGGCGACGGCGGCTTCGGCATGACGCTGACCGAGCTCAGCACCGCCGTGCAGCACGATATCCAGACCGTGACCATCGTCATGAACAACGGCTGCTGGGGCGCCGAGAAAGCCTACCAGCGCGACTTCTTCGGCGAGCGCTACATCGGCGCCGACATTCACAACCCGCCCTTCGATAAGATTGCCGAACTCTATGGCGCGGCGGGTTTCCGCGCCGAACGCGCCGCCGATGTCGCCGGCGCCGTCGAGGCGGCCTTGGCCTGCGGCAAGCCGGCGGTGGTCGACGTTCAGGTCGACCCGGCCGCGCTCTATAGCTTCCGCCGCGATTCCTTCGTCCATCGTGCCGGGCCGAAGGCCTGAGACCGCGATGACCGATAGCTATGACTTCATTGTGGTTGGCGCCGGCTCCGCCGGTTCCGCCCTGGCGGCGCGGCTGAGCGAGAGCTGCAAGCATCGCGTCCTGTTGCTCGAGGCCGGCGGCAAGGACCGCAACATCTGGTTCCACATCCCGCTGGGCGTGGGCAAGCTGCTGACCAATGAGCGCTATGTCTGGCCCTATGCCTCGGAGCCGCAGCGGCACATGGCCGGGCAGCGAATCTACTCGCCCCGCGGCAAGGTGCTGGGCGGATCGAGCGCGGTCAACGGCATGGCCTATCTCTGGGGCGAGCCCGAGGAGTACGACTCCTGGGCGCAGGCCGGGGTGAAGGGCTGGTCCTTCGCCGAGCTGCTGCCCTATTTCCAGCGCATGGAATCCAATCCCAGCGCCGAGGACCCGCGGCGCGGCAGGTCCGGGCCGGTGAGAATCACCGATCTCAAGCGCCGCGACCCCGACATCCTATCGGAAGCCTTCATCGCCGGCTGCCGCGAAGCCGGTATTCCGGAAACTCCGGATTACAACGTCGTCAGCTACGAGGGGGTGCGCTATCTGGAGCAAACGGCGGCCGATGGCCGCCGCTGGTCGACGGCCAAGGCTTATCTCCGGCCCGCCAGGAAGCGCCCGAACCTGCATATCCAGACCCACGCGCAGGCCTCGGCCATACTGTTCGAAGGCACGCGCGCCTGCGGCGTCGCCTATATTCAGAATGGCCAAGAACGCCAAGCCAAGGCGCGCGGCGAGGTGCTGCTGTGCGGCGGCGCGATCATGTCGCCGCATCTTCTTGAACTCTCCGGCGTCGGCGACGCGGAGCGGCTCAAGAGCTTCGGTATCCCCGTCGTGACCGACAACCGCCATGTCGGCGAACACATGAGCGACCACCTGCAGGTTCGCCGCACCTATCAGACCGATGCCGCGCGGACGATCAACGACATCGTCTGCAATCCCCTGGTCAGGTTCTCAGCGGCTTTGCGGTACATGCTGACGCGCAAGGGGATGTTCGCGGGCACCTCCTCGACGGCCCACGCCATCACACGCTCGCACAGCGGCGAGTCCCGCGCCGACGTGATGATCCGCCTCTATCAGATCAGCGGCAAGGACCGCTACTCGCGCAGCAAGCTGGGCGGCATCGACTCCTTTTCAGGCTTTTCCGTCGGTGGTTTCAAGCTGCGTCCGAAATCCCGGGGCAGCGTCCACATCGCGTCGCCCGACGCCCAGCAGCTGCCGCGCATCGAACCGAACTACTTCGACGATCCCGAGGATATCGCGACCGCCCTGCGCATTCTCAAACTGATCCGCAGCGTTGCCGAGCAGCCGGAATTCAGCGCCGTGATCACGCAGGAGCATCAACCCGGCCTTGGCCAAGCGGAAGACGACGCCGCGCTGATCGACTACGCCAAGAATACGGGCCAGACCGCCTGGCACACCGTCGGCACCTGCCGGATTGGACAGGCGGGGCAAGCCGTGGTCGACGACCGCCTGCGAGTCCACGGCCTGCAGGGACTGCGCGTGATCGACGCCTCGGTCTTTCCCACCATCCCCTCGTCGAACACCAACGCGCCGGCGATCATGGTCGGGGAGCGCGGCGCCGATCTCGTGCTTGAAGACGCGGCGGCGCGGTAAACACCCCGGCGCGGGCAATCGGAGGAATAGAGCGATATGAGCGAACAAGAAACCAGCTATCCGCACACCGAGGCGCATATCGCCAAGGGCGACTGGAACCCGGTCTGGGAGCAGTTCCGCAGCTTCGATCCCGAGTTCCTGGAGGCCTATCTCGCGTTCCGCAGCGTGCCGCAGCGCAAGGGACCGCTGCCCGGCAAGACCAAGGAGCTGATCCTGATCGCGATCAACGCCGCGACCACCCACCTCTATGCGCCCGGGGTCCGCAGGCACATCCAGAACGCTCTCAAGGCGGGG
Source organism: uncultured Alphaproteobacteria bacterium (assembly GCA_942491105.1). Taxonomy (GTDB): domain Bacteria; phylum Pseudomonadota; class Alphaproteobacteria; order Kiloniellales; family DSM-21159; genus JBBEAM01. Next base: position 113,934 of record CALNZX010000005.1, on the reverse strand, counting down.
GCGAGCGCCGAGGAGATCCTGGAGACGATCCAGCTAACGACGGTGATGGGCATCCATTCCTGCAACCTCGCCTTGCCGATCCTGGCCGAGGAGCTGGAGAAGCGGAAAACCGCGGAAGACAGCGGCGGCGCCTGACGCCTTACGAGGCCAGCAGAACCGGCAGCATCACGCCGACCCCGGCGAGCATCAGCAAAGCGAAGGCGGCGCGGCGCATCGCGATCTCGCTGAGCGGCGGCGGCAGCTTGCCGCCGAGAAAGGTGAACGCAAGGGTCACCGGCAGGGCGAGTCCGGCCTGAATCAGCGCATCGAGGGGCATCGCGTTCTCGACCAGCAGAAACCCGATCCGCTCGATCGACATCAGCAGGAAAATCATCAACAGAGTATCGCGGATCATCGCCAGCTTGAGCGGTTGGCGATAGAAGTGGAAAATCAGGGGCGGCCCGAAAGCCGCGAACAAGCCGCCCAGGATACCCGCGACCCCGCCCAGGAACGCGAAGGACGCACGGCTCGATTCCTGCGCCCGCGGCCTGGGATTCAAGACGAGCAGCAGGCTGCTGCCGACGATCGTCACGCCGAGTAGAAGACGCAGCAGCCCCTTGCTTTCGGCGCTCATCTGGCCGAGCAGCAGCAGGCCGCCATAGATCGCCGGCGCCGAGGCCACGATCACCGGCACAACCCGGCTCCAGCGGACCTGGCAGCCGCTGCGCACGAGTGCGAGGCCGGCGTTCGACAGGGTGATGATGGTAACCACGATCGACGCGAGCTCGATCGACATGATGTTGAACAGCGCGGCCAGGGCGACGACGATCAAACCCAGCGCAAAGCCCGTGACCGCCTGGGTGTAGCACCCCAAGGCGACGATGCCGAGAAACAGAAGCTGGTCCCAGATTGGCAACAAAGAATGGTCCCCCAGTTCGACGTCCGAAGCGCGCGGTCCCGCGCCTTAACCAAGCAGCGCGAGCAAACCTATGACGAGACCCGCCAGCATCAGGGTCTCCATGACGATAAGCACAATCGCCGGTCCGCCGACGCGCAACAGGCCCGTCAGCGAGGTCTTGATGCCAAGGGCGGCGATGGCCGCCACCAGGCAGAGCTTGGAGGCGGTCTGAATGAAGTCAGCCATCCGCGCGTCGATCAGGCCGGCGCTGTTGAGGCCGATGAGCGCGAAAAAGGCGATTAGAAACAGCGGCGGACGCGCTTTCCCTCCGCCTTCTCCTCCGTGGTTAAAAGCCAGGGCAACGACCAGCGCGACAGGCAGCAACAGCGCAACCCGCAGCAGTTTTGTGTAGGTCGCCGCGTCGCCCGCGGTCTCCGAAACACTATACCCGGCACCGACGACCTGCGCGACATCGTGGATGGTGCCTCCGAGGAAAATCCCCGCCTTGCCGTCGCCGTATCCCAGGAAGGCGGTGACCAAGGGATAGAGGATCATGGCCATGGTGCTCAGCGTGGTGACGCCGATCACGGTGAAGATGGTATCGCGCTCATCGTTCTTGCCCTTGGGCAGGACGGAGGAAATCGCCATCGCCGCCGAGGCGCCGCAGATCGCCACGGAGCAACCGGTCAGCACGCCGAAACGGCTGCCGAGCCCGAGCGCGCGGCTGAGCGCCACGCCGAACAGGATCGTCGCGATCACACCGGTCGCCACCACGGCGATCGGCGCGATGCCCAGGGAGAGGATTTGGTCCAGGGTGATGCGCGCGCCGAGCAGCGCCACGCCGAGGCGCAGGACCCGCTTGGTCGCGAGATCTATGCCCGGCGCGATCCGCGGATTGTCGGCTATGGGGTTGAGCGTCATACCGAGCAGCAGCACGAACAGCATGATCGGGCCGCCGTAGTGATCGGTGATAAAGGCCGCGGCCAAGCCGACGATAGCGGCGACGGCCAGACCCGGGAAAGCGTCGCTTGCGGCGCGGAAAACGCCCTGGGCGATGCTGGGCCGGCTCGGTCTTTCCTCCCCGCTACAGGATTTCAAAGACATCGTAGCTCGTCGCTTGGGGTTCCCGCCTGCCGAGGCCGACAGCCACCAGCTTGTTCAGCCAGAGATAGGGTTCCGCGGCCGTTTCGAAGACGATCAGGTTGCGCAGATAGTAGCTGCCCGGTTCGACCGGCAGCGCCTTGGCGAAGCGCTCCATCGCCTCGGGGGAGCCGTGACGCACCCCCCGGTAGGACATCAGAATCTGCGCGCTGTCCTGGGTTTCCAGGCAGACTCGCACGTCGGGCCGGAACACGCCATCGCGGCCGCCGAGGATCCAGTCGCTGGTACCGGGAAGGACCCGCGCGTCGACTCGCGGTCCGCGAAAATGGCCGCTGTCGAAGCAGTCCACCCGGCGCGTGCCCAGCGGCGTTTCGCCGACGACATGCGAGCGCGCGAACTCGAGCCTCAACTCGCCGAGAAACGCCGATTTCAGATCAGGAATCGCGATAACACAGTCTCCAATTTTGCGCAGGGCCCCCGCATGCGGAGGCCCTGCGTTCGTGATGTCCGCCCCTCCGGCGGCGGCGGCCTAGAGGCCGCTGATCGACGGCAGATAGGTTGACAGGGCGGGGAAGCTGATGATGGCGAACCACGCCAGGATCAAGACGATGAAGTAGGGCACCACGTAGGGCACGATCCTGAGGAACGGCAGCCCCGTGATACTGCTCGCAACGAAGAGATTGAGACCGAAGGGCGGCGTGATGAAACCGATCGCGGTCCCGGCCACGAAGACGATGGCGAAGTGGACCGGATCGACGCCGATGCCATAGGCGATCGGTGCCAGGATCGGCGCGAGAATGATGACCACGGGAACGCTTTCCAGGAAGGCGCCGGCGATCAGGATCATCGCCATGCAGACGATCAGCGTCGCATAGTAGCCGCCGATGCCATCGAACAGCCCGGTGACGAAGGCCTGGGCGCCGATGATCGACAGTATCTGCTGCATGACGATGGAAACCGCGACCAGGGGCACCAGCATGCCGGCGATCTGGCCGGAGTGCAGCAGGATCCCGGGTATCGCCCGCAGCTTGATCTCGCGCGTGATCAGGGTTCCGGCAAGGATGCCGAAGACCACGGTCATCGCCGCGGCTTCGGTCGGCGAGAAGATGCCGCCGTAGATACCGAGCAGGACGATGGCGATCGCGGCGAAACCCAGGTAGGCGCGCGCGCCGGACCGCACGCAATTGCCGAGCTGCAGCGGAATCAGCTTGCCCCAGCCGAAGCGCCAGGACATCAGCAGGCAGACGGCCTGCATGCCCACGACCATCAAGGCCCCCGGAAGTAGACCCGCCATGAAGAGATCGCCGATCGGCAGATTCAGCAGAAAGCCGTAAATCACGAAGATGATCGAGGGCGGAATGATGATGCCGACCACGCCGCCCGAGGCCAGCGTGGCTGCCGAGAAGCGGTCGTCGTAGAGACCCTCCTTCAGCTCCTTGTGCATGATCGATCCGATGGTCGCGGTGGTCGCCGCGTTCGACCCGGAAATCGCCGCGAACATCCCGCAGGCGCCGAGCGCGGCCAGGCCCAGGCCGCCGCGAACCCAGCCGAACATCGCATAGGCGAAGTCCGTCAGGCGCTTGGCGATGCCCCCGGCATTGATGATGTCGCCGGTCAGGATGAACAGCGGCAGCGCCAGGAGGCCGAAAAAGTTGATCCCCTCGAACAGGGTGAGGCTGAGGTTGGCCAGGGTGAAGTCGGTGATGACGCTGGTCCACAGCACCCAGTGACCGACGATCAGGAAAATCGGCATGCCCAGGGCGAAGAGCACCAGGGCGGAGGCCGAAACGAGAATGATGAGTTCGCCTTCCATGTTCGCGTTCTCCTATTCGGCCATCGACGGCGCGCCGAGCTGGAAGGGCTCTCGGCGGCGGAAGGCGCGGACATCATCCCAAAGATTTTGCACCGCGCGCAGAACGATCATCCCCCAGCCGAAGGGCATGATGAGATAGAACCACCACTGCATCAGGTCGCTGGTCCCCGGCACGAAAGCGAAATTCATCTGCAACAGCTCGATTTGCTCGAAGGCGAAATAGATCACGACCACCGCGAGCGAAACCCAGAGCACGGCATCGACGATCAGGCAGACGAACTGCATGGCATAGGGAAGCTGCGTGCGGATCTCGCCGAAGGTGAGATGCGCGCGCTTGCGCACATTATAGGAGGCGCCCATCCAGGTGACCCAGATGAACATGTAGACCGCCACCCCCGAGCTCCAGGCGACCTGGGTCTTGAAGATGAACCTCAGCACCACCTGCTCGAACACGAGCCCCGCCATGACGACATAGGCGATATTCATGAGAACGGGCTCGATGTTGTCGTCGAGCCAAAGCAAAGCCTTCTTCATGTCCGGAACTCCCAGTTCCCTGCCGCCCAGCGGAGCGTTGCCCCCTGCCAGGTCATTTTAATAACGGAGGGCGGCGCGATTGCGCCGCCCCCCATAACACGTCAAACGATCAGGACATCCACCAGCGGCGCGGGTCGACGTTCTGCGCCAGGGTGTCTTTCGGAATTTCACGCGCGATGCTGTGAATCTCCGTATAGACGTCGTGTCCGCCCGACCACTCGTTCAGCCGCTCGCGCCACTGCTCCCAAGGCTCGGGAACGTAGTTCGGCGCACAAAGCCTCTCCGCCTTCTCAAGCTCCGCATCGGGCAGCGTGGCGACACGCACCCCGAATTCGTCGAACACGGTCCCGGGAATCGGCGGGTTGGTGGCGCCGACCAGGTTGACCAAAGCGGCCTCGTGGGTGCCCTGAATGCGGGCCTGGGTCAGATAGGACGACTCCATGATGGCGTCCTGGTACTCCGGCTCAAGCTCCTCGAAGACATCCAGGTTCATCGCGGCATGCTCCAGGCCGGCGAAGAACTTGAGATCGACCGCCTGCGAGACGACCGGCGTCATGTTAAACGCCGCGACCGCCGACATCCAGGTTTCCGCGCCGTCGATGAGGCCCTGTTTGAGGCCGTCCAGCGTCTCTTCCCAGGCCACGGGAACGGGGTTGAGCCCCATCAGTTCCATCGCGATCCGGCCGGGCTGCGAGCCGGTGACCCGGTTCTTGCCGCCCTGCAGCTCCTCCAGAGTCGAGATCGTGGGACGGTCCTTGTACTTCAGGCCCATCATCAGGCCGCGCTGCTCGAACATTGTGAACAGGAACTGGACGCGATGAAGCTTGCGGAGCGGTTCGCGGAACAGCGTCTCGCTCTTGGGGTGGTAGATGAAGTGATAGAAGGACGCCCGGGTCGGGAACATATAGGCGAAGTCGAGCACGTTGTAGTAGGGCGCCGCGCCGGCCGCGTTCTGCGTCGACGAGGTGAAGATATCGATGATGCCCTGCTGGGTTTTCTTCACGCAGTCGAGCTCGTTGCAGATCTGATTCTCGCCGATGAACTCGACGCGGATCGCACCGTTGGTCCGCTCCTCGAGATCGCGAATGAAGTCGAGACAACCGACGTGCACGAAGCGCAAACGCTCCGCGTTGTACCCGGCCCCGCCATAACGAAAGGTGTACTTGGGTTCGGAAGCGTAACGCTTCTTCTGGGTGTCCTCGGCAGCCTGTGCCAGACGCGGCGCGGACACCGCACCGGTCATCCCGGCCGCGGCCAGCATGGTGGACGCCACGCCGAAACGGCCGAAGATGCTCATGAGGTCCCTACGGGACACTCCCTTGACTTGATAGTTCATAGTCTCCTCCCTTCGCCGAGCGCTTCTACGCCCGGCTTGATACTGCCGACGGCGGCTGCCGACGACACTGGTGAGCGCTCAAGATTTCTCGCCTCACCTCACACATGGCCCCCGGGCAAGTCCGGCCCGCGAGCCCCGAAAATTTCCTAACTAGAAATACTTGCATTTTCTCAAGTAATTAATATGGTAGTTATGGAATGATTCTCCTCTGCCTAAGATTATCCAAAGCATTTAGATAAACTTCCTCGCTATCTTCGCAGTCATTGAACCCCGTTTTTCTTATTTTTACTGTCGAAGAAACGTTGTCGAACGCGCTTCCAAAAACGAAGTCGCCCCAGGACCAATCGACGAGGCTGTCCATGGCGTAGTTTTCCAGGCCATGCTCGGCAACGATCCGGTCCCAGAGCGGGCCCTTGTCGGCCATCATCGCCGCCAGCGACCGCTGCCGGACCTCGCCGGCCTCGACACCGAAAAACGACGCCAGACGCGGCCAGAGGTTGCGCCAGCGAAACAGATCCCCGTTGGTGACATTGAAGGCCTGGTTGGCGCAGTTCGGTTGAGTCGCCATCCACTGCATCGCCCGGCCGAGCAGGCCGACATCGGTCACCTGATAGAGCGCGTCGAAGCAGCCTTGCGGGCCGGGGAAGTGGAGCGGCACGCCCAGGGCGCGGCAGATCGAGCCATACAGCCCGACGATCAAAACCTGGTTCATCGGGCTGCCGAGGGAAAACCCGAGCGGCGCTTGCACGCGCACCGCCGACCAGGTCCAATTCTTGCCGCGCTGCCGGTCGGCGATGAAATCCTGCTGGTCGTAATAGAAGTTCGGCGGCATGTGCCGGGGGTCGTCTTCCTTGGCCGGCGTGCGGTAGGGACCCAGGTGGTTGCCGTACCACTTTTGCCCATGCACCAGGTTGATGTGACGGAGACCGGGGGTTTCCACCTCCAGGGCATCGACCAGGTTCACCAGCATGCGCAGATTGGTCGTAACCTCTTCGCCCGGACTCGGCGCCTTGAGATAGGCGGCATAGAAGACATGGGTGATATCGGAGTTGTCCGCGAGCTTGGCGCGGCAATCCGCCGCGTCGAGCAGATCGATCGGCAGGCGCCGCAAGCCTTCGTCCAAGTCGTTCGGCGGGCGCCGCGAAGCCGCGATGGTCGACCAGTCGCTCTGTGCGGCAAAATGGTCGAGCGCCGCGCGGCCGACGACACCGCCCGCGCCCAAGATCAAAGCCGTGCCCTGCCGCGCCGTCATGGCATCCCGCCGCCGCGAAGCGCAAGGAACCGCTCGAAGTTCGCCAGCGCTTCGAGCGCCCGTGCCGCGATGGCGAAGTTTTCAAAGACCGGAATCCCGGCGGCCACCGCGCGCTGGCGCTGTTCACGGCGCACGCCGTCGACCTCCTCGGTACCGTCGGAGCGCAGCACCATCGCGATGTGCGGCGCCCCCGGCGCGGCTGCTTCGCGCTGGGCGACAACGCAATCGACGATGTTGGGGACGATGCGGCTTTCGCGGTAACTCAGCAGCACCGGCATATTGAGATGCACCAGGATGACATCGGTTCCGCTATCGCCGCCGAGGGCATCCAGAATGCCTTCGGCGATCCGCCCGTCACTGCGGTTGAAGGCATTGGCCGGGAAATCGATGGGATTGCCGGCGCTGGCCCCGTCCGGCAGCTCCAGGCGCGCGAGCTTGGCCCGGGTATCCGCGCTGACCTCCGCGAGATCGAAGCCGTGCTGCACGAAGCAGTCGGTCGCCACCACGCTGGCGCCGCCGCCATTGCCAAATAGCGCGAGGCGATGGCTGACCCGCTCGCACGACGGCGTGAGCGTCTGAAACAGCAGCAGAACGTCGATCAGTTCCTCGATGCTATCGACCAGAGTACAGCCGGTCTGGGTAGCGACCGCCAGCCAGGACCGGGTATCTCCAGCCAGCGCGCCGGTGTGGGAGATCACCGCCTTCTGCCCCTGCTGGCTGCGCCCGCCTTTCAGCAAGATCACCGGCTTGCGGCCCCGCGCCTCCTTCAGCAGTTGGAAAAACCGCCGGCCGTCTCCGATATCCTCGAGATACATGCCGATCACCGCGGTCTGCGGGTCGGCCAGGAAATGCTCCAGAAGATCGTTCGGGCCGAGGTCGGCGCTGTTGCCGATGGTGACCACGCCCGAGTAACGCAGACCGCGCGCCTGCCCCGTGCGAACGAAATCGACTCCGATACCGCCGCTCTGCGAGATAATTCCGACACTGCCCGGCACGGCTTCGCTGCGGCGCGTCTCGGCGAAGGTCATATGCCCGCGCGGCGAGTAGGTACCCAGCGAGTTGGGGCCGAGAATTCTCACGCCACCGCGCCGGGCCGCGGCGACCAAGGCGTCCTGGCTGGTCGCCCCCGCGCCGCTCTCGCCGAAGCCGCTGGTCATGATCTGCGCGAAGCTCACACGGCCCGCCGCCGATTCGAGCAGCTCGGAGACACCGGCCCGCGGTACGGCGATGTAGGCATAGTCGACCGGTTTTGGGGTGTCGCCCAGGCTGGCATAGGCCGTGAGGCCTTCGAGCTCCTTGGCGCTCGGATGGATCGGATAGATCGCGCCGTCGAAACCCAGGGAGCGCAGGTTCTTGATAAAGCGATTGCCGGGTCCCTTGCCGGAAGCCGAGACGCCGGCGACGGCAATGGTCTTCGGTTCGAACAGCGGCGCGAAGCTCTCGGGAGCGGGCTGCAACGCGCGCTTCCCCGCCTCCGCATCCCCGCTCAGCACGAAGCGCGCATCGACGGCGACCGCGCCTTCGGGGCTGGCGATCAAGGGATTGATGTCGAGCTCGGCGATCTGTCCCTCGAATTGCATCAGGAGGCCCTCGCGGCCGCCCACCTTGAGCAGGGCGTCAATCAAGGCCTCGCGATCGACCGCGCGGCCGCCGCGCGCGCCCTCGAGCAAGGCGCGCGCCCGTAGCTCGCCAAGCATCGCCTCGGCGTCGGCGCGCTCGATGGGACAAACCCGGAAAGTGACGTCAGCGAAGATCTCGACGAAGACACCGCCGAGGCCGAGCATGATCATCGGGCCGAACTGTGGATCGTGGAATCCGCCGATCACCACTTCCTGTCCAGCCGGCGCCATCTCCTCGACCAGGAAGCCCTCGATCAGGGCCGGGTCGAGAGACCAGCCATCGAGGATAGCGCGCGCCGCGGCGCCGACCTCCGAGGCATTGTTCAGACCCAGGCGAAGGCCGCCGAGATCGCTCTTGTGCAATGCCTGCGAGGCGAGGATTTTCACCGCCAGCGGCGCTTGCAGGGCGCCGCAGAGCTCCGCCGCCTCTGCCGGCGTCTTGGCGGTAATGGATCGCGGCACGGAGATTCCGAAGTCCGCCAGCACCGCCTTGCCTTGCTGTTCGTCGAGTGCCTTGCGCCCCTCCTCGCGCGCCGCCGCCATCAGCGCGCGCGCAACGCAGCCCCGCTCCGCCTCACCTGATGAGGCGGTGCCGGAGCCAAGCTCCTCGCTGCGCCGGGGTGTCGCGGAGCCGGCCATTAGACGGAGAGCACCAGCACGAGTTGCCCTTCGGTCACCGCATCGCCCTCGGCCAGCGCGATGCTCTTGACCGTTCCGTCCTCGGGCGCGGAGATCGGGATTTCCATCTTCATGGATTCGAGGATGACCAGGGTGTCGTCTTCGGCGACCTCGGCACCAACCTCGACCAGGACTTTCCAGACAGCGCCGGTAACGTCGCTCTTTACTTCAATATCGGCCATTCACTCGCTTCCTTTGTCTTGCCGGCTGCCGCCGTTGCTCAATAACTTGTCGGCCAGGTCGCCAGATGGTGCTGGCCGACTTCGCCACCCCCGGCATGGACCTCCAGCAGACGCTTCAGCGCCTGCCGGGTTTCCCTGGGGTCGATGACGGCGTGGGTTTCATAAAGCTCGGCCAGCGCCCAAGCCGAAGAGTCCTGCTTGAGATCCTCGACCAGGGCGTCGAAACGCTCGGGATCTTCGTCGCGTTTCAGCTTGTGCATCATCTGCACGCCGAGCACCGGATCGACGAAACCGAGATCGGCCGTGGGCCAGCACAGCACCTCGTCGGAATTCCGGCCGCCGCCCATGTTGAGATAGGCCTGCCCATAGCTCTTACGCATGATCACCGAGAGCTTCGGGGTGGAAACCAGGCTGATCGCGTTCATCCAATTCATGATCCGGCCCGGCGCCCAGCGCTTCTCGCCCTCGATACCGATCAAAAAGCCCGGCTGATCGACCATGAAGACGACCGGGATATTGTAGGAGTCGCAGAGCACCAGGAAGCTGACGGCCTTGCGCATCGCATTGACGTCGATCGCCCCGCCCTTGAACTTCGGGTTGTTGGCGAGAACGCCGACGGAACGCCCGTCGATCCGCGCGAGGCCGGTCATTACCGACTTGCCGAAGCGGCCCTTGAGCTCGAAAAGGCTATCCGTATCGACGACGCAGCGCACGATATCGCGCACGTCGTAGACCGCGTTGCGCACCTCGGGCAGGATTTCCAGGATCCGTTCCGCGTTGTCGTCGGACCCCTCGGGAACGGCGTGACGCGGCGGCGCCTCGCCGGCATGGCTCGGCAGGTAGCTGAGGAAGGTGCGCACCGCCTCCAGCGCCTCTTCGTCGCTATCGACGGCCATGTCGACCAGCCCGGTTTCGCTGGTGTGCAGCCGCCAGCCGCCCAGATCCTCGGCCTCGACCGGCTGATTGATGGCCACCGAGGTCACCCGGCTGCTGGCCACCGCCATGGTCGCGCCCTTCCGCATGACCACGAAATCGGACATGCAGGCGTACCAGGTGGAGGAGCCGTAGCAATCGCCCAGCAGCGCGGAAACCCAGGGCGTCTTGCGCAGCCGTAGGTATTCGGCGGCGTCCTGCCCCAGCATGGCGCGACCCGGCGCGCCCATGCGATCGGGCATCCGCGCCCCGGCCGATTCGCCGAGGAAAATCAGCGGCAGGCCCCGGTCGGTCGCGACCTCGCGCATGTGGCGGATTTTCTTGCCATTGATGGAGCTGCTGGTCGCGCCGACTACGGTGAAATCGTTCGCGACCACCGCGACCTCACGGCCGTCGATGCGGCCGTAGCCGGCGATCTTCCCATCCGCCGGCGTCTTGTGGCGCGCCTCCGGGCGGATACCCTTGGCGAACAAGCCAGACTCGAAATAGCTGCCGGGATCAAGCAATGCGTCGAGGCGCTCACGGGCATTGAGATGTCCCTGCGCGCGCCGCTTGGCGAGCTTCTCCTCGCCGCCCATGGCAAGCGCCGTCTGCTTCTTCTGCTCAAAATCCTCGAGCAGTTCCTTGAACGCCACTGATGATTCTCCCCAGAGAGGTTTTTCTTGGCGCGGGCCAGCGGTCCGCTTTGATCAATCCTCACGGGTCCATAATATAATTTCCAATATTATTGTCTCATTCAGCTATGCAGTATAATTATAGATGAAGCAGGTAGACGATGCAGGATAATCCGCAATAATCGCCAATAATCCAAGAAATAATAAGGGATTACCGCTAGCGCGCTAGGTTGATCGAAACCCTTGCCCCTAGCTATGTTTTTTCTGTATAGATATCATAAAATCTATGCATATTTATAGGAACACGGCATGGCGGGCGCCCTCAATCTGAAACAAATCGATGCCTTCCGCTGGGTCATGATTTCAGGTTCGACCAGCCAGGCCGCGTCGATTCTGAATGTGTCTCAACCCGCGGTGAGCCGGTTGATCCACAACTTCGAAGCCCAGGTCGATTACCAGCTGTTCATCCGCCGGGGCGGGCGGCTGCACCCCACCGCCGAGGCCGAGGCCCTGTTCCGCGGCATCGAGCGCGTCTATCCTGGCCTGACCCACCTTAGCAACCTGATGCAGAACATCGCGCTGACGGACAGCGGGCTGGTCCGGGTGATCGCCACGATGCCGATGATCCAGCGGCTGATCCCCGAGGCGCTGGTGAAGTTCCAGAAGCAGATGCCGCGGATCCGCGTCTCCGTGAAGACCATCGTCAAGCGCGAGCTGCGGGAATGGCTGGACGGGCAGCAGTTCGACATCGGGCTCGCGACTCTGCCCATCGATTATCCGGCGGCCAATATCACGCATCTCGCCAGCCTCAACTGCGTCTGCGTGCTGCCGCCCGAACACCGCCTGACCCATGTTCCCGTGGTGAAGGCCGAGGACCTGAACAACGAAGCCTTCATTTCCATCATCCCCGACACCTTCCTGCGCCGCCGGGTCGACCAGGTCTTCGAGCGTCTCGGCATTCAGCGGCGGCTGACGATCGAAACCCAGTCCGGCGCCGCGATCTGCGATCTGGTCGCCGCCGGACTGGGCGTTTCCGTGGTCGATGTCTTTACCGCCAGCGCCTTCGCCGACAAGGGCGTGGTGATGAAGCCCTTCCTGCCCGCGATCAAGCTGGACTTCGGCCTGCTGCTGCCGGTGCAGCGGCCGCAATCCAGAGCCGTGGATACGCTGATCGCCGCCTTGCAGGAACGCGCCAAGGGCTACGAGCAGAGCTTCCGCAGCTTCTAGCGAACGCGCCCCGCACCAGAGCCGGGACGCGCCGCAGACCAGCTACCTAGACGGCGACCGTACGCATCAGCTCGCCGACATCCTCGCAGGCATCGAGCTGGGCCATGATTTCTATCGAGCGCTGGATATTCTCTTCCGCGACGACGCCATCGACACAGCCGCGGTACTTCGGCACGCAGGCCTCGAAATCGAGCAGGGCCGGCGGCTGTCCCTTGGCGGTTTCCGGGCGGCGTTCGATGGTCCGCCCATCGGCGAGGCGATAGGTGATGTTCGGCGTCCAGCCGGTCGGCGTCCAGCCCCAGTCCTCGCGCACCACGGTCTTCACCTTCTTGCGGAAGCGCGCGAAGGCGGGATCCTCGATCTTGGCCTTGGCGAAACCGGCCGGCAGGACGTTCGGCTCGAGCATCGCGATGGCCAGGACATGGGGCAGGCTGAACTGCGCCTGGATCTCGTCCTTGGGCTCCTCGTGCTGCACGACGGTGGGGAAGAAGGCGTTGACCTCGACCTCGATCTCCTCGATGTCGTCGACGCCGAGGTTCTCCTCCTGGCGCACCGCGACCGTCGTCTCGATCATCCGCTGCAGGTGGTAGCAGCAGGGATAGGACTTGATCCCGATCTCGTTGATTCGATAGGGCTGGCCCCAGTCCCCGAGGATCGCCTCGGGGTTTTCGACCTTGCCGCCGGTGATGATGTTGAACAGGCCGCGCGGCGCCTCGAGGATGTCCTGCTGGCCGGTAAAGCCGTCGCTGGCGAGCAGCGCCGCGGTCAAGCCGTTGCGCGCGGAAAAGCCCATCTCGACGATATGCGCCATGGTGCCGGTCTGATAGCCGATGCCGCTGGCCTGGGACGCGGCGATGGCGATGGCATTGGCGGTGCGTTCCTCGTCGAGGCCGAGCAGCTTCGCGCCGGCGACGGCGCAGCCCAGAGACCCCGCCAGGCTGAGCACCATGTAGCCGAGACGCCGCGCCTCGCGGCAAGCGATACCGATCCGCGCCTGGGCTTCATAGGACAGGATGAAGGCGGCGATCACGTCCTTGCCATCGGACCCCAGCTTTTCGCCGAGCGCCAGGATGGCTGGAAACAAGGTGTAGCTGGAGACGGCTTCGGGGAAACTGTCGTCCTCGTACTCCGTGGCATGGGCGTAGGTGCCATTGGCCAGGGCGGCCAATTCCACCGGCGCCTTGCAGGACGCGCCGAGTACCGTCGCCTCCGCGGCGCCGCCCGCGCGCTTCACGTAGCGGGTCATGATATCGCTGCCCACGCAGTTGGGCCCGGCGACCATCGCCCCCAGGGCACTCATCGCGAGAGTCTTGGAATAGGCAACGTCTTGCGCTGCGAAGTCGTCGAAGCGCGTGCTTGCCACGCGGCCGGCGATCTCTCGGGTAATGTTCATGGTGCCCTCATGCAGTGGATTTCGAAACATATGAATGATACAAATCATTTTTGCCAGGTCAACAAGACCCTGCTAGTGCCCGCTTCCCTGCGGCGGCCCCCGCCAAGGAGTTCTGGATCGCCAGTTCCATCTTGGCTAGATTCGACCGCAGCCGCTTCGCCCGCGATGCGGCGTTAAGGGAGGCAGGCCAAGCCGGTCCGGGCGTTCTGCCTGGGCCTTGGTTCACAAGCAACCCATGAGCAGAGACGCCGACATGCCGAAACGCTCTTCCCCCGCGCCGCAGGATTCATCGCCCCTCTCGCAACCGCCTGCGCGCCGGACACGGCGCGACGCCATCACCCTGATGGGCGACTCCAGCCAGCCGCTGTACAAGGAGGTGAAGCTGGCGATCACGCGCATGCTCAGCAGCGGCGATATCCAGGCCGGCGATGCCATCCCCACGGAAAAGCAGCTCTGCGCGACCTTCGGCACCAGCATCGGCACGATCCGCCGGGCCATCGACGAACTGGTCGCCGAGCATGTCCTGATCCGGCAGCAGGGCCGCGGCACCTTCCTCGCGCCCTACAGCCCAGAGCGCATGCTCAACGTCTTTTTTCATATCGTGCACCGCGACGGCCATCGCGAGGTCCCCATCGTCCAGACTCTGTCCTTCGCCGAGGATAGCGCCGACGAGGAAACGGCGGAGGCGCTCGCGATTCGCCCGGGCGACGGCATCTACAGCGTCTTCAATCTGATGCTGATGCGCGGCGAGCCCATCGTGCACGACGAAATCCGCATTCCCATCGCGATGTTTCCCGGCTTGACCGAGGCCGCCTTCGTCGCGCGCGACAGCACGATCTACGGGCTGTATCAGAGCAAGTTCGGAATCAACGTCATTCGCACCCTCGACCGGCTGCGCGCCGTGCCCGCGGACCCGACGACCGCGAAGCGGCTGAACATCGCCTTCGGGACGCCGCTGCTCGAAATCATCCGCGTCGCGGTCACCTTCGAGGACAAACCCGTCGAATGGCGCCGCAGCCTGATGCACTCGGACAGCTACGAGTATCGCAACCTGCTGAAATCCGACGCCCCCTGAAAGGCGGACGGCGCGGCTGCCTATTTATGGGCAAGCCGCGCCGCCAACCAGCTCAGGCACTAAGGTCAAGCTCTAGAGATCGAGCTTCAGCAGCTTCGCCGCGTTGCGGTAGAGGATCTTCGGGATGATATCCTGCCGCCATCCCATCTCGAGAAAATCGCGGACCGAATCCTGGATGTCCTTGACCGGATAGGCGGTGCCGAAAAGCGTCCGGTCCTCGAGGAACATATTGGCGCCCTTCACATAGGTATCGGCGCAGATGATGTCCTTGGTCGAGGCATAGAGATCCGGCGAGACGTAGATGTTCGGGCAGGCCAAAGCGACCACGACCATCTCCGCCGCATAGGGCCAGGCGGCATGGGAGACGATGATCTTCACATCGGGGTACTTCTGCGCCGCCCGCTGAATCGAAACCGGGCTCGACCAGGAGATATCATGCCCGCCGAGCACGGACAGCAGACCCGACAGCGAGATCGAGACAGGCAGATCGAACTCCTGCGCGATCTCGTAGATCGGATCGAGGCTGGGATCGTCGGACCAGCGCGGCTCGCGCGCCGAGCCGGGCTCGATCGAGATGCCCTTGATGTTTTCCTCGGCCGCGTACTCGCGAATCTCGGCTAGGCCCTTGGGAATATCGTCGAGATCGACACCGAGGAAACCGAGAAATCTGTCGGGGTAGCTGTTCACAGCCTCGACGATCTCGCGATTCTCGACACCGCCAAGATTGCCCGCGCCCGAAGAGGCGCGTCCGATCAGCACGCCATAGCGGATACCCGCGGAGTCCATCTCCTCGAAGAGGATGTCGAGATCCTCGAGCCAGGCCGAACGGGCGCCCTTGAAGCTGACCATCTGCCGGGGATAGTGCATCGCCGTGCGAAACACGCTGCCCCGGGTCCAGGCCGGAATCGGCGGACGCAAACGCATATCGACGATTGGCGGCATCATCATGCTCATCTGTTTTTCCTCCCTCTGGTGATCCACGCGCCTTAAGACGCCGTCCGGCGCAGAGCGACGCGGGCGTTCTTGTATTCGACGTCGAAGAGCGTGACCGAATCGCGGTCCCGCAGCCCCTTGAGGAGGCTCTCGACGGGGCTGCCCAACACGGCCGTGGTCTTGATCGGGCCGGCGGCCTTGACCGCATCGACCTCGCCGCCGGCGAACATGTAGCGGAGCATCCGCTCGTCATCGTCGAGGTTCGGGTAGGCGCGCTCCAGGGCCGGCCGGCCCGGCGCCATGGGCTGCGGCTCGATGGGGATCGCCGGCGAGCCGTTTTCGACGATGCGGTCGAGGATCTCCGGTTCGACCGGCGACAGCAGCTTGCCGAAGTGGCCCAGGGCGTAGCGCTTGATCTCGTCGGGAACATTGGCGTAGCGCGTGCCGCCGACGACGTTGAACATCGCCTGCACTGCGATGATCTGAGAGAAGGGCGTCACCATGATCGGCCAGCCGAGCTCGGCGCGGATCTGAACGATTTCCTCGAGGATTGCGTCGAAATGCTGCTCCAGACCCTGCTCGCGGAGCTGGTAGCGCCAGTTGTTCAGCATGCCGCCGGGCATCTGATGGTGATAGTGGAAGACGTCGTATTCCATCGGCTGGCCGGAGGGGAAACCCTCCTGGGCCGCGAGATCGGTCAGGTAGTCGCTGATCTGCCCGATCAATTCCCGATCCACCCCGGTCTCGAAACCCGAGCAGCTCAGGTTGCGCAGGGTATTCTGGATCGAGGGCTGCGCCGGGCCGCTGGCCAGCGGCGCGATCGAGGTGTGGAGCTGGTCGATCCCCAGCTTCGCGGCCTCCAGGTAGACCAGCGGCGCGAGACCGGTATTGCAGTGGCTGTGCAGTTCCAGCGGCCGCCCGCCCATCACCGCCTTCAAGGCGGGAACCAGGGTGCGGATGCGGTCCGGCGTCAGCAGGGCGCCGGAATCCTTGATCATGATCGCGTCGACGTCGGTGCGTTCGATCAGCGCCTTGGCGGTGTTGGCATAGACCTCGTCGGTGTGCACCGGGCTCTCGCTAAAGACCAGCGCGCCGACGGTGTAGAGACCCAGCTTTTTGCCATGACGAATACTGACCGCCATGTTGTCGACATCGAACAGGGCATCGAGGGTTCCGACTACGGAGAAGCCGTTGGCGGCCAGGCGCTCCATCCACATCTCGACCATATCGTCGGGCGCGAGACTGAAGCCGATCAGGCTTTTGCTGCGGCAATAGCTGCGCAGTGGGGTATTGGCGAACTTCTGCTTGAGAAGCCGCGCCTTCTCCCAGGGGTTTTCGTTGAGATAGCGCACGCAGACGTCGAACTGCACCGGCGCCATGAAGTCGATCATCTCGAACCCGGCGCGGTCCATCTGCTCGGCGATCGGCAGCATCATTCCCGCCGTCATGCGCGTCGTCCAGAGACACTGCTGGGCGTCCCGCAAGGTGGTGTCGATGATTCCGACGGACCCGTCCCGGGCGCGGCGCGCGCGAACCTTATCGGCCTCGGTCATGGTTTCTGCCCTCCCGGCCGGCTCACTCTGGCTGCACGACGAAGAGCACCTGGTCGTCCTCGACCATCTCCTCGTTGCCGGCGCGAATCTCGATAATGGTGCCGCTGACCCCCGCCTTGACGTTGTTGAACAGCTTCATCACCTCGATCAGCCCCACGGTATCGTCGGAGCCGACCTTGCTGCCGACCTCGACGAAGGGCGGCTCGCTCGGCGAGGAAGCACGATAGAAGCGTCCGAGGATCGGCGCCCGGACCGCCACGGCACCCTGCGGCAAGGCAGCGTCTCCGCTGGCAGCCGCTGGCGCTGCCGGGGTTTCGGGCTGGGCTTCCGGTTCGACCGCGGCGGCCGCGGTTGAAACCGGAGCCGCGGCAGCCGCCGCGGGCGCTGGCGCCGTGGCGGCCGCCGGTTCGAAGGCAGATCCGAAGGCCGAGGCCTGCCCGGCCGTGCCCTTCTGCACCCGCAGCTTCATACCGCCGTACT
Source organism: uncultured Alphaproteobacteria bacterium (assembly GCA_942491105.1). GTDB lineage: Bacteria > Pseudomonadota > Alphaproteobacteria > Kiloniellales > DSM-21159 > JBBEAM01. Next base: position 96,334 of record CALNZX010000005.1, on the reverse strand, counting down.
CGACGAGTACCTCGACGTCTTTGGCTTCATCGACGATCCGCAGGATCCGCAGGACGTCTTCGTGTGTCAGGTCTGCTTGGCCAGACATCGGAATACCCTTTCTACTGATAACTCGACCGCTTGGGCCTGCTTCGGCAGCGCGTCGCGGGACGCGCGCCCTGCAGATGGATAACAACTAAGTCATATATATGATATTGAAGCATATCGGGCCGTCAACCGCCCAAATACGCCCGGTCACAACATCTGCTGCATGGGGTGGCCGGCGTACATTTCCTCGCGCAGGTAGCGGGTATGCACCCTGCCCTCGAGGAAAGCCGGATCGTTTAGAAGCTTCTGATGGAAAGCGATCGTCGTCGGAACGCCGCTCACCCGCATCTCGCCCAGGGCCCGGCGCATCCGCGCCAGCGCTTCCTCCCGCGTGCGGCCATGGACGATCACCTTGGCAAGCAGGGAGTCGTAGAACGGCGGCAGCTTGTACCCGGGATAGACATGGGTATCCACGCGCACCCCGGGGCCGGCCGGCAGGATGAACTCCTCGATCGTGCCCGGCTTCGGCATGAAGCCCTTCTCGGGATCCTCGGCATTGATCCGGCATTCGATGGCGTGCCCCCGCTGAACGATGTCGTCCTGATCGATGGTCAAGGCCTCTCCGCCGGCGAGCAGGATCTGCTGCCTGACGAGATCGAAGCCGGTGACCTCCTCGCTCACCGGGTGCTCGACCTGGATGCGGGTGTTCATCTCGATGAAGTAGAAGCTCTGGGTGGCGGCATCGACGATGAACTCCACCGTGCCGGCGCCTTGATAGGCCACCTGGTCGGCCAACGCGCAGGCCGCCGCGGTCATCTCGTCGCGCAGTGCCGCGGTCAACGCGGGCGAGGGGCTTTCCTCGACCAGCTTCTGATGGCGGCGTTGCACGCTGCAGTCGCGCTCCCCGAAATGCAGCGTTTTCCGCCCGTCGCCGAAGACCTGCACCTCAACATGCCGCACCTGGGAGAGATACTTCTCGATGTAGACGCCGCCATCCCCGAAGGCGACCTTTGCCTCGTGGGCGGCGCTTTCCAGGGTCTCGCGAAGTTTCTCTTCCACCTCGACCACGCGCATGCCGCGCCCGCCGCCGCCAGCCGAAGCCTTGATCAGCAGCGGAAAGCCGACCTCCCTGGCGACCTCCAGCGCGGCCTCCGGCGAGGTCACCGGCTCGCGCGAGCCGGGGGTGACGGGAACCCCGGCCTGCATCGCCAGGCTGCGCGCCGCCGCCTTGTCGCCCATCGCCCGGATCACCGATCCCTTGGGGCCGATGAAAACCAGGCCCGCCGCCGCGCAGGCATCGGCGAAGTCGGCGTTCTCGGACAGGAAACCATAGCCGGGATGGATGCCGTCGCAGCCGGCGTCGCGCGCCGCCGCGATCAGGGTGTCGGCCTTCAGATAGCTCTCCGCGGCCTGCGGACCGCCAATCTCCACCGCGCGGTCCGCCAGCCGTACGGGCAGCGTGTCGGCATCGGCGCTGGAGTGCGCCTGGACGGATTCTATGCCAAGGTCGCGGCAGGCGCGGATGATGCGAAGCGCGATCTCGCCCCGATTGGCGATCAGAATGCGGCGAAGAGCCATGGTTCCTCCAATACTGTCGTTCGAACTGGCCGCCCTTTGGCAACGATGGGCGGCGTTTGAAGAGATTTACCTGAGTTCCTTTATATCATATATATCTTTCATTGCCCGGCTACGGCAAGCCTGGAATCCTCTCCTGGGGGGACTGGATGCGTGCAGATGAAGTTGCGATCGCCCCAAGCTGCGGAACCGCGCGGACGCAGCCTGTTCCGCCGATGCCTGCTTTGCGGTATTCAACTGCCTGCCTCGAAGCTCGGCGAACGTGGTTGCGCTCGCGGCGACTTGGGCGCGCCGCCGAATTCGGCGGCGCCTATCGGCTGGAGCGGCCTGCATATGGAACGGCGCGGAGCATGAACGAGACAGAGGGCATCCATCTACGCGATGTCAGCCTGCGGCGCGGCCACAGGACGATACTCGACGCCATCTCGCTCGATCTGACGGAGCGCCGCATCGCAATCGTTGGCCGCAACGGCTCCGGAAAATCCACCCTGGCCCGCGTCATCAAGGGCCTGATCAAACCGGATCATGGTACGGTCGAACTCTATGGCATCGACCCCAGCAAACGCGATTTCGGATCGCTCTCCGTCGCGGGCTTCCTGTTTCAGAATTCCGACCATCAAATCCTATGCCCCAGCGTCCTGGAGGAAATCTCCTTCGGTTTGACGGAGAACGGCGTGGCGCCGCGCGACGCCGAAGCGGACAGCCTCGCCTTGATGGAGAGCCATGGCATCGCCGCCTGGCGCGACCGCGCCGTCGCCACGCTGTCCGAGGGACAGCGCCGCCTGGTCTGCCTGCTCGCGGTGCTGGTAATGCGGCCGCGGGTGATCCTGTTGGACGAGCCCTATACCGGTCTCGACATTCCAACCCGCCTGCGGCTGGAGCGTTTCATCGCGCCGCTGCCCCAACAGATCGTCATGATCAGCCACGATCCGGACATGCTTGCCGCTTTCGAGCGGGTCCTCTGGATCGATGACGGCAGGCTGCGCGACGATGGTCCGCCCGCGCGGGTTCTGCCGGCCTTTTTCGAAACCATGCAGGCCGAAGGACGGGACTCCGCGACATGGTCGGCCTAAGCATCCACACCCCCTGGCTGCGCGGCTTGCCCGCGGGGTTGAAGCTGCTGCTGCTCGCCGCATCCAGCATCGCCCTGTTCCTGGTCAGCGATCCGCGCGTTCTCGCGGCGATCCTCGCCAGCGTGCTGGCGCTGCTGGCCGGCCTGGGCGCCTTGGGATTGCTGCGCGCGCTCCGGCCCATCGGGCTGATGCTGCTGCTCGCCTTTCTCGCCCATGGACTGCTCAGCGACTGGATGCTCGGGCTCGCCGTCTGCCTGCGGATCGGGATCCTGGTCCTGCTCGCGACCTTGGTCTCCGCCGCGACGGCGCTGTCCGAGATGCTGGCCGTGCTCGACCGCCTGCTCGCGCCCCTGCGCTGGGCCGGTGTGCCAACCCGTCCTTTCAGCGTTGCGATCACCATGACCCTGCGCTTCGCCCCGATGCTGGCGGAACGCTGGCAGATGCTGGGCGCGGCCTGGCATGCCCGTTCCCCGCGCCGCCCGCGTTGGCGGCTCGTGGTGCCTTTCATCCTCTCCGCGTTGGACGACGCGGACCATGCCGCCGAGGCCCTGGCCGCGCGCGGCGGCTTCGATAGGAGATAACAATGGAAAAAACCGTGGCCCGCGTGGCCCTCTTCGCCGCCTTGATCGCCGCCTTGGGGCTGATCCCCCAGATCACGATACCCCTGGCCGGCGGAGTTCCGATTACCGCGCAAACCCTGGGGGTGATGCTGGCCGCTTTGATCCTCGGCCCCTGGCGCGGCGCCCTCGCCATACTCGTCTTTATCGCGGTGGTCGCGCTGGGCGCGCCGCTGCTCGCGGGAGGACGCGGCGGGCTCGGCGTCTTCGTCGGGCCCACCGTGGGCTTCCTGATCGGCTGGCCGGTCGCCGCCATCGTGATCGGTCTGCTTTACCGCACCTGTCTGCGCAGCGGTCCCATGCTGGCCGGCGTTATCGCCAGCGTCATCGGCGGCATCCTCGTGCTCTATGCCTTCGGCGTGGTTGGCCTTGCGATCGTCGCGGAGATGAGCCTGCTCAAGGCGCTGACCGCCGTGCTGATTTTTATTCCCGGCGATATCCTGAAAGCGGTGATAGCCGCCTACATCAACCGCGAGGTCCGGCGCGCCCGCCCCGGCCTGGCGGATTAGGATCGAACCTCTCTTCTCCCCCTACGCGAAAGCCAGCCTGAACATGCCCTCACAGCTCTTCACGCCCATCGCCCTGCGCTCCCTGGAGCTTGCCAACCGCATCGTCGTCGCGCCGATGTGCCAATACTCCGCCCAGGAGGGGACGGTCGGCGACTGGCATCTGATGCATCTGGGGCAGTTCGCGGTGTCCGGCGCCGGCCTGGTTTTCGTGGAGGCCACCGGCGTCGAGGCCGCGGGACGCATCACGCCCGGCTGCGTCGGTCTCTACTCGGACGAGAACGAGGCCGCGCTACAACGGGTCGTGCGGTTCTTCCGCGCTTACGGCAATGCGCGGATCGGTATCCAGCTCGCCCACGCCGGCCGCAAGGCGTCGACCGCCCTGCCCTGGCAAGGCGGCAAGCCGCTGCCGCAAGATAGCGGCGGCTGGCAGACCTATGGGCCTTCGGCGCTGCCCTATGGGCCCGACTGGCATCAGCCGCAGGCACTGGACGAAACCGGCTTGCAGCGCGTGAAAGCCGCCTTCGTCGCCGCCGCCGAGCGGGCGCTGCGCGCGGATTTCGACACCGTCGAGGTCCACAGCGCCCACGGTTACCTGCTGCACCAGTTTCTGTCTCCGATCAGCAACCGGCGCGAGGACGCCTACGGCGGCTCGCTCGAAAACCGGATGCGCTTTCCTCTGGAGGTCTTCGAGGCCGTGCGCGCCCTTTGGCCGGAAGACCGGCCGCTCGGCGTGCGCTTCTCGGCCAGCGATTGGATCGAGGGCGGCTGGGACCTCGACAGCTCGATCGTTTACGCCCAGGCCTTGGGCGAGCGCGGCTGCGACTACATCGATGTCTCCAGCGGCGGGCTCGCACCCGCGCAGAAGATCGTCTCCGGTCCCGGCTATCAGACCCGCTTCGCGGCGGAGATACGCCGCGCCAGCGGCGTCCCGGTGATGGCTGTCGGCAGCATCGCCGAACCGCTGCAGGCGGAAACCATCCTGACCAGCGGCCAGGCCGATATGATCGCCCTGGCGCGCGGCATGCTGTTCGATCCCCGCTGGCCGTGGCACGCGGCCCAGGCGCTGGGCGCGCAGGCGGCCTTTCCGCCGCAATACCAGAGGGCTCACCCGTCGCTCCGGGGCGAGCCGGTTCCGGGAAATCCCGTGCCGCCGGGTAAATAGGATTACGCGGCCGTCGGCGGCCGCGCCCGTTAGAGACTTTCGGCCACCACGCGCTGCTTCTGCTCGCCGAGGCCGGAGATGCCGAGGTGCATCTCGTCCCCCGCTTTCAGGTAACGCGGCGGCTTGAAGCCCAGGCCGACGCCGGGCGGCGTGCCGGTGGTGATCAGGTCGCCCGGGCGCAGGGTCATGAAACGGCTGAGGTAGCTGACAATCTCGGCGACCGCGAAGATCATGGTGCCGGTGTGGCCCGTCTGCACTCGGGCGCCGTTGACGTCGAGAAACATTTCCAGGTCCTGCGGGTCGGGCACTTCGTCCCGGGTGACGAGATAGGGACCGATCGGCCCGAAGCTGTCGTAGCTCTTGCCCTTCACCCACTGACCGCCGCGTTCCATCTGATAGGCGCGCTCGGAGACGTCGTTAACGATGCAGTAGCCCGCGACATGCTCCAGCGCCTCGGCCTCGCCGACATGGCGGCAGGTTTCGCCGATCACCACGCCAAGCTCGACCTCCCAATCGAGTTTCTCAGAGCCCGGCGGCAGGAGCACGTCGTCGTTGGCTCCGCAGATGCAGCTCGGCGCCTTCATGAAGAGGATCGGCTCCTCGGGAATCGGCAGCCCGGCTTCCTTGGCGTGATCGTGGTAGTTGAGACCGATCGCAAGAAAGCTGCCGCCGGCTGCGATGCAGGGGCCCAGGCGCTGTGACGCCGGCACCAGCGGCAGGCTTTCGGGATCGGCCGCGCGCAGGCGCGCCAGACCCGCCTTCGAAAGGGCGGCGGCGTCGATGTCGCCGATCAGGCCGCTGAGGTCGCGCAGCTGCCCGGAGGCATCGAGAAGCGCAGGCTTTTCCTGACCCTGGGGGCCGTAACGCAGCAGTTTCATGAGGTTTCCTTATCTTGGAATTCTTGATGGCCGATTCTGTATCTATAGGCTCATGCCGCCGTCGATGACCAGGACCGTCCCGGTCATGAAGGCGGAGTCGTCGCTGGCGAGGTACAGCGCCGCCTTGGCGATCTCATCGGGCTGCGCAAGACGGCCCATGGGCTGACGCTCCACGAAGGCGCGCTTGACCGTTTCCACATCTCCCAGCGCGGCGATGCGTTCGCCCAGCGAGGGCGTGTCCACGGTCCCCGGACAGAGCGCGTTGCAGCGAATGCCCTGGCCGACGTAGTCGGCGGCCACCGACTTGGTCAGCCCGATAACCGCCGCCTTGCTGGCGCCATAGGCGCAGCGGCTCGGCACGCCTTTGATCGAGGAAACCGCCGAGGCCATGTTGACGATCGTCCCGCCGCCGGCCTCCAGCATCGCCGGCAGGAAGGCCCGCGTCATCGCGTAGGCCGAGGTTACGTTGACCGCGAAGCTGCGCTGCCATTCCTCCTGCGGGCACGCGAGGATGTCCCCTTGGTGGACGTAGCCGGCGCAGTTGAACAGGACGTCGAGCGCGCCCAGCCTGTCCGCCAGGGCCGCGATGGCGGCGCCGTCGGTGACATCCAGAACTGCGGTCTCGATGCCTTTCCGGTCTTCGAGCTCGCGCAGCTTGTCGGCCTGCAGATCGGTCGCGATCACCTCGGCGCCCTCGGCCGCGAAGAGTTCCGCCGAGAACCTGCCGATGCCCTGGGCCGCGCCGGTAATCAGGGTCCGCTTACCGTGCAAACGTCCCGGCATCAGCAGCGCTCCCGCGTTACCGGATCGCAGCGGTAGCGCGCGACGATCTCCTCGTTGATCTCGATACCCAGGCCAGGCTCGGTCGGCACCCGGGCGATGCCCTCCTCGATCCGAATCGGCTTTCTGGCCAGGTTGCGCGCGATGTCGCTCGGCTCGACGCCGTACTCCAGGATGATCGCATTGGGAATCGCCGCCAGGAAATGCAGCGAGGCCGCGACATTGATATCGGTCGTGAAGGTGTGATTGGCGCAGGGCAGGCCGCGCCGGTGGGCCATCTCGGCGATACGGATCGCCTGGGTCAGGCCGGTGCGCGTCACGTCGACCTGGACCACATCGATCCGGCCCTCGTCCATCAGCCGCCGGTAGCCCTCGACCGTGCACTCCTCCTCGCCGGCGGCGATTCGGGTATCGACCGCGGCCGACAGCCGCGCATAGCCGCGCAGATCGTCGGGGCCCAAGGGCTCCTCCAGCCAGAACAGCTCGTAGGGCTCGAAAAGGCGGCAGCGCTGGATCGCCGTCTTGGCATCCCAGGCCAGGCCGGCATCGATCATCAGCTCCGCCTTGGGGCCGAGACTGTCGCGGATCGCCGCGACCAGCTGCCGGTCGAACTCGGCGTCGGGACCCAGCGGTTCCCAGCCGAACTTGACCGCGGTAAAGCCCGCCTCCATGGCCTGACGCGCCCGCGCCGCCGTCGCCTCGGGGGTCATCTGCATCATGTTCGAGGCATAGGCCCGGATCTCGCTGCGATAGCTCCCGCCGCCGCCCAGCAACATGTGCACCGGCAGATCCAGGGCCTTTCCCTTGATGTCCCAGAGTGCCAGGTCGATGCCGGCCATCGCCTGTACCGCCGCGCCGTTGCGCCCGAAGTACAGGGTGGAATGCCACATCCTGTCCCATAGCGAGGCAATGGCCAGGGGGTCCTCGCCGAGCAGGACATTGCGCAGGCCGTTGACCAGGGTATGCGAAGGCGGGGCATCGACCACCGCGGCTATCGCCGCCGGGCAGCTGTCAACCTCGCCCCAGCCGGTGATCCCGGCGTCGGTGTCGATCCGGATCAGCAGCGCGTCCTGGGAACTATCCGTGCGCTGGGCGATTTCCGGCAGGCTCAGATAGATGGCCTGTACATCGGTGATCTTCATGCTTTCTGTTTCGCTCCGATCGTTAGTAGGTCGCCCGGCCGCCCGAGAGGTCGAAGGTCGCTCCGGTCGAGAAGCTGCACTCTCCGGAGGCCAGCCAGGCGACCAGCGCGGCCGCCTCCGCGGGCTGCCCGACCCGCCCCATGGGGATCTTGGAGGTCATGTAGTCGATATGCGCCTGGGTCATCTGCTCGAACAGCTCGGTCTCGATCACCGCCGGGGCCACCGCGTTGACCAGCACCCCGCTTTCGGCCAGCTCCTTGCCCAGCGACTTGGTCAGCGCGATCACGCCGGCCTTGGCGGCGCTGTAGGCCGAGGCGTTGGGATTGCCTTCCTTTCCGGCGACCGAGGCGATGTTGACGATCCGGCCGTAGCCGCGCGCGCTCATTCCCGGCACGACCGCCCGCAGGCAAGCGTAGACTCCGATCAGATCGACATCGATCACGCGCTTCCACTCCTGCGGGTCGTAGTCGGCGACCGTCGCGACCGGTCCGGTGATACCGGCGCTGGTCACCAGAATATCGCTCGGCCCCTGAGCGGCTTCGGTGGCCTGTAGCGCCGCCTCGACGGCGGCGGTATCGGTAACGTCCAGCGCCTCGACATGCAGGGCGCCACCCAGTTCCTCCGCAGCGCTCTGCGCCCGCGCGCCGTCCCGGTCCCAGATCGCGACCCGCGCGCCCGAGGCCAAGAAGCGCTCGACGATCGCTCTGCCGATACCCCGCGCACCGCCGGTGACGATGGCGCGCTTGCCCTCTAGATCGATGCTACTCCGCGACATGGGGCACCAAATGGCAGGCCGTGGCGTGTTCGTTTCCGGTGGACATCAATGGAGGCTCCTCTTTACGGCAGCGGTCGAAGGCCAGGGGGCAACGCGTGTGGAAGCGGCATCCCTTGGGTGGGTTAATGGGGCTTGGCACGTCCCCGCTGAGCGCCATCGGCTGCGTCAGCTGAGCGGGATCGGGAATCGGCACCGCAGAAAGCAGCGCCTGGGTATAGGGATGCTGCGGATTGCTGTAGAGCTCGGCCTTGCTGGCCACCTCGACCAGCTTGCCGAGGTACATCACGGCGACACGATCGGCGATATGACGCACCACCGACAGATCGTGGGAAATGAACAGGTAGCTCAAGCCGAGTTCGCGCTGCAAACGCCGCATCAGATTGATCACCTGCGCCTGAATCGACACATCCAAGGCGGAGACAGGCTCGTCGCAGACGATGAACTTGGGATTCAGGGCCAGGGCCCGGGCGATGCCGATCCGCTGGCGCTGACCGCCCGAGAACTCGTGGGGAAAGCGGGCCGCGACCTTTTCATCCAGACCGACGCGCGCGAGCAGCTCCAGCACCCGTGCCTCGCGCTCGGCGCGGTTCAGCTTGCCTTCGATCAGGATCGGCTCGGCGACGATATCGCGGATCGCCATGCGCGGATCGAGCGAGCCGTAAGGATCCTGGAAGATGAACTGGCATTTCCTGCGCTGCTGGCGCAGGGCATCGGTTTTCAGGGACAGCAGGTCCTGGCCATCGAAACGAACCGACCCGGCGCTGGCTTCGATCAGCCGCACGACAAGCCGGCCGACCGTCGACTTGCCGCAGCCGGACTCGCCGACCAGGCCGAGCGTTTCGCCGGGCTGGATATCGAAGCTGACGCCGTCGACCGCCTGCACCGTCTGGCGGCCACGTCCCATCAGCTTGCGGCCGACGTGGAAGTGCTTGGTCAGGCCGCGCACCTCGAGCAAGGGAGCCGCGCCGCCCATCACTTGGAAACCTCGTAACCGCTATGGCGGATGCAGGCCGCGCTGTGATTTTCGCGCAGACGCAGCAGCGGCGGCACCTGCGCGGTGCAGGCCTCGCGCGCATAGGCGCAGCGCGGATGAAACCGGCAACCGGGCGGCATCGCATTGGGCGCGGGCACCACGCCGTCGATCGCGCGCAGCTCCTCGACGTCATCATACAGCGGCGGAATGCTCCCAAGCAGCCCTTCGGTGTAGGGATGCAGCGGCGCGGCGAAGGTTTCGCCCACCAGCGCCGTTTCCACCACCTTGCCCGCGTACATCACGACCACGCGCTCGGCAAACTGCGCGACCACGCCGAGGTCGTGGGTGATCAGAAGAATCGCCATGCCGAGCTCATCCTGCAACTGGCGCATCAGATGCAGGATCTGCGCCTGCACCGTGACATCGAGCGCGGTGGTCGGTTCGTCGGCGATCAGCAGCTTCGGCTGGGAGGACAGCGCCATGGCGATCATCACCCTCTGGCGCATGCCCCCGGAGAGCTCGTGCGGATAGTTATCGACCCGCTGTTCCGGGGAGGGCACGCGCACCAGGGACAGCAGCTCGATGGCGCGCTTGCGGGCGGGGCGTCCCCGCAGACCCTGATGCAGCGTCAGCGCCTCGGCGATCTGATCGCCGACCGTGAAGACCGGATTGAGCGAGGTCATGGGTTCCTGGAAAATCATCGCGATATCGCCGCCACGCAGGCGGCGTAGGGCGCGCTGCGGCAATCGCAGGAGATCGCGCCCCTCGAACAGAATTTCGCCCGCGGCGATTCGCCCCGCATCGGGAACCAGGCCGAGAATCGACAACGCGGTCATGGTCTTGCCCGAGCCGGACTCGCCGACCACGGCCAGCCGTTCGCCCGGCGCGATCTGCAAATCGATGCCGTCGACCGCCGCGAAGGGCTTGGCGCGAGGGCCGAACTCCGTACGCAGCTTGCGGATTTCGAGCAGGGGTGCGGCGGTCATCGGCCCATCTCCTAGCTCGTCACCAGCCGGGGATCCAGGATGTCGCGCAGACCGTCCCCGAGCAGGTTCAAACCGAGCACCGTGAAGGCGATCACCAGACCGGGAAAGATGCTGATCCAGGGTGCATCGACCATGTAGTTCCGCCCCTCGGCGATGATGTTGCCCCAGGTCGGAGTCGGCGGCGGCGGCCCGACGCCGAGGAAGCTCAAGGCGGCCTCTGCAAGGATCGCATAGGCGAAGACGAAGGTCAGATCGACCAGCAGCGGCGCCAGGCAGTTCGGCAGGATATGCCGCAGGATGATGCGCAGGTGGCTGGCGCCCGACAGCCGCGCAGACTCGACGTATTCGGAGCCGCGAATGCCCAGCACGGCGGCGCGCACGATCCTGCCGGTGCGCGGCGTATAGGTAATCGCCAAGGCGATGATCAGGTTCGTCAGCCCCGTGCCCAAGGCGGCCGCGATGGCGATCGCCAGCATCAGAGGCGGGAAAGCCATCAGCGCGTCCATGCAGCGCATGACGAGGCCGTCCAGCCGGGGAAAGTAACCGGAGACGGCGCCGACCATCGTGCCGGAGATCGCGGTGATTCCGACCACGCTGAGACCGATCAGCATCGACAGGTGCGTGCCCTCCACGATCCGCGTGAAGATGCTGCGGCCATAGTGGTCGGTGCCGAAGAGGAACTCCCCCGAAGGCGGAACGAGACGCGTGCTGTAGCTGATGTCGAGTGGATCTCCCGCGAGGCCGAACAAGCCGGCCAGCATCGCGGCCGCGACCACCGCCATGATCGTCAATCCGATCACAAAGCCGTTGTGGCGCAGCAGCCTGCCGGTTTTTACGCGCCAGGGCGCCAGCGGCCGTTCCGTCGCGAGAGCCGATGTTGAACTAGTCATGGCGCAGCCTCGGATCGAGATAGGCGTAGAGCAGGTCGACGACCAGGTTGATGACCACCAGGAGCACCGCGACCGCCAGGATCGAGCCCTGGATCACCGGGTAGTCGCGGCGCAGGATACCTTGAACAACCAGCTGCCCCAGCCCCGGCAGTACGAAGATCTGCTCGATGACGACGGCGCCGGCGAGCGCCACGCTGACCAGCAGTCCGATGACCGTGACAACGGGAATCATCACGTTCGACAGGGCGTGCTTGCCGACGGTCTTCCATTCCGAGACGCCCTTGGCCCGCGCCGTGCGCACGAAATCCTGGCGCAGCACCTCCAGCGTCGTCGCCCGCGTCATCCGCGCCAGCAGGCCGATCTGGAAAACCGCCAGGGAAACCGCGGGCAGGGTCAGCGAACGCAAACAGCCGAGAAAATCCTCGCTGGGCGGGACGTAACCGCTGGTCGGCAGCCAGCCCAGGGTGACGGAGAACAGCAGGATACCCATAACGCTTAGCCAGAAGCTCGGCACGGAAACGCCGATCAGCGCGATGGTCATCACGAAGGTGTCGACCCAGGTGTTCTGCCGATAGGCCGCGAGCAAACCCGCGAGGATACCGAAAGGGATCGTCAGGGCGATGGAGTAACCGGTCAGCAGCAGGGTCGTCGGCAGGCGCTCCATGATCGCCTGGGCGACGCTGCGTCCCAGCATGAAGGATTGACCGAGGTCGCCCTGGGAAAGATTCCAGAACCACATCGATAACTGTACGTGCAGCGGCTTATCGAGGCCGAGCAAAACGCGCACGGCCTCGATTTGATCGCTGGAAGCGTCAGGCCCGGCGATCACATTCGCTGCGTCGCCGGGAATGACATGGATTAAGCCGAATGTGACGAGACTGACGCCGAGCAAAACGGGAACAGTACTGATCAGCCGGCGGACAACGACGTCAAACATTAGGCGGTTTTCTTGCTCAAGCCGAGATCATGAAAGCCAGACGTTCCACATACGGATGGCATCGTAGGGCTTGTAGTTCTGCAGGGCCGCGCTCGAGGCCTGCTTCACCCCACGATCCCCCAGCTTCAGGAAGTAGGCTTGGTCGTTGAGATGGAATTCGATCTCCGACCATGCCTTGCGCTGGTCCTCCACGCTTCCCGCGGCCAGAAGATCCACCCAGGCGTTTTCCATGACCTCGTCTTCCTCATAGTAGAACCAGTTCCCGGAGCCGGAAATCAGGCGCTGGTACTGGAACGGGCCAAGCATAGGCTGAATCGCGTAGGCCGTGCTGAACATGTTGTAGGCGGTGGGATCGGCCCGCATGGCGTTGGCGCCAGGCCAATCCAGCACCTCCAGCTTGACCGGAATGCCGATTTCCTTGATTTGCTCGGCCATCACCACGGCGGCTTCCTTCAGTGACGCGATATCCGAGCTGGTCAGCAGCACCAGTTCCTCGCCCTGATAGTTCGCCTCCTTCAACAGCGCCTTGGCCCGGTCGACGTTGTTCTCGTTGTAGACGAGGCTGTCCGCGTTGGCCGGATAGAACTCGCTGTCCGGATACACGAAAGCGGGGTTGAGACCGAACAGGCCATCGGTCGCGATGCCCATGATTTCCTCGGTGTTGAGGGCGGTTTGAATGGCCCTGCGCACCAGAAGATTATCGGTCGGCGGCCGCGTGATGTTGACCGGAACCAGGTTCATCCAGATCGGAATGCGGTCGTAGGTGCGCAGTTGCGGGTCCGCCTCCATGCGCTGCGCGGCGGGCACGGGCACCTGATCGGCGATGGTGAATTCGCCGGCCTGCACGCCGCTGACCCTGCCGCTGGCCTCGGACACCACCTTGAAGGTGACTTCGTCGAGATAGGCCACCCGGTTTCCGCCATAGCCGTCGGGGCCGCTATAGGTCTCGTTCGGTTTGTAGTCCTCGTAACGGCGGATACGCACCTGGGTAACGCCGTCCCAGTCGACGAACTCGAAGGGGCCTGTGGCGATCGGCGCGATCTCGTTCGGCCCCTTGTCGCACTCCTCGGCCGGAATGATCGTCAGCGGGGAGGCCGGCGACTTGATCAGTTCGATCCAGCTGGGCATCGACGTCTTCAGCGTCACGACCACGGTATAGGTGTCGGGAGTCGCGATCGATTCCACCGGCTCAAGCCGCACCTTCTCCGGGCTGACCCGGGCATAGCGCTCCAGCGAAAGCTTGACGTCCTCGGAGGTCATTTCCTTGCCGTTATGGAAGGTGACGCCCTTGCGCAGCGCGAAGGTATAGACACGATGATCGTCGGAGACGTCGAGCTTCTCGGCGAGCTGCAGCTGCGGCGCGCCGGTCTCATCGATGGTGATGAGAGTCTCGTAAATGTGCATCAGGATGTTTCGGGCCGCTTGCGAGCGCGAAAAATGTGGGTCGATGGTTTCGGTTGCCGCGCTCATCGCGACGACGGCCGATCCCCCCATCTTGGGATTGCTTGCGGCTTGCGCACCAAGCCGGAATGGATATGCCGATGCCGGCAATGTAAGACCAAGCATCGCACCGGTTTTCATAACATCACGCCTTGTCCAAGACATGCTTCCCTCCTCTGCAATCTTTGTTCCGCAGCCCTGACACGGGCACCTTAGTTTGATTTGATCTTGGCAGTTTGCGTATTATTGTATACAATGATACGAGAGTCAATGAGCAAAGCGCTTGGCGCAGCGCGGAAACTTAGGCAGGAAAACGGGGCCCTTCCCTGCCGTGTACCCAGAAAGGAGACAGCGTGAGCAAACCCGAGGTCGTTTATGTTGGAGCGGGCCCAGATTGGTATATTGAGCGCTATGCCGAGGACTATCGCCTGCACCGCCTGGAAGACGGCGACCCCGCGAAGCTCGACCCGCAGGCCGCGGCGCGGATCGAAGCGCTGGTCGCCGTAGGCGGCGTCGGCAAAGACCTCTTGGATGCCCTGCCGCGGCTGCGCCTGATCGCGAACGCCGGCGTCGGCTATGAAAAGATCGACGTCGAAGAAGCCGCGCGCAGAGGCATCGCCATCACCAATACGCCGCATATCACCGATGGCTGCGTCGCCGACATGGCCTTCGGCCTGCTGCTTGCGGTGGCGCGCCAGATAACGCGCGGCGACCGCTTCGTGCGCGAAGGCCGCTGGCCACAGGGCAGCTTTCCATTGGTCGGGCGCGTCCATGGCAGAAAACTGGGGATCCTGGGCCTGGGCCGGATCGGACAGGCGATCGCCCGCCGCGCCCTGGCTTTCGATATGCCGGTGGCCTATCACAACCGCCGCCCCGTCGCGGATGCGCCCTATACCTATCACGATACGCCGCAGGCGCTCGCCGCCGCCGTCGACATGCTCATCGTGTCCTGCCCCGGCGGCGCGGCCACTCACCATCTTGTCGATGCCTCCGTCCTGCAGGCGCTCGGCGGCAGGGGCATCGTCGTGAACATCGCGCGCGGATCGATCATCGACGAGCCGGCCTTGATCGCGGCGCTGCAGAACGGCGTCATCGCCGGGGCGGGCCTGGACGTTTTCGAAGACGAACCCCAGGTACCCAAGGAACTGCGCAGCCTCGAGAACACGGTCCTGATGCCCCATCGCGGCGGCGGTACCATCGAAACCTGGGAGGATGGCTGCGATCTCGTGAAAGCCAATCTCTCCGCCTTCTTCGCGGGGCGGCCGCTGCTGACGCCTATCGGCACAGATTAGACGGCACCGGCGAAACCGGAATCCCGCCACGCGGCGGTTTTTCCGATATCGTCGGGAAGGTGAATTGTTGCGCCGCCCCCGCAGCCAGTCTAATAGGCCGCGCTGAGGAGTTTTGACGCTATGAAGAACAAAACGGCAGGCTTGGCTCCGCTGACCGCGAAAACGCTGGTCGATCAGGTTGTCGACGCCATCGTCGAAGCCACAGCGAAAGGCATTTTCCTGCCCGGCGACCGGATCATCGAGGCGGAGCTGGCCCGCTCCCTCAACGTCAGCCGCATTCCCGTGCGCGAAGCGCTGCGGCTGCTCCAGAGTCAGGGCGTGGTGGTCAACGAACGCTACCGCGGCATGAAGCTGATGAGCGTCGACATCGACCGCCTCGAGAAAATCCTCAAGGTACGGCTGGTGCTCGAGAAACTGGCCGGCAGCGAGGTGATCGCGCGCCTCAAGAAGGAACCGGACGCGCTCCAGCCGCTCGAGGAAGTGCTTCGGCAGCTACACGCGGCCGCCGATGCCAATGACGGCTTCCTGGTCGCCAAGTACGACACCGAATTTCATCGCTGCCTCTGTCTGCTGTCGCAGAACGAGGCGCTGGTACGCACCTGGGAGCCCCTGTCGCGCCAGCTCACGATCATCTTCGGCCTCTCGACCTTGAAGAAGGACCTGAAAAACATCGTCGCGGAGCACGACGATGTCATCGAGACCCTGCGCCAGGGCGACCTGCAGGCCTTCGAGACGCTCTTGGAAACCCATATTCTGGAATACTCCCGCGCGGTCGATTACGAGAAACTGGTCGAACAGCTGCGCCGCCTGGAGCATCGCAGCAATACCGCGTGATCGCCGGGCCGAAGCCCCAGAGGGTCAAGCGCGCCGGCGATAAAACTCGACAGCCGGTGTAAACGCGGTATCGGGATCCAGCGGATAGATCGGCCGCTTGCATATCCGGTGGCCGAGCTGGGCGATATCCGCGGAGGTCGCTCCGGGCACGTCGATGTTGAAATTCTTCTCCACCCAGGCGTCGTACATATGGAATTCGGTATGCGGAGACTTCACGACGATCAAGTCGAAGTCCAGAGGGTTGCAGCCATTGGCGTAATAGAGGGCACGATCGAAAAGACTGACCGTTCTGCTGAGCACGACGATCGTGAAGTTGTCGAATACCAGCACCGCCGACGGGCCGGCCTCGAGCTCCGTCTTCATCGTTTCGAGCCGCGCCCGGCCATCCGAGAGTAAGGCGACCCGCGCCGTCACCGGCATCGGCGTAAAGCGCTCCGGGTCCATGGCGCCGCCGAGCGTAACCGAGATCTCCGCGCCGACGCCGGCCCGATGAGCCGCCTCGGCCGCTCCCGGATCCACGATCTGCGCCAGCACGCGGCCTGGGTAGCCCGCCGCGCGCAGGCCCGCGACGATGGCATTGGAGTCGCCGGTCGCGCCCGAGGAGGTGGCGTCGGCGGCATCGGTAAACAGCAGCGGCCC
This sequence comes from uncultured Alphaproteobacteria bacterium, assembly GCA_942491105.1. Lineage (GTDB taxonomy): Bacteria > Pseudomonadota > Alphaproteobacteria > Kiloniellales > DSM-21159 > JBBEAM01. The sequence goes on along the minus strand of CALNZX010000005.1, from coordinate 79,805 downwards.
CTTCATGCTGCGTGCCTGGGCGATGGCGCGCTCCAGGGAAATCAGCTTACCCTGCATGCGGAAGCGTTGCGGCCAGAACTCCTCGGCGATCCGTATGGCCTCCGCTTCCGCGCGCCCGGCATCGCCATCGGTGGTGACCAGCACCTGGGTGCAGAGTTCGGGCACATCGGTGAAGGGATTGCCGATCATGATGCCGGCAGCCAGCGCCGTGCCGTCGCGCTCGATTCTTTGGCATTCGCGGACCAGGTCGCCATAGCAGCCGCTCGCGGTAATCAGCTCGTCGCCACGTACCAGCGCCGGGATTACCACCCGCGCGAGGACCGGCTTGGCGCCGCCTTCGAGAATACGCAGCAGCAAGCGGATCGCGCGTTCCCCGGTATCGCCGAAATCGACGTGCGGATAGGTGTGATAGACGGCGACCCCATCGACGCAGTTGAGCATGCGGGAGGTCGCGATCCCATGCAGGTCGAGCGATATGACGATCGGGATGTCGGGGCCGACGATCGCGCGGATCTGTTCCAGCAGATAGCCTTCCGGGTCCAGCTCGCCCTCGGCGGCCATGGCTCCGTGCAACGAGGCATAGACCCCGTCGACGCCGCTCGCCTGGGCGCGCACCGCTTCGAGAATTTCCTCGGCAAGCCGGTTCCAGGCGCCGCCCGCGAGAATCCCCGCGCTGCCCGCTTCCGCGGCGATCGCCGGTTTGACGGAGCATTCCGAGCGCGCTTCGAGCACGGAGATCGCGCCGCCAAGCTCGGTGTTGAGGCCGCGATGGCCGAACAGCTCCTGGCCGCGCAGAACCTGAAAGTTGTCGTAGCGCGAGGGGTGCGGATTGAAGGAGGATATTTCCTGCTTGCACCCGAGTAGGAGAATTCTCGGCATGTCTTGCTCCCGGAATTTGCGGCGAGGATTCGGTATCGGGCGGCCAGCCTACCCGGCTGCCGGCGTATAATCGCGCATTACAACGGCGACGGTATCGCCGCGCGCCACCCGGCCGGGCCCGGCGGACATCCACAGCACGCCATCCGCTTGATACAGCAGCTCGATGGGCGCGCGGTCGACATCCTCGACAAAGTGCAGATAGCCCGCTGGCTGACCGGCGTGGACCTGCTCGCCGACGAGGTTGCAGGGCTCGAAGGTTCCCGCCTGTGGCGCGAAGCTGTAGAGGTCCCGGCGGTCGACGACCATATGCCGGGTCGCGCCGCCGCCGTCGGCCTGCCGGGTATCCGGCTGCCCCTCGATCACGCCGGCGTGCTTGAGGATGTTATCGATGCCCCGGCGGCCGATCCGCAGGCCCTCGATGCAGACGCGCCCCCATCCGCCGAGCTCCGTCCCCAGGGAGAGTATCTTCCTCCGCTCCACCGAGGAGGTCAGCGTCGCGCCCTCGTCGACCCCGGTGAAGACGACATTGTAGGGCGCGCCAAAGGCGGCGGCGGCGTCCAGTGTACGCGCCATGGCCGCGGCGTCCTCCAGTTGATGCATGTTGGTCGAGGGGACGGCATCGCCGGAATGCCCGGCGGAATGCATGTCGACGGAGATGTCGACCAGCGGAAGGATCACGCTGTCCAGGTAGTGCGCCAGCATCTCGCTGATCGTGCCCTTGGGATTACCCGGAAAACAGCGGTTCATATCCCGGTTGTCGGCAGGGGACAGACGGGTGTCGGCGAGCACCGCGGGAATGTTGATCGCCGGCATCAGTATCACCCGGCCCTGGATCGCCCCTGGATCCATATCCTGGGCCGCGCGCGAGATCGCGATCTGCCCTTCGTACTCATCGCCGTGAATTCCGGCTGTCAGCAGGACTGTCGGACCCTGGCCGTTCTTGATGACGACGATGGGAATTTCGATGATTCCCCAGCCCGAGGTATTGCGGGAGAGCGGCGCACGGAGATAGCCGCTTTGGCGGCCGTTTTTCTCGAAATCCACCTCTCCGAGGACGCGGCTTTTCTCGTTGCTGCTGCTCAAGTTCTTATCCCTCTTTCTTGCATCGTATAATTGTATACGATAAGTTTTGGTGTCAACCGCGTTTCTAGTCCCTGCCTAGAGGAAATCCATGTCCGCGCCGACAAGGCAAAGCATCCCGCCTGTTCGCATCACGAAAATCTCCGTCGCCCCCCTGCTCGGCGAAAGCCCCCCGGGCGGCTGGTCGACGGAGGTGAAGGCGGAGGACTCCATACACGCGCTGATTGCCGTACACACCGATGCCGGCGTAACAGGCTTCGGCAGCAGCTTTACCGACGGGCGCCTGGTCGAAGCCGGCGTCGCGGTGCTCAAGCCCTTGCTGCTGGGCGAGAACGCGCTCGAGCCGGAGCGCGTGAGCGAGAAACTGCACCAGAACAGCTTCTGGATGGGCCGGGGCGGCACCCTGACCCATACGATCAGCGGTATCGACATCGCCCTCTGGGATATTCTGGGCAAGGTCACCGGCCTGTCCGTGGGGCGCCTGGCGGGGGGGCGTTACCGGGACCGGATCTTGCCCTACTGTTCGCTGCTGATGGACCAGCCCGAGGCCCTGGCCGAGGAGATTCTCCGCTTCCGCGAGTATGGCTTCCGCGCCTTCAAGATCGGCTGGGGACCCTTCGGGCGGCGCGGCGACAGCAAGCTCGACGAGGCCATCGTCGCGGCCGCGAAGCGCAACCTGCCGGAGGGCGGCCAGCTTTTCGTCGATGCCGGCGCCAGCGACGCCTATTGGCCCAATGGCCTGAAATGGGCGCTGCGCACGGCCGATATGCTGTTCGACTACGATGTCGACTGGTTCGAGGAGCCAGTGCGGCCCGACGCGCTCGACGACTTCGTGACCCTGCGGCGCCAGAGCCGCGTGCCGATCGCCGGCGGCGAGGTCCTGACCCGGCGCCAGGCCTATCTCCCCTTTATCACCCAGGGCGCTTTCGACATCGTTCAACCCGACGTCACCAAGGTCGGAGGGTTCAGCGAACAACGGCGCATCGCTTGGCTGGCCCAGGATTTCGGCGTCCGCTACGTCGGCCACGGCTGGAATACGGCGCTTGGCCTGGCCGCAGACCTGCAGCTCGCCGCCGCCCTGCCGAACGTCGATCTCGTCGAGTACATCGGCGGCAGCGCCTATGTCGACAACATCATGACCGAGGCCTTCGCCCTCGACGAGGATGGGATGCTTGCCATACCCGACACGCCCGGCTTCGGCATCGCCCTCGATCCGGACAAGGTCGCGCGCTACTCTGGCGCCGCGGCCACGCTGTTCGATCCCGCGCCGGAGTCCCGGTAACCCCGCACCACGCCTCAGCCAGACCGGGGCGCGCTGAAATGTCGCCTCGACCTTTGCTCTGTAATCTGTTCGCCTGTTGCCAGTGACACGCGGGCCTTGTCCCAGGAGAGTGCTGCTCCTCCAGGCAAGCTTGCGCGCTACGGGAAACGACCGGGCGGATCAGCGATGACGACCCAGAAACCCACGACGGCCAGCGCGGCCACGCCAGCAATTCTGCAAGCCGGCCTCCGGCCCTTCTTCCTGGCCGGGGCAAGCTGGGCGCTGCTTTCCATCTTACTGTGGGTCGTTGCGCTGCACGGCGCTATCGATATCGCCGCGCCCTATGGCGCGCTGGTTTGGCATGGCCATGAAATGATCTACGGCTTCGCCACCGCGATCATGGCCGGCTTTCTGCTCACCGCCGTGCCGGGCTGGACTGGCCGCCCTCCGCTCACGGGAAGCGCGCTAGCCGCGCTCACTACCCTTTGGCTCGCCGGGCGCCTCGGCATCGCCTGTTCGGCGACACTCGGCGTCCTCGCCGCCGCGGCCATCGATCTGTCTTTCTTGGCGTGCCTCTGCGCCTATGTATCGCGGCAGGTCATCGTCAGCCGGAATTGGCGCAATCTGCCGATCTGCGCCGCCCCGGCCGTACTGCTTGCCGGCAACGCGCTGGTCCATGCCGAGATCCTAGGTTGGGGTGCCGGCGCCGCGCTCGGCAATCGAATCGGCATCGCCGCATTCGTCCTGCTGATCGCCATGATCGGCGGACGCATCATCCCGACGTTCACGGGCAATTGGCTGAAGGCCAGGCAGGACCCCGGGCCCGCGCCGGTTCCCTTCAATCGCTTCGACGTCGCCGTTCTGCTGTTGACCCTGGCAACGCTCCTTTCCTGGCTGACGGCTCCGGCGCAGGCCGTGACCGCGGTGCTGGCGGCGCTCTGCGCGCTAGCGCATGGCATCCGGCTGGGGCGCTGGCGGGGCGGCAGAACCCTCGGCGAGCCGCTCGTCTGGATCCTGCACCTGGCCTATGCGTGGCTGCCGCTGGCCTTCATCTTGCTTGCGCTGGCGGCGGTCTACCCCGTGCCGGTTCCAGAAAGCGCGGCCCTGCATGCCCTGACCGCCGGCGCGATGACGGCGATGATGCTGGCCATGATGACCCGCGCCGCGCTCGGCCACACCGGCCGGCCGCTGCATGCCGGGGCGGGAACGACGGCGATCTATCTATTGGCCGCCGCGGCCGCGCTCTGCCGCATCGCCGCTGCGGTTTACGCAGCTGGCTACTTTCACTTGATCGTGGCCTCCAGCGTTTTTTGGATCGGCGCCTTCCTGCTCTATCTTATCCTCTATGGCCCGATGCTGCTGAAACCGCGGATTGGAAATACCTGATCGCAGGGCGCAATTCTCATATTAGCACCCAGATACCCTCATACTTATTTTGCTCATACGTCATTCCTTTAGTGACCCTATTTTATACTATTTTCATGTTTTCTTATTTATGGAATTTTATTTGGCCTATGCGGCGCCCGCTTAGAATAAGCTACCTCGTCGTTACGCCCTCACGCCTCCCGAAGGCTGAACTTCAATAGCGGAGTCGGCCGTATTCTCCCGTCTTCCAGGCTCGCGATCCTGCGGATAAAACGGCAGCCGCGATGCGCGGCGCGGACCCTCTAGACGAGGCCAAATAGTGTGGCTTCACCACCATGCCCATGCTAGTTACTAGCATCCCTCATTTACGCCTCCTGGCGCAAAGCCGAAGCTCAAACGATAGCCACATCGAACCGAGGACAAATGGAAGCGAAGAAAAGCAAGCTGCCGAGGTATCTCTCTGTCGCAAATTCCCTAGAAGAGAGCGTTGGCGTGCTTCCGCCGCACTCCCTGATGCCGACCGAACAGCAACTCGCCAAGAAATATGGTGTCAGCCGGGTCACGATTCGGGCCGCTTTGGATTTGCTGGAAAGCAACGGCATCATCACCCGCGAACGCGGCCGTGGAACCATTGTCTGTCCGCCGAAAATCACCCGCCATCTCGAGCCTTTCGTCAGCTTTGAAAAGGACATGCAGAACCAGGGCATCGCCTATACGACGGAGGTGCATTCTTTCGACACGGCGGTCGTCCCCCCTGATTACATCCGCCGCCAGTTGCAGGTTCCCAGCGGAGAGCGCGTCGGTCAGCTTTCCCTGGTGCGCTGGGTGGATCAACGCGCCATCAGTCACGAGCTGCGCTTCTATCCCGCGAAGATCGCCAAGAAAATCGACCCCTCTCTGTTCGAGAAGAACGACACACGGGAAGTCCTCGAACGCGCGATCGGGGGTAAGATCCGGGAATCCCATTGGCATAGCGAAATTCGCTCCCCTTCCGCCGCCGCCGCGGAGGCGCTGAAAGTGTCCACGCGGACCCTGGTTCTCGAGAACGCCTACCTCTGGCTGCGCGACGACGTACACCCCGCCGAAGCGGGTTACATCACCTACCGCATCGATCGCTGCAAACTGCGCTTCGATTCCAGCATGAACAAAAAGACTTAAATTCCTCACCCAGGGAAATCCGCGCGCAGGTTCCGCGCTAGCGCGTCTTTAGAGAGCGGAAACGACTTCGAAAAAACCCCTCCACGAAACCGATAGCGGCTAGGTCTGGGGCGGCAGCTTCGAAATCAGTTCCTTCACCTTGCCTTTCACGATTTTCTTCGTGGGCGTGGTCGGCATCTCATCGATCACGATGAGCTTTTCCGGCCAGCGCATTTTCGCGATCTTCTTGGCGGCGAGATGCGCGGTGACTTCCTCCAGGGTGAGCCCGGCCCCGGCCGCCAGCGTGACGACGGCGCAGATTCTTTCTCCGAGCACGTCGTCGTGGACAGGGACGATCGCCGCTTCACGCACCTTAGGATGCTGGCTCAGCGCGTTCTCGATGTCGCTGGGGTTTATCTTGACGCCGCCGCGATTGATGATGTCGTTCAGCCGGCCGCGAATGGCGATGTTATCGCCATCCACCCATTCGGCCAGATCCGCCGTTCTGAACCAGCCGTCCGCCGTGAAGGATTTTTTGTTCGCTTCCTCGTTGGCCATGTAGCCGGTCATCATGCAGGGGCTGCGTAGCTGCAGCTCCCCGACCTCGCCTTGCGCCAGGCCGCGCCCCTCGTCATCGACAATGCGCGCCTCGACCCCCGGCAGAACCCGGCCGACCGAGCCGTGCCGGATCTCGGGATCGCTGTCCATCGCGGTCTGTGTCGCGATCAGCAGCTCCGTCATCCCGAACAGGGAACCGACCCTGCCCTTGGGCAGCATCTTCTCGAACTCCCTGGCGACGTGGGGCGGGCAGAGCGAGCCGGCGACGATCACGCTGCCGACGCCGGAGAGATCCCGGCCCTCGAAGCTGCCCTCTTTCAGCGCGGCCGCGACATGCGCCGGCGCGCAGTAGACGATTGCTGGTCGGTATTGTTCCAGAACCTCGGCGAAAATCTGTGGATCGTAACGCTCAATGGGCGTGACCGTGGCGCCGGTCGAAAGCGCCGCGTGAATGCCTTCCAGCCCATAGACATGGGTCAGGGGAGAAACGATCACCGCGCGGCTTTCCACGCCGAGCTGCATCGTTTCGCAATAGGCCCGGGCATTGGCCGTAAGCGTTTGGTAGTCCCGCATCACGCCTTTCGGCGCGCTGGAGGTTCCGGAGGTGAAACAGAGCAATACGGGATCTTCGGGAGACGGCCGCGCGGGGCTTTGCATCGCCGCGCCCAATTCGATCAGCTGTTCCAGGCCATGGCCCCGCTCCGGCTTTGACGGCGTGTCCGCGACAATGATCTGCGCCAGGCTTGGCAGTTCGCGCTGCAGCCGGAACATCATTTCTGGGCCGTCGTATCCCCCCGCCCGTGGGGCGCAAACCACCGCCTTTGCCTTGGAATGCTTAAGCAGGGGCCGGATTTCGGATTCTCTGAGAGGCATATGCAGCGGAGCCGCGATGGCGCCTAGTCGCGCGATACCAAAATAGGCCGTGAAGAAGTCCGGACAGTTGTAGAGCTGAATGGCGATGACATCGCCCTTGCGGCAGCCGAGAGATTCCAGTGCGCTGGCAAAGGCTGTCGAACGCCGGTGCAGCTCGGAGTAGGACAAGGCCTGCCTGCCCGGCATCTCGACATAGTCTTTATCCGGACTGAGCGCGGCCTTGCTCTCAAGCCATCTGTCCAGAGTATCGTCGTTCCAGTATCCGCTTTGCCGCGCCTTAAGTGTTTCCACGCTTGAATAAGGGGAATAGAGCGGATTCAACATCTTCTACATTTCCATGAAAACTAGGCCGAGCAGAATTCTCCGCGCTCAAGAAAATGGGAGGCGGTGAAAAAACGATCCCACCGCCTCCCAAGGCACAGAGAGTTTATTCAGTGAGGATGGTCATCTCACTCTGCTTCACGTCATCGGGATAGATCACGACCGGGACGCCACCCTGCACCTGGATCAGCGGTAGGTTCCGGTCTGAATTCATTCCGTCCTCGCGGAAGTTGATCGGACCGTAGAATGTCGTGATGTCGAGGTCCTTGAGCGCCTGCCGCACCGCATCGCGGTCTGTGGAGCCGGCTTTCTGCAGGGCCGCGCTCAGCGCAATCAGCGCCGCGGCGGAAGAGGCATGCACATAGTCGGGCTCTTCTCCGGTGCTTTCGACAACCGCGTCGTAGAAAGCCTTGGAGGAACCGAACACGTCGTCGGCCTCGTACTCGACCGAGTGATGCCACCAGGACGCGCTGGTCACGCCTTCGGCAAGCTCGCCGAGGTTCTCGGTGAACTCCGCGTAAGCGGGCCCGGTGATCATGGTGACGATCGGGGCCTCGACGCCCAGGTTTTGCATCTGCTGACGGAACAGGACAAGGTCCTGGGTGTAGCCGGTGACGAAGATCCAATCCGGCTTCAGGGAACGGATTTGGGTGATCACCGCGGAGTGGTCGAGGGTTCCCACGGGATAGAGTTCGCTCAGCACGACCTCGATGCCGGCATCCGGCGCGTTCTTGGTCATGCTATCGGCCATGACCTTCGGGAAGACGTCATCACGGCCAATCACTGCGACGCTGCTCAGGTCCGGCTTCACGGCCTTGAACTTCTCGAACATCGAATTGATCAGACCAAGGCTCGGCGCCAGGGTGCCGAACAGATTCTCAAAGCCCTGGTTGTGGACGGGCTCCGAGGAGGCGACGGCAATGATCGGAATGCCATAGCGCTCGGCGACCGCCGCGACGATCTTGGTGTGACCCGAGCCGAAGGGCGCGGTCATGAAATCGACCTCGTCGCGCGTGATCAAGGTCTCGGCCAGCTGCTGCGCGCGGCTGCCATCGGTCTGGTAGTCATAGGACACCAGCTCGACCTGATACATCTTGCCGCCAATCTCGATGCCGCCCGCCGCGTTGACACGCTCGAGCCAGAGGTCGTAGGCGGCGGCTTGCTTGGCGCCTTCCTCGGCCAGACCGCCCGTCAGGGCCAAGGGCGTACCGATCTTGATGACATTGTCTTCGGCGAGTGCGGTTCCGCCCGAAAGCGCCAAACCGCAGGCCAGAGCGAAGGCGCCGGATAAGCACCTCTTTCGAATACCGAAATTCCCCATTTCATCCTCCTCGTTCAGAGTTTTTATTAGAAACTTTTTTGCTCCAAATAGGTCACATGGCACCATATATTTGTCAATACCTATTTGTCGCAATCTATTACCCAGCACACCCTGCCTACATACCAAGATAGGCTTGCCGGATAGCCGGGTCCTTGGACAGATCCTCGGTGAGACCGCTGTTCGAGACTCTGCCTGTTTCGATGACGAATGCCTCCTCGGCCAGTTCGAAGGCGGTAATCACGTCCTGCTCCACAAGGAGTATGGTCAGACCTTCCTTGTTGACCCGTATCAGGGTATCGGCCAGGTGCTCGACCAGCCGCGGCGCCAGGCCCAGCGACATTTCATCGATCATCAAGAGCTTCGGCCGGGACATCATTCCCCGCGCGATGGCGCACATCTGCTGCTCTCCGCCCGACAGGGTGGTCGCATCTTGGTTTTGCCGTTCGAACAGGATCGGGAAGATTTCAAATACGTACGCCAGGTCCTCCTTGACCCCCTGGGCGTCTCCACGCAGGTAGGCGCCAAGCAGAAGGTTGTCCTTAACCGTCAGCCCCTTGAACAGGCGACGGCCCTCGGGAACATGGGCGATGCCGAGTTCGAGCATCTGCTTGGCGGTACAGCTCGAAGCATCCTGGCCATCGAACTTCACCTGCCCGGCCGTGGCGCGCACGACGCCCGAGATCGTCCGCAGCAGGGTCGTCTTTCCGGCGCCGTTGGAACCGACGAGGCAAACGATCTTTCCCGGGTCGATTTTGATATCGACGCCCCAGAGAACCTTTACGTCGCCATAGCCGGATTCCAGCTTCGCGACCTCTAGCAGGGGACTACCCATCGGTAAGCTCCTTGGCCTGTGCGGCATACTTCTGACCGAGATAGGCTTCGATCACCCGTTCGTCGTTGACGATCTCGCTTGGCGTGCCCGAGGCGATCAGCTCGCCGTGATGCAGCACCACGATACGCTGCGAGACCCCCAGCATGACCTTCATCAAATGCTCGATGATCAGGATCGTCGTGCCCTGGCGCGCGATCTCGTTGATCAGCTCCATCGCGGCCTGGATCTCACCCGAGTTGAGTCCCGCATTGACCTCGTCGAGCATGAGCACCGTCGGCTTCATCGCCAGGCTCTTGGCGAGCTCCATGCGCTTTCGATTGGCGAGAGTCAGGGAGTTCGCTTGCTGTTTGGCCAGGGCGTCGATGCCGACGAACTTCAGATGTTCATAGGCCGCATCCCGCGCCGCGGACAGCTTACGCTCGCTGCCGCTGAACAGCGCGCCCGCGGCGACGTTGTCGAGAACGTTCATTTCCGGAAACGGCTGGACGATCTGGAAGGTCCGGGCCATGCCGCGCCGCGCCGCCTGATAGGGCTTTTGCCCGGTGACATCCTCGCCGTTGAAAACGATGCGGCCAGACGAGGGAGCGAACACGCCGGTCACGAGATTTACCAGGGTGGTCTTGCCCGCGCCGTTCGGCCCGATCAGCCCGACCACCTCGCCCTTGCGCAGGGTCAGGTCGACCGCCGAAACCGCGCTGACGCCGCCGAAGTTCTTGGACAGCTGAGTGATCTCGAGAATCGCGTCGCTCATCGGCCTGCTCCCGCGCCGGAAAAGGCGGCTACTCTGGAGACGATCTTCTTAAGCGACAGGTTCAACAGCCCGCCGGGCAGGAAGAAGATCAGCAGCACGATCACACCGCCGAGCATCGCTCGGTTCCAGTTCAGGTAGGACGACCAGAAGACCTCCTCCAGCATGATGAAGCCGCCCGCGCCGAGCGCCGGCCCCAACAGGGTGCCCGAGCCGCCCAGCATCACCATGACGGGTACCTTCAGGGTCATGATGATGTTGAAGGATTCCGTGGGGTCGATGTATCCGACCCAGGACGCGTAGGCCGCGCCGGTGGTCCCGCAGAGCAGCGCGGAGAGCACGAAACCGGCCAGCTTGTACCAGGAGGTGTTGACCCCGACCATCGCCGCGGCTTCCTCGTTCTGGCGAATACAGCGCAGGCCGAAACCGAGCGACGAGCGATCGACCCAGAGGTTGATGAGAAAGCTGATGACGAAGAGCGCCAGCATCACCCAGAGGAAGAACGCGAGCACCTCGTCCGGCTGCCACTTCAGGATTGGAATGTTCAAACCCGAGCCGCCCCCGGTCAGGCCGCGCCAGGAGGAAATCAGCAGACGGCAGACTTCCACCACGACGATCGAACCGATCGCGAAGTAGTGCCCCCGCAGGCGCAGCAGGATCGCCCCCAGCGCGAAGGCGAAAGCGCCGACGCCAAGGGTCGCGAGGATCCAGGCGAGCCCCATGGGGACGCCGTGGTGCTGCGCGATGCCGCCGATATAGGCCCCGACACCGAAAAACGCCGCCGTCGAAAAGGACGGGTAGCCGGCGAAACCGCCGATCACGTTCCAGGAATAGGCCAGGGTCGAGTACATCGCGATGACGATGCAGATCCGCACGATGTAGTTCTCGGCGTGGAGTGGAACGAACGCGAGAAACACAAACCACGCCGCGAGCGCCAGATAGCCAAGTCGCGCCATCATTCATATCCCTTCGTACCGACGAGCCCGGTGGGTTTGACGAGCAGGAGGAAGAGCATCAGGACAAAACCGACCGTCAGGGCATGCTCTGCCCCGAGAAACACCCCGGAGAAACTCTCGATCAGCCCCAGCGCGAGGCCGCCAACCAAGGCGCCACTGACAGAGCCCAGACCGCCGATCACACAGACGACGAAGGCCTTGCCGAGAAGGATCCCGCTGAGATTGACGGAAATCGGGAAAACCATGGCGAAAACGGTTCCCGCCGATCCGGCCATCAAGGCCCCGATCCCGAAGGTGATGGCGTAGATCTGATTGACCCGAATGCCCATCAGCTCCGCCGCGGTGCGGTCCATCCTCACCGCGACGATGGCGCGGCCGATCTTGGAGGCGCGCATCACCACCAGCAGCAGACCGGTCAGCAAGCCGGCGAGCACCATTCCGGCCAGACGGTCGCCAGGCAGAATGACGCCGAGAAATTCGAACGCCCCAAGGTCGAGCGTGACCCGCCGGGGAGTCGGCGAGAAGAAGACCACGATCAAGTTGTAGAGGATCATGTCCAGGCCGAAGGTCAGAGTCAGCGTGGTCAGAACCGGGGCGGACACGACCTTGTTGATGAATACGTACTGTATGGCGTAGCCGATAACGAACAGCGTTCCGGCGATCGCGGGCAGCAGCAGCAGTGGATGCACGCCGTAATAATGCCAGCCGAAGAACGCCAGATATCCACCAAGGATGATAAAGCTGCCATGCAGCATGTTGATGACGTTCAACACACCCCAGACCAGAGAGAAACCAACGGCCAGAGAAGCGTAGATCGCTCCCAGTACGATGCCGTTCAGTATGATCTGCGCTATGTCCATGACGCGCCTCCCGATGCAAGACAACGGCGCGGCGCAGGCTCGATTTGCGTTCTCATTCTCTCCCCTTCGCGGCTCCCCGCCGTTTCTGTGTTGCGTAACGAGGTTCTTTTTCCGACCTCTGTTACGGTGCTCGTCCTTGCCCGCGGTCTAATCCGCAGGGTCGTTTCCCTTCCCGCGCATCGCCGAATGGGCCTCTTTCAAGCTCGCCGCGGCTGAAAGCGCCGCTTCGATGATTTCCGCATAGCCCGTGCAGCGGCAAATGTTGCCGCTCAGCGCATCGCGCAGATCGCCTTCCGTGGGATCCGGGTTGCCTTCCAGATAATCGGCCAGCGACATCAAAAAGCCCGGCGTGCAAAAGCCGCACTGCAAGGCGAAATGCCGGTGAAAGGCATCCTGCAGGATGCCAAAGCTGCCATCGGCCTGGGACAGGCCTTCGATCGTTTCGACCTCGCGGCCCTCGGCCTGAACCGCCAGGCAAAGGCAGGAACGAACAGCCCGGCCTTCGATGCGCACGGTGCAGGCACCGCAGATCCCGTGCTCGCAGCCAACATGCGTTCCCGTGGCGCCCAGTTCCTGACGTAGAAAATCCGAAAGCAGCATGTTCGGCGCGGCCATGCCCCGTCGCGCCTTGCCATTCAGCCGCAGCTCGACGGCGACGGGTTGGTCCTTAGGATGCAGCGGCATCAGACACCTCCCGCAGCAGATTGTAGCCAAGCCTGCGAACCATCTCCCGCCGATAGCGGGCGCTCGCGTGAATGTCATCGGCGCCGCCAAGCCGCCAGGCAAAAGCGTTCAAAGCCTCCTCCAGCGCCTCGGCGGAGCTATCCTCGAAGGTCTGGACCGTCGGCTTCTCCGCGAGGCCGCCAACGCCCAGACAAAGCGTCTTGGAGGTTCTCATGGCGGCCAGGGAGACGATCGCGAAGTCGCCATGCCGCCGCGCGACCTCCTGAAATCCGAAGCTGGCCGTGGCTTCCTGCAGGCGGAAGCGCGCCGCGACGACCATCTCGTTGGGTCGCCGCGCGGTTGTCAGCATACCCGTCTGAAACTCCTCGGCTGTCAGTACGCGTTTACCCTTCCTGCTTTTCAGCACGACCTCGCCTCCCAGGGTGGCGAGCGCCAAAGGCAGCTCCGAGCTTGGATCGGCATGGCAGAGCGAACCGCAAACGGTCCCGCGATTGCGGGTCTGGAAATGGCCGACATGGGGCAGGGCCTGCGCCAACAACGGCGCGCGCGTACCAAGCTCGGGCCAGGCGAGCAGCTCGGCCTGGGTGGTGGTCGCGCCGACTTCCAGCCAGCCATCGCTACAGCGGATGTAGGAAAGATCGCGCAGCCTGGTGACGTCCACCAGCACGCCTGGGCTGGCCAGCCGCATGTTGAGCATGGCGACCAGCGACTGCCCGCCGGCAATGATTCGCGCGTCTTCCCCGCGCTCGTCGAGGCAAGCCAGAACTTCCTCGAGGCTTTCCGCGATCAGGAGATCGAAAGGCGCCGGCTTCATGAGCCCAGTCCCATCTTCGCCAGGAGCCGCGCCCAGATGCCGCGGCGTTCGGGACCAGCGGCTTGCCTTACCAGGCCTCTGAAGAACTGTTGAATCAAGCTGCGCGCCGCGCCATCGAGCATCCGGCCGCCGACGGCGGCAACCTTCCCGGCAACCCGGACCCGGTAGCGGTAACTGACGCGCGTTCCGCCCTCGCAGGCTTCCAGGAAAACCTCTCCGCCTCCGGACCCCGAGCCCAAGGGGCCGGACAGGCTGCCCTCCAGCTTCGCCTTGTGAGGTTCATCCAGGTCGAAGAGCCGTACATCCGCTTGAAAGCGGCCGCGCACGGGCCCCACCCCGAGATCCACCGACGCTCTGAAGGTATTCTCGCCGCGGGTTTCCAGTGAACGGCAACCGGGTATCACCGCAGCCAGAGCGTCCGGGTCGAGCAAGGTCCGCCAAACCTCCTGCGGAGAAGCGGGCACGACCACGCTATCCTCTCCCTCCAGGCTCCGTCCGGCGCCCAAGGGCTCGGCCGCGGTCCCCGCGGGGGCATCCGCCGCCGGCTTTTCTTCGGCCAGCAAAAGATCGGCGACACGCGACGGGGTCACCGGCAGCACCACATCCTCGATCCCCAAGGCGTCCGCGACCGCGTTGGCGATGCAGACCGGGGTCGTATAGGTATTTCCCTCGCCCACGCCTTTCGCGCCGAGCAGCGTTACCGGCGAGGGAGACGGCGTGCAGTGAACGATATCCAGCGGCGGCATCTCGGCGGCCGTGGCAACCAGATAATCGGCGAAGGAGCCCGAATAGAAGGCGCCATCCTCGCCATAGACGAACTCTTCATAGAGCGCCGCGCCGAAGCCCGCCGCGAAGGAGCCGCCGACCTGCCCATCCAGCAAGGCGGGGTTCAGAACCGTGCCGCAGTCATGGGCGGTGACGTAGCGGTCGACCTTGACGTCGAAGGTGACCGGGTCGATCTCGACGCCGCAGTAATCGAAGATAAACCCGTAGGCCAGCTCGCAATTGATCTCGCCCAGTTCGTTGCTCGGCAGGAGTTCCTGAGCCGACCAGGAGGCCCGCTCCCGGACTCCCGGCTCCATACCCTCGGGCAGGCTGCTCGGCGACCAGTGCGCCAGCGCGGCGATACGGTAGAGCGGGACCGCGTTGTCCGGGTTCTCGGGGTCCCTGATCTTGCCGCCGGAAAACACCAGATCCTCGGCTGGGCGGTTCAAGCTCGCGCTGGCGATCTTGGCCAGCTTTTCGCGCACCCGCTGCGCGGCGAGGAAGGTGGCGCTGCCCACCGCGGCGGCGAAGCGGCTCGAATAATTGCCCGATGCAATCGACCAGGCGTCCTTTTCCGTATCCAGCTCGGTGTTGACCGTGATCGCATCGGGCGTCACGCCGAGCTGATCGGCCACGACCTGCGACAGGGTGGTGGCGTGCCCCTGCCCCTGCGGCACGGAATCTGCCACGACGTTGATCGCGCCGGAGGCGTCGACGGCCACCGTCGCGTAGACGATCGCGCCGTCCTTCGGCCCGGACTTCGCGCGCTTCTCCGCGCTTTTCGCGATGGCGATGTAACCCATGTTGGATTGACTGGGCTCGATTCCGAGCGCGTAGCCGATTCCATAGTACTTGCCTTGCGCGCGCGCCTCGTCCCGCCGCCGCTTCAGCGCTTCGAGCCTGCCATCGGCGATGGCTTCATCGATGCAGCGCCCGTAGTTCCCGGAGTCGTAGACGGCGCCGGCGGGCGCGCGATAGGGAAAGACGTCGGCGGGCAGAATGTTGCGCCGCAGGACCTCGAGCGGATCGAGCTCAAGCTCGACCGCGATGCGCTGCATCAGCCGCTCGGTCGCGTAATAGAGCTGCGGCCCGCCGAAGCCCCGGACCGCGCCGCTGGGGCACTTGTTGGTGACGACGATGTTCATCGTGACATCGAGATGGCGCAGCTTGTAGGCGTTGGAGGTCGTGCCGTGCATGCGGAAGATCGGCCCGGGCATCGGCGCGCGGATATGGCCGCCGTGATCGTCCCAATGCTCGAGACGCAGAGCCGTGACCTCGCCCTCTTCGGTGTAGGCCGCTTCCACGTGGGTCACCCGGTTCGGCGCGCTGTTGGCGGCCGCAAGATGCTCCATCCGGTCCTCGACCCACTTGACCGGGCGCCCGGCCAGCTTCGAGGCCACGCAGAGCACAACGATGCTCGGGAACATCGTGAGCTTGACGCCGAAGTTTCCCCCCGCGTTCGGCGGCGTTCTCATCCGCAGCTTGTTGCCCGGCACCCGCAGACTCCACGCCATCACGGAGTGCATGCCGAAAGGCCCTGGAAAATTCGACATCACGTCGTAACCGCCGCTTTCCGGAAGAAACTCCGAGATGCAGACGAAGCCTTCTATCGGCGGGATCGAGTTGCGCGGATAGACGATATCGAAGGAGATCGAGCGCGCGGCGGACTTAAAGGCCGACTCCGGATCGCCGTGGCTGAAATGGTGCTTGGAAATCAGATTGGACTTCACCGCCGGGTGCAGAACCGGCGCGTCCGGCGAAACCGCCTCGATGGGGTCCAGCACCGGCTCCAGCGGCCGATAGACGACCTCGATATCGTCGAGCGCGTCCTCCGCGAGATAGCGATCCTCTGCGCAGACCACGGCGACCGCTTCGCCCGCGAAGACCACCTTGTCGACCGCCATCCCGAAGTACTCCAGGGGCGCGTCGAGGGGGATCTTCATGGAAGAGATATGATCGCGCAGCTCGGCGCCGGTAAGTACCGCGTGCACTCCCGGCCGCTCCAGGCAAGCGGAGACGTCGATACTCTCTATTTCCGCATGGGCATGCGGCGAGCGCAAAAAGGCCGCGTGCAGCGTGCCGCGCTTGACCGGCAGATCGTCGCAGAACTGCCCCCGCCCCTTCAGAAGCGCTTGATTCTCGACCCGCAGGACAGACTGCCCGACAAAGGGCTTGTCCGCCGGCGCGCGCGCAAGATCGCCGCGGCTATCCGACATCGGCCCGTGCCTCGTCCCGGCCGGCGGCTGCCGAGGGGTCAGCGCTCATGATAAAGCGCGCATCGACGATGGAAGCGCCTGTCCTGCCGATAATGACCGGGTTCAGATCGATCTCCTGGACCTCTTCATGGGCCAGGGCGAAGTCCGAGAGCGCCATCAGGATCGCAACCAGCGCTTCCGTATTCACCGCGGCTTCGCCGCGCAGCCCGCCAAGGATGCGCGAAATCTTGGTTTCCTGGATCATCGCCCGCGCCATCTCCGCATCGACCGGCGCGGCCCGCAGCGCGGTGTCGTCGAGAACCTCTGCGTAGATGCCGCCGGCGCCGAACACAATGCAGGGGCCAAAGCTGGGGTCCCGCACCATGCCGAGCATCACCTCGACTCCCTTGGACGCCATCTCCTGAACTACCACGCCATCGAGCTTGGCCTCCGGTGCGTTTTGGCGGACTGCCCGGCAGAGTCCGTCGTAGGCCTCGGCCAGCGCCGGACCAGGCTCCACGCCGAGGATCACTCCGCCGCTTTCGGATTTATGCACGATGTCCTGGGAAACCGCCTTCAGGCAGAGCGGCCCACGCAGGGCGCCGGTGGCGGCCGCGATGGACTCCGCGCTTTCCACGAAGGCCCAGGGCGCGACGGGGAGATGATAGGCCTCGAGAATCTCGAAGGCCTCGGTGAACAGATAGCCCTGCCCTCGCGCGGCCTGCAAGACGGCCTCGACCTTCGCGTTATCGCAGGCCGGGCGCTCCATGCCGCCGCTGCGCCGCTCCGCGGCCTGGCTCATGCGTCGGTGATGATCCGCGAGGTGGCCAAGCGCCAGCGCCGCGCCGTCGAGGCTGGGAAACACCATGGCCTTGCCGGACTCCTCGACGGCCTTGGTGATGCCGCCGATATCCTGCCCATAGGACCAGCAGGCGACCGGCTTGTCCGGATAGGCGGCGGCCAGCCGCGAGACATGCCGCGAAACGTCGAAGCTCTGATACTTCGGCAGATTGTAGGAGCAGTAGATGCAGATGATCGAATCGATGGCGTCGTCGGTGAGCAGGCTCTCGAGAATAACCGGGAAGGAGTTCTCCATGTCCCGCGCGATGGGGATCCAGATATCCAGCGGATTGCCGATCTCCAGCCAATCCGGAAACAGGTGGCGAATCTTCGCGAGGGTCTCCGGCGAAATCTCCGCAAGCTCGAGGTCCGCCTCGTCGATCGCATCCAGCGCCAGCACGGCGCCGCCGCCGGAAAAGCTGACCACCGCGACGCGCCGGCCGGCCGCCTTGCCATAGGTCGCGAAAGCCTTGGAGAACAGCCGCAGTTCCTCGGCGCTGCGCGCCTCGACCACGCCGGCCTGGCGCAGAGCTTGAGCATAGACACGCGATTCGCCGGCAAGGGCGCCGGTGTGGGAAGCCACGGCCTGCAGCCCGAGTTGAGACTTGCCCGCCTTGAGCGCAACGATCGGCTTGCTTGCGGTGATCCGGGAGGCGGCCTCCAGAAAACCGCGGCCATCGTCGATGGCTTCGAGATGACATTCGATCACCCCGATCTCGTCGTCGTCCTCGTAGTATTCGAGCACGTCGACCAGACCGAGATCGCAGGCATTGCCCAGGTCGACCGTCTTGCTGAACCCCGCCAGCTCGTTGTTGATCAGATGATGGCCCATCATCAGAAAGCCGGACTGCGCGACCTGGCCAATCGGGCTCGAGACGTCCCGGTTCACCTCGATAAAGGAAGAGGTAAAGCCAGCCTTCGCGTCGGCGACACCGATGGTGTTCGGGCCGAGCACGCGAATGCCGGTCCGTTCGATCAGCTTGGTGAGTTTGCGCTGCTCCTCGGCGCCAGCTTCGTCGGCGTCCGCGAAACCCTGGGAAATGACAATCGCCGCGCGGATTCCCCGGCCGGTGCATTGCTCGACAACGCCGACCACGTTGGAGCGATCGACGGAGATCACCGCCAGGTCGATCCCGTCGGGCAGCTCGTCGATCGTTTTGCACACCGTGATGCCGTCGACCTCCGGCATTTTCGGATTAACGACGTAAACCTCTCCGCCGTAACCGAAGTCCTCCAGGGAAGTGAGGATGCTGATGGGCGATCCGACCGCCCCGCGCGAGAGCCCGATGATGACGACCGAACGCGGTCGGAAAATCAAATCCAGCGGCTTTGTCGCGCTTTGAGATGACATGCTGCGGCTCGCTCCCCCGTGAAGATAGCAGCCTCTGCGCGAGGCTTTTTGGGTTGTTCCGCGACCGGGACGCTGCCCCGGACGCGGGAACCCGGTCCTTAGATGATCTTGCCCGCGGAGAGCTTGTTCAGCTCGGGAACAACCTCCGTGGCCAGTTGCTCGAGATGGCTGCGGCGATTGTCCGGCGGCATGATCGGCGCCAGGATCAGATAGTTCGCGCCCGCCTCGATGTACTTCGAGAGGTAATCGACGACCCGGGCCGAGGAGCCATAGGCGCAGTACTTGTCGACCAGATCGGTAAAGTCCTGATCGTAGCGGTAGCTCAGCTCCTTGATGCCCCGCTCCCGCGCGGCTTCCTCGTCGTCGCCCAGGCTGACGTAGATAAAGCACGCGAAGGTGTAGTCGCTCGGCAGGGTGCGGCCGGCTTCTTCCGCGAACTCCTTAACCTGGTGGAACGAGGTATGGCAGCGCTCGGCCGTATACATGTAGGGATGCCAGCCATCGCCGATCGTCGCGGCACGGCGCATCGGCGCCTCCTGCCGGCCGGAGACCCAGATTGGCGGGCCACCGGGCGTCACCGGCTTGGGCAGCATGTTGACGTCCTTGAGATTGAAAATCTTGCCTTCGTAGTCGAAACGCTCTTCCGTCCAGTAGCGCTTCATGATCTCGATGGCTTCCTGAGTCCGCTGGCCGCGCTCCTTCACGGGGACGTCGCAGGCCTCGAATTCCCGGGGATAGTCGCCGCCGACACCCACGGTCAGCAGCACCCGGCCTTCCGAAAGCACGTCCAGGCTGGAAAACTGCTTGGCGACCATGGTCGGATGGCGCAGCGGAAGAATCAGGGTTGCCGGTCCCACCTTGATCCTGGTGGTCAGGGCCGCCGCGCGGGTCAGGACGGTCACCGCTTCCAGAATCGGGCGGTGATACACGATGTGTTCGCCCGTCCAGAATGAATCGTAGTCGAGCTCCTCGACCGCGCGGATATCCTCCGCGCTCCAGTGATCGCCACCACAGCTCACGCCAATCTTTGCTTGCATGAAAAACTCCTATTTTCCCCCGGGGCCTCAACGGTCCCGTCATTGAAGATGCAGCCTACCGCTTGAACCGCATGCCTATGCGATTCTGTATTTGTCCATTTTCTCGGGATCGAGATCGACACCCAGCCCCGGCTTGTTGGGAACGATCAACGCCCCGTCCACGTATTCGAAAGGATCCTGGATGACGTCGTCGGTATAGAAGACGCCGCCGACCTTGGTCTGTTCGCGTCCGGCCAGCGTGTTGACCGTGATGACGCCCGGTAGCACGGAGCCTTCCAGCGCCGCTGAAAGATGCAGGTTCGCCGCGTTGCCGACACCGCCTTCCAGCGAGCCGTTGACGTTGACGGATAGCCCCGCGCCACGCGCGATGGCGCCGATCTCCATCGACCGGATCATGCCGCCGGCCTTGGTGAAGTAGATCGAAATCACGTCGGCGGAGTCGTTGCGCACGATCTCAATGGCGTCCTGCGGACTCCAGCAGCCTTCATCGACGATGACCGGAATATCGAGTCCCGCGGCGACCCGGGCCATCGCCCGGCGGCCTTCGACGGGTTGCTCGACCGCGTGGATCCGCGCCGCGTCATACATCGCGCGCACACTGTTGATGGCGGTCTTCACGCTCTTGTAGCCGCGGTTGATGTCCGGAAAGATCGTTATCTCGTCGCCAACCGCGGCACGGATCGCCTTGACGATCGCCAGATCCTGCTCGGGAATGCCCGGGACCTTGATCTGCAGCCAGCGGATGCCATCGGCGACAACCTGGGACGCCTCCTCCGCCGCGAACTCCGGCGGCGCGATGCCGACGCTATGGCACAGCGGAATGGCATGACGCGCGGCACCGCCGAGCAGCTGATAGACGGGAACCCCAAGGGCGCGGCCGGTGATATCCAGCAGCGCCGACTCGACCATCGCCTTGGTGTAGGAAAAGCCGCGGATCGGCTCGTCCATCAGCGCGAGCGCGCCCTTGACGTCGGTCGGATCGCGGCCGATCAGCATCGGCGCGATGCAATCCTTGATCAGATGGCAGACGATCTCGGGATCCTCCCCGGAATACTGCCCGTGCTCGCCGCCCCAGCTCAGGATCGCAGGCGCCTCGCCAAGTCCGGTAATGCCTTCGTCGGTCTCGATCTGGAGCACGACATAGCGGCCGATCGGCACCTGCAAGGACCGCCAGGTATAGGAGGAGCGGCCAGGAAGCTGGATGACTTGAGGATCTAGCTTGGTGATCTTCATTCCGCAGCCTCCGAATAGCCATACTCGTTCTGCGCTTCCGCGAGGGTGATCTTACCTTCGAGCAGATCGCGGCGGATCGCGCTGCGATCGCGTTCCTCGGCCTTCCCGTAACCGCCGCCGCCCTGGGTCATCATGGAAAAGACGTCGCCGCGCCGCAGCCGGCAGTTCATGGTTTTGGAAGGCAGGGACCGTGGGCTGTCGGATTCCGGGTTGAGCCAGAGCTTGCCGGTCTCGCCGTCTTCGCCGCCGAACAGGCCATAGGGCGCGACCTTGAACTTATCGAACTGGGTTTCCAGGGATCCGCTCTCATCGAGGAACTCGATATCGCGGCGCACCCCGAGTCCGCCTCTGTACTGCCCCGCGCCACCGCTATTGGGGATGTATTCGTAGCGCTGGAAGCGCAGCGGGTAGACCATTTCGATCATCTCGATGGGCGTATTCGCCAGGTTGTGAATGCCCTGCGAGTAGCAATCCGTGCCGTCCTTGGTCTGGCGCGCGCCGCCGCCGCCGACTTCGATATCGAACAGGATCCAGCTGGGATGCTCGCCCGTGCCGTCGCCGGACAGGATGTAGACGTTCGACATGCCGTAGTACGCTGCGGTCACGCGTTCCGGGACCACCTGAGACAAGGCCCGCATGATCGCATTGACGATGGTGTGGGTAATCGCGTTCCGGCCGACAACCGGGGCCGGCGCCTGCGCGTTGACCACGGTTCCCTCCGGCGCGGTCACGACAATCGGCTTATACAAGCCGTAGTTCGCGGGAATCGTCGGATCGAGGATCGAGAGGATCGCGAAGTAGGTCGCGGATTCGCAGGAGGAGATCGTCGCGTTGATCGGCGCCCTGCGTTGCTTATCGGTGCCGGTGAAATCGACGTGAATCTCGTCGCTCTTGATGGTCAGCGTGACAGCGACCTTGATCCGTTCGTCGGTAATGCCATCGTCGTCGATGAAGTACTCGCCCTTGTAAACGCCTTCCGGCAGCTCGCGCAGCGTATTGCGCATGCGCGTCTCCGAAGTTTCAATGGCGTCTTCCAGACAGTCGGCGACGGTGTCGCGGCCATAGCGGTCGATCAGCTCGAGCAGGCCTTTCTTGCCGATCTCGAGCGCCGCGGCCTGGGAGCGCAGATCGCCGCCGGTCTGTTCCGGCTGGCGGATGTTGGCATTGATCAGAGAGAAGAGACGCTCGTTCGGAACGCCTTCGTTGAACAGCTTGATCGGCGGAATACGCAGACCTTCCTGATAGATCTCCACCGCGTCTCCGGCGTAGCTGCCCGCGCGCATCCCTCCGACATCCAAATGATGGTCGAGCGTGCCGCAGATCGCCACCAGATCGCCGTCCGCGAAAACCGGCAGGAAGGTCTGCA
This sequence comes from uncultured Alphaproteobacteria bacterium, assembly GCA_942491105.1. Classification (GTDB taxonomy): domain Bacteria; phylum Pseudomonadota; class Alphaproteobacteria; order Kiloniellales; family DSM-21159; genus JBBEAM01. The sequence goes on along the minus strand of CALNZX010000005.1, from coordinate 57,329 downwards.
CATCGGGAAGATGCTGCCCGCCGAGATAGGGATCGTTGGTGATGATGATGTCGCCGGGCTTCCACTCCTCGATCGGGATCGGGCCGTTGAGCGTGGTGATCAAGGACCGCGACATCGAATTCAGATGGATCGGAATGCGGCAGGACTGCGCGATAATGCGCCCCTGCGGATCGAAAATCGCCGTCGAGTAGTCCAGCATCTCTCGGACCACCGTCGAATAGGAGGTCCGCAGGATGGTCGCCGCCATCTGGTCGGCGACGCCGATCAGTGCATTGTTGACGACCTCAAAAGTTACGGGATCAACGCGCATCACTTTCGCTCCCCTATTGAGATGAGGATATTGCCGTAGGGATCGACGGTGAAGGCCTGCCCAGGATGGATTACCGTCGTCGTGTCGACCTGCTCAATGATCGCAGGACCTGTCGATTTGTACCCGGGATAGAAATCCCGGCGGTCGTAAACCGGCGTATCGGCATAGCCGCTCAGCTCCGAGAAATAGACCGGATGATGCTGCTTCGGACTGACCGACCCGCTTTTCACCTCGCTCGGCAGAATGGCGGGCGCCGACATCGTGCCGATCGCGGTCAGACGGGCGCTAACGAATTCGACCTGCCGCGCCGGATGGTTGTGCGCGAACAGCATCAGATGCTGCTCGTGGAAACGTTCGATCATGGCCTCGATGCTGCTCGCGGAAACCTCGCCGCTGCTCAAGGGAACGTTGACCTCGTAGGCCTGCCCGACATAACGCACGTCCGCGGTCAGGAAATAGGCGCGCCGGTCTTCGGAAAGGCCGTCATCGGCCAAGGCCCGGGTCGCCTGGTCGATCATCTCTTCGTAGATCGGCGCCAGCTTTTCGGCGGTGATCGCCGGGCCCTTGAGCACCTGGGTCTGCACGAAGTCATGGCGAATATCGCTCATCACCAAACCCAGGGCCGAAAAGACACCGGGGTTCTCGGGGATCAGGACGGTCGGCATGCCCGCGGCTTCCGCCAGGGCCGCCGCGTGCATGGGGCCGGCGCCGCCGAAGGCGACCAAGGTAATGTTCCGGGGGTCGTCGCCCCTCTCCGCCGAGCTGACCCGCACGGCCCGCTCCATGTTGGAATTCGCCACCTGGACGATTCCGGCGGCCGCTTCCTCCAGCGTCATGCCGAGCGGATCGCCGATCTTCTCGATGATCGCCCGCTTCGAGGCTTCGAGGTCGAGCTTGACCCGGCCGCTCGCGAAACGCTCCGGCAGCAACCGCCCGAGTATCAGATTGGCGTCCGTCACCGTCGGCTCCGTTCCGCCCTTACCATAGGCCACGGGCCCGGGATCAGACCCGGCGCTGTGCGGCCCGACATGCAGGCCCTTGGCGCTATCGAGCCAGGCGATACTGCCGGCGCCGGCGCCGATGGTGTTGATCTCGATCATCGGAAGCTTGATCGGCCGGTTGGCGACCTCGGCCTCCGTGGTCATCCGAAGCTCGCCCTTCTGGATGAAGGAGATGTCCGTGCTGGTGCCGCCCATGTCGACGCCCAGAAGATTGGGATACTGGGTCGCCCGGCTCATCCGCTGAACCGCCAGGGCGCCGCCCGCGGGGCCCGAGGTGATCAGCCGCGCGGGATAGCTCTTCGCCGCCTGGATGGTCAGCGAACCGCCGTTGGACTGCATGATGAGGGTATAGGCGTTCGGCAGCACCTCGCGCACCCGCGGGGCGATCTCACCGAGATACCTGGCGACCAGCGGCATCGCGGCGGCGTTCAAAGTAACCGTGCTCATGCGCTCGTACTCGCGCATCTCCCGGCACACGTCGAAGGACGCCGCGACATAGTGGTCCGGAAGCGCCTCGCTCAACCAATCGCGGACCTGCTCTTCGTTCTCGGGGTTCGCGAAGGAGTTCAGGAAACAGACCGCGACCGCCTCGACATTGCTGGCCCGGATAGAGTCCAGAACCGCGGCGAAATCCTCGCGTTCGGGGGCAACCAGCACCTCTCCGTTCGAGGAGGTACGTTCCCGGATTTCGAAGCGGCGGTGCCGGGGAACGATCGGCGCAGTCTTATCCTGCTGCAGGTCGTACATATCCGGACGGAAATGGCGGCCGATTTCCAAGACGTCTCGGAAACCTTCCGTGGTAATCAGGCTGGAAGCGGGGAGCTTGTCTTCGAGCACGGCATTGGTAACGATCGTCGTGCCGTGCACCAGCAGGTCGACATCGGCCGGATCGCAGCCGGCGACTTCAAGCCCGCACACCACGGCATTCATGAGCGCAGTTCCAGGGTCGCCGCGGTGACTCGGCACCTTGCCGATCGAGACTTTGCCGCTGTCCGCATCAAGCACAGCGACATCGGTGAAGGTCCCACCAATGTCGATGCCGATTCGTACTGACCCCATGCCTGCCCCCCTCTATTATTATGCCGTCACTGGACTTCGCGCCCACTGTGTGTTCAACGCCAACCAGATAAGAAGGTTAGAAGATATTTGTCAATACCTATTTGTACGACAATTCTTGCCGGAAGGGAGCTTGCTACGCGCCGCGAATCCTGACGCCGATCCCGCATCAACTATGACTAAAAAATGAATTTCCGAAGCGCTGAGAGTCTGAGGAATTTGGAGACTCTTGACAAGTTGTCATAACCTATTGAGTATGTTTTTGGACGCTTGTCAGGGTCAAGCTGGCGCCGCGACGAGCTGTTTTTATCCCTTCACCAGCTGGCCGAGCGAGATAGAGCCATGAGCAGCAGTCTACCGAGTCTTGCAATCGTAGGCGGAACGGGCGCCTTAGGCTCTGCGGTAGCTTGGCGCGCGGCACGCGCAGGATACAGTGTTACTATTGGATCCCGAAACCAAGAGAAAGCGCAAGAGGCAGCTCGCCAGATAGCAGAGCGCCTCCAGGGCTCCGCGCAGATTGCCGGGCTGGCCAACCACGCCGCCGCCGCGGCCGGCGACATCGTTATCCTGACCGTTCCCTATGCGTCCCACGAAGCCACCCTCGCCGACATTCGCGCCGCCGCCGCGGGCAAGATCCTGGTCGACGCCACGGTTCCGCTGATGCCGCCGAAGGTCGCGACCTATCAGCCCCCCGCCAGCGGCACGGCTTCGCTGCGCGCGCAAGAGCTGCTCGACGACTCGACGACGGTGGTGTCCGCGCTGCACAATGTCGCCGCTCATAAACTGGCCGAGGATATCGACGTGGACTGCGATGTGCTGGTCTGTGGCGACAGCCTGGATGCCCGCCAGGCAATCATCGAAATTCTCGAGGCAATAGGCCTGCGCGGCATTCACGCGGGCGGCCTCGCGAACTCGGCGGCGGCGGAAGCGCTGACCTCGATCCTGATCGGCATCAACAAGCGCTACAAGGCCGATGGGGCTGGGATCAGGATTACCGGCGAGCTCATTCCGCCAGAACCCAAGCGCGGTTCATAGGCCCCCCATGCCGTCACTCTCACTTACTGGCGTGACGAGCGTCCCGCTTATCGAGCCGGGTGACGATCTAACGGAGATTCTCGCGGCGGCCCTGCGCGCCGAGGATATCGGCGCCGCCGAGAACGATGTCCTGGTGGTCTGCCAGAAGATCGTCTCCAAGGCCGAGGGGCGCTACGTCCGCCTGAGCGAGGTCACCCCCAGCGCGCGCGCCAGGGAACTCGCGGCCATCACGGAGAAGGACCCGCGGCTGGTCGAGCTGGTTCTGAGCGAGTCCAGCGAGGTGGTGCGCGCCGCCAAGGGACGCCTGATCGTCGCGCATCGGCTGGGCTTCGTGGTCGCCAATGCCGGCATCGACCAATCCAATATTCGCCAGGAGCCTGGACAGGAGCAGGCCCTGCTGCTGCCGGTCGACCCCGACGCCAGCGCGCGCGCCCTGCGTCAGGGCTTGCGCGCGCGCTTGGGCATCGACCTTGGCATCGTCATCAACGATAGTTTCGGGCGCGCCTGGCGCAACGGCATCATCGGCACCGCGATCGGCACCTCCGGCCTGCCGGCGCTGCAAGACCTCGTGGGCAGGCCCGACATCTTCGGGCGGCCTCTTGAGATCACCCAGACCGCCCTTGCCGACGAGGTCGCAAGCGCCGCCTCCCTGCTCATGGGTCAATCGGACCAAGCCGTTCCCGCCGTTTTGGTATCCGGCTTGAGCTACGTCAGCGGCGAGCAATCCGCGGCGGCGCTGATCCGGCCGAAATCTCAAGACCTGTTCAGGTAGGGGCGATGTCCGGTCAGCCAAACCCGCCTCGCGATAAGTCGAGAATCCTGGCGCTCTGCGGCGGCGTCGGCGGTGCCAAGCTGGCGCTCGGCCTCTACCGGGTGCTCGAGGAGTCCCGGCTGACGGTACTGGTGAATACCGGCGACGACTTCGAGCACCTCGGGCTGCATATCTCTCCCGACATCGACACCGTGCTCTACACCCTCGCCGGGGTCGCGGACCCGCAGCGCGGCTGGGGCCGCCGCGACGAAACCTGGAACTGCCTGGAAGCCCTCGAGGCGCTCGGTGCGGAGAACTGGTTCCTGCTCGGCGACAAGGACCTGGCCGTGCATATCGAGCGCAGCCGCCGTCTCAGGGCCGGCGAAGCTCTGTCCCACATCGTCGGCGGCTTCGCCCGGCAGCTGGGGATCGCCGCCGAGATCGTGCCGATGTCGGACGACCCGCTGCGCACGCTGCTGGATACGGACGAGGGCCGTCTGTCCTTCCAGGAATACTTCGTCAAACGGCAGTGCCAGCCGAAAGCCGAGGCCATCTCCTTCGCCGGCGCCGAAACGGCCCAGGCCGCGCCGGGCGTCTTGGCCGCCCTGCGCGCGGCTGACTACGATGCGGTCATCATCTGCCCGTCAAATCCGCTGCTCAGCATCGACCCGATGCTGCAGATCGCCGAGCTGCGCGACGCCCTGGCCGAAACGCGCAGCCCGGTGATCGCCGTGTCGCCCCTGGTCGGCGGCCAGGCCTTGAAAGGCCCCGCGGCGAAGCTGTTCAGCGAGCTTGGCCGCGCGCCCAACGTACAGGCGATCGCCGATCACTATCGCGGACTCATCGACGGCTTCGTCATCGACCGTATCGACGAGGATCAAGCCGCCGCGCTGCCGGTCGCGACGCTGGCGACGCAGACGGTGATGCGAAGCATTGCGGATAGAGAAGATCTCGCCCGGGCTTGCATCGCGTTCTCTGCCAGCCTGAAGGACCAGAGGCCTTTGGCCGGACGGCAGGCGAAAGGGTAGGACATGGAAAACCGAGCCGTTTGGGCCGTGGTGCCGATCAAGACATTCTCAAGCGCGAAATCGCGCCTGGCGCCGGTTTTCGGCAGCGCGCAGAGGCAACGGCTCGCCAAGGTCATGGCCCGGCGCGTCCTGAAGGCCGTATCGGGCTGCCCGGCCATCGCGGGGGTTGCGGTCGTCACCGCCGATCCGCAAGCCAAGCAGATCGCCGCCGGCTTTGGCGCGGAAATCTGCGCCAGCGAAGCCGACGAAGGCGTGAACGCCGCCGCCGCCGCGGGCTTCAGCTTCGTGCGGCAGCGCGCCGGGCGGGTGCTGATCCTGCCCAGCGATATCCCGCTGGTGCGGCCGCAAGACCTGTCCAGGCTCATCGGCCAGCCGGGGGAGCCCGGCAGCGTCACAATCGTCGCCGACACGGCGGGCCTGGGCACCAACGCCCTGCTGCTGCCCAGCCGCTGCGATTTCGAGTTTCGCTTCGGCATCAACAGCGCCAGCCGGCACGCCGAGTCCGCCCGGCAAGCTGGTCTTACCCCGGTGTTCGCCGCCTTCCCGAGAATGGCGCTGGATATCGATTCCCCAGGCGATCTGGACAGTCTGCGCTCCTTCGACTGCGCATGGCTCGACTGCGCCGAAACCGTGCAGGCCTAGCCATCATGGGCAAGGCCGCGATCCGCCACAGAATTCACAGCTAGGGCTAGCGAGGAAGCATCACATGAACTGGCAAGAGGTTTTGCAGCGGGCCGAAGCGGGAGAGTCTCTCTCGCTTCAACAGGCCGGAGAACTCGCGGGCTGCACGGATATCGAAGCCTTGGCCCAGGTTGCCTCCGCCCGGCGGCAGGAACGGCGGCCGAACACGGTTTCCTATTCGCGGAAGGTGTTTATTCCGCTGACCGAGCTCTGCCGGAACGTCTGTCACTACTGCACCTTCGCGAAGGCGCCCTCCCGGCTCGCCCAGCCCTATCTGAGGCCCGAGGATATCCTCAGCATCGCGGAGCGGGGGGCCGTGGCCGGCTGCAAGGAAGCCCTGTTTACCCTGGGGGACAAGCCCGAGCTGCGCTACCGCGCCGCCCGCGAACAGCTCGACAAACTTGGCTTCGCGACCACCGTCGACTACGTCACCGCCATGGCCGAGCTGGTGTTCCAGGAGACCGGCCTCTTCCCCCATATCAATGCGGGGATCATGACGCGCGAGGAAATGCAGCGGATGCGCGGCGTCTCGATTTCCCAGGGCATCATGCTGGAGAGCGCTTCCGAGCGCCTCTGCGAAAAGGGCGGCCCGCATTACGGCTCACCCGACAAACTGCCCTCCGTAAGATTGGAGAACATCGCGACCGCCGGGGAGCTGTCGATCCCCTTTACCACGGGCTTGCTGATCGGCCTCGGCGAGACGCGGCTGGAGCGGATCGAGTCCCTGCTGGCGATCCGCGAGCTGCATGAGCGCTACGGCCATATCCAGGAACTGATCATCCAGCCCTTCCGCGCCAAGAACGATACCCTGATGCGCTCGCACCCCGACGCCACGCTCGAGGAGCTGCTGTGGAGCATCGCCGTCGCGCGCATCCTCTTTGGCAAGGATGTCGCGGTTCAGACCCCGCCGAACTTGAGCGCCGGCGTTCTGAAGCGGCTGGTGGATGCCGGGATCGACGACTGGGGCGGGGTATCCCCGGTTACGCCGGACCACGTGAACCCGGAGCTGCCCTGGCCGCATCTCGAGCGCCTGCGCGAGGAGACCGCGCGCGCGGGCAAGGTGCTCGTGGAGCGCCTGGCGCTCTATCCCGATTTCGCCGCCAAGGCCGATAGCTGGGTGGATCCGCGCTTCAAGCGCGGCATCCTGGCGCAGCTCGACACGGAAGGCTTCGTGCGCGAGACCCAGTGGCACGCCGGCGCGGCCATGCCGCCGCCCGCGCTCTCCCTCTGTCACATCGGCGGCAGCGATCAGGTTACCCGCATCATCGAGAAGGCCTCCGGCGGCGAAGAGCTCACGGAAAACGAGATCGTCCGCTTGTTCGCCGCGCGCGACGGGGAGTTCGCGCAGGTCACCCAGGCGGCCGACCAGCTTCGCCGGCAGGTTAGCGGCGACACCGTGAGCTATGTCGTCAACCGGAACATCAACTACACCAACATCTGCTATTTCAAATGCGCCTTCTGCGCCTTTTCGAAAGGCAAGAAGCAGGAGGCGCTGCGCGGCGCGCCCTACGATCTGGGCGACGCGGAAATCGCGCGGCGGGTCTCGGAAGCCTGGGAGCGCGGCGCGACGGAGGTCTGCCTGCAGGGCGGGATCCATCCGAAATACACCGGCGAGACCTATCTGCGCATCCTCGAGACCGTCAAGCGCGCGGCCCCGGAGATGCACATCCATGCCTTTTCGCCGCTGGAGATCTCGCAGGGCGCCAAGACCCTTGGCCTATCCCTGGAAAGCTATCTCGCGCAGCTTCAAAAGGCTGGGCTCGACACCCTTCCCGGCACCGCCGCCGAGATCCTCGACGACGAAGTCCGCGCCATCATCTGCCCGGACAAGGTCACGACCGCCGAATGGCTAGAGGTGATGGAGACCGCCCATTCCCTCGGCTTGAACACAACCGCGACGATCATGTACGGCCATGTCGAGGGACCGCAGCATTGGGCCAGGCATTTGCTGCGCGTCCGTCAGCTGCAAGCGCGCAGCGGCGGTTTCACGGAGTTCGTGCCGCTCCCCTTCGTGCACATGGAAGCGCCGATTGCCCTCAAGGGGCACTCCCGGCATGGCCCGACCTTCCGCGAGGCGATCCTGATGCACGCGGTGGCCCGGCTGGTGCTGCATCCCCTGATTCCGAACATCCAGGCTTCCTGGGTGAAACTCGGCCGGGAAGGCTCCCTGCTGGCGCTGCGTTCCGGCGCGAACGATCTTGGCGGGACGCTGATGAACGAATCGATCACCCGCGCCGCCGGCGCCGCGCACGGCCAGGAGCTCGGCCCCCTGGAGATGGACGAACTGATCTCCTCCATCGGCCGGCAGCCCCGGCAGCGCACGACGCTCTACGCGCAGCCTCCGCAGGAGCAGGTCGCTAAAGGCCGCGCCGCCGCGCCGGTCGCGCCGATCAAGCTCGAACTCAGAAGCCACGCACGCCAGCAGGCCTAGGCGCAGACAGGCGAGCGCACAGGGGTGCGCACGGCTTCGCTCAATTTTGCATAGTGGTTTCCCGAGACGTCAGCTCTTGAAGCAGTGCTCGCGATGCCATTCAAGGAATTGCGGATGAGGCCGATCGGCGGGCCGAACCGGTGATATCGCGCACTCCCAAGTTCAGCTATCCGTCTGTCCGCTCGGCTTCGTATCAGACCTGCGTCTGCGCTCGTGTCCGCAGGAACTTGATGACGCCTCGGCCGGCAGACATGACATGGTTGCTGATACAACTCTCGATTTTCTGGGGTTTCCCCGTTTGCAGCGCGTCCATCAACGACTGATGTTCGTAGCCTTCGATCTCGGTGCTGTTGTAGACGGCGATGTACATGAGGAGATAGGGCTGCATCGCGTTGCGGATCCGCGTGATGTCCGCCATCAGCCTCGGGCGGCCGCTGCAACGCACGAGGCGGTCATGAAACTCGTTGTGACGTTGGATCCAGAGTTTCGCATCGGATTGCGTCCGGTCCATGCGCGCGCGCAGGAACTCCAGCTCGTCCAGATCTTCCGCGTTGATCCGTTGAGCCGCCAAACGCCCGGCAAGCCCCTCTAGCACCGAGCGTATCTCGAAGAGCTCCTCGACTTCGTCGGGCGTCAAGGCGGTCACGATCGCGCCGCGGTTCGGTCTGATCGTGACAAGGCCCTCGGCATCGAGCTGGCGCAGCGCCTCGCGGACGGGCATCCGGCTGATCCCGAGCTGATCGCCGATCTCCACCGGATTGACTCGCTCCCCACTGGCGAGATCGCCCGAGAGAATCCGTTCACGCAGATAAAGATAGGCCTGATGCTGTGCGGTTCCGGTCCTGAATGTGATCGGCTCGATATCTTCCTCTCTCGCCACGCCACTCCCTCCCTTAATCAGCGGAACCACTGGCGTAATGAAGGCGCCGTCAAAGGGCTTCCTTAGGACTGCGGGATCGCTACGATCGCCTCGATTTCCACTTTCATGCCCGGCACGGCGAGCTCGCTAATGCCGATCAGCGTGCTGGCGGGCTTCGCATCGCCAAAGAACTCTTGGCGAACCGGATTAATGCGCGTGCGGTCGGCGACATCGGTGAGATAAACGGTCACGCGCAGGGTCTGGGAAAAATCCGTCCCGGCGGCTTCTAGAATGAGCTGCATGTTCTCGAGAACCTGGCGCGTCTGCGCGACAGCGTCGTCGGCGCCAACCAGCTTGCCGCCCGCGTCCAGCGGCGCAATGCCAGAGACGTAAAGCACGTCTCCATAACGCACGGCGTCGGTGTAGTGGCTGAGCGGCTCGCTCAGTGCCTCGACACGAAACTCTTCACGGACAGCATTAGACATCGTCGTTCACTCCCTTTGTAAGTTCTCGGTATTGCGTCGGTCCGCCTGGCCCGCGTGACCGGCATGGACTGCGTGAAGAGCGGCCCTCGCCGTTTCGATCAACGCAGGCAGCACACCCCACTCATCCAGTGTGGAGCCAGATCCGGGGCGGAATGGCCAAATCGGATATTTGGATACACTTATCCAATGCATGCAGTCTGTCAAGCCCGCCAAGGGCAGGCCGCACCACTGCGGTGATCGTCTGCTAGCTTGTCTACAAAATGCCTAGGACTTGTGCTGCGTCTCGACCGCCCGGACGCACGCAGCTTGGGGCTTTCAGCGGGAAGGTCCCTAGGCGTCTCCCGCCCAAGATAAAGGTGCCGCCAAGAGGAGACCTCATCGCCCTCTAAAGCAGGACGCTATTCACCCGACACATCCTCGATAATCTTGACCTTGGCGCCGGGCGCATCCACCAAGGCACCCGCTGTCAAAGCTTCGACTTTCGCTCTGACATTGAGACGTTCCTTCAACGCGGCCTCAACCAAGCGCGCCGATGCCTGCAAATCACCGCTCACCTCTACTTTCAAGCTCAGGGGCTGCGAAGTGGAATGACCCTTGAAATCCTTGAGAATACGAAACTTGCCGGTCGTCGTCGGCGCCAGGGAATTCAACACGTCCTTCAAGGCACTGGGATAGACGTTGATGCCGCGGACGATAAGCATGTCGTCGGTGCGCCCTAAAACACGGATTCTTGCGGAGCAGCGCCCACAGGAACAGTCCTCGCCAACCACCTCGATCAAGTCATAGGAACGAAACCGCAGTAACGGCGTGGCCTGGCGTCCGAGAGCGGTATAGACGAGTTCACCGATCGCTCCTTCGGTGAAGGCAATGGGCCGTAGCGTTTCCGGCTCGATGAGCTCGGGGTGAATATACCCCTGCCCCATGAAATGCATGCCCTGTCCGAACCGGCACTCGGCCCAAAAGCCGTTCGCAAGATCGGAGAGTCCATACATTTCCCTGACCTGCGCACCCCAGAGAGACTCGAGCCTGGCGCGCATCGCAGGTACACCGCCGCCGATCTCGCTGCCGACCACGACCTTCTCGATCGAGAGGCTGGCTGCCTTCCCGGGCTGGCCAGCATCGCAGACTTCGCCGAGATGCTCGAGAAAACTAGGCGCACCAAAGATCGCAACCGGGCGCTGCGACTCGATGATCTGGAGAATCCTCTCCGCGCCACTTTCCGCGCCCACTGGCAAAAGCGGCATTCCCATATAGGCCACTGCCTGACACATGGGTAAGCCGCCAACGAAGCCCTTGCTCATCGCGAAGGCGTGCAGGGCAAGCTCTCGCTCCCGGAAGCCCGCGGCATAGAAGCAGCGCGCCTGCATCTCCGAAACGCTCGCGAGGTCGGCCTGGGTATATCCCATGTAAGAGGGCATGCCGCTGGTACCGGAGGAAACCTGGCGCTGGACAACCTGGTCCAGCGGAGCGGCGCAGTGCGCGCCGAGCGGCGGAGTGGAGATCAGGCTCTGCCGAAGTTCCGCCTTGTCCGTGAAGGGAAACTCGGCAAGCTCTTCCAGGCTACGTAAGGGGCGCTCCGGGCAGCGGACTTCACTGAACTTCCTGCGATAGAATGGCGACTCTGTTTCGAGATACGCCAGTTGGTCATTCAGTCGTTCCAAATGGAAGTTTGCGAGCTCCTCCGCCCCGGCCGACTCCCAGCGATTCCAAATTTCCTCATCATGCGGTTTCCCCTGTGCCGCGCCGCAGCCATCGTCCCTACTCATGAGCTTTTCCTGGATCTTTTCGAGAATGCTACCGAAGCTTCGCCGACGGTCGCGGAACCGACCGTGATGAGCTGGCAAGCCGGGTCGAGAGGCGGAAACACAGTGTTGGCAGCCTGCTTGATCCAACCTCTGGCCGCCGGATCGGTGGTGCGAAGCCGCACGATGAGCTGGCCAAGCTCTCGATCCAATTCCGCCGCGTCGGCAACGCTTTTGTAGATCATGCCAAGGTCAGCCGCCTGCTTCCCGGTGACCTCCTCTCCGGTCAGAAGGAGTTCCTTGGTTCGCGCTATTCCGATCTTGTAGGGCAGCCGGCTCGCCGCGTAGGGATCGGCGATACCCGAACAGGGCTCCGGAAACCGAATCGTCGCGCTCTCAAGCGCGATCGCGAAATCGGCGAAGATCACGATGATGCCGCCCGCACCATGCGCCAGCCCATTGACGCGCGCGATGACGATCTTCTGCATTTTCTCGATCTGCGTGAAGGCGTTCATCGTCGCGTTGGTGAAACTGTGGCCAACGCGGTGGCGGCGCTCCGGGTCCTGATACATCGCCGCGAGATCCTTAAGGTCCCCGCCGGAGCTAAGAGCGCGCTCACCAGCACCTGTAAAGATCACGATCTCGACGCTGTCATCCTGTTCGGCTTCCACCAGAGCCCAGTAGAATTCCTCGTACAATTCGATGGAGAAGGCGTTCAGCCTTTCCGGGCGATTGAGCGTGATCGTCGCCAGCCCATCTTCGACTTCATAAATCAGGTATCGATACATCGATGCACCTTCGTTAGAACATTTGACCGGGGAGCCAGGTCGAGAGACCGGGTATGGAGATAATCGCGGCAAGAATCAGCAATTCGATGACAATAAATGGGAAGACGCCCCGGACCAATTCGACATAGCCCACTTTGCCTTCGGTCGCGCTCATCACGGCAAAAAGATTCATTCCTATGGGCGGCGTGATCGCGGAAATCTCCGCCAGCTTTATAATAACTATTCCGAACCAGATAAGATTGATATCGAGCTGTATTGCCACTGGCAGCAAGAAAGGCAATGTCAATATCATCATTGAAATAGTATCGACTATCATTCCCAGAAGAATATAAATGATGGAAACAATAATGATAAAACCAATGACCTGTATTTCCAGAGACAATATCCCAGAACCGATATAATCGACGATTCCGGTGACCACTATAAATCTTGAAAATATCAATCCGCCGATCAGGATCGAAAATATTATACAGCTCACGGAAGCCGCTTCCGCCAAGGATTTTGTAAACCATCCGGAAAGACGGCCTTTGTAGCGCAGCAGCGCGATCGTCGCGGCGCCGAAAGCGCCGACCGCCCCCGCCGCGGAGGGAGCGAAGATACCCGCGTAGATTCCGCCGAGGACGATCACGATGAGCGCCAGGACGCCCCAGACACCCTTGGTGGCCGCAATCTTCTCACGCAAGGGAACCTGCTCGCCACGCTTTGGCGCCAACTCGGGGCGCAACCTGACCAGAATCAACGTACCCAAGGAAAACGCGGCGATGCTTAACAAACCGGGGAAAACGCCTGCGAGAAACAGCTGGCCAACGGACTGCTCAGCTACGATCGCGTAGACCACCATCACGATGGATGGCGGTATCATCGCGGCGAAGGTGCCCGAAGCTGCAATGGAGCCGACGGAAAGCCGTTTCGAGTATCCCAAGCGCAGCATTTCCGGGAAAGCGAGACGGGTAAACACCACGGCGTTCACTACGGTAGAACCGGAAACAGCGGCAAAAACCCCAGAAGCGCAGATCACAGCCAGATACATGCTGCCACGCAGACGTCTCAGCCAGAGATCCGCGGCATGGAACAGCTCCGTCGTGATTCCGGAACGCTGCGCAAAGACCCCCATCAAGATGAACAAGGGCAGCACGGCATAGCCATAATTTCCGGTAATCGCAAAAGGCAGGCTGCGCAGCTGACCAAATGTGAAAGCCTCGCCAAAGCCGAACCACATACCGGCGACGCCGGTTAACCCCATGGCCACGGCAACCGGCACACCGATGATAAGCATGGTGAGCAGACCGCCTAAGCACGCGATGCCGAGAACTACCAGGTCCATGTCGATCCATTTTTCAGAGAAAGGAGTGGCCGGCCGGGCATCGCTAGCTCCTGCCGAGGGTCGCAGCGGCGGCGCGCAATGCATCCCTCGCGGCTTGTATCGTTATCATGCTGGCGCCGAGAGCCAAGGCGAGCCGGCCAGGCCAGACAGGCAGGCCGATGAGGCCCTGGTATACCCCGCCCTCCTCGACGCTTTGCAGAAAGCCGTCCCAGCCGAACAAGCAGATGCCGAGGTAAAACAGAAAAGAGCAGATGTGCGCGAGGGTTTCGCAGATATGTCGCGGCATGGCCGGCATGGTCTTGACGATGGTGTCGACCCGGATATGCGTTGACTGTGCCTGGGCCAGAGCTAGAGCCAAGAAGACGGAACCGACCATAATGGTTTCCGTCAATTCGTAGGCGCCGGGAACCGGCATGCCGAGTAACGAGGTTCCGACAACGTCCGCGGCCCCGATGAACATCATCGCCGCTAGCCCTGCCCCGGCGATAATGGCGCCAAGCATATTCAGCTTATCGATGAGACGCCCCACGCGATTACAGATGTCCATATGGGCTTATTCCGAAGTTCGGTGGAAAAGAATCGTCGGCGCTACGCTGTCTTTCATACCGGATCTCTACGACCTGGCCGGATAAAGACAGCAAAAGAAAAATGGGTGAAAACAAGGCATCCCGCGCAGGCGTTGAGTTTCACCTGCGCGGGGCGCCAAGCCCAGGATTTATCTGGGATCCACGTTGGAGATAACCTCGTTCCAAATCTCAACCGACTTTTTGGCATCCTCACCTTTGCCGGCAGCCTCCATTTCGGCAATCCACTCGCCGAAGAAGTCGGGTAGCGCCTCCTTCCATGCACGCTTTTCTTCTTCCGGCATGACATGGAACTCAACGCCGAGCTCGCTCAGCTGCTCTCTCGCTTCAGAGGCTGCGGCGTTGGCCTTCTCCAGGTCGAGCGCCTTGGCCTCTTCGTAGACCTCGAGAATAACGTTCTGCTGTTCAGAGGTCAGCTTCGCCCAGGCATCTTCATTAATCCAAATACCGTAGGACGGCCCGCACCACAGCGTCACATCGCTCACATGCTTGGCGACTTCATAAAGCTTGTAGGTCACCATCAGGTCGATTGCGAAGGGGCTGGCGTCGATGACACCCCGCGAGAGATTCTCATAGATTTCCGGGACCGACATGCTCACCGGTGTCGCGTCGGCGGCTTCCGCCATACGCGGCATGTGCTTTCCCCAGGTGCGAATCTTCAAGCCGGACATATCGCCGACGGACAGTATCGGCTTTTTGGAAATCGGAATGTAGGGATTGATGATGTGCATCGAGATCAGGCGAATTCCGTTAGCTTCCTGCTCAGCCCGGTAAGCTGGCACCTCATCGATGAGCCGATCCATGAGTACCTGTGCCTGCTTGGGCCCATCGATCGCCATGGGAAGTGAGTTCGGCGCCGTATGAAACGGAAGCTGGGCCGGGAAATAGGCCGGCGAGAACGCCGCCATATCGATGGCTTGGTTCTTCAGGAGAGAGAGATTCTCGGACGACTTGCCCAGACCCTCGGACCAGAAGATCTTGATCTCGACCTCTCCGTTCGTCCGCTCCAAGATCTGCTCGGCTGCCCAAGCATCGACTTCCGAGCTCAGGGTCTGAGCGGAAAGCTGGTGATTTAATCTGAGTGTAACCTTTGCGTCCGCGGGGCTGCTTATCGCAACAATCGCCACAGCCGCTAAAGCGCCGATTAGAGTCTTCGCACTAGGTATTGCGTACATATTCCCCTGTCCTTCCTATATTAAGGTTGCTGTCTAACTTTGTTTGTGCGTCAATGCCGCACAGGCGAATCGATCAGTGTAGGAAAAAATGCTCCTTCTTAAGAACTGTAGAATACTCGATGTTTCAAACTGTTCCCTGCTAGAAGAGGGAGATATTCTTATTAAGGAAAATCGCTTCGATAGCATCGGAAGCGAAATAGGAAAAATTGATTCCGCGCATACTGTAGATTTAGAAGGGCGTATAGTTATGCCCGGACTAATAGACGCCCATGTCCACGTTATTGGTTTGGCTAAAACCTTTTCCGAGAACCAAAACTGGCCGATGTCTCTCATCACGGCAAAGGCGATTCCTATTCTTGAAAATATGCTGCGCCGGGGCTTTACCACCGTGCGAGACGCCGGCGGCGCCGACTGGGGTTTGGCGCGTGCGGTGGAGACCGGTCTTTTCTTGGGGCCGAGACTGTATTTCTCCGGCAAGGCCATCACGCAAACCGGCGGGCATGCCGACATGCGCGCGCTGACGGATTCCTTTCTAGGATGCCACTGCTGCCAACTGGCCGGCAGTCTGGGACGCATCGTCGATGGCGTCCCAGAGGTACGCCGCGCGATACGCGACGAGATACGCAAGGGGGCAACGCAGATAAAGCTCTTCGCATCCGGCGGCGCATTTTCTTCACACGATCCGATCACCAATGCCCAGTTTTCCATGGAAGAATTAACCGCGGCTGTGGAGGAGGCGTACATCGCCGGCACTTACGTCATGGCCCACGCGTTTCCGGACCTGGCGATTGAACGCGCGGTGCGCGCTGGGATCCGCACCATCGAGCACGGCTGCTACATCTCGGCGAATACGGCAAAGATGATGGCGGACAAGGGCGCGTACCTCGTTCCCACTCTGGCTGTCTTCGGCTCCTATAAGGAGGCGGGCGAAGCGGAGAGCTATCCCCAGGAGACAATTCAGCGCAGCACGGAATTGCTCGACCGCAGCCGCGAAGCGATTGACATCGCCCGCGAGGCGGGCGTTCCGATTGGTTTCGGCAGCGACGTCACAGGGCCATTTCATGGGCGGCAATCCCATGAATTTTCGCTTCGCTCTGGCGTGATGAGCCCGGCCGAGATCATCCAGAGCGCCACGCTGGTCAATGCGGAACTCATGATGCGCGGCGGCGAGCTTGGCGTGATTGCACCGGGCGCGCGCGCCGACCTGCTGGTGCTCAACGCTAATCCCCTGGAGGACCTCTCCTGTCTGTACGCCCCCGGAGAGGATGGTTTCCCCAGCGGCATCGACAGGGTCATGAAGGATGGCCGCTTCATCACTTAGCAGACTGTGCTGCTGACTTCGCCGCAGGGTCCTGCCGGGGCGGTATGCCCTGCTCCGTCCAGACGACGGGAAACAGCTCGCAATCCAAAGTTCCGCCGGCCGGGATATCCGGATCGTAGAGCATCTTCTGTATGTTCGGCCGCGGATCGTAGGCGATATCGTCACCGCACCAGCGGGTCACATAGGCCCTACGCCGCTGATTGGAACTGGAGTTGCCAGGCGCCCCATGCAGGGTCAGCCCGTGGTGGACGGTGCAATCGCCCGGCTCCAAGTCGAAGTGGACGATATCGAGTTCGTTTCGCATGGTGTCGATATCTGGAACCTCGGGCAGGTCTTGCTGGTATGCCGCCGTATCGCCCGTGAAGCTTTCAGGCCGATAGCGATGGTTCCAGAGATGCGAGCCCTTGACGTACTCAACCGCGCCGTTGGCCAGGGTCACTTTGTCGAGCGCCAGCCACAGCGTACATACCTGATGGCCGACGATAGGCCAGTAGGTGGCGTCGTGATGCCACAGAGTTCCGGTTGTCGTCCCCGGCTCCTTAACCAGTATCTGATCGAAGAGCAGGTTGACCTTCTTCGCGCCAAAGAGCTTTCCCGCGATTTCACCTGAAGGGCTATCGAAAACGAAGGCTTCGAAGTCATCGATGTTCTGCCAGACGAAGGTGTCAGAAAAGAACTCCCCGCCCCCGCCGCGGTTGATGTCGCGCTTGAGCTTGCCGGGGCTGGCGATATCCTTCTCGATCGCCGCGCGCAGATATTCCACCCAGTCACCATCGAACATCTGCCTCAGGCAAACGATGCCGTCACGATGAAAGGCGGCGACTTCCTCCCCGGTGATTGACCTCGTGGGCGATTTGTTCATCTCAAGCTTTCCGTTCCTATCTCGTCATTCTGGGTTTTCACTCAAGAACTTTCCGCAAACTTATGGAGCCCGCCCTTGGCCCTGACGCTGCGCGTCACGCTCCTGCTGCATCTCTGATTTCAAATGAAGCGGCTGGTTACTGAGCCGGGCGGCGCCCGCAAGCACCAGTTGGCAAGCGCTCTCCAACCGCTCTCCCCGCAAGCGCGAGTTGATCGCGGAGCAGGTGATCGAAGCGATGGGGGCACCGTGCGAATCGAACACCGGCGCGGCGACGGCAATCATCTCGGGAATGATGAGGCCATCGACAAAGGCGTAGCCGGTCCGCCGCGCTTCCTCGATCATTTCGAGTATCTTGGAGACCGAGTAGCCAGGGTACTCCGCCAAGGCTTCTTCGCTCTGGCTTAGGATGAGATCTACGGTTTCATCATCCAGCGCCGAGAGTATCGCGAGGCTTCCCGCACCAACGCCCAAAGGCCGCCGGCTCCCGACCTGCAGGCTAGACGGTTTGAGGGGATAGGTCCCTTCTTCCCTTGCCATGCATACAGCCGTCTGCCCGGTCCTCACCATCATCAAGGCGACGTCCTGGGTCACTTCCGCGATCGACTTGAGCTCGTGCTGGGCGATGTGAACCAAGTCGAATTGGCTGCTGGCCGCGTTACCGATAATGAGGGCTTCCGGACCCAGACTGTAGCGCCTGCTATCCGATTGCAGCACCAAGCCTTCGGTCATCAAACCGCGCATCAGCCGGTGCACGGTTGCCTTGTGCATTCCTGTGATTTTGACCAAGTCCACCAGACGAAGCGGTTGCCCAGCATCGGCTAAAGCACGCAGCAAGGCGGCGGCCCGGGATATGGTCTGGGTATCGTGGGACATCTAGGCTCAGAAAGTCTCAATTATTGAAACTATTATGATAAAAAGTATTATCTTGAGAAACATCAGACTCGTCAACCCTCCTCAGAGTCTGTGTAGTTCTTCGACCCGCCATTGAGTTCGCGGCGGGCACGCGCAAGACGGCCATGGCGGATCGGGAGGGCACGGCTATGCCGAGGGTCTAAGCGAGCGTCATACCGGTCATATACTGCCAGAGCGTTCCGGCAGAAATTTCAGATTCCATCAGGAGATCGAGTGCGCTCCGCTTCGCTGTGGAAAACCGGCCCAGCGAGGCGCGCTGAACCGAGTTTGCCGGCGCCGCGCGCAGGGACTCCAATCTTTGCTGAATATCGGTGAGCTGCTGGCGGATGGGGAGGGATTCGAACCCTCGATAGGGGGTTACCCTATACACGCGTTCCAGGCGTGCGCCTTCAACCGCTCGGCCACCCATCCGCAAGAGGCGGGAACTTAGCCAAGGCGGAGCCGGGATGCAACGGCGGAACGACGCTCCGCGCGAAGTCTTCGCTGCCCGTGAGCCTTGGTGCAGCCGTCCGCGATCTGCTAGGCTCGTCGCGGGCTTGGGGATGAAATTCTAGGAGACGGCATTATGCGCCTGTTCGGCCGCCTAATCGGCTGGGTATTGCTTGCGACCGGTTTGGTCGCGGCGGGCCTCGATCTGCTTGCCAGCCTGCGCGAAGGGGAAATGACCCTGACGCCCCTGGGCCAGTACTGGTTCGAAATCAACGCCTCCAGCCTCAACGCGGCACAGGCCGGTATCGAGCGTCATGTCTGGCGCCCGCTCTGGCAGGACTTCATTCAGCCGGCGCTCGAACTGCCGGCCGCCCCGCTGCTTTGCGTGATCGGCGCCGTGATTTTGCTGTTCGTGCGCCGCCGCGGCAGCCGCTGGTTTTCCCGGAAGTAAGGGCCGCCGCCAAGCGGCTCAGTCAGGCTCCATCTTCAGCGCGGCCAGGAAGGCCGACTGCGGAATCTCGACATTGCCGAACTGGCGCATCCGCTTCTTACCGGCCTTCTGCTTCTCCAGCAGCTTGCGCTTGCGCGTCACGTCGCCGCCATAGCATTTCGCCGTGACATCCTTGCGCAGCGCGCCGACGGTCTCGCGCGCGATCACCTTGCCGCCGATCGCCGCCTGAATGGCGATCTTGAACATCTGCCGGGGAATCAGGTCCTTGAGCTTGACGCAGAGCTGCCGCCCCCGGGCTTCGGCCTGGTTGCGATGCACCACCAGGGCCAGGGCGTCGACCGGCTCTGCATTGACCAGGATCGACAGCTTGACCAGATCGCCTTCCTGGTAACCCTCGAGATGGTAGTCGAAGGACGCGTAGCCCCGGGTCACCGACTTCAGCCGGTCGTAGAAATCGAAAACCACCTCGTTCAGCGGCAGGTGATAAACCACCATGGCGCGATTTCCGGCGTAGGTCAGGTCCTGCTGCACGCCGCGCCGCTCCTCGCAGAGCTTGAGCACCGGGCCAAGGAAATCGTCGGGCACCAGGATCGTCGCCTTGATCCAGGGCTCCTCGATGAGTTCGATGCGCGTGGGATCCGGCATGTCGCTGGGGTTGTGCAGCTCCTTGATCTCGCCGTTGCGCAGATGGATGCGGTAGACCACGCTGGGCGCCGTGGTGACCAGGTCGAGGTTGAACTCACGCTCCAGACGCTCCTGCACGATCTCCAGGTGCAGCAGGCCCAGGAAACCGCAGCGGAACCCGAAACCCAACGCCGGGGACACCTCCGGCTCGAAGGCGAAGGAAGAGTCGTTCAGGGCCAGGCGGCCGAGACTCTCGCGCAGCTCCTCGTATTCCGCCGCGTCGGCGGGAAACAGGCCGCAGAACACCACCGGTACCGAGGGATGGAAGCCCGACAGGGGCGTTTCGATACGGTTGCGCTCGTCGGTGACGGTATCGCCGACCTTGGCATCGGCGATGTCCTTGATCGCCGCGATGATGTAGCCGATCTCGCCGGGGCCGAGCTCGTTCACCTTCTTCTTCATCGGCGTGAAGATGCCGACCTCGGTGACGTCATGCACGGCACGGGTGCCGAGCATGCGAATCTTCATGCCCTTCTTGACGCGGCCGTCGATCACCCGCACCAGCACCACCACGCCGAGATAGCTGTCGTACCAGGAATCGACCAGCAGCGCCTTCAGCGGCGCGGCGCCGTCGCCCTTGGGCGGCGGCAGCTTCTGGACCAGCGCCTCGAGGACTTCCTTGACGCCGGCGCCGGTCTTGGCGGAGATCGACAACGCCTCGGAGGTGTCGAGACCCACGACCTCCTCGATCTGCGCCTTGATCCGCTCCGGCTCGGCGGCCGGCAGGTCGATCTTGTTCAACACCGGCAGAATTTCGTGATCCTGCTCGATCGCCAGGTAGACGTTGGCCAGGGTCTGCGCCTCGACTCCCTGGCTGGCGTCGACCAGCAGCAGCGAGCCCTCGCAGGCCTTCAGGGAACGGCTGACCTCGTAGGAGAAGTCGACGTGGCCCGGCGTGTCGATCAGGTTCAGCTCATAGGTCTCGCCGTTGTCGGCGGTGTAGTCCAGGCGCACGGTCTGCGCCTTGATGGTGATGCCGCGCTCGCGCTCCAGCTCCATGGAATCGAGCACCTGCTCCTTCATCTCGCGGGTGGTCAGCCCGCCGCAGGTCTGAATCAAACGGTCGGCCAGGGTCGACTTGCCGTGGTCGATATGGGCGATGATCGCGAAGTTGCGGATGTGGCTGAGATCGGTCATGTCGGACTTTTTAAAAGGTCTGGCCGGAGCGGCGGTCGCTATGCGGCGGAACATAGGGCCGCAGGGCCTCCGGTGCAACGGCTGTAAACGGCCGCGCATTTCCTCGGCCGCGATGACCTCACCCTGGCCCCCTCTTTGCCCAAGTCCTGCCTAGAATCCGGGGCAGGATCGTCAAAGGTGCAAATTTCTGGGGACCGAGACGATGCCTGAAACCAAAGACCGCTACGGCGTTTTCCTGCCCGCCGCCTTGCTGCTCGCCATCGGCATGGGTCTTGCCGGCTGGTTCGTCGCCGAGGGGCTGCGCGCCCACGGCACCGCCGACCGCTATGTCTCCGTCAAGGGCATCTCCGAGCGCGAGGTCAAGGCCGACCTGGCGATCTGGCCGCTATCCTTCGTCGTCGGCGGCGACGACCTGGTCGAGGTTCAGCGCGATCTGGATCGCAACGCCGGTCTGATTACCGCGTTCCTGACCGACGCCGGCTTCGGCGCCGAGGAGATCGAACCCCAGGACCTGCGGGTCACCGACCGCCAGGCCCAGGTCTACAACTCCGGGCAGCTGAGCGGGCCGCGCTTCATCGCCTCCCAGACCATCGTGCTGCGCTCCACCGAGGTGGACAGAGTGGCGGAGCTGAGCGGCGGCCTCGGGCGCCTGGTCAGCCAGGGCGTGGTGCTGGGCAACGACCCCAACAACTACAGCCCGACCACCGGGCCGAGCTTCCTGTTTACCAAGTTGACCGCGATCAAGCCGGAGATGATCGCCGAAGCCACCGCCAACGCGCGCCAGGGCGCCGAGCAGTTCGCCGCGGACTCCGGCGCGGAGGTCGGCGGCATCCGGGTCGCCAACCAAGGCATTTTCCAAATCCTGCCGCGCGACACCGCGCCGGGCATCTATGAGCCGGCGCAGCTCTTTAAGAAGGTCCGCGTGGTCTCGACCATCGACTTTTCCCTGGAAAACTAGTAGCCGGGATCAGCCCCGCAGCGTACCGCCGGTCGCCTTTTCGACCTGGGCGACGATCTTCTTGGAGATCGCCTCGAGGTCGTCGTCGGTAAAGGTCTTCTCGCGCGGCTGCAGGGTCACGGCGATGGCCAGGGACTTCTTGCCCTGGGCCACGCCCTTGCCCTGGTAGACGTCGAAGAGATCGACCCGGGTGACAAGCTCCTTGTCGGCGCCCTTGGCGGCGCGGATCAGCTTCTCCGCCGTCACCTCGGCATCGACCACGAAGGCGAAGTCGCGCTCGATCGGCTGGAAGGGTGAGAGCTCCAGGGCCGGCTTCATCTTGCCGTTCTTCTTCTTCGGCTCGGGGATTTCCTCCAGGAAAATCTCCGCCGCCACGGCACGGCCTTTCACCTGCATCCGCCGCAGCACGCCGGGATGCAGCTCGCCGAAGCGGGCCAGCACCTTGGGGCCGAGGCGCAGCACGCCGGAGCGGCCGGGGTGGTACCAGGCCGGCGCGTCGGCGGTGACCTGCAGGCTGTCGACCGGAGCGCCGCAGGCCTCCAGCACGCGCAGGGCATCGGCCTTGGCATCGAAGGCATCGACCGGGCGCGGCTGTGCCTCCCAGTGGCGCGGACCGGTCATCCCCGTGCGCAGGGCGCTAGCGACCAGCACCTGGCCTTCGGGGGTGTCGTCGACATAGTAGGGCGCGACCTCGAAGATCGCGGCATCGCCGAGACCCTTGTCGGCGGCGCGTACGGCCGCTTCGATCAGGTTGGGCAGCACCGAGGGGCGCATCGCGTCGAGATCGCTGGAGATCGGATTGTCGAGGCGCAGGCTATCGGGCACGCCGCCGAACAGCTCAGCCACGGAACTGGCCAGGAAGGAGAAGGTCACCGCCTCGTCCAGCCCCGACCAGCTGAGCGCCGTGCGCGCCGCGGAAACCCGGCGCTGGCCGAGCGTGAGCGCGGGCAGCGGCAAGGTGGTATCGAGCTCCAGCGGCGTCTGCGGCAGCTTGTCGTAACCGTGGATGCGCAGCACTTCCTCGACCAGGCAGGCCTCGCCCTCGATGTCCGGGCGCCAGCTCGGCGTCGTGCAGAGCAGGGTATCGCCCTTGTCTTCCACCCCAAAACCGAGGTCGCCGAGAATGCGCGTCTGCTCGGTCTTGGGCACGTCGATGCCGCCGAGAGTGAGGCAGCGCCCGACACGCAGGGAAATCTCCCGGGCCGGATCGGGCAGTTCGCCGGCGGAGACCGTGTGGCTGACCTCGCCACCGCAGAGCTGCTGAATCCACCGCGCCGCCACCTCGACGCCCCAGACCGCGGACTGCGGATCGAGGCCGCGCTCGAAGCGGTAGCGGGCATCGGAAAGGATCCCCAGGGTCCGCCCGGTCGTGGCCACCAGCACCGGATCGAACAGCGCCACTTCGAGGAAGACATTGACGGTCTCGGCGGTGCAGCCCGAAAGCTCGCCGCCCATCACGCCGCCGATACCCTCGACGCGCTGATCGTCGCCGATCACCAGAATGTCGGGGCTCAGCTTGTAGGTCCGCTCGTCGAGGGCGAGGATTTCCTCGCCGTCGCGCGCGAAGCGCATGGTCGGGTCACCGACGATCTTGTCGGCGTCGAAGACATGCAAGGGCCGGCCGAGGTCGAAGGTCACGTAGTTGGTGATATCGACCAAAGCCGAGATCGGCCGCAGACCGATGGCGGTCAGACGGCGCTGCATCCACTTCGGGCTGGGACCGTTGGTCACGCCCTTGAAATAGCGGCCCGCGACATAGGGGCAGGCATCCTGCCGGTCGGCGGGCAGGTCGCGCTTCCAGGCAAGCGGCGAGTCGAAGCTGCCTTCGATCTTCGGCGCCTCCAGGGGCTTCAGCTTGCCGAGACCGGCGGCGGCCAGGTCGCGGGCGATACCGCGCACCGAGAGGCAGTCGCCGCGGTTCGGCGTGATGCCCACGTCGATCACCGGATCGTCGAGCCCCATGATACGGGCGAAGGGCGTGCCGAGCGCCGGCATCTCCTTAACCCCGGCGTCCTCCAGGTCGATGATCCCCTCGTGGTCGTCGGAGAGGCCCATCTCCCGTTCGGAGACCAGCATGCCGTTGGACTTCTCGCCGCGGATTTCCCCGGCCTTGAGGTCGATGCCGGTGCCGGGGATATGCGCCCCGACCGGCGCGAAGACGCCGTACATGCCGCTGCGCGCATTGGGCGCGCCGCAGACCACCTGCTCCACTCCGCCGCCGGTGTAGACGATGCAGACCTTCAGCCGGTCGGCATTGGGATGCGGCTTGGCTTCCTGGACGTAGGCGACGGTGAAGGGCGCCAGTTCCTTGGACTTGTCCTCGACGCCCTCGACCTCGAGCCCGATCATCGACAGCTTGGCGACGATCTCGTCGAGGGAGGCTTCGGTCTCCAGGTGATCTTTCAGCCAGCCTAGGGTGAATTTCATCGCTTACAGCCCCCGTACCAGAGAGGGCGCCTCGAGCGGCACGAAGCCGTAGTGCCGCAGCCAGCGCAGATCGGAATCGTAGAAGGTGCGCAGATCGGGAATGCCGTATTTCAGCATCGCCAGACGCTCGATCCCCATGCCGAAGGCATAGCCCTGGTACTTGCTGGAATCGATGCCGCAGTTCTCCAGAACCTTGGGATGCACCATGCCGCTGCCCAGCACCTCCAGCCAATCCTTGCCGGCGCCGATCTTGAGCTGCCCGCCTTCGCGCGCGCAGCCGATATCGACCTCGGCGCTGGGTTCGGTGAAGGGGAAATAGCTGGGACGGAAGCGCACCGGCAGATCATCGATGCCGAAGAAGGTGCGCGCGAACTCGATCAGCGTGCCCTTGAGATGCCCCATGTGCGTGGTCTCGTCGATCACCAAACCCTCGAGCTGATGGAACATCGGGCTGTGGGTGGCGTCGGAATCCGCGCGGAAGGTGCGGCCCGGCACGACGATGCGGATCGGCGGCTCGACCGCCTGCATGGTGCGAATCTGCACCGGCGAGGTGTGAGTGCGCAGTACCGCGCGGCTGCCGTCCGGCTTGGCCGGAAGGTAGAAGGTATCGTGCTCCTGGCGCGCCGGGTGTTCGGGCGGAATGTTCAGCGCCGTGAAGTTGTGGAAGTCGTCCTCGATATGCGGGCCTTCCTTAACGGAAAAGCCCATCTCGCCGAAGATCGCGACCAGTTCCTCGACGGTCTGGCTGATCGGATGAATACGGCCGACGGTGAAGGGCCGCGACGGCAGGGTGACGTCGACCCGTTCCTGCTCCAGCTTGCTTTCCAGCTCGGCGGCCTGCAGCGCCTCGCGGCGCGCCTCGATGGCCTGGTGGACCGCGTCCTTGACCTGGTTCAGGGCCTGGCCGGCCTGCTTGCGCGCCTCGGGGTCGAGCTGCCCCAGGGTCTTCATCTGGGCGGTGACCCGCCCCTTCTTGCCCAAGGCGGCGATGCGCAGCTCCTCCAGCGCCGCCAGATCGGCGGCGGCGGCGGCGGCGGCCACCAAGTCGTCCTGCAAACTGTCGAGGTCTTCCATGCCCTACGGCCCCATCCCTTTACGTCCAGCTTACTTCGGGGCGTCTTCCCCGGAGCGCTGGCCGGGGCCGGATCCACGATCCGGCCCTGACTTCAGGGAGTGCGACCCGCTTTAGGCTCTAATCGGCTCCGCGGCTCAGCTTTTGCTGGCGAGGGCCGACTGCGCCTGCTCGGCAAGCGACTTAAAGGCTTCCGGCTCGCGGATCGCGAGATCGGAGAGCACCTTGCGGTCGAGCTCGATGCCGGCAAGACGCATGCCGTTCATAAACTGGGAATAGGTCAGGCCGTGCTGACGCGCGCCGGCGTTGATCCGCTGAATCCAAAGGGCGCGGAAGGTCCGCTTCTTGGCGCGGCGGTCGCGATAGGCGTATTGCAGGCCCTTTTCGACCTTCTCCACGGCGACGCGGTAAACGTTGTTGTTGCGGCCCTGGTAACCCTTGGCGCGCTTGAGAACCTTTTTGTGGCGTGCGGCACCGGTCGTGCCACTCTTGACGCGAGACATGTCTGTGCTCCTTCGCGCTTAACCGTTGGGAAGGAAGTGACGCTTGACGATGCGCGCGTCGGCAGCGCAGAGGTTCTGGAAACCCCTCGCGGACCGCTTCATCTTCTGGGAGCGTCGGCGCAGCATGTGCCGCTTGTAGGCGAAAGGCACCCGGACCTTACCGGTGCCCGAGAGCTTGAAGCGCTTCTTGGCGCTGCTCTTGGTCTTCATCTTCGGCATTTTGCTCATCCTTTCGTCGTGCTGACGGGTCAGCTTTTTCGGCGGCCAGGCATGCCTATGGGCCTGGACCACCCAGTTGGAAGCGGCGGTTATAGCGGCGGCGCAGTGGGAATGCAAGCGGCCCGGAGCGGGGGCTCAAGCCTTCAGCAGGGCGGCGAATTTCTCGCCCTCGGCGCTGCAGATCTGCAGGTTGTCCCAGACCCTGCCGAGCCGCTTGTAGGCAGCGACCGCCCGGGCGTTCTTGGCCAGCACGTTCCAGGTCAGGAACACCCCGCCGCGCGCCGCCGTGCGCCGGGCCGCCTCGCCGAGCAGCGCGCGGGCGACGCCCTGCCGGCGATAGCCACGCTCGCTATAGAGATCGCAGACATGGCTGCCGCGCGCCAGGGCATCGCTGTCGTAGTGCGGGACCATGGTCAGATAGCCGGCGATTTCCCGGGTGGCGTCCGGCGCCACGGCTTCGGCGATCAGGCAGGAGAAGGCCGCGTCGGCGCCGAGTCCGTCGCGCAGGAAGATTTCCTCGGTAAAGCCGCGCGCCGTGCCGCCCTCGTCCTCGGTCAGGCGGTGCCACATGGCGACGACCCTGGGCGCGTCCGCCACGACCGCATCGCGAATCTCGATCTTCATGCCTGCATCCTCGTTTTCCCGCACGGCCCTCACCTGGATGCCGCTTTTTATCACCTTGCTGCCCCATTTTCCCCACATCCCTCGCGGATATGTCACAGGGGGGAGCCTGCCCGAGACTGGCGCTCCCGGGGCGAATCCACTATCAGGCAGGGCATGGGCGGAAAATCTTTACCAGGAGGCGGACCTCCGAAGCGGCGCGGCAAGGCCAAACCGGCTTCCGGGACCAAGCGCGCGCCGCGCAAGGCGGCCAGGAAGCCGCAGAAAACGCCGCCGCGCCGGCTGCTCCGGCGGCTGGCGACCTGGAGTCTGATCGTCTTCATCTGGGGCCTGGTCGCGCTGACCGCGGTGGTTGCCTTCTATGCCTACGACCTGCCCGACGTGCGCAGCCTCGCCGAGGAAACCCGGCGGCCCGGCATTACCCTGCTCGCCGCCGACGGCACCCAGATCGCCAGTTTCGGCGACCTTTACGGCGACAGCGTCACCGTCGACAGCCTGCCCAGCACCCTGCCCGATGCCGTCCTGGCGGTCGAGGACCGCCGCTTCTACTCCCACTTCGGCGTCGATCCCTTCGGCCTGATGCGGGCGATGTGGACCAATCTGCGCGAGGGCGAGGTGGTACAGGGCGGTTCGACCATCACCCAGCAGCTGGCGAAGATCCTCTTCCTGACGCCGGAACGCACCCTGCGCCGCAAGGTGCAGGAGGTGCTGCTCGCGTTCTGGATGGAGCTCGAATTCGAAAAGGACGAAATCCTCTCCCTCTATCTCAACAGGGTCTATCTCGGTGCCGGGACCTACGGCGTCGACGCCGCGGCGCGGCGTTACTTCGGCAAGCCGGCCTCGGAGGTCAACCTCTACGAATCGGCGCTGCTCGCCGGGCTGCTCAAGGCGCCGTCGCGCTATAGCCCTTCGCGCGGCGAAGACGCCGCCGAGGCGCGCACCCGTATCGTACTGAACACCATGGTTGAAGCCGGTTTCATCACCCGCCGCCAGGCCGACTACGCGATTCAGACCCGCGAGCGCGGCCAGACCACGGCGCGCTGGCGCGCCCGGCACTTCTCCGACTGGGTGCTGGCGCAGGTCGAGGACTTCATCGGCCGGGTGGATCGCGACATCGTGGTCAAGACAACCCTCGACAGCCGGCTGCAGCGGATTGCCAAGAGCGAAGTCGAGGAGATGCTGGAAGGCCCCGCCGCCGAACGCCAGGCCGGCGAGGCGGCGGCGATCCTGATGGCGCCCAGCGGCGCCGTGCTGGCCATGGTCGGCGGCCGCGACTACGCCACCAGCCAGTTCAACCGCGCCACCCAGGCCATGCGCCAGCCCGGATCCGCGTTCAAGCTTTTCGTCTTCCTGACCGCACTGGAGGCCGGCTACAGCGCCGACACTCCCGTGTTCGACGGGCCGGTCCAGATCGACGGCTGGTCGCCGGGCAACTACAACGACCGCTACTTCGGCGAGGTCACCCTACGCGACGCCTTCGCCCGCTCGATGAACTCGGTCTCGGCGCGGCTGACCGACGAACTCGGCCCCGCCCGGGTCGCGGCGACCGCCAGACGCCTCGGTCTGTCCTCCCACCTCGACGAGACCCCGGCGCTGTCGCTCGGCGTATCCGAGGCGACCCTGCTGGAGATGACCGCCGCCTACGCGGTGCTGGCGAACGGCGGCCACGGCGTCTACGCCTTCGGTATCTCGGAAATCCGCGACCGGGAGGGGGCGCTGCTCTATGCCCGCTCCGGCGGCGGACCGGGCCGCTTGCTGCAGCCGCGCGAAGTTTCGCAGATGAACAATATGCTGACCGCCGTCACCACCTGGGGCACCGGCAAGGCCGCCGCCATCGGCCGGCCTATGGCGGGAAAGACCGGCACCAGCCAGGACTTCCGGGATGCCTGGTTCATCGGCTTCACCGGCAACTACGTCGGCGGCATCTGGATGGGCAACGACGACAATACCCCGATGGACTCGGTGACCGGCGGCAACCTGCCAGCCAAGCTTTGGGCGGGAATTCTGGCCCGCGCTTCCGAGGGCGTGCCGGTCGCCAGCCTGCCCGACCCTGGACGCGGCTTGCTGCCCGAGGGACAAGCGGGCCGCCAGCCCGCGGGCGGCAACGAACGGCGCGACAAGGACAGCGTACTCGGCCAGCTGCTCAACAGGATCCTCGGCGGCGGCGGCAGCGAAGGCGATCGGGGCGATGGCACGGTGATCGAACGCCTGCCCCCCTCCGGCGGCGAGCGGGAACGCTAGGGTTCTTCCACCTCCTGCGGACGCGCGGACAGTCTTCCGCCGCGCACCAGCAGCAGATAGGACAGCCCGCCGGCGAGGCCGACCCCGAGCAGCAAAGCCCCCATGGCACGTGGCGTACCGTCCTGCAGCAGGCCGACCGTGAAGCCGACGCCCGAGGCGATCAGCATCTGGGCAAAACCGAGCAAGGCCGAGGCGGTCCCGGCGATCCGCGGGAAGTGCGCCAGGGAGCCGGCGATGGAATTCGGCAGGATCATGCCGCAGCCAGCCAGGAACAGCGCGAAGGGGCCGACGATGGCCGCCACCCTGTACAACCCGGCGAAGGCGAAACCGGCGGCCATCAAACCCGCCGCGATGCCTATCGTAATCCCGATGGCGATCAGCCGATCCAGACCGTAGCGCTTGTTCAAGCGCGCCGAGGCGAAGGCGCCCGACATATAGCCGAACACCACCGCGCCGAAGCAGTAACCGTAGACATCCGGGGACAGGCCGAGGCCGTCGATCAGCACGAAGGACGACCCCGAGATGAAGATGAAGATCCCCGAATAGCCGAAGCTCGCGCAGAGCACGTAGCCGCAGTAGGCCCGGTGGCCAAGCAGCCGCCGGTAGTTGCGCAGCAGCGGCCCGATCCGGGTGGCCTGGGGCAGCTTATGGAGGTTGGTTTCCGGCAGCAGGAAAATCACGCCGGCGAGGCAGAGGCCAGAGAAGGCCAGCAGCACGGCGAAGGCGGCGCGCCAGCCGAAGGCAACCTCCAGATAGCCGCCGAGGATCGGCCCGATCGCCGGCGCCAGGGACATCGCCATGGACATATAGGACAGGGCGCGCGCGGCCCGCTCCGCGCCGAAGACATCGCGGATCACGGCACGGCCGAGCACCGGTCCGGCGCAAGCGCCGAGCCCCTGCACGAAACGCGCGGCGATCAGGGGCTCGATCTGCGGCGAGATCAGGCAGACCACGGTTGCCGCGACGTAGAGCGAGACTCCGGCGATCAGCACCGGCCGCCGGCCGAAGCGGTCGGACAGCGGGCCGTAGAACAGCATGCCGCCGGCCATGCCGGCGAGAAAGCTGGAGAGCGTGAGCTGCACCGACGCCGCGCTGGCCCCGAGATCGGCGCCAATCGACGGCAAGGATGGCAGATAGAGATCCGTCGAGATCGCCTGAAAGGCGATGCAGGCGGTCAGCAGGACGACGACGAGGGGTGAATCTGAGCGGCGTTGCATGTCGGCGGAGGTTCGAGGAGCGGACGGAACGCAATCGCGGTCCGCAAGGCTCCCGCTTATAGTCTCTTGGCTAGAGGAAAGCCAAGGAGCGCAGTGCCATGCCGGACTCGAACGAAAAACCCTGGATGACAGCGCCGGACTACGGCCACAGCCTGAAAGGCATGGGCGTCAACCTGCTGGTCCGCGACGCCGCCGCCGCGCTGCCCTTCTTCACCGAAGTGCTGGGCGTCGAGCGGGTCTACGGCGACGCCGATTTCGCGGTGCTGCGCCATGGCGGGCAGGAGTGGATGCTGCATAGCGACCACACCTATCACGCCAATCCGCTGCTGGCCTTGACCGGGGACGGCGCGATCCGTGGCGCCGGCGCGGAGTTCCGTCTTTACGATATCGACCCCGACGCCGCCGAGGCGCGCGCCAGAGCCGCCGGCTACGACGTGCTGCAAAGTGCCCGCGACAAACCCCACGGTCTGCGCGAGTGCTACCTGATCGACCGCGACGGCTATGTCTGGGTACCCGGCAGAAAGATCTAACCGCCGTTATCCGCCGTAGCGGTGCAGCCCGGCGCCCTCGCGCTTCAGCCAGGCCTTGGGCCGCTTGACGTTGCCGGCCAGCGACTCGACCAAACGCCAGAAGTCCGGGCCGTGGTTCATCTCGGCGAGATGCGCCACCTCGTGCGCGACCACGTAGTCGAGCACCTCCTCCGGCGCCAGGATCAGCCGCCAGGAGAAACTGAGATCGCCGGAGACGGCACAGCTGCCCCAACGGCTGCGGGTATCGCGCAGGATCACCCGGCCAAGGGGCCGCGCGCCAGGCGGCAGCCGCTGCGCCAGAGTCCGGGCGCGCGACAGGATTTCGCGCTTCGCCTCGCGCTTCAGGAAATCGGTAACCCGGCGGGCAAGGAATGCCCCGTCACCGGAAACCCAGAGCCCGCCGTCTTCAATCCAGACACCGCGCCGCGCGTCCGGCGCATGGCGCAGCACGAGCTTCCGGCCGAGAAAGGGCAGCTCCGCCCCCGCGATGAAAGGCACCGGCGGCGGCAGGGCGGAGAGACGGCGGAGCAGCCAGTCCTGCTGCGCGCGCGCGAAATCGAGTCCCTGACCCCGTGAAACCCCACGCGGCAGGGTCAAGCGGACACCGCCGATGCTGGCATCGATACGCAGGGTGATGCGCCGCGCCCGCGGCGAGACACGGCAGACCAAGGGCACGGCGCGCCCGCCGAGATCCAGGGTCTCGCCGTCCAAGTCTTCACGCCGCAGCTGCCGTGTCATGGTTCCGATATAGCGGTCCGCGCCGCGCCGGAGCAAGTTTCAGAGAAAGGGAATGCCGAGACGTTCCGCCTGGCGCGCCTCGGCCAGGAACAGGAAATTGCGCAGGTAATCGGCGCTCAGGATGCGGCCGCCGAAGCTGCCGTCCTGTTCCACGCGCTGATCGCGCGCCGCGTCGAACTCGGCGAGCGGACGCAGGCGGCCGCCGCGCAGGACATAGCCCCGGTAGCCCTCCTGCGCCATCCAGGCGAACAGCTCGGCTAGGACCCCCGCGCGATGCCGCTCCTCGGCCTCCAGGAGGATCGCCGGGCGGTCGCGCCGGATGGTCTGCGCGCCGCCACGCAGCACCGCCATCTCATGTCCCTCGACGTCGATCTTGATCAGCCCCACGGGGTCGAGCCCGAGATCGTCGAGCCGCGCCAGTTCGACCTCGAAGGTCCGGGTCTCGCGGTCCTCGAACAGGGGCGTCGGCTCCAGCGTGCCCCAGCCGCCGTAGGCGACAGAGTCGATAACCGGGATACGGAAGGTCTCCCGTCCCGCCCGGTCGGAGAGCGCCAGGGGGTGCAGAATCACTTCGCCGAGAACCTCGCGATAGATCCAGGCATATTCGGGATTGGGCTCGAAGGCGTGACAGCCGCGCGCGGCGCGGCGCATCGCGGCGCTGTAGACGCCGATGTTGGCGCCGATATCGAGCGCCAGGCGCGCTGGATCGCAGAGCGCCGGGATCAGCCGAAGCTCGGGCTCGCCGCTGTACCACGCCAGCGCATGGCGCGCACGCAGCCCCGCGCCGCGCGGCAGCAGCCGCAACGCGAGCGAGATGGAACGGTGAAATAAAGCCGGAAGCGCCAGCGGAGACATCCTTTTCTGCGAAGCTCCGCTGGGACGTTAGACAGCCCCGCTGACGCCGGCAAGCCGGTGTTAGGCCTCCGTGCCTTCCGCCTCGTGCTGCAGCAGGCTCTCCTTGCGGTGCAGGCCCCAGCGGTAGCCGCCGAGCCCGCCGTCCTCGCGCAGCACCCGGTGACAGGGTACGACCAGGGAGACCGGATTGGTGGCGCAGGCCCGGGCGACCGCCCGCTGCCCGCGCGGCAGATCCAGCAGCTCCGCCACCTCCGAGTAGGTCCGCGTCTCGCCATAGGGAATGGCGATCAGCTCGCTCCAGACCCGGCGCTGGAATGCCGTGGCGCGGACATCCAGGGGCAGGTCGAGATTGGGGGTCGCGCCCTCGAGATAGGCCATCAGCACCTTGAGGGAATCGGCGATGGCCGGGTCGTCGCGCTCGATCGATGCCGCGGCGGGGTATTCCTTCCGCAGTGCGGCGATCAAGGGCGCGTCCTCGTCGCCGAGGCAGAGGAAGCACAGTCCCTTGGCGGTCGCCGCGACCATCAGGCGGCCAAGCGGCGAATCGGCGATTGCATAGACGATGCGCGCGCCCTTGCCGCCCTTGGCGTAGGAAGCCGGAGTCATGCCCAGGTTGCGCGCGCTGTTCTCATAGACCCGCGAGGAGGAGCCGTAGCCGGCGCCGTAGGTCGCCTGGGCTACCGAGGAGCCCTGCTTCAGTTCGCTGCGGAAGCGCTCGGCGCGCAGGGCGTCGGCGTACTCGCGCGGGCTGACGCCCAGGCTGCGCTTGAACACCCGCTGCAGATGCCAAGGGCTCATTCCGACCTCGGCCGCGAGATCGGCCAGGGTGCGGCGCCCGCCGTCGCCCTCCTCGATCTCGTTCTCGATGGCACGGCAAACCGCTTCGACCGCGGCCAGCTGGCGCTGCCGCGGGGCGGTGCTGCGTTCCTTCAGTCCGGACATTGCGTTACTCCGCATGGTTCATCATAGGCTCAGTCGTGTGCCCGCTGTATAGCGCCACCGCCTAAAGAGAAAATATCCGAAGCTTGTGCAGTCTTTACGAGTGCCGATTGGGCTGTCATAGAATTGTAACGATAATGCAAAGGAACGGCAGCGCTGTTCGCCTATGCAGGCGTTTCGCGTTTGAAAGCACGTTTCCGGTTAAACTTTACAGGGAGTCAGTCCATGTCCATGAAAAGCAGGATTCTGGCCATTGCCACGGCGGCCGCCATCGGCGGTATGGCCAGCACGGCGCACGCACAGATTGAAATCGAATGGTGGCACGCCATGGGCGGCGCCCTCGGCGAAAAGGTCAACAAGATCGCCGCCGATTTCAACGCGACCCAGGACGACTATGTCGTCAATGCCGTCTACAAGGGCAACTACACCGAGACCATGACGGCGGCCATCGCCGCCTTCCGCGCCGGCGAGCAGCCGCATGTGGTGCAGGTCTTCGAAGTCGGTACCGCGACCATGATGGCCGCCAGCGGCGCGATCAAACCCGTCTACGAGATCATGGCCGACGCCGATATCGGCTTCGACCCCAATGCCTATCTGGCAGCCGTCACCGGGTATTACACCGACACCGAGGGCAACATGCTCTCCATGCCCTTCAACAGCTCGACCCCGGTGCTCTATTACAATAAGGAAGCCTTCCGCCTCGCCGGGCTCGACCCCGAGGTGCCGCCCGCGACCTGGCCCGAGCTGGAAGCCGCCGCGCGCGCCGTGCAGGCCGTCGGCTATCCCTGCGGCTTCACCACCGGCTGGCAGTCCTGGGTGCAGATCGAGAATTTCAGCGCCTGGCACAATCTGCCGATCGGGACGCAGTCCAACGGCTTCGGCGGCCTGGAGACGGAGTTCACCTTCAACAGCCCCGAGCATGTCCGGCATATCGCCGCGCTGGCCGATTGGCAGAAGGAAAAGATCTTCGACTACGGCGGACGCCGTTCCGATTCGGCGCCGAAGTTCTATAGCGGCGAATGCGCCATGTACATGAACTCCTCGGCGGCCTATGCCGGCATCAACAGCAACGTCTCGACCTTCCAGTTCGGCGTCGGCAAGCTGCCCTACTGGCCGGACGTCGCCGGCGCCCCGCAGAACTCGATCATCGGTGGCGCGACGCTCTGGACCCTGTCGGGCAAGGACGACGCGGACTACGACGGCGTGGCCGCCTTCTTCACCTACCTCTCCTCGCCCGAGGTGCAGGCCTGGTGGCATCAGCAGACCGGCTACCTGCCGATCACCACGGCGGCCTACGAGCTGACCAAGGAGCAGGGCTTCTATGACGAGAACCCCGGCACCGATACCGCCATCCTGCAGATGACGAACAAGGCCCCGACCGAGAATTCCAAGGGCCTGCGCTTCGGCAACTTCGTGCAGATCCGCGATATCATCAATGAGGAGCTGGAAGCGATCTGGGCCGGAGACAAGACCGCCCAGGAAGGTCTCGACGATGCGGTGGAGCGCGGCAACGACCTGCTCCGCCAGTTCGAAGACGACAACAGCTAAGCCGGGCCAAGATGCAATAGGACCCGTCGAGAGACAGGGGGTGGCCGCGCCAGACCGGCATGGCCGCCCCCGCTTTCGCGGCCGCCGCGGCTAGACCCAAGATGCAAAAACGCGTCACCTTTCAGCACAAGAGCCTGCCCTATATCCTGGTGGCTCCGCAGCTCGTCATTACGCTGATTTTCTTTATTTGGCCGGCCAGTCAGGCGCTCTATCAATCGATGCTGCGCCAGGACGCCTTCGGCCTGTCCACGAAATTCGTCTGGTTCGAAAACTTCGCGCGCATTTTCGCCGACCCCGGTTATCTGAACTCCTTCCACATCACCGTCATTTTCAGCCTTTCGGTGACCGCGCTGTCGATGAGCCTGGCGCTGCTGCTGGCGGTGATGGCGGACCGCGTTCTCAAGGGCGCCCTGTTCTACAAGACCTTCCTGATCTGGCCCTATGCGGTCGCCCCGGCCATCGCCGGCGTGCTGTGGTGGTTCATGTTCAATCCCTCCATCGGGATCGTCGCCTACGCCCTGCAGGCGCTCGGCTATGACTGGAACCACAACCTCAACGGCGACGACGCCATGATCATGGTCATCGTCGCCGCCGCCTGGAAGCAGATCTCCTACAACTTCCTGTTCTTCCTGGCCGGGCTGCAGGCGATCCCGAAATCCCTGATCGAGGCCGCGGCGATCGACGGCGCGGGGCCGCTACGGCGGTTCTGGACGATCATCTTCCCGCTGCTCAGCCCCACCACCTTCTTCCTGCTGGTGGTCAACGTGGTCTACGCCTTCTTCGAGACCTTCGGCATCATCCACGCGACCACCTCCGGCGGGCCGGGGCAGGCAACCAACATCCTGGTCTACAAGGTCTACAGCGACGGCTTCGTCGGCCTCAACCTCGGCTCCTCGGCGGCCCAGTCGGTCATCCTGATGGCGATCGTCATCACTCTGACGGTGATTCAGTTCCGCTATATCGAGCGCAGGGTCGAGTACTGAACATGGTCGAGAACCGCCCGCTGCTGAATATCTTCACCCACCTGGTTCTCTTCGGCGGCGTGCTGCTCGTCGCCTTTCCGCTCTGGGTTGCGTTCGTCGCCTCGACCCACAATCCAGGAAACCTGCTCGGCGGTACGGTCCCGCTGTGGCCCGGAGATTCCTTCGTGAAGAACTACAGCACGGCGCTCGGCGAGGGCCTGCAGGCTTCGGGCGGCGTGCCGGTCGGGTTGATGATGTTCAACTCGATGGTCATGGCGCTGTCCATCGCCATCGGCAAGATCGCGATCTCCCTGATCAGCGCCTACGCCATCGTCTATTTCCGCTTTCCCTTCCGCATGACGATCTTCTGGATCATCTTCGTCACCCTGATGCTGCCCGTGGAGGTCCGCATCCTGCCGACCTTCGAGGTCGTCGCCGACCTGGGCATGCTGAACAGCTACGCCGGGCTGTCCATCCCGCTGATCGCCTCGGCCACGGCGACCTTCCTGTTCCGGCAGTTCTACATGACCGTGCCAGACGAACTGGTCGAGGCGGCGCGGGTCGACGGCGCCGGCCCCTTGCGCTTCTTCAAGGACATCCTGCTGCCGCTGTCGCGCACCAACATCGCCGCGCTGTTCGTGATTCTCTTCATCTATGGCTGGAACCAGTATCTCTGGCCCCTGCTGATCACCACCGACGAAAGCTTCTACACCATCGTCATGGGCATTCAGCGCATGGTCACCGTCGCCGATTCGGAGCCCCAGTGGCATCTCGTCATGGCGACCTCGATTCTCGCCCTGATGCCGCCTGTCCTGGTGGTGGTCGTGATGCAGCGGCTGTTCGTCAAGGGCTTGGTCGAGACCGAGAAATAGGAGCCGTATGCCATGGCCACGATAACCCTCGACAGCGTCATCAAACGTTACGGCGACACGCAGGTAATTCACGGCGTCAGCCTGGAGGTCTCCGACGGCGAATTGATCGTCATCGTCGGCCCCTCGGGCTGCGGCAAGTCCACGCTGCTGCGCATGGTCGCGGGCTTGGAGGTGATCAGCGAGGGGGAGATCTCGATCGGGGAACGGGTGGTCAACCGCCTGGAGCCGAAGGACCGGGACATCGCCATGGTGTTCCAGAACTATGCCCTCTACCCGCATATGAGCGTGCGCGGCAACATGGCCTATGGCCTGAAAATTCTCGGCAAATCCAAGGAAGAAATCGAGCGGCGGGTGCAAGAGGCCGCGCGGATGCTCGAACTCAGCGAGCTGCTCGACCGCCGGCCGCGTCAGCTTTCCGGCGGCCAGCGCCAGCGCGTCGCCATGGGCCGGGCCATCGTGCGCAGCCCCTCCGCCTTCCTGTTCGACGAGCCGCTGTCGAACCTCGACGCCAAGCTGCGGGTGCAGATGCGCCTGGAGATCAAGCAGCTGCAGCGCAAGCTCGGCACGACCTCGCTCTATGTCACCCACGACCAGGTCGAGGCGATGACCCTGGCCGACCGCCTGGTGGTGATGAACGCCGGGGTCGCCGAGCAGATCGCAAGCCCGCTGGAAATCTACAATCACCCGGCCAGCACCTTCGTCGCCAGCTTCATCGGCTCGCCGGCCATGAATTTCGTGCAAGCCAAGGTCGGTAGCGACGGCGCCTCCCTGACCCTTTCCGACGGCGCGCCGCTGCGCGGCAAGGGCGTGCAGCTCGGCAATCACGCCGGCCGCGAGGTCACCCTGGGCATCCGCCCGGAGCACCTGGCCATCGCCGAGCACGCCCAGGCCGACCTCACCCTGCGCGTTCAACTGGTCGAAACCCTGGGCGCCGATACCCTGGCGCATGGCGTTTTGGTCGGGTCCCAGGCCCAGGTCTCCGGCGAAGCGGCGCGGGTGATGACCGTGCGCCTGCCGGCCCTGGCGCGGGTCGCGGAAGGCGAGGAACTGCCGCTGCGCACGGCCGAAGGGGCCCTGCACCTGTTCGATGCGGAAAGCGGCAAGACCCTCGCAGAGATCTGAGCGATCCGCGCGAAGCCGGTTTCGGATAGCCGCGGACGCGGCGAGGCTCTATATCGGCAAGGCTCTTCCTCTAAAGCGAGCTTGTCTTGACCGTAGCCCCCCTTCCCGAAACTCCCGGCAGACCTTGGCTGCCCTTCGCGTTGCTGCTGCTCCTGGGAACGCTCTGGGGCTCGACCTTCTCGATCAGCAAGCTGGCGATGGAGGCCGGCACCCCGCCCTTCGGCTATGGCTTCTGGCAGATGACCGGCGCGGCCATCCTGCTCTCGCTGACCTGCCTGCTGCGCAGGCAACAGCCCCGGATGACCCGGCGGCTGGCGGTATACTGCGCGCTCGCCGGCTTCCTCGGCATCGTGATTCCCACGGTCAGTTTCTACTTCGTGGTCCGGCATGTGCCCGCCGGGCTGATGGCGATCCTGATCACCACGGCGCCGATGATCACCTATCTGATGTCCCTCGGGATCAAGCTGGAGAAGCTGTCGCCGCTGCGTCTCGGCGGACTGGCTTTGGGCCTGGCCGGGGTGCTCTGTATCCTGCTGCCGCGCGGCAGCCTGCCGGCGCCGGAGATGCTGCCCTGGGCCCTGCTCGGCTTCGTCACGCCGCTGTTCTATGCGATCAACAGCATCTACGCGGCGGTGGCCCGCCCGCCGGACTGTCCCTCCCTGGTCCTCGCCGCCGGGATCACGGTGATGAGCGCGGCGATCCTGCTGCCCATCGCGCTGGCCACCGGCAGCTTCTATTGGATCGGCAGCCAGCCGCTGGTGTCCGATCTGTCGGTCCTGGCGCAGATCGGCGTCTCCTCCATGGCCTACGTGATCATGCTGGAGCTGTTGCGGACCGGCGGGCCGGTATTTTTCAGCCAGGTCGGCTATATCGTCACCTTGACCGGCATCCTCTGGGGCATGATCTTCTTTTCGGAGAGTCACAGCGCTTGGCTGTACCTTGCCGCCCTGCTGGTGCTCGCCGGCCTTGCCCTGGTCAATTACAAACAGAAGAGCCTACGGCCCCTGGAGATAAAATGACCGACGCGCCGCCCTTCCATCTCGCCTTCCCGGTCGACGACCTGCCGGCCGCCCGCGCCTTCTATGCCGGGCTGCTGAACTGCGCGGTGGGCCGCGAGACCGACCGCTGGATCGACTTCAACTTCTTCGGCCACCAGATCACCGCCCACCTCAAGCCCGAGGAAACCGGCGCGGCGCAGACCAACGCCGTCGATGGCGATCAGGTGCCGGTGCGCCATTTTGGCGCGATCCTGGACTGGAGCGACTGGCAGGCTCTGGCCGAGCGGCTCAAGGACGCGCAAACCGCCTTCGTGATCGAGCCCCATGTCCGCTTTCGCGGCGAGGTCGGCGAGCAGGCGACGATGTTTTTCCACGACCCCGCCGGCAACGCCCTGGAATTCAAGGCCTTCAAGGACAAGAGCCAGATCTTCCGGCCCTACGGCTGAACCCGCTTCTCCAGCCCCTCGGCAACCTCCTCGACCGTCGATTGATGGCTGAAGTGGGTGACATAGCGGCCATCCGGACCCATCAGATAGATGAACGAGGAGTGGTCCATCAGGTAGTCCTGCGCGCCTTCCGCGCCCTCCTCGACGACCTTGGAGAAGTACACCCTGTACTCCTTCGCCGCCGCCGTGGTCTGCGCCAGACTGCCGGTCAAGCCGATCATGCGATCGTGGAAATGCTCCACATAGCCGGCCATCGCCTCGACGTCGTCGCGTTCCGGATCGACGGTGATGAAGATCGGGGTCACCGCGGCGGCCTTCTCCGGCGCCCGCTCGTCCAGGGCTTCCAGCCCGCGCGCCATGGTGGCCAGCGAGGTCGGGCAGACATCGGGGCAGTAGGTGAACCCGAAATAAATCAGCATGTAACGGCCACGGAAATCCTGGTCGGTCACGGGTTTTCCGGTGTGATCGACCAGCTCGAAGGGCCCGCCGATGGCCGCCTCGCCAATCGCTTCCTGACCGCCGCCGCCGAGACGCTGCCATGTGAACAGCGCCACCGCCGCAAGCAGAGCCAATAGGGTCACGCCGAAGCCGATGCGGCCAGGCAAGCTCTTGGGAAACATTCCTACTCCTTGGAACAGGCTCTTGGAAATCAGGACGCGCGTTCGCGCTCTCTAAGCTCGGCCGCGTCCTCGTCGATTTCGAGCCACATGGCATTGAGGATCGCGAAAGCACAGGCCAGGCCGGTACCGAGAATCCACGCGAAGTACCACATCGTTTCGGCTCCTTCTCAATAGGATTGGCTGTTGCCGCTTACCCCTTCCTCGGTCACCGGTCCGCGCAGTACGCGGAAGACCCAGGAGGTATAGGCGATGACGATGGGCATGAAGATCACCGCGGCAATCAGCATGACCTGCAGCGTGAGCTGACTCGAGGAGCCATCCCAGACCGTGATGCTGCTGTCCGGCGCGCTCGACGACGGCAGGATAAAGGGAAACATCGACAGTCCCACGGTGGAGATCACGCCGAAGATCGCCGCAGAGGACGCCACGAAGGCGCTGAGCGGGTGCCGCAGCAAAGCCATGACCATGGCCAGCAGCGCGCCGGCGAAGCCGAGCAGCGGCGCGGCCAGGGTCCAGGGATGGGCCGCGTAGTTCCGCAGCCAGGCCCCGTCCTCTTGGACCACCTGCTTGATCAGCGGATTGGACGGGCCATTGCCGTCGATCTGTCCGACGATCGCGTAGCCGCCGATTCCCAGCGCCAGCCAGACGCCGCCGAGGGCGAAGAGCAGCACGCTCGCCGCGCCGCCGATCAGCACCCAGCGCGCCGCGCGCCCGGACAGCGGCTGCTCGGTCTTGATCGCGAGATAGGCGGCGCCCTGGGTCACCAGCAGGGATATGCTGAGCAAGCCGCACAGCAGCGCGAAGGGGTTCAGCAATCCGAAGAAACCGCCCTCGTAGACCGGCAGCAGGTCCTCGTTGAAATGGAACGGCACCCCCTGCAGCACGTTGCCGACGGCCACCCCGAAGATCAGCGCCGGAACAGCGCCGCCGAGGAACAGCGCGATATCCCAGATCTGCCGCCAGAGCGGATTTTCGAGTTTGCTACGAAACTTGAAGCCAACCGGGCGCAGGATCAGGGCCGCCAGGATCAGGAACATGGCGACGTAGAATCCGGAGAAAGCCGTGGCATAGAGCGGCGGCCAGGCGGCGAAAATCGCGCCGCCACCGAGAATGAACCAGACCTGATTGCCTTCCCATACCGGGCCGACGCTATTGATCAGGACGCGCCGCTCGGCATCGCTTTTGGTCATCACCTGGAGCAGCATGGCCACGCCCATGTCGAAGCCGTCCATGATCGCAAAGCCGATCAGCAGCACGCCCAGCAGCAGCCACCAGATAACGCGGAGAGTTTCATAATCGAAAAGCATTGTCCGCTCCCTATGCGCCGGGCTGAGGTTGGGCTTGCCCAGTCGCGGTGCCGTGCTTGCCAAGGTAGCCGTCGGGCCCGAGCCGCACGTACTTGAGCATCAGGAAGACGTCGACCACGAACAGCACCGTGTAGAACACGACGAAGCCTGTCAGCGAGAACCAGACCTGCCCGGCGGTGATGCTGGAGACGCCGAGGAAGGTCGGCAGCACGCCTTCGATCACCCAGGGCTGGCGGCCGTATTCGGCGACGATCCAGCCGAGCTGGGCGGCGATCCAGGGCGCCGGCAGGCTGCACAGCGCCACGGTGAGGAAAAGCCGGGAGTTTTCCAGGCGCCGCCGGGCGGAGAGGTAGAAGGCGACGGCGAAGAGAGCGATCATGAAGAAACCGAGCCCGACCATGATACGGAAGGACCAGAACAGCACCGGCACGTCGGGCACGGTGTCCCAGGCCGCCTTCTCGATCTGCTCCGGCGTCGCCGAGGTCGGCTCGTCGGTATACTTCTTCAGCAGCAGGCCGTAGCCGAGATACTTGCCGTTGGCGGCGAGGATCGCTTCGTAGGTCTGCTGCCCCGGATTGATCCGCAGCTCCTTCATCGCGCCATAGGCCGCCATTCCCTGCCCGATGCGCTGCTTGGCGCGCTCGACCAGATCGTTGATCCCCAGCACCTGGGTGTCGATGCTGCGCGTGGCGATGATGCCCAGCGCCCAGGGTACCTCGATCTTGGCGTGGGTTTCGCGGTCTTCGACGGAAGGCAGGCCGAACAGCGTGAAGGGGGCCGGCGCCGCCTCGGTCTCCCACATGCCTTCCATCGAGGCGAGCTTCATTTGCTGGTGCTCCGTCGCCAGGTAGCCGCTCTCGTCGCCGAGCACCACCACCGAAAGCGCCGAGGCCAAGCCGAAGGAGGCGGCCACGGTCATCGAGCGCCGGGCGAAAGCGACGTTGCGGCCGCGCAGCAGGTAAAAGGCGCTGATCGCCAGCACGAAAATCGCGCCAGTGACATAGCCCGCGGAGATGGTGTGCACGAATTTCGCCTGGGCGACGTGATTGAAGATCACCTCGCCGAAGGACTCCACCTCCATGCGCAGGGTATCGACGTTAAAGCGCGCGCCGACGGGATTCTGCATCCAGCCGTTGGCGATCAGGATCCACAGCGCCGAAAAGCTGCTGCCCGCGGCGACCAGCCAGGTGACCACGAGATGGCCGACCTTCGACAGCTTGTCCCAGCCGAAGAAGAACAGGCCGATGAAGGTTGCCTCCAGGAAAAAGGCCATCATGCCTTCGATCGCCAGCGGCACGCCGAAGATGTCGCCGACATAGTGGGCGTAGTAGGCCCAGTTGGTGCCGAACTGGAATTCCATGGTGATGCCGGTGGCCACGCCCATGGCGAAGTTGATGCCGAACAGCAGGCCCCAGAACTTGGTCATGTCGCGCCAGATTTCGCGCCCGGTCATGACATAGACGCTCTCCATGATCGCCAGGATCATGGAGAGCCCCAGCGTCAGGGGTACGAAAATGAAGTGGTACATTGCCGTAAGGGCGAACTGCAGCCGCGAAAGCTCGACGACGTCCATGTTTACTCTCCCGCGCTAGCGTCGTTATCCGGTGCGCGCTGGGCGCCGGGTGGCGCAGCGATCAGCGCCCGCTCCATGCTTTGATCGTCGACCGAAACGCGATCGGCAGGGGAAAAGAAGAAGGTGAACATCAGGATCAGCGCCACGACCTTGAAGATCAAGGCGGCACCGATTTCTTTCGCCAAGGGAAGTCTCACGGCGCGCGTTCCTATTTCTCTGCCCTATTCAAGCGGACCAAGACACCTAAGCCTAGCAAAGGCCTCGGGCGACATGATCAGGATCAAATTAGCAGAGATTTCGCCAGGCGACACGGGGCGCGATGACGCAGCGCCGCGCCCCGGGGGTAACCGGAAGGCGCGGCGCTGATCGGCAAGACCGATTCAGGAAAGTCTTACGGCAGTACGGCACGCAGGCGATCCGACTGCGCGTTCGAGAAGCGGCGATCGATCACGATCGCATAGGGCGTCGCCTCGGCGTTTCCGTAATAGGCATAGTTGTAGGCGTTCTTTTCGAACAGCCCGGCGCCCTCCAGGGAACCGCCGCCGAACAGGCCCACGGCGGAGGAGAACACATAGACGTCCTCGTCGAAATTGCCGGTGGTCGAGGCTTCGAGCCCCTTGCCGATCGGCCCGACCGCCACGGAGATATCGCCGCCGAACTTGAAGCCGTCGTTCATCATCGCCTGGACGGCGCCTTCGTTCATGATCGTCAGCACGGCCTTGGAAACCTGGCCGCCGATCTGCAGGCCGATGCTGCCCGCCGCCAGGGTATAGAAGGCGGGAGAACTCCAGCTGCCGTCGCTGCCGCGCACCATCAGCACGCCGGAGCCGCCCTCGCCGCCGATGATGAAGCCACCCTTGACCAGGGCGGGATAGATCATCACGCCCTTCGCGCTCTCCAGGTAACGCGGCAGAGCCTCGAACTCGCCGTTCTGCAGCATCTGGTTGACCGTGTGATAGGCGTCGTCGACGATTTCCTCGGCTTTGTCGCGGTCGCTGGCCGCTGCCGGAAGCGGCCCGCCGGCAAGGGCGAAACTCGCCGTCGCGGCGAACAGCATCGCAAGAAAGCCTTTGCGACTGAAAGAAACTGACATTGTGGATAATCCTCCATGAATGTAGGGGCCCGCCAGCCTCGGGCCCTTGAATTCGGTTATATCGCGGCATTCCCCGGCGCCGCACAAGCGCCAGTCCGCCTCATGGGGTTATGTAGCCGCTATTTGCGGC
This sequence comes from uncultured Alphaproteobacteria bacterium, assembly GCA_942491105.1. Classification (GTDB taxonomy): domain Bacteria; phylum Pseudomonadota; class Alphaproteobacteria; order Kiloniellales; family DSM-21159; genus JBBEAM01. Next base: position 13,292 of record CALNZX010000005.1, on the reverse strand, counting down.
GGAAAGTTGACGAGCTCGACGCGCCATACCGTATCCGGCTCGGGCGCGTGTCCCCCCGCGGGCCCGTGAACCAGATCGATACGGGTCAGCGAGACGTTGTCGATGCGAAAGGACAGCGCGCGTTCAGGCTGCAGGTCCAGAGCCAGAGCCAAGGCCGCGCGGATGGTGCCGCCGTGGGTGACCGCGACGACATCCTGACCCTTGCGTTCCTGGGAAATCCGCTCGACCGCCCGCTTCACCCGGGCGCAGAGGTCGAGGAAGGATTCTCCACCCGGCGGCACTTCATCGGCCGCCGTCAGCCAGAAGCGATGCCAGCGATTGGCGGCTACGCGTTCGCGCTGGATTTCCTGGCGGTTGCGCCCCTGCCATTCCCCGAAGGATTGCTCGCCAAGCAGAGGCTCCTGCTCGGGATGCCTTTCGAGCTCGGCCGATTCCTCCAGAATATGCCGCCGCAGGGCGGCCGCCGTCTGGTGGGTGCGCTGCAGATGGCTGGTCACCCAATAGGCATCGCGCGGCAGCATCGCCGCGACGCCGCGGAACAGTTCGGGGTCGCTGCAGTCCGCCGGCCAGTCCTCGGCGCCGTAGAGCCGTCCGCCGCTGTCCACCGGTGCGTGGCGCACCCACCACCAGCGTGTCGTTTCCGCTTCCATGGTCATATCGCTTTGCTGTTATCGCACTCTGGGTTAGGTCTTCGCCCAGTTCGCCACACAGCGCAACACAAGGTCCGATGAAAATGAACGCTGCCCCCGGCCAGGAGCCGAACTTCGGCGAAATCCGCGCCTTGATCGAAACCCTGCCCGGACCGGATCTGGACTCGGCCAGCGCCGCCGCCACGGCGAGTGCCGCGCTGCGCCGCCAGGGCGAGGACCTCGGCCGCCTGGCCGAGCACGCCGAATGGCTGGCCGCCTGGCAGCGCCGCGCGCGCCCCAGCATCGAGCAGCCGCGTATCGCCGTCTACGCCGCCAACCACGGTATCGCCGCGCGCCTGCCCGAAACGGCGGACTGGTCGACCCAAAGCTGGGTCGAGGCCACGGTCGCCGGCACGACGGCGCTGAACCGTGTCGCCACGGAACTGGACGCCGACCTGCGAATCTACGAACTGGCCCTGGAACAGCCGAGCGGCGACTTCTCCGCAGGAGCGGCCTTGAGCGAGACCGACTGCGCCCGCGCCATGGCCTACGGCATGATGACCGTGGAAGAGGGTTTCGACCTGATGGTGCTTGGCGGTTTCGGCCGGCGCAACGACCTCGCCGCGCGCGCCCTGGTCGCGCTGCTACATGGCGGAGCGGCCGAGGACCGCGGCGCGGCGCCGGACGAAACGGCCCTGATCGCCGCGGGCCTGACGCGTCACCGCGATGCGGCGGAAGACCCCCTGCTGGCGTTGAGCCGTTTCGGCGGCCTGGAGATGGCGGCCATCGCCGGCGCCATCCTGGCCTGCCGCCTGGCGCGCTTGCCCGTGGTGCTCGACGGGCTCGCCGCCCTCTCCGCCGCCGCCGTCCTGCATCGGCTGGATGGCAAGCTGCTCGACCACTGCCGGGCCGCCAGCGGCGGCGGCGATCCCGCCAGCCAGCGGCTGCTCGAAACCCTGGCGCTGCCAAGCCTGGCGGTGCTGGAGGCCGACCAGGGCAGCGGCATTGCCGGCGCGGCGAGCCTGCCGTTGCTGCGCGCCGCGGCGCGGGCGCTCAGCCAGTAGCGCGCGCCGCGCATCTTGCCTTTCAAAGCGCTTGCGCCATGCTGAGCACCATGCCGATCGTCGAACCCAGTCTGGGCAGCCCCGATGCCCGTCTGCGCCTGCGCACGCTGATCCTGATTCGCTGGATCGCGATCCTGGGGCAGGCCGCGGCGCTGGTCGTGGTCGCCGGCTACTTCGGTTTTCCCGTTCCGGTCGTGCCGGCCGCCGCCGCCGTGCTGGCCCTGGCCACGGTCAACCTCGCCGCCTTGATCGCGCATCGCGGCCGGACCTGGCTCAGCGAGCGCGAAGGCACCGGCTACCTGGCTTTCGACCTGTTGCAACTGACCGCGCTGCTCGCCTTGACCGGCGGCTTGACCAACCCCTTCGCCCTGCTGCTGCTGGCGCCCGTCGCGGTCTCCGCCGCGTCGCTGTCGCCGCGCAGCACGGCGCTGCTCGCGCTGCTCGCCGTGGCCGCCGCTTCTCTGCTGGCCTTTTGGCACCTGCCGCTGCCGTGGCACGATAGCGGGCTGGCGCTGCCGCCGCTGTACCGCGCCGGAATTTGGCTGGCGCTGACCCTCTCGGTGGCCTTTACCGCGCTCTATGTGTTTTCCCTCGCCCGTCAGAGCCGCCAGCTGGCCGAAGCCTATGCCGCGACCCAGGCGGCCCTGGCACGCGCGCAGCAGCTCTCGGCGCTGGGCTCCCTGGCCGCCGTCGCCGCCCATGAACTGGGCTCGCCGCTCGCCACCATCGCCCTGGTCAGCAAGGAGCTTGAGCGCGCCGTCCCTGAAGACGACCCTCTGCACGAGGATATCCTGCTGCTGCGCGAGGAAGCGCAGCGCTGCCGGGAGATTCTCGCCGAGCTGACCGCCGACCCGCGGCAGGACAGCGGCGCCCCCTACGACAGAGTGCCGCTCACCACCCTGGTCGAGATGGCCGCCGAACCCTACCTGCGCGGCAGCGCCGCCTTCGCGATCGAGAGACCGGAGGACGCGATGGGCCCCGAACCGCTGGTCTGGCGCAGTCCCGAGTTGATCCACGGGCTCGGCACCTTGATCCAGAACGCACTGCAGTTCGCCGCCAGCCGGGCCACCGCGCGGCTGGACTGGAACGCCAAGGAGATCGCCGTGACTCTGAGCGACGATGGCCCCGGCTTCAACGAGTCGGTCCTGGGCGAGCTGGGCACGCCTTACGTCTCCACCGGCACCCGCGACGTACGCGGCGGCGGTGGCCATCTCGGGCTCGGCGTGTTCATCGCCCGCAGCCTGCTCGAACGCTTCGGCGGGCAGCTGAACTTTCGGAATCTGCCACAGAAACCGGGCAGTGGGCGGCGCGCGGCGGGCGCATCGGTTGAGATTCGCTGGCCAAGAGCCCAAATTGAAGCCGATAGCGGGGCGAGAGCGAAGGATCGGGATTCATGACCACGACGCAGAGCGAGAGCCGCGGCGCCATTCCGGGCGACGCGCAGCAGGCCGAGAGTTGCCAGCTCTTGATCCTCGACGATGACGAACGCTTCGCCCGCCGCTTGGCGCGCGCCATGGAGGATCGCGGGTTCCTCCCCACGACGGCCTTTTCGGTTGCCGAGGGAATCGCGCTGGCCAAGCGGCAGCATCTGGACTACGCCGTGATCGACCTGCGGCTCGGCGACGGCAGCGGCCTGGACGTGGTCGAGGCCTTGCGCGAGCTGCAGCCCAAGGCGCGGGTGGTGGTCCTGACCGGCTACGGCAACATCGCCACCGCGGTCGCCGCGGTGAAGGCCGGCGCCTTCGATTATCTGCCGAAGCCCGCCGACGCCGATCAGATCGAGGCCACCCTGCGCCAGCAGCCTGGCGGCCCGCCGCCGCCGCCGGAAAACCCCATGACCGCCGACCGGGTCCGCTGGGAGCACATCCAGCGGGTTTACGAGCTCTGCGGGCGCAACGTCTCGGAAACCGCCCGGCGTCTGCGCATGCATCGCCGCACCCTGCAGCGCATCCTGGCCAAGCACGCGCCACGGGGTTGATGAAGAACGCCAAGCCCCTGTGGGTCTTCAGACCGCCGCCGGCAATCCGCGCCCGCTATGAATAGCCGCATGCACAGCCATCCCTTGTCCGATAACCCGCAAGGTCTGCTGGCCTTTGCCGGCCCGAAGCGCCCCATCCTGCTGAGCGGAGCGGCGGAGCTGCTGGAGTCCCTGGCCGTCTGCCTGCCCGATTGGCGGGGTCAGCCGGTAGCCCACGCGGACAAGGCCGATATCGCCGTGGAAAGCGTTCCGCGCGGCTACCGCGTGCACTGCGCGCTCTTCGCCGAGGGGTCGGTTGAAAGCGATCAGGCGCTCTATGTCGCCGGCGCCATCTCCGGCGCCTTGACCAGCCTCTACGCCGCCCAGGCCGAGGAGCTCTTGCTGCTGCACGCCGCCGCGACGGCGACGCCGCACGGGCTGCTGGTCTTCCTCGGCGATTCCATGGCCGGCAAGTCGACCCTGGCGCTGCGGCTCGCCTGCAACGGCCAGCGCGTCTTCGCCGACGACCGTCTCGCGCTGCGCCAGCTCGAGTCCGGGCAGATCGAATGCCTGTCCCTGGGGGTCGCGCCCAAGGCCCGCCTGCCGCTGCCCCCGGACAGCGGCAGCGCCTTCGCCGCCTTCGTCGAGAAATATAGCGTGGCCCGCAACGCCGGCATGGCGCACCTCTATCTGCCGCCGGAGATCAAGGCACCGCTCGGCGAAACCGCCCCGGCCCGCGCGCTGATCGCGCTCGATCGCCGCGAAACGGCAACGGCGCCGGAGATCACGGAGCTTTCCGCCAGCCAGATTTTACGCGACACCCTGCCCAAATGCCTGCCCAGCGAGCTAAGCTCCGTCGCCCTGCTGGCCCGCGCCAGCGCCCTGGCGCGCGCGCTGCCCGGCTATCGCCTGAGCTTTTCCGACAGCGGCGCGGCGGCTAATCTGATCCAACGCTATTTTACATGAACGAGGCGACAATGACCCTGACCCGCAATCCCGCCGTCACCGTGACGGAGCTCGAGGGGGAATTCTTCCTCGTCGAGCCGGATAGCGGCGAGATCTACTATCTCGACACCATTGCCAGCGGCCTGTGGCGGGCCACCGAAAGCGGCTGCTCGCTGGAAGAGCTGGCGGCGTTGATGATCGCCGCCTTTCCGGAAACCTCCGCGGAGACGATTCGCGCCGATGTCGAGCGCGTGGTGGGGGAGATGGTGGCCGGCCGGCTGCTGATCAGCGCTCCTGAAACGCGCCAAGCGCCGTCTGCCGAAGCCGGTCGGTGAGGAAGGCCAGGATCGTCCGCTCGCCGATCTTCATATCGACCGTCGTCGTCATGCCCGGCGTGACGGTGAAGGCGTCCGCGTCGTTGCCCAGGTAGCTGCGCTCGGTACGCACCGTGACATCGAAGAACAGCTGGCCGGTTTGCTCGTCGCGCGCGGCATCGGCGGCGATGCGCTCGACCTGCCCCTCGAGGGTGCCATACTTGGAAAAGTCGTAGGTATCGACCTTCACCGTCACGGGCTGGCCTTCGTAGATGTACCCGATATCGGAATTGCCGACCTTGGCCTCGATCACCAGGGTTTCGCCGACCGGCACGATCTTCATCAACTCGTCCGAGGGCCGAACCGCCTGCCCGATGTTGGAAACGTTGAGATCCTGCACGATGCCATCGGCGGGAGCATGCAGCACCAGATTGCGCAGATTGGTGCGCTGCTGCTCCAGGGTGCTGCGCAGGCGGTCGCGCTCGGTCATCACGCTGGCCATTTCATCGAGCACCAGGGCGTTCCACTCGCGCTCGATAGATTCGCGGTCGCTCTTGGCCTGCTCCAGCGCCGCGCGGGCGCCGGCCAGGTTGCTGCGGTTCTGATTGAGCTCGCCTTCGGATTCCGAGACGTCGCGCTGCAGGGACAGCCAGCGCAGCTCCGGGAAGTAGCCCTTATCGACCAGCTCGCGCACCCGGCGCGCCTGTTCCTGTAGAATGCCCAGCGTGGCCCGCAGTTGATCGACCCGGCTTTCCAGGGAGCGCACGGCCTCCTGCCGTTGATTGACAATTTCATCGGCCGAGGAGCGGCGCGAAACCAAGGCTTCCTGCCGCGCGTTGAACAGCTTGATCTGGGAGCTCACCAGGTCCGGACGCGCCTGCTGCATGTCGGCCGGGTAGGCCAGCGGCGCGCCGGTCGCCTCGGACTCCAGGCGCAGCAGCTGCGCCTCCAGGGTCAGGTAATCGCCGGTCAGCTTGTTGACTTCTTCCTGGCTCAACTCGGGATCGAACTCGAGCAGGGCCGCGCCCTCGCGCACCAGATCGCCCTCGCGCACCAGAATCGCGGTAATCCGTCCGCCAACGGGGTGATTGATCACCTTGACCCGATCGGCCGGGCGCACCACGCCCTTGGCGGTCGCGACCTGATCGACCTCGACCAGGGAGATGAAGGCGATCAGCGCCAGACAGAGACCGGACAGCAGGAACAGCAGGGTGCGCGCCAGCGGCGAATGCTCGCGCTCGACCACGGCCTGGGCGTCGGGCAGAAACTCCGCGAAATCCGAGGCCCTGCCTTCGCGGCGGCGGGCCGGCAGCTGCGGCGGGCGATAGCGGGTCAGCTCCTTAGACATGACGAGCGCGTCCCGCTTTCAGTGCCGCAGCCTCTGCCGCGTGGAGCAGCGCGTTCACGACCGGCGCGCCACTTCTGCCATGCGCGACTTGGCGAAGGCGATGACCTCCGCCGGCTGGCCGACCCGCTCGATCTGCCCGTCGATCAACAGGGCGACCCGGTCGGCGATCACGAAGGGCGCCATGCGGTGAGAGACGATCACCACGGTCCGGCCTCGCGAAGCCCGCTGCAGGTTGCGCATCAGATTCTCCTCGGTCACCGCGTCGAGATCGCTGGTCGCCTCGTCGAGGATCAGGATCCGCGGATTGCGGATCAAGGCCCGCGCGATGGCGATCAGCTGGCGCTGGCCGGCCGAGATGCCGACGCCACGCTCGCTCAGTACCGTATCGTAGCCGTTGGGCAGGCGCTGAATAAACTCGTGGGCGCCGACGAACTTGGCGACCGCCATGACGCGCTCCGGGTCCTTGACCGGCGAGCCCATCATGATGTTCTCGCGCACGCTGCCGGCGAAGAGCTGGATTTCCTGCGGCACCACGCCAAGCTGCTGGCGTAGCGCCGGCGGCGAGATGTGCGCGATGTCCGTGTCGTCGACCAGAACCCGCCCGCCGGTGGGTTTGTAGAGTCCCTGTAGCAGCCGCACCAGGGTCGTCTTGCCGGAACCCGAGGGGCCGATGATGCCCATGATCGTGCCGCTGGGCACGGTCAGGTTGACGTCCCGCAACACCGGCGGGCGTTCCGGATCGTGGGTGAAGTCGACGCTCTCCACGGCCAGCTTGCCCTGGAAGCGGGGCGCCGCCGTGCTGCCGCCGGTCGAGGCCTCGACCGGCAGCTCCATGATCGAGTCGATGCGGCCGAAGGCGGCGCGGACTTCCTGCAGCTGCACCCAGGCCATGACCACCATGCGCAGCGGCATCAAGGCGCGCGTCGCCAGGATGTTGCCGGCGATCAAGGCGCCGAGGCTCATCTCCCCCTTGATCACCAGGGTGGCGCCGAAATAGAGGATTGTCAGGCTGGTCAGCATCTGCAGGGCATGGCCGAGACTGCTGACGATATTGCCGATGTTGTTGGCGCGAAAGCCGGTCCAGGCGCTCAGCGCGAGACGCGCGTCCCAGCGCCGCTCGACCTCGGCCTCCAAGCCCATCGCCTTGACGGTCAGGGCGTTGTTGACGGTTTCGGTCAGCTGCGAGGACTTCGCCGCCTGGGCGGTGAAGGCTTGCTGGATCAGCTCCATCTGACGCCGGTGAAACAGCGCCGAAAGGCCGATCATCAGCGGCATCGCGATCACCGTGATCAGCGCCAGGGTCGAGTGAATCCAGAACAGCGCCGCGACGAACACCGAGACGAAGACGACATCGACCAGCAGCATCGGCATCTGACCGGTGAAGAAGCCGCGGATCACATCGAGCTGACGCAAGCGCTCGCTGATGACGCCCGTTGGCGTCTGCTCGAAGTGCTTGAAGGGCAGGTGCACGAAGTGGTGCATGACCTCGCTGCCGACCAGGGCGTCGAGCCTGGCGCCGGTATGGCTTGAGATATAGCCGCGCACGGCCCGCAGCACGCCATCGAAGGCATAGACCGCGACCATGCCGATGGCGAGAATCTGCAAGGTGTCCAGCGCCTGCTGCCCGATGATCTTGTTATAGAGGGTCATCGCGAAGAGCGGCGTCGCCAGGGCCAGCAGGTTGATCACCAGCGAGGCCAAAATCATCTCGCCGAGCACGCCCTTGATCCGGCGCGAAACCATCGCCCGCCAATCGGGGCGCGGGGCGATCTCGCTGGCCGGCTTCATCAGGATGCATTCGCCGGCCCGCGCCGCCAGCTCCGCTTCCTCGACCGGATAGACCTGCAGGCTTTCGGGATCGAAGGCCTGCAGTCCGTCCCGGCTGCGTTCGATCACCAGGCAGGAATCGGCAAGGTTCTTGCCGATCACCGCGAAGGGCGTCGGCATGGCGCGCAGGCTGCGTCCGCTGGCCACCTCGCGGCGCAGCTGGAAACCCAGGCGGCCGGCGGCGCGGCAAAATTGATCGACCGTCATGCCCGCGGGCGCGATCGGCACCGAGTTTCGGACCTCCGGCTCCGACACCGGCCGCCCCAGTTCCTGGGACATCCGAATCAAACAACGCAGCAGGATATCCGCGCGCGGCGCGTCATCGCGGTCCGCCTCTTCCTCCCCGGCTTCCAGCGCGCGCCCTGCGCCCTCCTCGCTCATGATCCGCCTGCACCCCCATATCGAGCAATGGTCCCTAGCGACTCGCCTCCTAGACGCAGGGTAGAAATTCTCGCGCGAATATTAACCATAAATATCCTACTGCTAAACTCGAGTGTTCAATGCTTACGCAAGCTTGTGACTTTTTTGTGCTTAGTGTATATGCATAATTTCACGGTCTGTCATTTCAAACAGGTAGGTTGAATTGGCATCCATGAAGTTAAAGACTGGGCTAGCGATTTCGTTAGTATGTTTTCTTTTCATTCGCGTCTAAGATGGCGCGATTGTAGGGGTTACGCAGGAGGTACCTGGAATTCGGACTGGCTGACTAGCTTGTGAGGCACTCGCCAGGTTTGCGATGTTTCCGGTCGAGCCATTCGCTCTCTTGGATCAAAGAATTGCCGCGGAATAATCCGCGCCTCCTTGAGAGCGATTGTAGTCCGAAATTTCGCCTGCCCCCCATTTCGGAGGTGGCGAAGATGATTCGCGAGACTTTGAGATACGGATTCTTCGGGGCTCTGTCCTTCGCGGCGCTCACGCTTGTCGGCGTATCCGGCGTGGCGGGACAAACTCTGGATTTCGGCGCGGTGCTGACGAACTACTCGACGCCTGAGAGCGAGGATGTCGACGAAGCCGATCCGCGCGTCCTCGATCTTATCGAAGCCTCCAATACCGTCGCGCCGCCCTCGCAGGAAATCCTCGATGCCATCGTGGCCGGCGGCCCGGCCGGCGAAGCGGCGATCCAGGAGTATCTGAGCGCCGGCAACCCCTCCCCGGACCAGGTTTCGCGGCGCGCCGTCGCGCTTTCCCGGGCCATCGCCCGCGATCCGCGTCTGGAAGAAGACGACGAAACGCTGTTCGACCGCTCGATCCTGATCGCCGACTATGTCTCTCGCGCGCTCTGCGCGCCACGGCTGCTGCGGCTCGATATCGATCCCGATTACGTTCCGCCCGCGGGGACCCTGGCTTACGATCTCGGCGGCAGGGGCACTCCGGAGGCGCAGGGCTTTTTCATCAGTACGCCCTGGAACAACGAGATCGCATCCTCGGAATCCATAGACATGGTGCGCGAGGGCGCGCTGCTGCGCGACCTGATCGCGGGCGTGCACAAGATCGATCTGGAGATCCCCAACGGGGAATACCGGATCATTCTCACCACCTCCGCCGACCTCGTCGGACAGGCGCCCTTCGGGACCGAGCTGTCGATCAATGGAGAGACCTATCTGCTCGGCCGCGCCACCGAACAGGAGTGGTGGGATCGCGCCCGACTGCGCGTCCCGCCGGACGGTGGTACCGGCATTGCCACGGTTCCCGAAATCGCGGGCACCGGCGGCGCGATTGTCGTGATTACGCAGGTTACCAATGGAACGTTGAGTTTGAGGTTCAATAACGGATCGGCGCAAACCGGTGGGGCGGTGAGCGGGATTTTGATTGAACCTGTTGCCGAGCCCAGCAGTTTGGTGCTCGAGAACTTGGCGCAGAACATCGACTTCAGCTACGACGACTGCCTCGATCTTGAGCTCTTGACTCAGACGGCGATGGCCCAGGTTCTGCTGAACCCGGCACTCGGTCCGCTGGGCCAGCCGATCACACGCGGCGACGGGCTGACCGAAGTCGATGGGCCATTCGATGACGAGCTGCCGGCCAGCTCGTCTTGATAAAAAAGTTACAACGCGTTGGGGGTTAGGGTTGTGTACATCACCGAGCAAAGGACACCGCGCCGTGAGAAGCGCATGAAGGACAGGCTGCAGCGCGTTTGCGCGTACGCCGCCTTCGCCGGCGCCGGATGTCTGCTGACTGTCTCTGGCGCCCTTGGCGGAGCCGACGGCCGACGAAGAGTCCGTCATGAGCCGCCCACGCCTGGACTACGATCCCATCGGCATACCCATCGGCGGCGGCGCCGACGATCCGGGTTCGCCATTCATCTTGCTGCCCCGCCTCGATACCCAGCTCGGCTGGGAGAGCAACGTCTTCCGCGAGGACGACAATCCGCAAGACGATTTCTTCCTGCTCACGGAAGCCACCCTGGATCTGCGTTCCGATTGGGAACTGCACTCCTTCGGAATCACCCGCGCGCGGCGCGCTCAAGCGTTACTTCAAGAAAACCAAGAACGATTGGCATGAGGCCGAAATCCAGGCCAACGGCACCCTGAGCATTTCCGAGGAGTTCAGCGTCTCGGCGCGGGCCGGCAGCGGATCTCTTCATGAGGAGCGTGACGACCCGGACCTCTCCGGGCGCCTCCAATAACATCAACGAGTACTGGCGGCATGTCGGCTTCCTGTCCGCCCGCTTCACGCCGGGAGACCTGCTGCTGCGCGTCGAAGGCGGCGCCGAATATTTCGATTTCGACGATAACGGCAGCATCAACAACGACGACCGGGATTTCATGAACTACGTCGTGCGCACCCGGGTCGGCTATACCCTGGTGCCCGGCGTCACCGCCTTCGTCGAGCCGGAGTACAACTGGCGCGTCTACGACAAGAGCGTCGACGACAATGGCTTCGAGCGGAATTCAGAAGGCTGGTCGGTGATCGGCGGATTCACCTACGATCTGACCGGTGTCGCGTTCCTCGAAGTGGGCGGCGGCTATTTTGAGCAGGACTACGAGGACCCGACCTTCCCGGACAGCCACGGCTGGACCACTTCGGCTACGCTGACCTGGAACCCGACCGAGGTCATGACCATCACCGGATCGGCCAGCCGCTCGGTTCAGGAAACCACCCTGGCCGGCGTTTCCGGCGTCGTCTCGACCTCGACGAGCCTCGGGCTCGATTACGAGATCACCGAACAGCTGCTGCTCAACACCCTGGCCGACTACAACTGGCAGGATTTCAAGAACAGTTCGCGCCACGACGAAATCTTCCGGGGACGGACGGGGCTGATCTACCTGGTGAACGAGTACATCGAAACCGGAGTGTCCTACGAGTACGGGCAGCGGTGGTCCAACGCTCCGATGGAGGATTTCAAACTGCATCGCTTGCTTCTCACCCTTTCGTTACAGTTGTAGGCTTGCCAAGACCGGTTTCCGGGGCAAGGCGATCCGGTCAATAGAGTTGGGGAAGTAAACAACGGGGGCGATCCGCGCAGCTGCTGCGGATTGAAATTGAGGAAGCTTGAGCGGCATGTCGGCAATTCGGTTTACGAACTTCCCGAATCTCATTCTTTTTGTCCTGGCGGTTCTGGCCTTCGCAGTGGGCGGGCCAAGCGGCGGTCAGGCACAGAGCACGAGCGACCGGGCGATTAACGAGAACTACCAGCTCGCAGCCGGGGACATCCTGAAAGTCAGCGTTTTCGGCCACGAAGACGTCTCCGGAGACTATGAGATCGACGGCACCGGCCAGATCACCTTCCCCCTGCTTGGATCCTGCTGCGCGCCGAGGGTCTTACCATCGAGCAGCTGCGCACGCAGATCGAACAGGATCTCGACCGCGACTACATCGTCAATCCGCGGGTCAGCGTGGAGGTGCTGAATTTCCGTCCGATCTTCATCCTCGGGCAGGTCAACGCGCCCGGAACCTACGACTACACCGTCGGCATGACCGTTCGGCAGGCCATCGCCATTGCCGGCGGCTACACACGCCGGGCCAGCACTCAAGGCCGATATGAAGCTGATCCGCATAGAAAACGGCGTACAGCGGGAGTTGGAGGTGCAGGAAGAGGATGCCATCCTCCCAGGCGACACCATCGAAATCCTTAGGCGTTTCCACTAGGAGCGCGAGGAAAAGATATGTCCGCCGGCCTCACTCCTTCGCATTTCTGATGCCTTCAAGCCACTTCCGAGAGTCTCTATCGCAATGCGCCGCCATCGCGCATAATCCCTTCCAAGAAAAGGGATTGTCGCGCAGCGGCGATTTCTCTGGCCGGCGAACGCCATGGCATTCCTGCCGATGAAGAGGCGGCACCGCGATGACTGCTGACGCTTACGGAAAACAGGATTCGCAGTATCCCGAGCATCGCAGCTCCGGTGGCGGCGGCTCCTATGGCGGCTATGGCGGTTATGGAGGCTATGGCGGCGGCTCCGGCGATCTCGGCGGCGCGGGCCGATCGATCTGCGCTTCTTGCTCGGGATTCCCAAGCGCCGAAAGTATCTGATCCTGGGCCTCACGCTTTTCACGACTCGCACCGCCTACCTCTACGTTTCGCAGTTGACGCCGCTTTATCAGGCGCGCGCAGATCCTGATCGATCCCGACCGGCAGAACATCGTCAATATCCAGGAAGTCGACGAAGGCCTGACCAACGACTGGCTGACCACCGAGACCGAGGCGACGATCATCGGCTCGCAGGAAATTGCGTTGAAGGTCGTCGATCGTCTCGATCTGGTTCGCAATCCCCAGTGCAACTGGAAACTGCGCAGGCCCGAGCCGAGCCTGAAGGACATCGTGCTGTCGTTTTTCACCGGCGACGACCCAAAAGCCGAGGCCGCGCAGTACGAAGTCGAACCGCTCGAGAACTATGCAGACGATCCTGCGTTCCTGGACCGCTTGAGCCGTTCCTTCCGCAGCCGCCTCTCCGCCGTTCCGGCCGAGCGCGGCCGCCTGATCAACATCAACTACGTCTCGACAGAGCCCGAGATGGCTATGATCGCGGCCAATGCCCCGGCGAGGTCTATCTCGACGACCTCCAGGAGATCCAAAGGCAAGGCGACAAGCGAGGCTACCGCGTGGCTCACGCAGCGGGTCTCCCCCCCTCAGGAGGAACTGCTGGCCGCGGAGCGCGGGCTGGAACTTCACCGCCAGCAGCACCGCATCGCCGGATCCGACAGCGTTTCCCTGCCCGTGCAACAGCTCTCCCAGTTGAATTCAGATTTGATCTCCCTCGATGGCGGAGC
>CALNZX010000004.1:0-29364 GCA_942491105.1 uncultured Alphaproteobacteria bacterium | reverse complement strand
GAGCACGAAATCGGTCGAGGCCATCACCAGGTGCAGATCGTGGGAGACGATCAGCACGCCGCAGCCGCGCCGGTCCCGGGTCTTGGCGATCAACTCATAGAGCTCCGCCTGGCCCGAGAAATCGACGGCCTGCGCCGGTTCGTCGAGGACCAGGAGGTCTGGGTCGCGCAGCAACGCGCGAGCAAGCAGAACGCGCTGGGTCTCGCCGCCGGACAGCGTTTGCAGCGGCGCGTCGAGCAGCTGCGGGACGCCGACTTCCTCCAAGCCCGCGTGCATCGCGGCGGCGCTCTTGCGCTGGGGCAGACAGAGGAAGCCGCGTACCGTAAGCGGCGAGGCTAGGATCGACGGAAAAGCGTTGCGGCAGATAGCCGATGGAGAGACCGGAACGGCGTTCGATACTGCCGCTGCTGGGTTTGAGCAGGCCGAGCAGCAGGCGCAGGAGGGTGGTCTTGCCGGCGCCGTTCGGCCCGATCACGGTCACGATCTCCACTTTCATGGATGGCGAGATCGATCCCCTCAAAGCGGGCTTCCAGTAGGATGCCTCGAAGCCCGAGCTTTTCCGCCCTGCAACAGTACCTTCTTGCCGCTCATCCGGCGCTTCCCCGGCAGCGGGGACAGCGTCCCCTGAGCCTCCACGGTCTGCTCCGCGACAACGAAGCCGAGCTTGCGCGCACGCTGCTGGATCGCCTTGGCTACCGCTGGATCCCGAAGCTCGGCGGCGGTGCCGCGGTCCTCGCAGATAAAGAACTGGCTGCTGTGACTGTCTCCGGGAGTGTCTGGCGCGGGGCAGCCGATAAAGGCGTTGAGGCTTTCGATGCGGTGTACGAAGCCCTCGGCGCAGAGCCATTCCAGGGCGCGGTAGATCGTTGGCGGCGCCTTGGTGCCGGCGCTGTCGCCCAGCTTGTCGAGCAGATCGTAAGCCCCCTGCGGTTTATGAGCGTGCCAAATCAGCTCCAGCACCCGGCGGCGCAGCGGAGTCAGCCGCAAGCCGCGCTCGGCGCAAATGCTCTCGGCCCTTGCCAGGGCATCGCGCTGACAAGCGCGATGATTGCGGCCTTGAGCCTGAAAAAGCGTGTCGCTCGCTTGAGTCATGATCGGAGTCTCCAGACTTGCAATCGCGGCGGGCAGCCTCTAGTTTTCCTGCGTAATGTTATAATATAACTTGCGAGATTGTCGATGATCTTGTTCCGAGGTTGCGTCGCCAGGTTTTCGGTTGTCTTCGCCCTATGGGCTGGCTTTGTGGAGTCGGCGCCGCGGGTCACCACCGCGCGTGGTCAGCTCAATCCTGCCGCTGCACAGCTTGGCGGCTTCCGTCATGCAGGGCCTCGGTACGCCCCACCTGCTGGTGCGCGGCGCGGCGTCCGCCGCAGCACCCCCACCCTGCGTCCTTCCGATGCCGCCGTCCTACAGGACGCGGACCTGGCGATTGGGTCGGTGAAGGGCTGGAATCTTTTCTTGATAAGCCGCTCCGCAATCTTGCCCGTGACGCCGAGGTTCTAACGCTTTCCCAGACGGAGGGAGTCGAACTGCTGCCGCCGCGCGATGAGAGCATCTGGCAGAGGCAGGGCGCGCAGCAGGAAGGCCATGAGCATGAAGATGAGCACGAGCATGAAGATGAGCACGAGCATGAACATGACATGATCACGGCGCTTACGATCCGCATATCTGGCTCGCTCCCGACAATGCGATTGCGATCACCGAAGCCATTGCGCGGAGCTTGATCGAACTCGATCCCACCCACGCCGCTCAGTATCGCGCCAACGGCGAGCACACGGTCACCGCGCTGGAGGCTCTGGACAGACGCCTGGAGGCGAAACTCGCGCCGCTGCGTGGAGTCCCATATCTGGTCTTCCACGATGGCTATCACTACTTCGAGGAAAGCTACGGTCTGGCGGCGCGCGGCGCCGTCGCCTTTCGCCGGAGCGCGCGCCCGGTGCCGCGCACCTGCGTGAGATTCGCGGCCTGCTGCGCGATGAAGGGATCGTCTGCGTGTTCAGCGAACCGCAGTTCGAGCCGAAGATACTCGAGGCCTTGGTCGAAGGAACCCAGACGCGGGCGGGGGTTCTGGATCCGCTTGGCGCCGGCCTTCAGCCGGGACCCCAGGCCTATATTGCACTGATGGAGAATCTGGCAGGAAGCTTGGCGGACTGCCTGTCGGGCGCCGAATAACCCGACTCCGGCACTGCCGCGACTGGGTGAACCTGCCGCTGTATTCGATGCGCTTGCGCTTGGCGCGATGATCCATCCCACGCCGTTCGTCGTAGAGTCTGCTGTCACCAGAGAGACCGACACAGACAAGGGAGCGCGGCATGCGCGAGGAGAAAGCTCCGCCCGGAGGAGTCGTCTGGATTACCGGCGCGAGCTCGGGCCTCGGCCGGGCGCTGGCGCTGCGTTTTGCCGAGGAGGGGGCGGAGGTCGTTGCTTCGGCGCGCGGTGAAGAGGCGCTGCGCAGCCTCTGCGAGGAGGCCGAGAGCTTTTCAGGCAGCATCGCCGCGCTTCCCCTGGACGTTACCGACGGCACGGCCTTCGCGACCTGCACCGAGCATGTCGAGCGTGAGTTTGGCGCGATAGGGACCTTGGTTCTCAACGCGGGGACCCACATCCCTGTCGATGCGCGCGACTTCCGCGCCGCGCCTTTTCAACAGCTTCTCGACGTCAACGTCATGGGTGTCGTCAATGGTTTGGCGGCGGTGCTGCCCTACCTGCGCTCACGGCGGCGCGGCCGCATCGCGGTCGTCGCCTCGCTGTCCGGCTACCGTGGGCTGCCCACGGCCTCGGCCTACGGCCTGACCAAGGCAGGGCTGATCAATATGTGCGAAGCTCTGCGCCCGGAACTGGAACAGGATGGCCTGGTACTGCAGGTCGTCAATCCCGGCTTCGTGAAGACGCCGCTGACCGATAGGAATGCATTTCCCATGCCCTTTCTCATGGACCTCGATCAAGCCGCCGCGGCCTTTCATCGCGGACTGCAAAGCGCGCGTTTCGAGATCGTTTTCCCCCGGCGCTTTGCCTATATCCTCAAGCTTCTGCGCTGCCTGCCCTATGGGCTCTACTTCGCGTTGACCCGGCGCGTGGCCCGTAATGTCCGGGAGCGCGCGGCATGATCCGGGAGGATGCCCTGGCGCGCTACGCGGCGTTTTATCACGCTTTGTCTCCGGAATCCGTGGAGGACCTGCGCGGCCTCTGTATCGAGGGCGTTCGTTTTCGCGATCCCTTCAACGACTTTACCGGGGTCGAAAAGATGGTCGCCCTGTTTCACGACATGTACCGCCAGGTCGAGGCGCCGCGCTTCGAGGTGACGGATCGAGCGCTCGGCGGCGAGGCTTGCTATCTGCGCTGGACGATGAATTTCCACCGCAAGGGCCGGGCTTGGCGGATCGAAGGCCTCACCGAGGTTCACTTCGATGCCGAGGGACAAGTCGTCGCGCATATCGACCACTGGGATTCGGGATCGCAGTTCTACGCCAAGCTTCCGCTGCTTGGTGCGGTGGTTCGCTGGATTTCGCGTAAGCTCGCGGTCTAGGCGCGGGCCAGTGCGATTTGCCGAACGTCGATGCGGCCGCTGAGAAAGCCGGCCTCGCAGTAGGCCAGATAATAGGTCCACATCCTGCGGAAGCGTTCGTCGAAGCCGCCGCTCCCGTGTTGACTGAGCTGCGGCCAGGCACGCTCGAAACGCGCATGCCAGAGAGACAGCGTCCGCGCGTAATCCTGCCCGAAGGCGTGTTCCTGCAGCCAGGTCAATCCCGCCTTGGAGGTTTCCTGTTTCAGCACCGTCAGGCTCGGCAGCATGCCTCCGGGAAAGATGTAGCGCTGAATGAAATCGGCGCTGCGGCGGTAGCTGTCAAAGGCGGCCTCTTCGATGGTGATGATCTGCAGGGCGGCGCGGCCTCCTGCCTTCAGACGGTCGTGAACCTTCTGGAAGAACAGGGGCCAGTAAGCCTCTCCCACGGCCTCGAACATCTCGATCGAGGCGATGCGGTCGAAGCGCTCCTTGGTATCGCGGTAGTCCTGCAATCGGATTTCGACCTGATTGTCCAGGTTGGCCCGGTGGATGCGTTCCTTGGCGTAGGCGTACTGTTCGCGGGATATGGTCAGGGCGGTGACCTCGACCCCGGCCTCGCGCGCGGCGTACTCCGAGAACCCGCCCCAGCCGCAGCCGATTTCCAGCAACCGCTGTCCCGGCTGCAGGTCGAGCTGCGCGGCAAGCTTCCGGTACTTCGCCTGCTGCGCGTCTTCCAGGCTTTGCCCGGCTGTCTCGAAACAGGCCGAGGAGTAGGTCATGCTCTGGTCGAGCCAGGACTGATAGAAGGCGTTCCCGAGATCGTAGTGATAGGCGATGTTGCGCTGCGCGCCGCGTGGGCTGTTCCGCCGTGCCAGATGGAACAGGCGCTGCAGAGCCCGGTAGATGCCCTTGCCGCGCAGCATCTCCTGCCAATGCTCGTAGTTGCGCGCGGCGAGTTTGAGCAGCGCCGAAAGATCGGGGGTGTCGAAGTCCCGATCCATATAGGCCTCGGCGAAACCTAGGTCGCCGTTCGAGACGAGCTGGCGCAGCACCTTGCCCGGACGGTGCAGCCGCACCTCCGCTTCGGGCCCCGCTTGGGGGCCGGCGAAGTTCATCTCATCGCCGTTCGGAAAGACGACCCGCAGCTTGCCGGCATGGATGCGATGGCCCAGCGCCGCGACCAAGGGGTGCGCCGTATCCTGCGCCGCCGCACCGATCGTTTCCCGCGCATCCATCCTAGGGCTCCTATTCAGCGGCCTGGACTGTCGGCTGGCTGACCAGTTCAACCTCTTCGGCCGGCGCGCGCGGCCTGGGGCTAAAACGCGCGCCTTTCCGCAACAGCTTCAGGGCCTGCCAATGTATCGCGGCAATGATCTTAAGGGTCATGAGCGGATAGCGGAAGAAGGCAGCGGCCAGGTTGCGCCGGGTCAGCGCGCGCCGCTTACCGCTCCAGGTCGCCAGCAGCAACTCCCCCTCGGGCACCGATTGGCGGATCAGGACCGAAAGGTTTTCAGCAGGCTCCCGCAAGCGGAAGGCGTAGCGGGACTCCATCCCGATGAAGGGCGAGACATAGAATTTCTTGTCACAGGACTGCCGGATCGGGTCTGGGGTTTCGTGCCTTGGATCGAGGGGGATCAGGTAGCCATGCTTGTCGCCGAAGGTATTGCGGACCTCATAGAGCAGGGCGCGCAGGCGGCCGTCGCGGTGGTAGCAGAACCAAATCGACAGGGGCGTGAAGACGTAGCCCAGGACCCTGGGGAAGCAGAGAAGTTTGATCTTGCCGCCCGCCAGATCGATCGCCTGCTTGGCAAGCTGCGCCTCGATCCAGGGGCGCAGGGGCGTGCCGTCGCGCGGACCATGATCCCGATCCTGGAAGGAGAAGAGGTTCCAGCGGTTATACGAAAACAGGGGCAAGCGGCGCGACAGCTCCGGCAGTTCATCGAGGTCGAGCAGCAGCGAGAAGACGCGGTAATTGAAACGGTGATGGAAAGGCCGCAGCCGCCTGTGCATGACCGTCCCGAAATACAGGCAGGAGGCAAGCGGCTCCGTCATTCGGCCGCCACGGGCAATGGCGCCGCGAAGGGCGCGGGCAGGGCTGTCCAGGCGGACGGTGAAATCGGCGTAACCTCGTGATGCCAGGGCGCGGGGCAGCCAAGCGCCTGGGAGACGGCGAAACCGGCCTGCAGCGCGTCTTCGTGAAAGCCATGGCCGCAGTAGCTGCCGCAGAACCACAAACCGTCGCGCCCCTGAAGGGCGGGCAGCTCGCGCTGGGCCGCCATGGCCTTGGCATCGAACAGCGGGTGGTCGTAGCTCATGCTCGTCCAGGTCTTAGCGGCAGCGGGCTTGTGGCGCGGATTGAGGGAGACCAGGACCGGGGTCTCTGTCCGCAGGTTCTGCAAGCGGTTCATCCAATAGGTCACCGAGGCGGGGCTGCTGCCCTTTGCCAGACTCTGCCCGAGGTAGTTCCAGCTCGACCAGACCGCGCGGCGGCGCGGCATTAGCGCACTGTCGCTGTGCAGATAGACGCGGTTCTTCTGGTAGCGGAAGGCGGAAAGCAGGGCGGCGGCGTCGGGTGCCGCCGTTTCTCCCAGGATGGCGCGGGCCTGATCGCCATGACAGGCGAAGATCACCTCGTCGTAGCTGCGGCTCTCGCCGCGCCCATCGATCAGGTTGTGGCCCAGCCGGTCACGCCGCAGTGCCAGCACGGGACAAGACAGCCGCAGCTCGACCCTGCTGTCGGCGAGAATGCGCCGGACGTATTCCCGGCTGCCGCCAGCCACGCTACGCCACTGGGGCCGGTCGTTCAGATTGAGCAGACCATGGTTGCGATAGAACTCGAGAAAAGCGCGCGCCGGGAAACGCAGCATATCCTCGGTGGCGCAGGACCAGATTGCCGCGCCCATGGGCAGCAGATGATCCTGCGCGAAGCTTTGCGAATAGCCGGCGCGGCGCAGATAGTCGCCGAGAGAAAGCGTCTCGGGCAGCGCCGGAATATCCTTTTCGGCGCTGCGGAAAAACCGCAGAACCTCAATGGTCAGCCGCCACATCTTTGGGCGCAAGAGGTTGCGCCGCTGCGCGAAGAGGCCGGCCGCGCTGCCCGCGTACTCGAAGCCGCCATCGTCCAGGGAGACGGCGAAGGACATATCGCTGGCGTGGGTCTCGACTCCGAGCGCGTCGAAGAGGCGGGTCAGGTTCGGGTAGTTCGGCTCGTTGTAGACGATGAAGCCGGTATCCACGGGGAGCAGTTCCCCATCGGCGTCGATTTCGAGGGTGTTGCTGTGCCCGCCGGGACGCTCCGCGGCTTCATAGAGGGTGACTTCATGGGCGCGTGACAGCAGCCAGGCCGCACCTAATCCGGATACGCCGCTACCAACGATGGCAATTTTCATTGCGCTGCTTTCTTTGTCGCGGCAAAGGCGGCGAGGGCGCGGCGGCGCGCTTCGCCGTGGTCGACGATCGGGAAGGGATAGGTTTCGCCCAGCTTCACACCAGCCTCCTTGAGAGCCGAGTCCGGGGCCGCCCAAGGTTCGTGCAGCTGGGCATCCGGAAGATCGGCGAGTTCTGGTATCCACTTACGAAGATAAGCGCCGTTTGGATCAAAGCGCTTGCTTTGGGTGACGGGATTGAAGATCCGGAAAAAGGGGGCGGCATCCGCACCGCTGCCGGCGATCCACTGCCAGCCGGCGGCATTGTTCGCGAGATCGGCGTCCACCAGGCGGTCCCAGAACCAGGCTTGGCCCTCTTGCCAGGGAATCAGCAAGTCCTTGACCAGGAAGGACCCGGCGATCATCCGTACCCGGTTGTGCATCCAGCCGGTGGCGGTGAGTTGCCGCAGTCCGGCATCGACGATGGGGTAGCCGGTACGGCCTTGCTGCCAGGCCGCGAGCGCCAGTGCATCGTCCGACCAGGGAAAGGCGCGAAAGCTTTCCCGCCAGGATATTTCCGGAAGGTCCGGCCAGTGAAACAGCAGATGGTGGCAGAACTCCCGCCAGCCGAGCTCGCCGAGGAATTTCCAGGCCGCGGTCGTGCTCTGGCCCCGTGCGTCGAGGCGATGCAAGACCGCATGCCAAACCTGCCGAGGCCCGATCTCGCCCCAATGCAGATGCGGCGAGAGACCGGAGGTTTTCGCTTCTCCGGGAAAGTCCCTGCCGCGCCCGTAATCATCTATCCGGGCGTCGAGGAAGTCTTCCAGGCGCGCCTGCGCGCCGGCTTCGCCTGGCCTCCAGGCCTTGCGAAGACCCCCGGCCCAGTCCGGCGCATCCGGCAGCAGCTTCCAGCTTTCCAGTGGCTCGCTTTCGCCAGGCTTGGCGAAATGCAGCTTGCGTGGAACGGGGTAGGGGGACGCGGGCGCCGGTCTGGCGTTCAGGGCTTTCCAGAAGGGTGTGTAGACCTTGTAGGGGCCGCCCTGGCCGGTCTCGATGGTCCAGGGTTCGTGCAGCAAAGCCGCGTTATGGCTGGTGACTTCCAGGCCCCGCTTTTGCAATGCCGATTTCAGCGTCCTGTCCCGGGTCAGGGCGAAGGGCTCGTAGCAGCGGTTCCAGGCGAGCGCCGCCGCACCGCTTTCCTCGATAACGGCGGGCAGAATATCCTGTGCCTTGCCTCGGCGTAGGGTCAGCGTTCCGCCGCGCTTTTCGATGTCTCCGGCGAGCGCCGCCAGGGAGTGATGCAGCCACCAGCGGCTCGCGCCTCCCGGCGCCCAGCGTCCCGGCGCTGACTCATCCAGGATGTACAGCGCCAGGATCGGCCGGCCGCTGCTTGCGGCGTGCTGCAAGGCCGGATTGTCGGCGAGGCGGAGGTCCTGACGGAACCAGAGGATGAAGGGAGCCGAGGAGGCCATCGTTTCACGCTATGCAGGGATGTTCGCGAAGTCTACGCAAACGAGCGGCATTTGGACCTGCGCGGTCGCGCGTTCCGCTGCGGTCAGGGCTTGGTCAAGTCGGCTTGCCGGTAGCCGTAGACCTTGTCCTTGCCGAGCAGCCAGAGCTTCGGCGGCTGGGTGAACAGTCCGCTGATCTCAGGGGCGCGGACGTCGAGACCGCCGGTATAGGCACCGAAGGAGGGCAGGATCAGGCGGCTGCCATCGCCGATGAAACAGCGCAGGCTGATGCTGCGGCCGCGCCGGCGGAGAGTCGCCTTGGGGTGGAAATGACCCGAGATTTCTCCGGGGGCCTCGCGGTTGAGCGCCTGATGACGGAACACGATTCCACCCTCGATCAGATCCTCGAGGATCCGGCCGCCCAGGTCCTCTGGCGGTGCCGGGTCGTGGTTGCCGACGATCCAGACCCAGTCGCGCCCCTGCATCATCGCGGAAAGGCGCGCGCGCGACTCCTCGGGCATGCGCGCGGGCCCCTCGCCATCGTGGAAGGAATCGCCAAGGCAGATCACGCGCTGGGGCTGGAAGCAGGCCAGACTCTCCTCTAGCGCGGCGAGGGTGGCGGCGGTGTCGTAGGGGGGCAGAAACTGCGCGCCGCGCGCGTAGCTCGACCCCTTTTCGAAGTGCAGGTCGGCGACGGCCAGCAGGCGGCGTTCGGGCCAATACAGGGCGCCCCGGCGATCCGCCTGAAAGGCGACGCCATTGACGCTAATGGCCCCTTCCACGCGCCGCCTCTAGTTGATGGGCGCGGCGGTTGCCGTTGCCCGCTTGCCCTGGTCGAAGAGCAGGAAGGTGACTTCTATGGGCATGGCCCTGCCGCAGACGTCGACATCCCAGATTTCCGTCCAGCCGCCGGAAGCGCCATCGGAGACCTCCGGGTCTCCCTTCTTGATGGCATCGCCAAAGCGGGCGTACTTGACCCAGATATCGGCGCAGTCGGCCAGGGTCGCGTCCAGCTCCGCGGCCCGCTCGGCCGCGGTTTCGATTGCCAGCGGCAGGGTCTCGCGCTGCAGTTGCGGATCGCTATTGGAATTGCCGGGCAGCAGCGTGGCGATCTGGGGTGTACCGTCCGCCTGCGCGGAGAACAGGAAGTTATAGACCAGGGTCTTGCCGCAGTGGCTGACCGAGAGGCGGTCCTGCCACTTTCCAGCGGTTGGGGGGCCACTGTCGCCGGAGAAGGCGACCTGATCCAGGATCCAGAGCGTTACGCGGGAAAAGTTGCCTGCGTCGCTACAGTCCTTGATGCCTTGCTTGGCTTCTTCAGCGGCGATCAGCTGCATCAGTGTCTGGGTATAGGGCTGGGAGATCACGAACTGGGCGAACTGTTCCGAGAGCTGCTGGCTGGCATCCTGTGCGGGTTGCTGGGCCCGCGCCTGGCCTGCGCCCATACAGGCGATGAGTAGAAAGCCAAGTCCAATGCCGATGTTCCGTAGTCCTCGCATGCTACTCCTTGCGGTGCTGTGATTTTCAAATCGGAAGCGCGCCCTGGGCGGGACGCCCGGCGGTCGCCTCCTCGATCAGGCTAGCGGCGCCCTCACTGAGGAGATCCTCGAGCGCGGAGCCGTACACCTGCTCCCGTCCGATCTCAAGCAGGATCGGAACGGCCAGCGGTGAAACCCGGTCCAGGCGGCGGTGCAGGATCTTGCCCTGGACCCGCACGAGCAGTTCGCCGAGACGCTCCACGTCGGTCAGGCCGCGCGCCGCGTCGGCGCGGGTCGCCCGCAGCAGGATATGGTCCGGCTCGTGCTTGCGCAGCACGTCGTAGATCAGATCGGAACTGAAGGTCACCTGTTTGCCGCTCTTTTCCTGTCCGGGCAGCCGACGCTCAATCAACCCGGAAATGATGGCGACATTGCGGAAGGTCCGCCGCAGCAAGGAGGATTCCGCCATCCAAGCCTCCAGATCGTCGCCCAGCATGTCTTGATCGAACAGCGCATCCGCGTCGGCTAGCGGTTTCAGGCTCCAGACCGCGATGACGTAGTCCGTGGCGACAAAACCCAAGGGGCCGAGCCCGGCGCGCTCCATCCTCCGGGTCAGCAGCATACCCAGGGTCTGATGGGCGTTTCGGCCGGCGAAGCAGTAGGCGACGGTGAAGCACTTATCGCCACGTGGGAAAGATTCGACCAGCAGGCCGTCGCTCGGCGGCAGTACGGAAGCCCAGCGCTGCAGCTCCAGCCAGTTCTCGACCGCTTCGGGCAGGTCTTTCCAGTGGGAGGGGGCCTCCAGCATCGCGCGGACCCGCTCGGCGAGGTGCGTGGTCAAGGGCAGCCTTCCGCCTGCGTAGGCGGGGATCTTCGGCTCGCCGCCGCCGCCGCGGCGGGCGATGACGGCGTTCTCGCGCAGGCCCTCGAAGATCAGCATCTGTCCGGCGAAAAGGAAGCTGTCGCCGGGCACCAGGCCATTGGCGAAGTACTCCTCGACCTCGCCCAGCGTCCGCCCGCCGCGCAGGCGGACTTTCAGCACCGGGGCCTCGACAATGGTCCCGGCGTTCATCCGGTAGCGCTGCATGTGCTTGATGTGGGTGAGCCGCCAGAGGCCGTCCTTATCCTGGGCGAGACGGCGGTAGCGCTCGTAGCCCTTGAGGGCGTAACCGCCGGTGGCGACGAAGGCGAGGGTATCGTTGAAGTCCTTGCGGGTCAGCATCGCGTAGGGCGCGGCGCGGGTAATCTCGCGGAACAGCGCTTCGGCGTCGAAGGGGCCGCAGCAGGCCCGCCCCAGGATGTGCTGCGCCAACACGTCCAGGCCGCCGGGCCGGGCGGGATCGCCATCCAAGCTGTGCGCGCGCACGCCATCGGCCGCGGCGCGGCATTCCAGGACCTCGAAGCGGTTGGCCGGGACCAGCAGGGCGCGGCTCGGCTGATCGAGGCGGTGGTTGGCCCGGCCAAGCCGCTGCAGCAGGCGGGAAACCCCCTTGGGCGCGCCAACCTGGACCACCAGATCGACCGCCGCCCAGTCGATACCGAGGTCGAGGGAGGAGGTCGCGACCACGGCGCGCAGGCTGCCGGCGGCCATGGCGGACTCGACCTTGCGGCGCTGCTCGACGGCAAGGCTGCCGTGGTGCAGGGCGATCGGCAGGGCCTCTTCGTTGAGGCGCCAGAGTTCCTGAAACACGATCTCGGCCTGGGCCCGGGTGTTCACGAAGACCAGGGTCGTTCCCGCGCCCTTGATCCGCTCGTAAATCTCGGGCACCGCATGCGCCGCCATATGCCCGGACCAGGGCAGGCGCTCGCGGGTGGTGAGAATCTCGACCTGGGGCTCGGCTCCGGCACGGCCGAAAACCCGGCGCACACGGGGATCGCCCGGCTTACCAGCGGGCGACAGCCAGGCGTGCAGCACCTCGGGGTCGTGTACCGTCGCCGAGAGGCCGACCCGCCGCAGGGCCGGGTTGATCGCCTGCAGGCGGCTAAGGCCCAGCGCCAGCAATTCGCCGCGCTTGCTGTTGTAGAGGGCGTGCAGTTCGTCGATGACGACACAGGCGATGCTGGCGAAAACCTCGGGCGCGTCGGGGTAGCTGAGCAGCAGCGCCAGGGATTCCGGCGTCGTCAGCAGCAGGTTGGGCGGTTTGCGCCGCTGCCGCTGTCGCTTGCTGTAGGGGGTGTCGCCGGTGCGGGTCTCGACCGTGATCGGCAGGCCCATCTCCTCGAGCGGCAGGGTCAGGTTGCGGTGGATGTCGACCGCCAGGGCCTTCAGCGGTGAGATATAGAGGGTATGCAGCCCGGGCCGCTCCCGCTCGGCCAGCTCGACCAGGCTGGGCAGGAAGCCGGCCAGGGTCTTGCCGCCGCCTGTCGGCGCGATCAGCAGCGCGGAATCCCCAGCCCGCGCCGCCGCCAGCATGTCCAGCTGGTGTGGATGGGGCCGCCAGCCGCGCGCCTCAAACCAGCGCGAGAAGCTTTCCGGAAGGGCGGCTGGGGTGTCCATCCTAGAACTATAGTGATCCCGCCGCGCGCCTTGTAGGCTTGCGCGTATGTCCGATTCGCCTCTTGGTCTGATTTCCGCGATTCCCCAGGAACTCTCCCACTTCGGGGCGGCGCTGGACGTGGCGTCGACAGGGGAGACCGCGGGGATTGCCTTCAAGACAGGGCGCCTGAACGGTCTGCCGGTCGTTGTCGCCGAGGCTGGCCTGGGCAAGGTCAACGCCGCTCTCGTCTCGACCTTGATGCTTGCCGATTTTGGCTGCCGGGGCTTGGTCTTTTCCGGGGTTGCCGGCGGGCTGGATCCGGAGCTCGCGGTCGGCGATGTGGTGCTTGGAAAGCGGCTCGTCTGTCACGACTATGGCCGTCTCGACGCGCGGCGCTTCATCACCTATCAACCGGGCAGCATGCCGCTGCCGGGCTGTCCGGAGACCCATGGCTACGATTTGCCGCCGGCCCTTTTGGCGCGGCTGCGGGCGGCGTTGGAAGGCTTTGTCTTGCCCGCGGTTACCGCCGGGCAGGGCGCTCCGCGCCAGCCGCGCTTGGTCGAGGGTACCATCCTGACCGGAGATACCTTTCTGTCCTGCGCCGAGACACGCGCCGAGCTGGCCGCGCGGTTTGGCGGTCAGGCGGTGGAAATGGAAGGCGCGGCGGTGGCCCAGGTGGCGGAACGCTTCGCCAAGCCCGCGGTGGTGATCCGGGCCTTGAGCGATCTCGCCGGAGCGGAGAGCCATATGGATTTCGACCGCTTTCTCGATGAGGCGGCAAGCTCCGCAGCCCGCATCGTGCAGCGGATCCTGCCGGCTATTTAGTCAGCGCGACGGCGATTTCACCCGCGACCCGCGCGTTATCCACGATCAACGCCCGGTTGGCGGCCTGGGTCCGGCCGTGGGAAAGCCCGGACAGGCGGCCCAGCAGGAAGGGAGTCACGTCCTTGCCGGAAATCCCTTGTTCCTCGGCCTCCGCGACCGCCTGGGCTATGAAGCTTTCCGCGTCGGTCATTTCGGCGGCCAGGGGGATTGGATTGGCGATCAGCACGCCGCTCTCCAGCCCCAGTTCCCAGTGGGCGCGCAGCAGGGCGGCGGCCGCTGACGCGTCGGCCACGCTGGCACTGGCTTGCAGGCCGCTCGAGCGGCTGTAGAAGGCGGGGAATTCCCGCGTGCCATAGCCGATCACGGGAACCCCGAGAGTTTCCAGGACCTCCAGCGTCCGGGGCAGGTCGAGAATCGCCTTGGCTCCGGCCGAGACCACGGCAACCGGCGTGCGGCCAAGTTCCGTAAGATCGGCGGATATATCGAAGCTGAGTTCGCCGCCACGATGTACGCCGCCGATGCCGCCGGTGGCGAAGATCCGGATCCCTGCGAGCCGGGCCGCGATCATGGTGGCGGCGACCGTGGTGGCGCCGCAGCGGCCGGCGGCGATGACGGCGGCCAGATCACGGCGGCTGACCTTGGCCAGGTCGTCGCGCTTGGCGAAGTTCTCGATGTCCGCCTCGCTCAGTCCGGCGACCAGCCGGCCATCGACAATCCCGACCATCGCGGGAAGCGCGCCGGCGGTACGCACGGCGGCCAGGGTTTCCCGCGCCACCTCCAGATTGGCGGGAAAGGGCATGCCGTGCGCAACCACGGTGGATTCCAAGGCAACGACCGCTGTGCCCCCGGCAAGCGCCGCTTCAACGTCTCGGGAAAGTTCAATCTCCATGGTCACTTCCTAGACCCGCCGCTCGGCCGGGTCTAGGCCCCGGAGCGCCTTGCGCCATATAAAGAAGCATGACCGCGCCGCACCCCGAAACCTGGCTGCAGGTAACCAAGAAAGGCCTCTACTGCGCGCCGGGCGATTTCTACGTCGATCCGCACAGCCGGGTCGCGCGGGCCGTCGTTACTCACGGCCATGCCGATCACGCGCGGCCCGGCAATAGCAAGGTGCTGGCGACGCCGGAAACCCTGGCCATCATGCGCAGCCGCTATGGCGAGAAAGCCGGTGGCGTCTTGCAGGGGTTGCGCTACGGAGAATCGATAAAAATCAAAAGCGTAGAGGTTAGTCTTGCCCCGGCGGGTCATGTGCTGGGCAGCGCGCAGGCGGTGCTGACCTGGCGCGGCAGCCGGGTGGTGGTGTCCGGCGACTACAAGCGCCGCCGCGACCCGACCTGCGCGCCCTTCGAGCCGGTGCCCTGCGACGTCTTCATCACCGAGGCGACCTTCGGTCTGCCGGTCTTCCGCCATCCCTCGGACGCAGGAGAGATCGCCAAGCTGCTGGATTCCCTGAAGCTTTTCCCCGAGCGCAGCCATGTCCTCGGCGTCTATGCGCTGGGTAAGGCGCAGCGCGTCATCCGTCTGCTGCGCGAGGCGGGCTACGACCGGCCGATCTTCATCCACGGTGCGCTGCAGGCGCTCTGCGATCTCTATGAGTCTCTCGGCGTGGCGCTGGGGCCGCTCAAGCCGGCGACGGCGGCCGACAAGGACCGCCTGAAGGGCGAACTGGTACTGGCGCCACCCTCGGCCTTGACCACGCCTTGGGCGCGGCGCCTCAGCGATCCGGTCACGGCCATGGCGTCGGGCTGGATGCGGGTGCGCGCCCGCGCCCGGCAGCGTGGAGTCGAGCTACCGCTGATCATCTCGGACCACGCCGACTGGGACGAGCTGACGCAGACCCTCGAGGATGTCGGCGCGCCGGAGGTCTGGGTGACCCATGGCAGCGAAGAGGCGCTGATCCACCATGCAACGCAGCGCGGCTTCCATGCCCGGGCGTTGCATCTGATCGGCCGTGGCGAGGAGGAGGGGCAGGAATGACACCCTTCGCGGCGCTGCTCGACCGCCTGTCCACACTGCCGGGGCGCAACGACAAGCTGCGGCTGATCGCGGACTACTTCGCGACGACGCCGGACCCGGATCGCGGCTGGGCCCTGGCGGCGCTGACCGGGACGCTCGACTTCAAGGCCGCGAAACCGGCGATGATCCGCGAACTGATCGCGGCGCGGACCGATCCGGTGCTGTTCGGCTGGTCCTATGACTACGTGGGAGACCTGGCGGAAACCGTTTCCCTGATGTGGCCGGAAAAGCCGGGGAGCAACCGTGCGCCGGACCTGGGCGAGGTGGTGACGCGCTTGCGGGAGGCCAGGCGCGGCGAAGTGCCGAAACTGGTCGAGGATTGGCTCGACAGCCTCGACGCCACGGCCCGCTGGGCTCTGTTGAAGCTGATCACCGGCGGCCTGCGGATCGGCGTTTCGGCGCGCCTCGCCAAGATGGCTTTGGCGCAGTATGGCGAGAAAGAAGTAAGCGAAATTGAAGAGTTATGGCATGGACTTGAAGCGCCATATGAAGAAGTGTTTGCCTGGCTGGAAGGCCGCGCGCCCCAGCCGGAGATCGACGACCGCCTGGTTTTCCGGCCGCTGATGCTGGCCACCCCCTTGGAGGAGCGTGAGCTCCAGAGCCTCGAGGCCGAAGCTTACTTCGCCGAATGGAAATGGGACGGCATCCGGGTGCAACTTGTGTCGCGCGACGGCGAGGCGCGGCTGTTCAGCCGCAGCGGCGACGATATCGGGCGCGCCTTTCCCGACCTGCTGGAGAAGCTCGCGTTCGACGCCGTGCTCGATGGCGAGCTGCTGGTTGCCCGTGACGGCGCGGTGGCACCCTTCAACGATCTGCAGCAGCGTCTCGGCCGCAAGACCGTCGACGCCAAGACCCTGGCCGCCTATCCGGCGCATCTTAGGGCCTATGATATTCTTTTCGAGGGCGGCGAGGATCTGCGCGGGCTGACCTTAGAACAGCGCCGTAAGCGATTGGAAAGCCTGCTTTGCAAGCCGCACCCCCGGATCGATCTCTCCGAGCTCTTGAGCTTCGAAAGTCTGGACGATCTGGCCGCCCTGCGCGGCTCGGCGCGGGAGAATTCCATCGAAGGTCTAATGCTGAAGCGCCGCGACAGCGTCTATGTCGCGGGCCGGCCGAAGGGGCCCTGGTTCAAATGGAAGCGCGATGCCCTGACCCTCGACACCGTGCTGATGTACGCCCAGCGCGGCCACGGCAAACGCTCCTCGCTCTATTCCGACTACACCTTCGGCGCCTGGCGCGACGGCGCGGATGGCGGCCCGGAACTGGTGCCCGTGGGCAAGGCCTACTTTGGCTTCACCGACGCCGAGCTGAAGCAGCTCGACAAATGGGTGCGCGACCACACCACCGAGCGATTCGGGCCGGTACGCGCGGTCAGCCCCGGACTGGTGCTGGAGGTCGCTTTCGACGCCGTGCAGCGCTCGAAGCGGCACAAGTCCGGGCTGGCCCTACGCTTTCCCCGCATCCACCGCATCCGCTGGGACAAGCCGGCCGCCGAGGCCGACCGGGTCGAAACCTTGGCCGCCATGATGGAGGTCTGAAGAAACAGATACTTAGAAGGTGACCTGGTCTGCGCCCTTGAGGTGAAGCATCTGCCGGGCCTCGGTCGGGGTGGCGACCTCGAGGGAGAGGTCCTCGACGATGCGGCGGATCTTGGCGACCTGGGCGGCGTTGGATTCGGCCAGCTCTCCCTTGGCGATGTAAAGGCTGTCCTCCAGGCCGACTCGCACATGGCCGCCGTTGATCGCCGCCATGGTGACGAAGGGCAGCTGGTGGCGCCCGGCGGCCAGCACCGACCAGTGGTAATCCTCGCCGAACAGCTTGTCGGCGATGCGCTTCATGTGCATCAGGTTCTCGGGATCGGCGCCGATCCCGCCGAGAATACCGAAGATGGTCTGGACGAAGAGCGGCGGCTTGACCAGGCCGCGCTCGAGGAAGTGGGCCAGAGTGTAGAGATGGCCGACGTCGTAACATTCGAACTCGAAGCGCACGCCGCGCTCCTCGCCCAGGTGCTTCAAGATGTACTCTATATCCTTGAAGGTGTTGCGAAAGATGAAGTCGCGGCTGTTCTCGAGGAACTCCGGCTCCCAGTCGTACTGGAAGTCCTTCATCTTATCGAGGATCGGGAACAGGCCGAAGTTCATGGAGCCCATGTTGAGCGAGGTGACCTCCGGCGAGGCCTGCATCGCCGCCGCCAGGCGCTGCTCCAGGCTCATGCCGTGGCCGCCGCCGGTGGAGATGTTGACCACCGCGTCGGTCGACTGCTTGATCCGCGGCAGGAACTGCATGAAAACTTCGGGGTCGGGAGTCGGCCGTCCGGTCTCTGGATCGCGCGCGTGCAGGTGCAGGATCGAGGCGCCGGCCTCGGCCGCGCCGATCGCCTGCTCGGCGATCTCGTTCGGGGTGATCGGAAGGTGCGGCGACATCGACGGCGTGTGGATCGAGCCGGTGACGGCGCAGGTGATGATGACCTTTTCCCGCTTCGCGGACATGCTGACTCCTTCATGTTTTCTTTGTTGAGGTCTGTCTAGCACAGCTCGGCGATGAGAAGCAGGGGTGAAGAAAAAAGGCGCCCGAAGGCGCCTCAAGTTTTTGCTCGCGGAGTGGGATTCAGCGCGACCCGCGGTCGCGCTGGCTTTGCACGAAGAGAGTTAAGGCAAAGGCCACCATCGCAAGACCCGATAAAGCCAGGAACATAAGATCGCCTTCCGGCATGACGCCCTCCATTCATCTGAAAGAATGCAAAGGTGCAAAGGGAACCATCAATAGGCATTGATTTAAATCAATCCAAGATGCGCAACTAACGCTGCCGGCCGCGCCACTCCGGATGAATCCAGACCGGAACCTCGGCGGCGGGCAGGGGCGCGGCGCCCTTGATCATATCGGCGGCTTTTTCGGCGATCATGATGGTCGGGGCGTTGAGATTGCCGCTGGCGATGCTCGGCATCACCGAGGCGTCGACGACGCGCAGGCCCTCGACGCCGCGTACCCGGCAGCTTGGATCGACCACGGCGCTATCGTCGCTGCCCATCTTACAGGTGCAGGAAGGGTGATAGGCGCTCTCGCCATGGGCGCGCACGAAGGCGTCGATTTCCTCGTCGCTCTGCACCGCTTCGCCCGGCGCCAGTTCGCGTCCCCGATAGGGATCGAAAGCCGGCTGAGCGAAGATTTCGCGGGTCAGCCGGACGCTGGCGCGCATTTCCGAACGGTCCTGCTCACTACTCATGTAATTAAACAGAATCTCCGGGTGATCCTTGGCGTTGCCCGAGCGCAGCCGGACATGCCCACGGCTGCTCGGGCGCATCGGCCCGACATGGGCCT
The DNA here is from genome assembly GCA_942491105.1 of uncultured Alphaproteobacteria bacterium. Classification (GTDB taxonomy): domain Bacteria; phylum Pseudomonadota; class Alphaproteobacteria; order Kiloniellales; family DSM-21159; genus JBBEAM01. Next base: position 10,932 of record CALNZX010000004.1, on the reverse strand, counting down.
GGTAGCCGTGACACTTGGCGGGATTGCGGCCGTCGTAGTTAATCGCGATCGGCAGGAAGTGATACTGCAGGTCCGGGTGCTCGACGCCGGCTTCGCTGCGGATGAAGCCGCCCGCCTCGAAGTGGCTGGTCGCCCCCGGTCCCGACTTGGCGAGGAACCATTGCAGACCGATGCGCACCTGGTTCCAGGGCTTGAGCGCCGGATAGAGGGACACCGGCTTGACGCTCTCCATCTGCACGTAGATTTCCAGATGATCCTGCAGATTCTCGCCGACGCCCGGCAGGTCCTGCAATACTTCGATGCCGTGCTGCTTGAGCTGTGCGCCGGGACCGATGCCCGAGAGCATCAGCAGCAGCGGCGAGTTGATCGCGCCGCCACAGCAGATCACCTCGCGGCGCGCCGCAACCCTCTGTTCGCGGCCGCCGCGCCGGTAGGCGACGCCGGCCGCGCGCCTGCCCTCGAAGAGGATGCGGTCGGTAAAGGCGCCGGTCTCGACTTCCAGGTTGGGGCGGCTCATGGCGGGTTTGAGGTAGGCGACGGCGGCGCTCCAGCGGCGGCCTTCATGGGTCGTCATGAACATCGGCCCAACGCCTTCCTGCTGATAGCCGTTCATGTCCGCCGTAAAGGGATAACCGGCCTGCTGCCCCGCCTCGATCCAGGCTTCGAACAGCGGGTTGGCGCAGGCGCCGGTCGTGGTGTGCAGCGGCCCGGAGCCGCCGCGATAGGCGTCCTCGCCCCTGTCGGAAGTCTCGGCTTTCTTGAAGTAGGGCAGGCAGTCGGCGTAGCTCCAGCCGACCGCGCCCTGCTGCGCCCAGCGGTCGTAGTCGAGTGCGTGGCCGCGTACATAGGCCATGCCGTTGATCGAGGAGGAGCCGCCCAGTACCCGGCCGCGCGGGCAATACATCCGGCGGCCGTCCAGAAAGGGTTCCGGCGCGCTTTGGTAGTACCAGTTGACCTTGTCGTCGGCGAGCGGATGGGCGAGGGCGGCCGGCATGTGGATTTTCCAGCCGCGGTCGACCGGCCCGGCCTCCAGGACCAGCACCGAAACCTTCGGGTCCTCGGTCAAGCGGCTGGCCAGGACGCAGCCGGCCGAACCGGCACCGACGATGACGTAGTCGAATGCGCGGGTCTCCGCCATCAGTAGGGCGCCTCCACATCGCCGAGTTCGACATAAACGCTCTTGATCTGGGTGTAGTGTTCGATGGCGGCCTTGCCGTTCTCGCGGCCGATGCCGGACTGCTTGTAGCCGCCGAAGGGCATCTCGATGGGGGTGATGTTGTAGGTGTTGATCCAGCAGGTGCCGGCCTGCAGCCGCGCCACCACGCGGTGGGCCCTGGGCAGGTCGCGGGTAAACACACCGGCGGAGAGGCCAAAGGGCGTATCGTTGGCGCGGCGGATCGCTTCCTCCTCCTCGTCGAAGGCCAGCACCGACATCACCGGACCGAAGATTTCCTCGCGCACGATGGTCATCTCGTCGCTGCAGTCGGCGAAGACCGTGGGCTCAATGAAGGCGGCGCTGTCGAGGCCCTGCATTTCCGGCTGTTTTCCGCCGCAAACCAGCCGCGCGCCCTCGGCCTTGCCCTGCTCGATGTATCCCATCACCTTGGCCGCGTGATCGCGGGAGATCAGCGCGCCGACATGGGTGTCGGGATCCAAGGGATCGCCGATCCGCATCGCCTTGACGCGGTTTGTCAGGCGGTCGAGGAAATCGGCCTGCACCGCGCGCTGTACGAAGACGCGGGTACCGTTGGAGCAGATCTCCCCCTGTGTATAGAAATTGCCCATGATCGCGCCGGAGACGGCGTTGTCGAGGTCGGCGTCCTCGAACACCAGGATCGGCGACTTGCCGCCCAGTTCCATGGTGACATGCTTGAGCGTGCCGGCCGCGTCGGCCATCACCTTCTTGCCGGTGCCGACCTCGCCGGTCAGGGACACCTTGGCGATGCCGGGATGGCGCGACAGCAGCTGCCCGGTGGCGCCGAAGCCCTGGACCACGTTGAAGACGCCCGGCGGCACGCCGGCCTCGGTGTAGATCTCGGCCAGCTTCAGCGCGGTCAGCGGGGTCAGCTCGGCGGGCTTGAAAATCATGGCGTTGCCGCAGGCCAGCGCCGGGGCGGATTTCCAGCAGGCGATCTGGATCGGATAGTTCCAGGCGCCGATCCCGGCGCAGATGCCGAGCGGCTCGCGCCGGGTATAGGCGAAGGCGGACCCCAGATCGATGTGCTCGCCAGCCAGCGAGGCGGCGAGACCGGCGTAGTACTCCAGGCAATCGGCGCCGGAGGCGACATCCACGGCATCCGCCTCCTGGATCGGCTTGCCGGTGTCGAGCACTTCCAGACGCGCCAGTTCATCGTTGCGCTCGCGCAGCAGGGCTACGGCCTTCATCAGGATGCGCCCGCGCGCCGCGCCGGTCATCGCCGACCAGACGCGAAAGCCCTCCTCGGCCGCCGCCACGGCGGCATCTACGTCTTCGGGCCCCGCGACCTGGACCGTGGCAAGAGTCTCGCCGGTCGCTGGATTGAGTGTCTCGAAGGTCTCCCCGGAGCGGGCATCGCGGTAGCCGCCGCCGATGTAGAGACGCTGTACAGGCAGAGTGCTCATGCTGCTTTCAATCCCAAATACTTGGTGAGGTAGTTGCGGGCGATGGCGCGGGCGTCGGCGCTGGTGAGTCCCGTGCCCTTGTCATAGGCGTGGGCATGGGCGCCGCGCAGCCAGAGGCCGTCGATCAGGGCCGATAGGCCGGAGGCCAGCTCCGCGGCCTCCTGTCTCGGCATCAGTTCCTTCAGGGCGTGGGTCAGGTTGCTGTGCAGGCGTGCCTCGTTGATCCGCTGAATACGGGCGAGGCGCGGCGACTGCGGGATCAGGGCCCAGAACGCCAGCCAGGCGGCGGTCAGCTCCGGCCGGAATTGCACCGGACCGAGATTGGCCTCGATGATCGCGTCCAGGCGTTGCAGCGGGGTTTGCGCGGCGGAGAGTCTTTCCACCGTGCTGGCATGCAGCTCGTTGGCGATGCGCAGCATGGTCGCCTCGATCAGCCCGGTTTTGTCGGAAAAGTAATGCGCAACCAGTCCCGGCGAGAGTCCGGCGCGCTTGCCGATGCGCTGTAGAGTCGTGGCGGCGAAACCGTCCTCGTGAATCGAGGCGATGGTCGCCTCGATCAACTGGCCGCGGCGCAGTTCCTCCATTCCGACTTTTGGCATGACGCAGATGCTCTCTTCGAGGTGTCGCAGGCTTTCGTAGCATTTTTTATTGATTGATCAATCAAAAAAAAGATGCATTTCTATCGCGCATAGTTATGCTGGCGCAGGCCAAACGCGCGGTTCCATACTACCGCGATGCGATACCCGAGCGCGCTGTCAGACGCGCCGGTCAAAAGATGCAAAAAGCACAACTCAGGGAGACAGAGGAAATGCAGTTCAAGACGCTCTTCGCCGCGGCGACCGCCGCCGGCATGTTGTTCGCAGGCTCGGCACTCGCGGCCGATCCGGACTCCTGCAAGACGGTCCGTTTCTCGGATGTCGGCTGGACCGACATCACCTCGACGACCGCCGCGACCTCGGTGGTTCTGGAAGGCCTGGGCTATGAGCCGAAGACCGATCTGCTGTCGGTGCCGGTGACCTATGCCTCGCTGAAAAACGGCGACATCGACGTCTTCCTCGGCAACTGGATGCCGACCATGGAGGCCGACCTCGCTCCCTATCGCGACGACGGCTCCGTCGATGTGGTCGGCGTCAATCTGGAAGGCGCCAAGTACACCCTGGCGACTCTCGCGCCGGCCGGCGAGCAGGGGCTGAAAAGCTTCGCCGACATCGCCACGTTCCGCGACGAGCTCGACGGCAAGATCTACGGCATCGAGCCGGGCAACGACGGCAACCGTCTGATCCAGGATATGATCGACCAGGACGCCTTCGGGCTGTCCGGTTTCGAGGTGATCGAGTCCTCGGAGCAGGGCATGCTGGCCCAGGTGACCCGCGCCGAGCGCAGCGGCGATCCGGTGGTTTTCCTGGCTTGGGAGCCGCATCCGATGAACGCCAACCATGACATGGTTTATCTGGACGGCGGCGACGACTGGTTCGGCCCCGATTACGGCGGCGCCACCGTTTACACCAACGTGCGCGCCGGCTACGTGGCGGACTGCGCCAATGTCGGCACGCTGCTGAACAATCTCAAGTTCACCCTGGCGATGGAAAACGAGATCATGGGGGCCATCCTCAACGACGGCACCGATCCCGAGGAAGCGGCCACGGCTTGGCTGCAGGCCAATCCGGGGGTGCTCGATACCTGGCTCGCCGGCGTTACCACCTTCGATGGCGGTGACGGCATGGCCGCGGTGAAAAATCACCTCGGTCTGTAACCGCGGAAAGCCATGACGAGACGCGCGGCCAGACCTGTATAGGGTCTGGCCGCAGTCATATTGGCCAGCGCATCACGGGGGAAGCAGAGACATGGAAGACTGGCTCACCGCCTGGAAGATACCCATCGGCGCCGCGGCGGAGGCGTTCTTCGATTGGCTGATCGACAACCTGGCCTGGTTCTTCGACGGCTTCGCGGCGATCTTCGAATTCCTGATCGATGGGCTCACCGACATCCTGCTGTTCGCGCCGCCGCTGGTGCTGGTGGCGCTGGTCGCGGCCCTGGCCTATTGGCTGCAGCGTTCGATCTGGCTGGCAGCAGGCGTGATTCTCAGCCTGCTTCTGGTGATCAACCTCGGGTATTGGGAAGACACCATTCAGACCCTGGCGCTGATCGCTTTCGCGACGGCCTTTTGCATGGCCGTCGGCATCCCCCTGGGTATCGCGGCGGCGCACCGCAAGTGGCTGTGGACGGCGCTGCGCCCGGTGCTCGATCTGATGCAGACCCTGCCGACCTTCGTTTACCTGATCCCGACCTTGATCCTCTTCGGTCTGGGCGTGGTGCCCGGTCTGGTCTCGACGGTGATCTTCGCGATTCCGGCGCCGATCCGCTTGACCTATCTCGGCGTATCCTCCGCGCCCAAGCATCTGGTCGAAGCGGCCGAGGCCTTCGGCGCGACCAAGAGCCAACTGTTGTGGAAGGTCGAGTTGCCCCATGCCTTGCCGACCATCATGGCCGGGCTGACCCAGGCCATCATGCTGTCGCTCTCCATGGTCGTGATCGCGGCCCTGGTCGGCGCGCCGGGGCTCGGCAAGCCGGTGGTGCGGGCGCTGACCCAGGTCAATGTCGAAAAGGGTTTCGAGGCGGGACTGGCGATCGTCATCCTGGCCATCATCCTCGACCGGGTATGCAACGCGCAGCGGCGCAAGTCGCCGGGCGGTCCCGCCAAGCCGGGGGAGCACTAAGCCATGGCCGCGGTGGAATTCAAGAATGTCGATATCGTCTTCGGCGACGAGCCTGAAACGGCGCTCGACCTGCTCGACCAGGGCAAGACCCGCGACGAAATACACGAGGCGACGGGTAATATCCTCGGCGTCGCGGACGCCTCGCTGGCGGTAGAACAGGGCGAAATCTGCGTGTTGATGGGCCTCTCCGGCTCCGGCAAGTCGACCTTGCTGCGTGCCGTCAACGGCCTCAACAAGGTGATTCGCGGCGAGGTCCTGGTCCAGGACGAGGGCAAGCAGGTGGATGTCGCCAGCTGCTCCGCCCAGACCCTGCGGCATCTGCGCACCAACCGCATCGCCATGGTGTTCCAGCAGTTCGCCCTGCTGCCCTGGCGCACGGTGCGCGAGAACGTCGGCTTCGGGCTCGAGCTGCGCGGCATGGCCGAGGCCGAGCGCAACGCGATCGTCGATGAGAAGCTGAAGCTGGTGGCGCTGGAGCAGTGGGCGGAGAAATACGCGCACGAGCTTTCCGGCGGCATGCAGCAGCGCGTGGGGCTGGCCCGCGCCTTCGCCACCGATGCCGATATCCTGCTGATGGACGAGCCCTTTTCGGCGCTCGATCCGCTGATCCGCGACCGCTTGCAGGACGAGCTGCTCGACCTGCAGTCCTCTCTCAACAAGACCATCCTCTTCGTCAGCCACGACCTCGACGAGGCGCTGAAGATCGGCAACCACATCGCCATCATGGAAGGCGGATACATCGTCCAGTACGGCAAGCCCGAGGACATCGTGCTCAATCCGGCCAATGCCTATGTCGCGGATTTCGTGGCCCACATGAATCCGCTCAACGTGCTGCGCGGCGGCTCCTTGATGACCCCCGCGCAGGCCCTGAAGCGCGACGGCGAGTGCGTGATTCTGGATCGGGAGGGTCATCTGCGTTTGACCCTCGACGCCAAGGGCGGCCCCGTGGCGGTGAGCCTGAACCAGCGTCCCGGGAAGCTGCTGCCCTATGTCGAAGGGATGGAGCTGTCGCAGACTCGGTCCCGATGTCATCGTGACGGCCGACCCGGACATGAAGATGCGCATGGCGATCGAGCTGCGCCATGCCACGGGGCGCCCGGTCGTTCTGGTCAGCGATGGCAAAATGGTCGGCATTTGCGGCGACGAGGAAATCTATCAGGGCATTCTGCGCCAGACGGGCAGCCTGGAATGATCCTTTCCCGATAGCCTGCGGCCTTGGGCGCGGATAACCTTCCTGCGGCAATGAGTGGCGGGGTGTGGGATGACGATCAAGGGCATCCTCTTCGACAAGGACGGCACGCTGTTGGACTTCGACGCGACCTGGAGTCCCGTCCTCCAGCAAGCGGCTCTGGCGGTCGCCGGGCAGGACCGGGCCCTGGCGCGCATCCTCTTGCAGTCCGGCGGCTTCGATATCGACAGCGGCAAGACCGCGGCGAATAGCCTGCTGGCCGCGGGCAATACCGTCGAGATCGCGGCGGCCTGGGCCGAGCATATTCCCGGCAGTGACCGCGTTACGATGGTCGAGGAACTGGACCGTATCTTTCAGGAAGGCGGCCTGCTGCACGCCGTCCCCGTCACCGATCTCGAACCCCTGTTCCGGCGGTTGAAGGCGCGCGGCCTCTACCTAGGCCTGGCGACCAGCGATAGCCAGATCGCGGCGGAAGCGACGCTGCGGCGGTTCTCCGTGCTGAAGCACATGGATTTCATCGCCGGTTACGACAGCGGTCACGGCTACAAGCCGCAGCCGGGTATGTTCCTCGCCTTCTGCAAGGCTTGCGGCCTCGCGCCGGCGCAGGCGGCAATGGTCGGCGACAACAGCCACGATCTTGAAATGGGACAGGCGGCGGGCGCGGGCGCCTTGATCGGCGTACTCACCGGCTCGGGCGGACCCGAACAGTTATCGCGGCTGACCGGCGACATCCTCGCCTCGATCGGCGACTTGGAGCGCTGGCTCGATGGACGCGAGCCGTCCCCATGATTTTGGTCGTCGGCGCGGGTCCCACCGGCCTGACCGCGGCTTTGGAACTGGCGCGGCGCGGCCGTGAGCTGCGCATCATCGACAAGGCCGAGCGTCCGAGTCAGCATTCCAAGGCCATCGGTATCAATCCGCGCAGCCTGGAACTGCTGGAAGCCTCCGGCGCGACCGACAAGATTCTGGCCGCGGGCCGGCGCATGAATCGTCTGGCGGTCCACGCGCGGCAGCGCTGCCTGCTGACGATTGCGTTCGATCGGCTCGACCACCGCTACAACCGCATGACGGCGCTGCAGCAATCCCGCACGGAAGCGATCCTCGAGGAATCGCTCACACAGCTTGGCGTTACCGTCGAGCGCGGATGCGAAGCCCTCGGCGTGACCCAGGACAGCCAGGGCGCGCGCGTTCAAGTTCGGCGCGGCAAGGTGGAAGAGGAGATTGCCGCCGAGCACGTGGTCGCGGCCGATGGCGCGCATTCGGCGTTGCGCAAGGCGCTCGCCATCGGCTTTCCTGGGGCGCGCTATCCCGGAGACTGGGGTCTGGCCGACGTTGCCATGGCGCATTGGCCTTACCCCGAGGACCAGCTCAATATCTTCTTTCATCCGCGCGCGCTGCTGCTCGTGATCGGCCTTGAGACCGAGGGGCACTACCGTCTTGCCAGCAACAGCGGCGACCCGCTGCCGCAGCTAGCGCGCCTCGGCGCCGCCGCGGATGCGGTCGTCTGGTCCTCCAAGTTCCACATCGGCCACCACCTGATCGAGCGCTTCACGCAGGGGCGGGTGCACTTCGCCGGTGACGCCGCGCATCTGCACTCGCCCGCCGGCGGGCGCGGTCTCAACCTGGGCGTCGAGGATGCCTGCGTCCTGGCGAAAAAGCTCTGCGAGGGCGGCCTTGAAAGCTACGCCGCCGAGCGCCGCGAGATCGCCACCTCGGTGATCCGCATGACCGAAATGCTGACCCGCGTCGCGACGCTGTCCAATCCCCTGGCCCAGGTGGGGCGGAACTTTCTGCTCGGCGGCGTGCTGTCGCGCGAAGTCTTTCAGAAGCGTCTAAGACGTAGCATCGCCGGGATCGCCTATCCCAATCCCGTAGCCACTTAGCGCTGAATCACGCGGGGCGCCTGCGCCGCCGCTCGCCGCGCCGGCCATCGCCGCTGGGCACCGCTTCCTTGCCCTCGGCGCCGTAGGAGATGGGGCCGAGTTCGGCGATGATCGTCTCGATGCTGGGTGGCTCTCCAGGCTGGTGCGCCTCCAGCGCGGCGCGCATCGCCCGGACGTGGTCCGGCGTCGTGCCGCAGCAGCCACCGATGATCCTTGCGCCGGCATCGCGCGCCAAGGCCGCGTAGCGGGCCATCAGTTCCTCGGTTCCGCTATAGACGATCTTGCCGCCCTGGTACTCGGGAATGCCGCAGTTGGCCTTGGCGACAACGACATCCTCGTCACCGGCCGCCTTGCCGATCTTGACCAGCGCGGCCAGCAGTTCGGCGGCGCCGACGCCGCAGTTGCCGCCATAGGCAAGCGGACGCGGAGCGGCTTCGCGCACCAGGTCGACCAGCCCCTCGGGCGTCACGCCCATCATGGTGCGGCCGTTGGTATCGAAGGAGAAGGTGCAGACCGCCTCCAGCCCGGCCTCGCCCGCGCCCTGGAGCGCGGCCTTGATCTCGTCGGGGCTGGACATGGTTTCGATCCAGGCGACATCCGCGCCGCCTTCGCGCAGGCCCTCGCACTGGGCCTTGAAGGCGGCCACCGCCTCATCGAAGGTCAGCGGGCCGAGCGGTTCCATCAGGTCGCCGGTCGGGCCGACCGAACCGGCGCAGACCACCTCGCGGCCGCTGGCCTCGATTTCCGCATTGAGCAAGCGGGCCGCCTCGGCGTTGAGCTCATGGACCCGGTCCTGCGCCTTATGCAGGCGCAGGCGATTGGCCGTGCCGCCGAAGGTGTTGGTCAGTACGATGTCGGAACCGGCCTCAATGAAGGCGCGGTAGTGCTGGCGGACCTTCTCCGGCTGTTCCAGATTCCACAGCTCCGGCGCGTCACCGTGGGCCAGGCCCATGGCGAAGAAATTGGTGCCAGTGGCGCCGTCGGCGAGCAGCCAGGGGCGCTCGGCAAGCAGCTTCTTCAAGCGGTTGGTTTCTGCGGCCATGGATCGCTTCGCACAGTTGAAAGATCGATGAGTAAATTGCGTATCACGCTGTTTACGCCGCCGCTAGCGGAATAGTAGGCGGCGGGATTCAGCTCCGCATACGCGTGCCTTCGGGGTCGACCAGGACCTGCGAAAGCAGCGTCGCCGGGCGCTTTTGGCCGAGGATTTCGATGCTGTAGCCGGCACCGGGATGGATGGCCTCGCGCTTGACGTAGCCCAGGGCCAGGGACTGCCCGACAGTATGGCCATAGCCGCCCGAGGTGACGAAGCCAATCCAGTCCTCGCCCTGGTAGATCGGCTCGTCGGAGACCGCGTCGGCATCGCCGGCCTCGACCGTGAAGCTGCAGAGCTGCGGCGCCGTTGCCGTGTCACGCGCCTGGAGCGCGGCGTCACGGCCGATGAAGGCGTTCTTGCGGAAATCGGTAAAGCGGCCGATGCCGCGCTGACCGGGTCGTAGTCCGGGGTGTACTTCAGCGTGTCCAGGAGCCGAAGGCCTTTTCCAGGCGCAGCGAGTTGAGCGCCCGGCTGCCGAAGTGGGTCAGCCCCAGGGTCTTCCTCGGCCGCGACGAGAAGGTCATAAAGCGCGATCTGATATTCCGGCGCGACCCAGAGCTCGTAGCCGAGTTCACCGGTAAAGGAGATACGCCCGAGCAGGGCCGGGACCATGCCGATGTCGATGCGGCGGAAGGCCATGAAGGGCAGGGCGGCGTTGGAGACATCCTCGGCCGTGACCCGCGACAGCAGCTCGCGCGCCTTGGGTCCGGCGATCTGCAGACCGACCAGCCTGCGCAGGGATCTGACGGAGACGCCCAGGTCCGGAAGCTGCGCCTCGAACCAGCGCAGATGGTATTCCTCGGCGATGCTCGCACCGAAGATGTAGAAGCGCTCCTCCGCCAGCTTGCCCACGGTGAAGTCGCCGATCAGCCGATCGCGATGATTGAGCATGGGGCTGAGCAGCAGCCTGCCGCTTCGCGGCGGCATACGGTTGGCGAGCAGCTGGCTTGCCGCAGGACCCCGACCTCCGGGACCGGCGATCTCGTACTCGGCGAAGTTGGAAATCTCCAGCAGGCGGACCGCTTCGCGCACGGCTTGGCATCTCCCGCCCGACTGGCTCGTGGGCACTGGGCGGTAGTAGGTGACCTCCTCGACGGGCTCCATCCCCTCCGGCGCGAACCACAGGGCGTGCTCCAGGCCGTAGGCGGCGCTCGACGGCGTTCTTGGCCTTCAAGCGCTCATAGATCGGGGAAAAACAGCAGCACGCCTGGCGGGCAGCTCCTCGTTGGGGTAGCTGATGCGGAAACGCCGGGCGTAGTTCTCGCGGACCTTGGCGTTGGTGTAGGCCAGCGTCGCCCAGTCGCCGAAACGCGCCACGTCCATCGCCCAGACGTCCATGCCCGGGTCGCCTTCGGTGATCCAGTTGGCCAGCGCCAGGCCGACCCCGCCGCCCTGGCTGAAGCCGGCCATCACGCCGCAGGCGACGTAGAAGTTCGGCAGACCGCG
>CALNZX010000003.1:0-189770 GCA_942491105.1 uncultured Alphaproteobacteria bacterium | reverse complement strand
ATGTTCCTGGTCAGCAGTATCGATCTGGTGGCGGCCGCCTGCGAGAACGGCGTAATCGGCTCGATCCCGACGGTCAATGCGCGCACGCCGGAGATTCTCGACGGCTGGCTGGAGGACCTGACGACCCGGCTGGCGGCGGTCAAGGACCGCAAGGCGGCGCCCTGGGCGATCAACCTGATCGTCCACCGCACCAACCAGCGGCTCCAGGCCGATCTCGATCTCTGTGTGAAGTACCGCGCGCCGCTGGTCATCACGGCCCTCGGCAGTCCGCGCGAGGTCGTGCCGTCGGTTCACGACTACGGCGGCTTGGTGTTCGCCGATGTCTCGACCCCGGAATACGCCTATAAAGCGGCCCAGGCGGGCGTCGACGGCCTGGTTCTGGTCTGCTCCGGCGCGGGCGGGCACACCGGGCAGATCGCGGCGCCGGCCTTTATCTCGGCGGTGCGCGAGTTCTGGTCGGGCATCATCGTGGTCGCCGGCGGCATGACGCGCGGCAGCGATCTGCGCGCCGCGCAGCTGCTCGGCGCCGACCTCGCCTACATGGGCACGCGCTTCATCGCCACCCATGAAAGCAATGCCGCCGAGGGCTACAAGCAGATGGTCGTCGACTGCGCCTTCAAGGATATCGTCTGCACCGACGTGATCACCGGTGCCTTCGCCAACAATCTGCGGCCGAGCATGGAGGCCGCCGGCATCGACTGCGACAAGCTTGAGGAGCTGCGGCCGCGCAAGGGCTTCGATCTGGAGCACGGCAAGGATCAGCCCAAGGCCTGGAAGGATATCTGGTCCGCCGGCCACGCCGTCGGGCAGATCCAGCGGATCGAGAGTGCCGCGGAGATTATTTCCCAGCTGCGCGAGGAGTACCGCGCCACGGTCGCGGCCGAGTTCGCGGACCCCTGGGTGCGGCGCTACACCACCGGCGACACGGCGGCTTCCGCGTAGCGCGCAGCTGCGCGGGCGCTGGCGTCAGATATTCCAAGAGGTAATAACTACCCCGATTAGTATTATAGACGGAGAGGGGTCGGCCTTTTACGCATAGAGTGTCTCGTGCCCCGCTCCTACCTGAGCCAGGAACGGATCGGGGGCGCGAAAGGAAGGCGCCGGTGGAATGGCCATCGGCGTACGTAGTCGGAGAGACGGGCTCGCGGGGAATTCCCGAACTCAACATCGAGATTTGCCGCCATCGCGTCTGCACAAGAGATACAGGGAACTAGGGGCATGGAAAACAAATTCGCACATATCTCACGCCGGAGCGTGATCAAGGGTATCGGCGCCGGCACCATTCTGGCCGCGGCACCGGTGAGCTTTAGCTATGCGCAGGGCGCCGCCAAAATGCGCTTCATCACCGCCTGGGAAATTCTGCTCGAGCAGATGCACGAGCTCAACGCGATCGCCGGCGGCCACATGGCCGATGCCGGGATCGAGGTCGAGATGACCCCTGGCCGCGGCACCTCGCTGGCAATTCAGCAGGTGGTCGCCGATCAGGCGGACATCTCGCGCGTCGGCGCCCTCGACCTGATCAAGGCTTCCGCCGCCCAGGATACCGAGCTGGTTTCCGTCGGCGTCAGCCTGCAGGAAGGCATCTTCGACGTGGTCAGCCTGGCCGACAAGCCGATCAACAACCCGCAGGAAATGCGTGGCAAGGTGATCGGCGTCGCTTCGATCGGCGGCGGCACGGAGAACATGCTCAATCTGATGCTGTCCAACGCCGGCGTTCCCATCGAGGAAGTCGAGCGCCAGGCCGTCGGCAGCAGCCCGGGCAATGTCGAGCTGCTGAAGCAGGGCCGTCTCGATGCCTTCATGCCCACGGTCGAAGGCTCCATGGTGCTGCGCCGCGATGGCGAGCCAGTGCACATCTGGGGCGCCGATAGGTACGCTCCCATGCCGGGCGGCGCGATCATCGTGCGCCGCGATTTCGCCGACGCCAACGGCGATACCGTGGCCGCCTTCATGAAGGCGATGCGGGCCTCGGCCGAGGAACTGCTCGTCGCCGACCCCAACGAGATCATCGCCCGGGTCGAGGACACCTTCGAGATTTCGGCCAACGAGGACCGCGCCTTCCGGGTTCAGGCGCTGACCATCTACAACTACATGGCCTTGTCCCAGGGCCGGGAGAATCTGCTGCGCAACGTGCCCGAGGTTTGGGCCGGCGCCGTGGAGCAGGTCGCCAAGGCGGGGATTGCCGAGGTCGCCGATCCGGAATCCCTCTATACTAACGAGTTCATCGACGCAGCGATGTAAGTGCGAAGGTTCTGATGAATTCTTTAGCGACAGACGCCAGTGCGATCGAAATCTCTGGCGTTGAGAAGCAGTTCGTCACGCGACATGGGCCGATCCAGGCCCTGTCGCGGACGGATCTGGATGTGCGGCGCGGCGAGTTCACCGTTCTGCTGGGGCCTTCGGGCTGCGGCAAAACGACCTTGCTGCGCCTCATAGCCGGCCTGGAGAACCCGAGCCAGGGGTCGATCCAAATCGGCGGTACGCCGCTGTGGAAGGCCGGCAAGCGCGACGACGAGACGGTCGCGAACATGGGCGTCGTGTTTCAGGACGCCAATCTTTTTCCCTGGCTCACCATTCTCGACAACATCGCGCTGCCGCTGAAGCTGCGCGGCGTCGGCAAGGCGGAACGTCATGCGCGTGCCCGCGAGCTCTGTAAGCTGGTGGGCATCGAGGGTTTCGAGTCCCGCTGGCAGTCCGAGCTGTCCGGCGGCATGCGCCAGCGCGCGGCGATCGCGCGCGCGCTCAGCTACGAACCCGACGTGCTGCTGATGGACGAGCCCTTCGGGGCGCTCGACGCGATCACGCGCGACAGCATGAACATCGAACTGCAGCGCATCTGGATGGCGACCCACAAGACCATCGTCCTGGTCACGCACTCGATCTCCGAGGCGGTGTTCCTCGCCGACCGCATCGTGCTGCTCTCGGCGCGGCCGGGCCGCATCGAGCAGATCATCGATGTGCCTTTCGAGCGGCCCAGGGACCTGGATGTCCAGAGCCTGCCGCAGTTCACGGAGATCCGTGAGTTCCTGCGCGAGCGATTAGAGAACTGAGCATGAGCGACGCGAATAAATCGACGGAACCCGGGCAGAACGGCGGCGGTTCCGCTTTCTCCATGCCGCCCTGGCTGGCCAGCCTGTTGCTGCTGATTGCCCTGCTCGCCGGCTGGGAAGGCTACGTCCGCCTGGCCGAGGTCAACTGGTTCATCCTGCCGCCGCCCTCGGTGGCCCTCTATGCCTGGTTCGAGATGCTCGGCACCGGCAAGCTGTGGTTCCACACCTGGGTCACCGTGCTGGAGACCATCCTCGGCTTCGTCTTCGCCGTGGTGATCGGGGTTTCCTTCGGCGCGATGATGGGCAAGATGCGCCGGGTCGAGCGGACCCTGCATCCCTTCGTCGTCGCCACGCAGGTGATTCCCAAGATCGCTCTGGTGCCGCTGTTCATCGTCTGGTTCGGTTTCGGCCTGACGCCGAAAGTGGTGATCGCGGCGGTGCTGGCCTTTTTCCCAATCCTGGTCAACACCACGCTCGGGTTCAAATCGGTCTATCGCGGCCACCGCGAGGTCCTGCTCAGCGTCAACGCCTCGCGCTGGCAGACCATCACCCAGCTCGAGCTGCCCAGCGCCTTGCCCTACATTCTGACCGGCATGGAGATGGGCATCGTGCTTTCGATCATTGGCGCGGTGGTCGGCGAGTTCCTCGGCGGCAGCCAGGGCCTCGGCGTGCTGGCGGTGCAGAAGATGAACGCCTTCGACACCACGGCGCTGTTCGCCATCATCATCCACCTCTCGGTGGTCGGCTTCGTGTTCTATGCCTTGCTGGTGGGCTGCCGGCGCTTCCTGATCCCCTGGCACGAGTCGGTGCAGATCAACGCCAAGAAATAGGCGGCTGAGCCGGCGCGTGCTGGCCGCCGCGGCCTCCAGACAAAAGAAAAGCCGCCGAAAGGCGGCTTTCAAGTCACAGGGAGGCTAAAACCTATGCGCCGGGCAGGGCGAACATCGACTCGACCTTGCCCTCCTGCACCACCACGTCGTCCTGGTTGATCAGCTTGATGTGGCGCTGAAGGATGTAGCGGTCGCCGCGGCTGGTCACCCGCTTGTCGGAGATCTTCAGTTCGATGTGCAGGGAATCGCCGAGGAAGATCGGCGCCTTGTAGTTCCATTCCTTGAGGCCCAGCGCGGCCACCAGCTTGTCGGCGACCTTGAGCACCTGGGCTTCCAAGCTGCCGAGCGCCAGGGTGATGCCGAAGGTGCCGTGGATCAGCCGCTTGCCCAGCGGGGTTGAGGCGGCAAAGGCATCGTCGCAGTGGATCGGATGCCAGTCGCCGCTGACCAGGATGAACAGCCCGTGGTCCGAGGCTGTGACCGTGCGCCCCGAACTGACGTAGCTGCGGCCGACCTCGATGGTCTCGAAGGTCAAGCGGTCTTGGGTCTCGCTCATTATCGGTATTCCTCTTTCAAGCGGTCTCAGGCCGCGCCGCCGCGCAGCACGGCCAGTCCGTCCAGCGCCAGCAGGCGGCCGTCGGCGGTGCCGACCATGGGGTTGATGTCGATGGATTCCAGCGCGTCGCCGAGATCGCCGGCGATGCGGTCGAGCGCCAGCAGCGCGTTCACCACGATCTCCGGATCCAGCGCGGCGCCGCCGCGATAGCCGTCCAGCAGCTTGCTGACGCGGGTGCGCGCCAGGGCTTCGGTGGCGCTTTCGCGGGTCATCGGCAGGCCGACGAAGGCAACATCCTTGGCCAGTTCGAGCAGCACGCCGCCGCCGCCGACCATGGCGACGAGACCCATCTCCGGGTCGCGGGTGATGCCCAGTACCAGCTCGGTTTCAGCCTTGCAGAGTTCGCAGACCAGCATGCCTTCCAGCGGATCGCTGAAGCCGCCGCGCGCCAGATTGGCCTCGATCTCACCGTAGGCCGTCTCCAGTTCGGCGTCGCTGCTCAGTCCCACGGCGACGGCGCCGAGGTCCGACTTGTGCAGCAGACTGGCGGCGGCGGCCTTCAGCACCACGGGATAGCCCAGTTCGCGCGCCGCCGCCTTGGCGTCCTCGACGGTCTGAACCAGCTTTTCGCGCGGGGTCTCGATGCCGTAGGCGCGCAGCAGCTCCTTGGAGCGCGGCTCGCTCAAGGGGGTCGCCCTCCCGGCCTTGGCGGCCTCGGCGATCAGCGTCGCGGCGATTTCCGGCGCGGCGGCGGCGTCCGCCGTGGGGGCGGCCTTGGCGCGCGCGGCGCGCTCGGACCAGCGAATCAGATGCGACAGGGAACGCACCGTCTTGCGGCTTTCCTGCACGAAGGCCGTGTGGCTGTAGGTGGCGCGCAGTTCGCGGGTGTAGTCGGTGAAGTTGCGGCTGTACATGGAGACCACGACGATCTTCTTGCCGTACTTGACGGCGAGGTCGTCGATGCTCTGGAAGCGTTCCTCCCAGCTGGCCGCCATGCCGGTCTCGCGCGGCAGCTCGGCCTGCAGCAGCACGACGTCGAGGCCGGGGTCCTGGCAGAAGGCTTCGATGGCTTCCGCATAGGCCTGGGCGTCGGTCAGCACGCTGAAGCCGCCGTCGGCGGGGTTGCCGACCGAGGATCCGGTTTGCAGCAGTTCCTTGAGCTTGGCCTCGGTCGCCTCGGCGAGCGGCGGGAAGACGATCTCGGAGCCGGCGGCGGCATCGAGCAGGATGCCGCAGTAGGCGCCGGATAGGCTGAGCACGCCGACCCGCCGCCCCAGTGGCACGCCCGCGTGTACCGCCAGCTCGATGGCCTCGATGGCGTCGTCCAGGGAGTCGACGCGGATCACGCCGCGCTCGCCGGCCACGGCGTCGAAGACCTCGGCGCTGCCGGCCAGGGCGCCGGTGTGGGTCATCGCCGCCTTGCGGCCCTCCGCCGAGACGCCGACCTTGAACACCACGACCGGCTTGCCGGCCGCTTGGGCCGCCGCGCAGGCGGCCTTGAAACGCTCCGGATCCTTGATCGATTCGGCGTAGCAGAAGATCACCTTGATCGCCGGGTCCTCGGCCAGATAGGCGATGTAGTCGGCGCAGGAGAGGTCGGCCTCGTTGCCGCTGGAAATCAGGTAGCCGATCTGCAGGCCGCGGTCGGCCAGGATGTGGTTGGCGTAGAGCATCACGCCGCCGCTCTGTCCGACCAAGGCGACCGGGCCGGGCGCGATCTTCAGCACCCGGTGATCGACCATGGTGACCAGGCCGTGCTCAGCGGAGATGTTGCCGGTACAGTTGGGGCCGGACACGGCGATGCCGGTCTCGGCGATCACCTCGGCGAGTTGACGGCCCAGCTCGTGGCCTTCCTCGGTTCCGGTCTCGCCGAAGCCGGCGGAGTAGATCGTGGCGCTGCGCGCGCCGGCGGCGGCGCCCCGGCGCAGGGTCTCGGGAACGAACTCGCTGCGCACCAGCAGGACCAGATGGTCGGGTTTTTCCGGCAAGGCCTCGAAATCGGGGTAGCAGGGGGCACCGAAGATCGTGTCCCGGTTCGGGTTCAGCGGATAGATCGGCCCCTCGAAGCCGTAGCGCTGCACCGTTTTCCACACCGTCGCTGGCCAGCTGCCCTCGCGCTCGCTGGCGCCGACGATGACCACGTTCTTCGGCTTCAGCAGCGCTGCAACCTTCTTGCTCGATGCTTCCAAGTCCACCTAGCTCGCTCCCACATGATTGCTTAGACCGCCGGCCGCAGCGGCCGACGCTTGTTTCTCCCCGCGTACGCGCGGCGCGTCTACTGCGAGATGTTTTGAGCTATTCCCGAATGGAATGGCTCTTATCCGAGCTATCGACTCGCGGCAGGAAGAAAAGGAGGCCTAGACGTAGTAGTTGGCCATCCAGCCGCCATCGACCGCCATGTCGTGGCCGGAAACCATGGCGGCGTCGTCGCTGGCCAGGAAGCTGCAGACGGCGGCGACCTCGGCCGGCTCCGCCATGCGCTGCAGGGGCGTGCGGTCGCGGATGCCGTCCATGTTGAAGATCCCCTGATCGACCAGGGTCTGCACCAGATCGGTGCGCGTCGCGGTCGGCGCCAGGGAGTTGACCCGCACCCCATAGCGGCCCCACTCGACGGCGAGACTCTTGGTCAGGCCGATCACCCCGGCCTTGGAGGCGCAGTAGCCGGTGCGCTCGGGTGCGCCGCCGTTGCCCATCACCGAGGAGATGTTGACGATGGCGCCCTTGCCGGCCGGAACCATGCGCCGCCCGGCGGCCTGGCAGGTCAGCCAGGTGCCGGTCAGATTGATGTCCAGGCTGCGCTTCCAATCCTCGACACTCAGTTCCACGGCGGGTTTGACGACCAGAATGCCCGGCGCAGTTGATCACCACGTCGATGCTGGACCAGGCGTTGTCGAGCTGCGCGAAGCAGGCCTCGATATCGCGCGGTTCGGAGACGGAGCCGGCGCAGGTTAGAGGTGCCTCGCCCTTAGCGGAGAGTTTCTCCGCGGCCTTGGCGAGTCCCTCCTCGGATAGATCGAACAGGGCCAGGGTGGCGCCGTCCGCCTGGAAACGCTCGGCGATGGCCAGGCCGATGCCGCTGGCGCCGCCGGTGATCAGCACCGTTTTTCCCGCGTGCTTCTTGGTCATTTTTCACAAACTCCATATCTAAAGAGGGGCCGGCGCGGCACTGACTTGGCAAGGCGCGCGGCGCGCGGTCTGAGGACAGGCGCGAAGCTTGCGAAGAAGTGACGCCAGGGGTCAATGTCGCAAGCAGATAGACCCTGTCGCGATCGTTATGGCTGATGCCGTTGTTCTAACTCTCCGCGATGTTAGCATTCGGTGAACCTCTTTGGAGTCCGAAGACCCATGGCTCTCTTAACCCAGTTGATGACATCGGTGGCCGATGCCGGGCTGGAACTGCTGCGGCCGAGCGAGCGCAAGGCCCGGCGCGACAGCCTGGCCGCCGTGCAGGAGCTTTGCCGGGATCTGATGTCGTCGCGTGGCGAGGCGCTGGGTACCGCGCTGGCGCGCGACGCCGTCGAGGGTTACCGCCGCCTGGACGCGAAGGGCAAGACCGCGTTCCTGAAGCTGCTGTCGCAGCAGTTCGCGCCCGATGCGGAGCAGATCGCGCTGCGCGCGCGGGACTACGTCGCCCGCCGCGATCCGGAGTCCTATCGGGCGCTGTCCCAGGCAGTGGAGGCGCCGCGGCAGGAGTTGTTCCGCCGGCTCAACCAGGCACCGAACGGGACCGCGGCACTGGTCGCGCTGCGCCAGGACCTGCTGGCGCGCCTCAAGGAGCATCCCGAACTCAAGGAAGTCGATGTCGATCTCGAGCATCTTCTGAGTTCCTGGTTCAACCGGGGCTTCCTCTACTTCCGCCGCATCGACTGGCAGACCCCGGCGAACATACTGGAGAAGCTGATCCGCTACGAGGCGGTGCATGAAATGAACGGCTGGGACGATCTGCGCCGCCGGCTCGCCGCCGACCGGCGCTGCTTCGCCTTCTTTCATCCGGCGCTGCCAGACGAGCCGCTGATCTTCATCGAGGTGGCGCTTTGCAAGGGCCTGCCCGGGGCGATCGGCCCGATCCTCGACAAGGAGGGGCGCGAGACCCCGCCGGGCGAGGCCGATACCGCGGTCTTCTATTCGATCAGCAACTGCCAGCCCGGCCTGCGCGGCATTTCCTTCGGCAACTTTCTGATCAAGCAGGTGGTCCTGGAGCTGACCACGGAGCTGCCGCGGATCCGCAGCTTCGTCACGCTCTCGCCGATCCCCGGATTCCGGCGCTGGCTGCGCGAGACTCTGGACGCGCCCGAAGGCCGCTTGAGCGAGGCGGCCTGTAAAAGTCTGGCGCCCCTGGGCCGGGAGGACGCCGATACCAGCGCGAAGACGCTGTCGGCATACGAGGGCGAACTGCTGGGTGCCTGCGCGCGTTACCTGCTCGAAACCGGCAAGGGTGAACGGCGCGGCGATCCGGTGGCCCGCTTCCATCTCGGCAATGGCGCGATCCTGCATCGCATCAACTGGCTGGGCGATACCTCGGCCAAGGGCCTGGAACAGTCCTTTGGCCTGCTCGCCAACTATCTCTACGATCTCTCGGCGATCGAGCGGAATCACGAAGGCTTCGTCAACAAGGGCAAGGTGATGGCCTCGAGCGGCGTCAGCCGTCTGGCGCGATGAAGGGGGACGGCATGACTGCGGATAACGGCGACAGGGAACTCTGGAGCAGCTCGGCGCGGGCCGTGGTCGGATTGCTGCGCGACGGCGCGGTCTCGCCGCTCGAACTGCTCGATGTCGTGGAGCGGCGGATCGAGGCCGTGAACGGCGCCGTCAACGCGGTGGTCACCACCTGCTTCGCGCGGGCCCGCGCCCACGCCGAGGCGCTGATGGCCAAACCCCTGGAGGAGCGCGGGCCGCTCTGCGGCCTGCCGGTCGCGATCAAGGATTCCCTGCCGGTTTCCGGCGTGCGCACCACCCATGGCTCCCTGGTGTACAAGGACTGGGTGCCCGATTTCTCCGACGTCCTGGCCGAGCGGATCGAGAGCCAGGGCGGCGTGATCTATTGCAAGACCAACACCCCGGAGTTCGAGGCCGGCGCGAATACCTTCAACGAGGTGTTCGGCGTGACGCGCAATCCCTGGGATACCCGGATGACGCCGGCGGGCTCCTCCGGCGGCGCCGCCGCCGCCCTGGCAACCGGCATGGCGTGGCTGGCCCAGGGCTCCGACATGGCCGGTTCGCTGCGCACGCCGGCCAGCTTCTGCGGCATCACCGGTCTGCGGCCGAGCCCCGGCCGGGTCGCGCATGGTCCCGTGGCGATGCCCTATCAGACCCTGGGTGTCGTCGGGCCGATGGCGCGGAACCTCGGCGATCTGGCGTTCTTTCTCGACCGCATGGCGGGGCTGGACCGCCGCGATCCCCTGTCCTATCCCGCGCCCGCCCAGTCCTTCGCCGAGGGGCTGGGGGCACGGCCTCCGCTGCGCGTTGCCTTTAGCCCCGACCTGGGGATCACGCCGGTGGATGGACGCGTTGCCGCGGTCTGCGAGGCGGCGGTACAGCGGCTCGCGGAGAACGGGGTCGCGGTCGAGCGCGCGGCGCCCGACCTGAGCGGCGTGCAAGAGACCTTCCACGTGCTGCGCGCCTTGGTCTACGCCGTGACCAAGGCCGACTTGCTTGAAAAGCATCGCGACGTCATCAAGCCGGACGTGGTCTGGAATATCGAAAAGGGGCTGGCGCTGACCATGCCGGAGATCATCCGGGCGGAGCGCCACCGCGCCAAGCTGGTGGCCGGCGCGGCGCGCTTCTTCGAGGACTACGACCTGCTGATCACGCCGGCCGCCATCGTGCCGCCCTTCCCGGTCGAGCAGCGCTTCGTCGACCGCTGCGCCGGCCACGTCTTCGACAACTACGTCGATTGGCTGTCAATCGCCTATGCCCCGACGGTCTTGTCCCTGCCCGCGCTGGCGCTGCCCTGCGGCCTGCTCGACGGCCTGCCGGTCGGGCTGCAGGTGATCGGTCCGCCGCGCGGCGAGGCGGCCGTGCTCGCCGCGGGCAAGCTGCTCGAAGAGACGCTCGCCCTCGGCTGGCCGCTGCCGATGGATCCGAGGGGCGCGGCGGCCGGGGCTGCGTAGAGCCGACGAGAAGGCCCTTAACGGCCTGGGCCGCGCATGCCATGCTTATCCCGCCTAGGTAGCGTTTCGGCGCGCGGGCGGGGGTGAAGCGGAGACGGCGCGGGGGTCGAGGGGGCAGGGGAAGTGGCAGCGGAAGTCTTCATTGTCGTCATCGTCTTTTTGGCCATCGGCGCCATCGTCTCTCTCGATGTCGCCGGGCTGACCCTCAGCAAGATCGGCACCTTCGCGGAGGAGGGCCGCTCGATCCCCCTCTGGGCGCTGACCAACGCGGTCTGGCATGCCGGGCTGCTGTTCGTCTACATCCTGGTCATCGCGGGTATCTTCAAGTTCAGCTTCGCCTTCTTCGCCGGCTTCGAGGCTTTCCTGCTGTTGATCATCGAGCAGGTCGATTTCCTCAAGGTCGATCTGCGGGACTACGTGCAATCGCTGTTCGCGCTGATCAGGGAGCACGCGCGGCTGATCCTGGGCATGATCTCGCTCTACATCGTCTGGTGGACCTATTCGGAAAAGATCGTCGGCGTACCGACCCTGGGCCGCAGCGAGGAGCTTTCGACCTTTCCCCGGACCATTTACGACCTGCTGGAAATCTGCGTGCGCTTTCTGCCGGTCCCCGGGCGCAAGCGATTCAATCCCCGCATCTTCCTGCGCTGGCAGGCGCAGGCCGCGCTGGTCGCCGTCGACATGCTGGCGCTGGCCGCGCTGATGAAGGCCATGGGCTATCTGGAGACGACCGGCCGCCAGGTCGGGCTCGTGGTGCTGGTCTTCGCTCTGGTCTTCGCGATCACCCTGGCGATCGGGTTCTGGGGCCGCCGCAAGTACTTCGAGTTGCAGACCTCCCTGAAACGGGCCCGCAAGGCCGCGGCGGCGCAGCCCGGCGCCGCGCCCAGCCCGGCCGAGGACGCCGAGAACGCCCGCGATGAAGCGCGGCAACGGCTTTGGGATTGGCTGATCATCAGTCTGCGGCTGCTCGAGCCCTGGATGATCTTCTACTTCGCCCTGGAGCTGATGAGTTTCCTGATCATCGGCGAGCGGGTGCATTCCCTGGGCTTTCTGCTCGGCTCGACGCTGCTGCTGCTCGGCTTGATCAAGAAGCACTCGCTCTTGACCATCGTGCAGCGCTGCTTCGCGCAAGACGAGATCGAGGCCGGCCTCGGCGAGGGCGAACCCTTGCGGGACCTCAAGGATTTTCGGGAAGACTTCGCCGCCCTGATCTTCATGGTCCTACGGGTCGTGGGCTATGTCGTCGGGCTGGTGCTGCTGATCATCGCGGTGACGGTGGTTTTCTATCCCACGCCGGAATCCTTTATCTCGCTGGATACGGAAATCAGCAGGCTGATGGGCGCGCTCACGCTGCTGACGCTGGTGCTGTTCTTCATCGGCAAGAAAATCGAGATAAAGGTCTACGCCTTCTTTCATGCCCTGATGGACAATCGGCATACCTTCCTGTTCATCCTCTCGGCGCTGATTCTGGCGGCGCTGGTGCCGATCTACGAAAAGGTCACCTCGGCGGCGGTGTCCGGGGTCGCGCTTTCCCCCGATGACGGTATCTGCAGCGTGAAGGGCCTGGAGGTCACCGCCAACCACATCCACTCCCTGCAGATTGTGATCTGGCTGACCTACTTCTCCGTGGTCGGACTGCTGCTGGAGGCCAGCGACCGCAAGCATAAGATCGTCGAGGGCAAGCGTCTGGATGGCGGGCAGTGCGAGTTTTCGCGCCAGTTCGTCGGCGCCATACTCCTGGCCAGCGGCATTATCTTCTTCGCGATCGGCCACATGCAGGAATTCCTGCGTGAGGTCTTTCTACCCTGTTTCCCCACCGCTGGAATTCTGTGAGCTCGTTTCCGGTGCCCGGTTTGGCCCGCTAGAGCCCGCGCCGCCGAGGCGGTGCGGGCGCTAGGCGCGGATCACTCGGCCGGGGCCGCGCCCTCTTCCTCGCTGGCGCCTTCCTGGTCGCCGCTCTGCTGGGCGTCACCCTGTTCCGGCTCTTGGGTTTCCCCTCCGCTCAGCTTTTGCCGCGCGGCGTCGAGGGCCTGCACGGCGGTGGCGATGTCGGCGCCGATCTGCTCGACGTCGCTGGCCATGGCGTCGCGGCGCTCGGTCAGGGCGGCGATCTCGGCGCTGAGCTCCTCGGCCTGGGCCTGCTCCGCCTGCTGCTTGCTTTGCGCTTCCTCGAGGGCGGCGCGGGCCGCTTCGCGCTGACTCTCGAGCTGCGCGATCTCCTCCTGGGAAGCCGCGATTTGCTCTTCCAGCTCGGAGAAGGCTTCCTGACGGCTGGTCAGCTGCTCCTCAAGAGAGGTCAGGCGGGCTTGCAGATCCTGCTGGCGCGCCGCCAGTTCCTCGGCCTCGGCCAGGGCCGTCTGGCGTAGCGCCTCGGCCTCCGCAAGCTGCGCCTCGGTCGCCTCGAGCGCCTCCGTGGCGCTGGGATAGCCATCGATCGCCTGGCGCTCGGCCTCGATCTGGCCCTGCAGCTCGTCGACCTGCGTGGTGAGATCGTCGCGCTGGCGTTCCAGGGCGCCGACGGTCTCCGCGTGCTTGCCGTTCATGGCAAGGCCGCCGCCGACCAGGAGCACCGCCAGGATCGCGGCCGCGATCCAGCCCCAGCGGCCGCTGCCGCCATCGGTCTTGCCGGACGCGGTTCGACTGGGCGAGGGCTTACCGGCCTCGGTCTTGCCTCCGGACGGAGGCGCCGAAGCCGCGCTGCCCGCCTTGGTGCTGGCGGTGGTATTCGCAGCGGTATTTGCTCGCGGTGGCGTTGGCATTGGCCGTCGCGTTGGCGTTGCTGGCGCCGGCCGCGGGGGTACTGACCGTGCCGCTCTTCTTCGGATCGTCCTTCTGGGACTCCGCAGCCGTCTTGCCGCTCTTGGATTTGTCGTCAGCCATCGATGTTCTCCCGTTGCTCCGGCGGCGCGGGCAACGCGCCTGGCCGGGGTCTCGTTGTGAAAAAGTTCTGACTGACATGTAGGGCGCTTGCGGCGAATGTCATCGGCCCGCGCCGAGGAGTTTGCTAATGACCGTCCGGATTGTCGGGATACCAGCCGAGCAGCCGGCCATGGGTCTGATAGCCCATCAGGCGCCGCAACCGCTCGGGATAGCCCTCGGCGATGTCGCGCGGCACGGTCAGGTACTGGTTCTCTTCCTGGCGCAGCCAGCCTAGCGCGTAGGTATTCACCAGCCCCATGCGCGGCGCCTTGCTGCGGTTGGCGCCGCCGCCGTGCAGCAGCGAACCGAGGTAGAGCAACACCGAACCCTTGGGCATGGTCGCCTGGATGCAGGCCGACTCGTCGATCATGGTGGCCTCCTTCCAGGCATGGCTGCCGGGCAGCAGGCGGGTCGCGCCGTTCTCCTCGGTGAAGGCGTCGAGCGCCCAGTTGCTGCTGAACTGCAACTCCATGCCGGGAACCCGCAGGGGATAGATGGCGTCGTCGCGATGCAGTACCTGCGCGGACTCGCCGGGATGGATTTCGATGCCGGTGGTGCTGCCGATGCGGTAGGCGGCGCAGTGCGGCAGCAGCAGCGCGTCGGCGATCTCCAGCAGCTTGGGATGGGCGATCAGCGCGGCGGAACTGCGCGAGCGCCCCAGGATGCCGCCGACCCGCAGGGTGGTGTAGCCGTTGAAGTCGCTCTGGTCGCGGGTGCCCTCGGCGTCAAAGTGGGGGCGCAGCTCGCTACGCACCGCTTCGATGGCCTCCGGCGGCGCGGCCTCGCGGATTACCGCCGCGCCGTCGCGGCGCAGGGCGGCGACGATTTCGGCGGTCTCGGTCTCAAGGGTGAAGCGGGCGAGACTCATGCCTTTGTCTTGACCCGCTCCACGGCGTCCTGCCAGGCGCCGTAGCGCGCGGCGCGTTCGGCCTCGGGCATGCGCGGCTCGAAACGCGCCTCGGCCCGCCAGGACTCGGAGATCGCCTCGATGCCGGAGAGAACACCGGCCTCGGCCGCGGCCAGATAGGCGGCGCCCAGCGCCGTGGTCTCGATCACCTCGGGCCGCTCCACGGCAACGCCAAGGGTGTCGGCGAGGAACTGCAGCATCCAGTCGTTGCCGACCATGCCGCCGTCGACCCTGAGCGCGCTGGGGGATGTCGCGCCGTCGGCGGTCATGGCATCGAGCAGATCGCGAGTCTGGAAGCAGACCGCCTCCAGCGTCGCCCGGGCGATCTCGGCGCGTCCGGTATCGCGGCTCATCCCGAACAGGGCGCCCCTGGCATCGGCGTCCCAGTGCGGCGCGCCCAGGCCGACGAAGGCTGGGACCAGCACCACGCCATGATCGGACTTGGCCTGGCGCGCCAGCTCCTCGGTTTCCGGCGCGCTGGCGATCAGCCCCAGGGCGTCGCGCAGCCACTGCACCGCCGCGCCGGCGACGAAGATGCTGCCTTCCAGGGCATAGGACCGCTGGCCGCCGAACTGATAGGCGACGGTGGTGAGCAACCGGTGGGTCGAGGTCAGGGCCTCCTCGCCGGTGTTGTAGAGGGCGAAGCACCCGGTGCCGTAGGTCGACTTGACCATGCCGGGTTCGAGGCAGGCCTGGCCGATGGCGGCGGCCTGCTGGTCGCCGGCGATGCCGAGGATCGGCAGGGCCGCGCCGAAGAGCTCCGTCTCCGTGGCGCCGAAGTCGCCCATGCAGTCGCGCACCTCGGGCAGCAGGGCGCGGGGAATGCCGAAGCGCCGCAGCAGCTCCTCGTCCCAGTCGCCCTTGTGGATGTCGTAGAGCAGGGTGCGCGAGGCATTGGTCGCGTCGGTGGCGTGAACCCTGCCGCCGGTTAGCCGCCACAGCAAAAAGCAATCCACCGTGCCGAAGGCGAGCTTGCCGGCCTCGGCTTTCTCCCGTGCGCCGGGGATTTCCGCGAGCAGCCAGGCCAGCTTGCTGCCGGAGAAATAAGGGTCGAGCAGCAGCCCGGTCTTCTTCTGGATTTCCGGCTCCCAGCCCTCGGCCTTCCAGCCGCGGCAGAGCTCGGCGGTGCGGCGGTCCTGCCAGACGATGGCGCGGTGCAGGGTCTCGCCGCTCTCGCGGTCCCAGAGCAGCGTGGTCTCGCGCTGGTTGGTGATGCCCAGGGCGGCGATGTCCTGGGCGCTCAGGCCGGCGTCGTCCAAGGCGCCCTTCACCGTCTCGACGGTGTCGCGCCAGATATCCTCGGCGTCGTGTTCGACCCAGCCGGAATGGGGAAAGTGCTGCGGCAGTTCCTTCTGCGCCAGGCCGAGAATACGCCCGGTGGCATCGAATACCAGCGCGCGGCTGCTGGTGGTGCCCTGATCGATCGCCAGGACGGCGGTCTTTCCCCCCATGGAGCCCTCTTTGTGAGTCGCGATTTTCCGCTATGGTGCGGAGGCGCCACACGGAAAGCAAGCGCGCGGAAAACGAGCGGGGGACGCATGAGCAAGAAGGTTTGGATGGAAGTGGCGCTGAACGGCGGCTGGACCCGGACGCGTCAGCCCCTGATGCCGGTCACCGTCGAGGAGATCGTCGCCGAGGGCATCGCCTGCGCCCAGGCCGGCGCGGCGATCCTGCATGTCCACGCCTATGACGCCGAGAGCGGGCGGCAGCACGACGACTGGAGCCTCTATGCCCGGATCATCGAGGGGATTCGCGCCGAGACCGACGCCATCGTCTACCCGAGCCTGCCGTTGGCCGGCAGCGCCGAGAACCCGGATGCCATCGTGCCGGAGATCCGCTTCGCCGCGGTGGAGGAACTGGCCAAGCGCGGCCTGATCGAATGCCTGGTCATCGATCCCGGTTCGGTCCACTTCTCCCACCGCGAGGAGCGGGCGGCCGGCGAGGAGGGGTTCGTCTATCTCAACCCGGTGTCGCACATCCGCTATGGGTTGCGTCTGGCGGCACGCCACGGCCTGCATCCCTGCTTCGCGCTCTACGAGCCCGGCTTCGCGCGGCTCGGCGCCGCCTTGGCCGCCGAGGTCGAGGGCCTGCCGCAGCCAATCTACCGGCCCTTTTTCAGCGACGATTTCAGCTTCGGCTTCCCGGCAACCCGCTGGGCGCTGACGGCCTTTCACCGGCTGCTGTCCGATCTGGTGCCGGGGGCGCCCTGGATGGTCGCCGGCCTCGCCGTCGATATCCGCCCGGTGATCGCCGGCGCCGTGGAGCGCGGCGGCCATGTCCGCGTCGGCCTGGAGGACGCCCCCTGGCATACGGAAATGAGCAACCTCGCCTGGCTGGAGGAAGCGGTTGCGATGGTCCGCAGGGAAGGCGGCGAGCCGGCCAGCGTGACGGAGGTTCGGGCGGAGCTGAATCTCAAATAGAATTGATCTATGTCAATGCCACATGATCTAACCTTTGGCACAAGGAAGATCCCTAAACCTTCCTAAACCCGCGCCCCGGCGTCTTTCCTCGGAAAGGCGCCGGGGTTCGTTTATGGGCTAGAGATTCGCCTCCTCTAGCGCCAACAAGCACTCACGTTTAAGCTGGATTTGGCGCATTTACCGAAACAAAGCAGACGTTACGCCACCTCCGCGAAGCTGCTGCGCACGAGCCACTTGGTGAGCGTTCGCGCCAGCGCGTCATTCCCCATCAAAGAAATCCGCCCCCGCTCGATCTCGGCTTCGAACGAAGAATGCCCCATAAACGCCGAGGTGAGCGCGCGAAGCTCGCAAACGACGTAGAGATCAACGTCAAATTTGGGGTCGGTGAAACAGAGGTCCGTTTCCTCCCCCGGCTTGGCTACCAGCCAATAGTTTGACGTCTCTTTCGGCGCATCGTGCAAGATGAACTGGATGACGCTCTTGCGCTTGGGCATGTGCAACAGGTCAATCTTGCCCCGTATACTCCACATCAGCAGCCGCGCGTCCAAATCCTGTAGTGAGACATTGCAATCGACGTTGCGATGGGCCCATTCCGCCAAGCTGCGGATGATCGGCTCCAACTCGTCGGCAACCGGCGTTGTGACGTATTCGGCATGTTTGCCGGACGACCCGTCCACTTTTTCAACCAGCCCGTTTGCCTCCATCTCCTTGAGCCGCTTTGACAAGAGGCCGGGTGACATGCCCGGCACGCCGCGCTGTATCTCGTTGAAGCGCGTGGACCCCGACCACATTTCGCATAACAGGAGCATCGTCCAACGCGGCTCCAGCAAGCTCGCCGCCATTACCACCGGGCAGAATTTCGGGTAGTTCCTATTAGACATGCGCTCGCCTCCAAGCCCAGTAGATCCGCGCAAGCACGGCCCGTCCACTTCAGAAACTGTAGCGGTTTTGCTGCATTTCTTGAACTATCATGGCAGGGCCGAAACGGGGAACTTCTTCGCATCAACGAAGGAGACCCCGATGGACAGAGATATCCAGGCCAGAGAAGGCCAGCAGCGCGCCATCGCCGTGTTTGAGAAGCGGCCGAACCGCGCGCAGGTCACGAATACGGGTGCCGCAACCGTGACGGACGGGCTGGCCTGCACGTTTACGGACGGCGACTACACATTCGAAATCGACATGCCAGAGGCCATCGGCGGGACGGGAACCGCGCCGTCTCCGGGGTTTTTCGGGCGCGCCGCGCTGTGCAGCTGCATAGCCATTGGCATAAAGATGACCGCCGCGCGCGAGAACGTGACCCTGGACAGCGTCTTTGTTTCCGTCGAGCAAGACTTCGACAATCGCGGCGTGCTGGGC
This sequence comes from uncultured Alphaproteobacteria bacterium, assembly GCA_942491105.1. Taxonomy (GTDB): domain Bacteria; phylum Pseudomonadota; class Alphaproteobacteria; order Kiloniellales; family DSM-21159; genus JBBEAM01. The sequence continues at coordinate 171,622 of CALNZX010000003.1, read as the reverse complement.
ATGCCCGGGGCCAGCGCGGTGCCGTCCAGCACGCGGGTCGAACTCAAGATCACCGGCGCTGAGCCTGCGCAAAAGATCCAAGACCTTGTGGACCGCGCGCTTCGGATCGACCCCTGGTATCTGGCCTTCACGCAAGCACAGCCAGTGCAGGTCACCTGCATGATCGGGACGGAGGTCGCATAATGGACCCGAGACTTCAGATCAGGGTGCAACGCTATGGGTGGGACGCAGCGGCAAGCCACTACCACACCAGCTGGGAACAACAGTTGAAACCCGCGCAGGATACGCTCCTTCGCATGGCAGATGTTCAGCCAGGCCAAAAGGTGATCGAGACGGCGTCTGGCAGCGGCATGGTGACATTGCGTCTGGCCGAAGCAGTTGGACCAGATGGCCATGTGACTGCGACGGACCTGTCTCAGGGAATGATCGACGATCTGATAAATCGGCTGAGCGCGGCGTCTATCGGCAACGTCACGGCGCTTCGGATGCCCGCCGAAACATTGGAGCCGCCCGACCAGGCCTTTGACGCGGCCGTTTGCGCGCTTGGATTGATGTATATGCCGGACCCGGACAGGGCGGTCGCGGAGATGGCTCGCGTCGTCGGCTCTGGCGGAACCGTTGCCGCGACAGTTTGGGGCGAACGTAAAAATTGCGGCTGGGCAGGCGTATTTCCTATTGTCGATGCGCGGGTGGCATCTGAAGTCTGCCCGATGTTTTTCGGCACCGGCGCGCCGAACGCTCTCACCCAACTCTTCGATCAGGTAGGGCTGAAAGAGATTAGCGAGCATCGCCAGTCAGAGGTGTTGACCTTCAAAGACGAAGCCGCCGTACTCGATGCCGTTTTGATGGGAGGCCCGGTCGCCCTTGCGGTCAAACGGTTCGACGAAACGACCCGGGAAGAAGTCAGCCGGGAATTTCTGAGTTCCGTGGCGGCGTCTCGAAACTCGGATGGAAGCTATCAAATCCCCGGGGAGTTCGTTTCTGTGTCCGCCCATGTTCCAAGAAGCTAGGACAACCTAAGGCTGTTTCATGGCTTTGCCGCAATGCCAAAAACGGTGTCCCTGAATCTTCCTAATCCCATGGTCCCCGGCGTCTCATACCCCGAGGCGCCGGGGTTCGTTTTGGGCGCCTAGAAGCGCTCTTCCTCCAGCGCCAGCACGGAGGCCGCGCCGCGGGCGGCTACGGCCTGGGCGGCGGCGAAGGGCAGGATGTTCTCGGCATAGAAACGGGCGGTCTTGATCTTGGCGGTCAGGAAAGCCTTGTCGCCCTGATCCTGGTCCAGACTCTCCCGCGCCGCCAGGGCGCCGCGCGCCAGCAGCCAGCCGCCTGCGACCGTGCCGAACAGCTTGAGATAGGGGGTGGCTCCGGCGGCGGCCTCCTCGATATCCGACGCCCAGGTTTCGAGCAGCCAGCCGGTGGTTTCCTCCAAGGCTTCCGAAGCCTCGCTCAAGGCCTCGTTGATCGCGATCAGGTCGTCGTCGCGGAAGTCTTCCAGATGATTGAGAGTGTCCTGCACCCCGGCCAGGAAGCTCTGCACCGGCTTGCCCTCGAGGCGGCAGATCTTGCGGCCGATCAGGTCCATCGCCTGGATGCCGTTGGTGCCTTCGTAGATCGGCAGGATGCGCGCGTCGCGGTAGTGCTGGGCGGCGCCGGTCTCCTCGATGAAACCCATACCGCCGTGCACCTGCACGCCGAGCGAGGCGACCTCGCAGCCGATATCCGTGCACCAGGCCTTGACCACCGGGATCAGCAGGTCGACGACGTCCTGCTGCTGCCGGGCGCGTTCGCCGGCGTCGGGGTGGCGCAGCGCCCGGTCGAGCGCGCCGGCGGTGTAGAAGGCCAGCGCCCGCGCCGCCTCGGTGGTGGCGCGCATGGTCATCAGTATGCGCCGCACGTCCGGGTGGCCGACGATCCTGGCGTTCTTGGTCTTGCCGTCGAGGCTGCGGCCCTGAACCCGCTCGCGGGCATAGGTCACGGCCTGCTGATAGGCCCGCTCGGCGATGGCGATGCCCTGGACGCCGACCGCCAGACGGGCGTTGTTCATCATGGTGAACATGCAGGCCATGCCGCCGTTCTCCTGGCCGATCAGATAGCCGGTGGCGCCGCCGTCGTCGCCGTAGGACATGACGCAGGTCGGCGAGGCCTTGATCCCCAGCTTGTGCTCGATGGAGACGCAGCGCAGGTCGTTGCGCTCGCCCGGCGTGCCGTCGGCCTTGGGCAGGTACTTGGGCACCAGGAACAGGCTGATGCCCTTGGTGCCTTCCGGCGCGCCGGGCAGGCGGGCCAGCACCATGTGGACGATGTTCTCGGTGAAATCGTGCTCGCCGTAGGTGATGTAGATCTTCTGGCCGGTGATCCGGTAGCTGCCGTCGTCCTGCTTCTCGGCCCGGGTCTTGACCGCGCCGACGTCGGAGCCGGCCTGGGGCTCGGTCAGGTTCATGGTTCCGGTCCATTCGCCGGAGATCATCTTGGCGAGGTAGACGGCTTTCTGTTCGTCGCTGCCGTGGGTCTGCAGCAGCTCGACCGCGCCGATGTTGAGCAGCGGGCAGAGCGCGAAGGACATGTTGGCGGAATTCAGCATCTCCTGCACCGGAATGGCCAGCGCCCAGGGCAGCCCCTGGCCGCCGAACTCCGGGTCGAAGGGCAGGCTATTCCAGCCGCCCTCGACATAGTGCGCGTAGGCTTGCTTGAAGCCCTCGGGAGTGCGCACCACGCCGTTCTCGAAGACCGAACCGGCGATATCGCCGCCGTGGTTGAGCGGCGCCAGCTCCTCGCGGCACAGCTTGCCGGCCTCGGTGAGAATGGCCTCGGCCAGGTCGTCGCTGGCTTCCTCGTAGCCCGGCAACGTGGCGATCTCCGGCAGGCCGGCGATCTCGCGCAGCACGAAACGCATGTCGTCGAGCGGGGCGGTATAGTCGGTCATACGCGGTGATCCTTTCGCAGCCGGTTCTTTCTACCTAGCGCTGCGCGGGCCATGCAGCAAGCCCGCCTTGTCACCGCCCCGCGCAGGGCGCAGGCTATGGCCATGCGCGCCTTCGCCTTATCCGCTTTCCTGCTGGCCGGGCTGCTGCCGCTCGCGGCCCTGGCCGACTATCCCTTTACCTACGATCAAGGGCGGCGCTGCCGCCCGGCAGTGGCGCAGTATCTCGAAGAGCTGCGGATCGCGCCGGAGAGCATCGAGAAAATCTATTTCGAGGAACGCACCAGCCCCAGCCTGACCTTCCCCCGGCTGCTCGGCTTCGACGCCTGGGTGCGGCCCAGGGACATCAAAGGCTACCTGGTGATCTCGATGGGTCTGGGCTGCGGTATCCAGCGCGCCTACACCACCGGCGACTACGAGGTCGAGGGGGTGGATTAGCCCAGCACCTTGCCCGGGTTCATCAGGCCCTGGGGGTCGAGCGCGGTCTTGACCGCGCGCATCATCTCCAGTTCGACCGGCGGCTTGAAGCGGGCGTTCTCGGCGATCTTGAGCTGTCCGATGCCGTGCTCGGCGGAGATCGAGCCGCCAAGCTCGACGACAATGTCGTGGACGGCGCGGTTGACCTCGTCCCAGCGGGCGAGGAAGGCCTCGCGATCGGCGCCCTCGGGCTGGCTGAGGTTGAAGTGGATGTTGCCGTCGCCGAGGTGGCCGAAGGGCACCGGGCGGATGCCGGGGATCATCTTTTCGACCAGTTCCGTCGCCCGCGCGATGAAGGGCGCGACCTGGGAGACCGGGACCGAGACGTCATGCTTGATCGAGCCGCCCTCGTGCTTCTGGGCCTCGACGATGGCCTCGCGGATGCGGCGGAAATCCTGGCCCTGGGCCGCGTTGGCGGCGAGCGCCGCGTCGGCGACCAGCCCAGCCTCGTAGCCCTCGGCCAGCGCGGTTTCCAGGCTGTCGGCGAGGCCCTGCCCCGAGACGCCGCCATGCAGCTCGATCAGCACATACCAGCCGTGCGGCGCGCCCAGGGGATCGCGGATGCCCGGCACATGCTTGAGCGCGAAGTCGAGGCCGCGCCGGGGGATCAGCTCGAAGGTCGAGATGGCGTCGCCGGTGGCGCCGCGCAGCCGGGCGAGCAGCTCGGTCGCGGCGGCGGGGTCGCGCACCGCGGCGAAGGCGGTGACCGTCTCGCGCGGCCGGGGATAGAGCTTCAGCACGGCGGCGGTGATGATGCCCAGGGTGCCTTCGCCGCCGATGAAGAGCTGCTTCAGGTCGTAGCCGGTGTTGTCCTTGCGCAGGCGGCGCAGGCCGTTCCACAGCCGTCCGTCGGGCAGCACCGCCTCGATCCCCAGCACCAGCTCGCGGGTATTGCCATAGCGCAGCACCTGGATGCCGCCGGCGTTGGTCGAGAGATTGCCGCCGATCTGGCAGGAGCCCTCGGCGCCCAGGCTGAGCGGGAACAGCCGGTCGGCGGCCTCGGCGGCCTCCTGCACCTGCTGCAGGATGGCGCCGGCCTCCACGGTGACGGTGAAGTTGGCGGCGTCGAGCTCGCGGATCCTGTTCATCCGCTTCATCCCGATCAGCACCTCGCCCTGCATCGGGATGGAGGCGCCGACCAGGCTGGTGTTGCCGCCCTGGGGCACCATCGGCACCCCGGCGGCGGCGCAGAGCCGCACCACCTCGGCGGTCTCCTCCGTCGATCCGGGCAGGACCATGAAGGGCGACCGGCCGTTGTAGAGGCCGCGCATGTCCTTAAGATGCGGCGCCAGCGCCTCCGCCGCCGAGATCACATGGCTCTCGCCGACCACGGCGCTCAGCTTGGCTTGCAGATCCTTCAAGCAATCGTCCATGGCCTGAACCTAGGCCTTGGCCTTGTCCGCCGCCACCCCGGAGGGGCGCGGCGCGGCGGCGCGGGCCAGGCGGTCGTTGATCGCCGCGCCCAGCCCGTCCCGCGGTACCGCCATGGCGGCGATGCCCCTGAAAGCCGGGTCGTCGAGGGCGCGCAGCATGGCGAAGAGGTTCGCCGCCGCCTCGGTCAGGTCGCCCTGGGCGCTGAGGTTGAGGGTCTTGGCGGCGCCCCGCAGGGAGTCCGGCAGGGGTTCGGGGCCGAAGGCGAGCAGGGCCTCGTCGGCCGCCACCTCCCGCGCTTCCGTCCGCAGGGGCAGGGCGGGGGCGTAGTGGCTGGCCAGCATGCCGGGCGCGGAGATCGTGCCGTGTTCCTCGCGCGCGGCCAGCGGTCCCGCGACCTTCTCGATCATCTCCCGGGTCACGGCGCCGGGGCGCAGCAGCACCGCCCGGTCCCCAGTCACGTCGAGCACGGTGGATTCCAGGCCGACCCGGCAGGCCCCGCCGTCGAGCACGATCTCGACCTCGCCGGCCAAACCCTCGGCGACATGGGCGGCGGTGGTCGGGCTGACCCCGCCGGAGCGGTTGGCGCTGGGGGCGGCGACGAAGCGGGCGGCGCGGCGCAGCAGCTCCCGCGCCACCGGATGCGAAGGCACCCGGACCGCCACGGTCTCGAGCCCGGCGCTGACCAGCAGCGATAGCGCCGCGCCGCCGTCTTCCGGCCTGCGGCGCGGCAGCACCATGGTGAAGGGACCGGGCCAGAAAGCCTCGGCCAGGCGCAGCGCCAGCGGCGAGAGCACGGCGATCCGGGCCGCCCAGTCGGCGCCCAGGGTATGCACGATCAGCGGATTGAAGCTCGGCCGGCCCTTGGCGCGGAAGATCTCGGCCACGGCGCGCTCGTCGCCGGCGTCGCCGCCCAGGCCGTAGACCGTCTCGGTCGGAAAGGCCACCAGCTTGCCGGCGCGCAGCAGTTCCACCGCCGCGTCCATGCCCTCCTCGGCCCTGAGAATCCGTGTTTCTGTCATGGCCGCGAAGCTAGCACCCTGTACGCTGCGGGGCCATGGCGCTTGAGGGGCGGGCGGCCTCGCCGCAGGCGGCAATTGCGATGCCTGCTTTTCGCCCCTCTCCAGCCTTGCTTTGGCCGCGCTGGTCGTGCTGTTTTCCTTCTTTCATCGAATCGCCTCTCCCACGCCTTACGAGGGATCGCCCATCCATGTCTCTGGGACTCTACGAAGCTCGCCACCAACGTCAGCGCCGCCGGCGCATGGCCATGCTGAAGCTGTTCTTCGTGCTGATCCTGCTCGGCGTGGTGGCGGTGTTTTCCTATGAGCTGGGCGCCGAGACCTTCCGCCGGGAAATCGCCAGTCTGACCGGCGAATTGCAGGGCACCCGCGCGGCGCTGAGCGAGGCGCGCGACAGCGAGTCCGCCATGCGCGGGGAGCGGGATACGGCGCTGCAGCAGGCGGAAACCTGGGAGCGGCGCTACCAGACCGACGTGCCCCAGGGCTTCGCCCAGGAGGTTCAGGAACTGGTCAACGCCAAGCTGGGGGAGGGGCTGTCGGAGGAGCGTCTGCGCTTCCTGCTGCGCACCGCCAGCGAGCCCGAGTCCTGCGACGAGAACCCGGAGACCAAGCGCTTCCTGGTGCAGACCCCCTACACCGGCGGCGGCAACGATTCCGTGGGCTTCGCCGATGGCTTCCTCACCGTCACCGCCAGCGGCGAGCCGGCCAAGAACGCCAGCGGCAATCCCGAGGCCTGGTACGACAAGGACCAGCCGGTGACCATGACCATCACCACGGTCGGCGGCGGCGAGGCCTCGGAGGTCGAGGGCCTTCTGCCGCTGCAGCACTCCATGGTCGCCGGCGATCGCGAATACCGCTTCACCGCCCGCCCCGGCGACAACCGCGGATTCCTCAACGTGACGGCGGTGTCCTGCGCGTATCCGTAGCAGATTAATCAGTATCGGCGCCCGGAACGTCGTTCTTTTTTAAAAAATCTACAAACGAAGTTGTCATTGACGGAATGGCAAACGCATTAAAAAAATAACATACTTCCCATAAATCTTGTTGGTTAAACGTTATCTTCTCTCCTGGCGTGAATTTTTTCTCTCGCACGCAAGGGCGAATAGAAATTTGCCCGCCATTTTCAACCGTTAATCCAATAGCACCTAGTATCGGTATTTCTTCTTTGGTTTTATTATCAAATAGAATAACATCAAAAGATCGCCAAGATACTGTAAACAATCCGTTTTCTCCGCAGTGTTTAGGTTTTACGATGCCGAGATCATGGGTTAGGCAGTTTCGAGCAATATATAGTTTCTTGATATAATCGCTATAGTTCGGATCAATCGTAAACCGTTCTCTAAGAAGTCGGAGTTTTCCAGGAAGGCCGTTACTAAGAACAAAGTTTTTGTGAGAGTTTATCGGATCGAAAGCGAACGAGAAATTTTTTGAAGCTAGCGTTTGAAGGCAATATAAGTGTATTTTATCAAGAAATAGTGCATAATGCTCGAGAAGTTCACGAATTCCACAAGATATTATCCAAGTAGAGAATTCCTCTTTGTATTTTCTAATTTGTTCAATTGGAAGGTTGTCGGGGAAAAAGTCAATTGGTATTCCGGTCTGCCCTGGCAGAATAGGTAAGTTCCGTAACTGATAATCAACTAAGTCTTCCCTATACGCCGCATTCAATCCCAGACCTAAGAACATTACAGCCCGTCGAACCCCGGTGTGAGGGATTTCGGATAGTTTTGAAATATCTATCTCTACTTTTAGTGTCTCAAGCATAGGTTTCTCAAGTGTCTTAGTAGCTTGCTAGTTTACCACGTGAAAGGGGTGGGGTAACTACAATGTATCCCGCACTTGCGAAGACCGTTGTGCGCCTGCACAATGACGGCTCCCTCATAGGCGGAGCGCAGTTCCCATGGCGGCCAAGATCATTACCGTGGCGCAGCAGAAGGGCGGGGCCGGCAAGACCACCCTGGCGGCGCATCTGGCGGTCGCCTTCACCGCCGCGGGTAAGTCCGTGGCCGTGGTCGATATCGATCCCCAGCAATCCCTCAGTCTTTGGTACCGCCTGCGCGAGGCGCAGAGCGGCGACGCCGGGGCCGGGCTGCTGGTCAACCAGATCACCGGCTGGCGGGTCAAGAACGAGGTCGAGCGCCTGGCCCGCGATCATGACGTCGTGCTGATCGACTCGCCGCCCCATGCCGAGACCGAGGCCCGCATCGCGATCCGCGCCGCCGACCTCGTGGTGGTGCCGGTGCAGCCCTCGCCCATGGATGTCTGGGCGACCGGGCCGACCCTGGAGCTGGCCCGCGACGAGGGCACGGCCGCCCTGATCGTGCTCAACCGGGTGCCGCCGCGCGCCAATCTGACCGAGGAGATGGTCGCCGCGATCAAGCAGTATGGCGCCGGGCTGGCGCGGGCGCGGATCGGCAACCGCGTGGTCTTCGCCTCGGCGCTGTCGGAAGGCCGCGCCGTCGGCGAGGTGCAGCCGCGCGGCAAGGCCGCCGCCGAGATCAAGGCGCTGGCCAAGGAAATCCTCAAAAAAGCGAAATAGTGGCTAAACTCTCCGGGGCTATTTCGCCTTGGGAGGGAAAAGGGCATGGAACTGGGGAATTTCTCGGTCAGTCTCGCGGTCAAGGATCTCGCGGTCTCGCGGGGCTTTTACGAGACGCTCGGCTTCGCGGCGATCGGCGGCGAGGCCAGCCAGGGCTGGCTGATTATGAAAAGCCCGAGCTGCACCATCGGGCTGTTTCAGGGGATGTTCGAAAACAACATCCTGACCTTCAATCCAGGCTGGAACGCCGAGGGGCAGCCGCTCGACAGCTTCACCGACGTGCGGGACATCCAGAAGCGCCTCAAGGCCGCCGGCGTGGCCCTGGAGAGCGAGGCCGACGAGAACGGCAGCGGCCCGGCGAGCTGCGTGGTCGTCGATCCCGACGGCAACCCGATCCTGATCGACCAGCACGTCTGAGGCGGGTCAGGCGCTTCTGGCGTAGAGCAGGCAGTCGCGCGGCTCCAGCGCCCGGTTGGGCATCGCCTGGTAGCCGCGCAGCTCCGTCTCGAAGGTCATCCCGGCTTTCTCCATGACCCGCGCCGAGGCGATGTTCTCGGCATCGCAGAAGGCCTCGGCCCGGACGATACCCGGCTGCGCCAGCACCCAGTCGGCCAGGGCCTGCAGGGCCTCGCTCATATAGCCCCGGCCCCACTCCGCCTTGGCGAGCACATAGCCGAACTCGACGCTGGCGGCGCGGCGGCGTGGGTGGATCATGCCGAAGGGCAGCTCCGGCGCCTGTGGGCGGCAGATCGCGTAGGGGTAGCTGTGGTCGGCCGCCCATTCCTTCAGGCAGTGTTCCAGGAAGCCGCGGGTATCGGCTTCGCTGGCATGGGCCCGCCAGGTGACGTAGCGCACCACCTCGGGGTCGCAGGTATAGGCGGCGAACAGCGGCGCGGCGTCCGCCAGCCGCGGCTTGCGCAGCAGCAGGCGCTGCGTGGTCAGTTCCTCGGGAGCGTCGAGCCTGGTCGTCATGGCGGCTTTTTAGCCGCGCTCAGTCCCCGGCGCCAGTGGCGACGAAGTGGGGGTTCTCGAAGCCCGGCTTGCCGTAGGCCAGCGGCTGGCCCTCGAGGGTGCGCACCGTACCTCCGGCCGCCATCAGCACCGCCTGCCCGGCGGCGGTGTCCCACTCCATGGTCCGGCCGAAGCGCGGGTAGAGGTCGGCCTGGCCGGTCGCCACCAGACAGAACTTCAGGGAGGACCCGGCCTCGACCTGCTTGGCGATGGTGTAATCGGCGAGATAGGCGTTGAGGCGCGTGTCGTCCTTGTGGCTGCGGCTGGCGACCACGGTCAGGCCCTCGGCCGGGCGCGCGCGCGCCGTGACCTGCATCGGCGGCTGATCGGTCTGGGAAAAGCTGGCGCTGCCCTTGGCGGCGCCGGGCTCGCGGGTTCCGGCCCAGGTCATCGCCAGGGCCGGGGCGTGGACCACCCCGGCGATCGGCTCGTGATTGTGGATCAGCGCGATGTTGACCGTGAACTCGCCGTTACGCTTGATGAATTCCTTGGTGCCGTCGAGGGGATCGACCAGCCAGAAATCGCCGGCCGGGTCGATGTTCTCGGGCAGCTTTCCGGCGGCGGCCAATTCCTCGGCGACGATGGGAATGTGCGGGGTCAGCTTCTCCAGCGCCGCGACGATCAACGCCTCGGCGGCCTCGTCGGCCTCGGTCACCGGCGAGGCGTCGGCCTTCTCGCGGACCACGATCTCCTCGGCCTCGACGTAGTAGGCGAGGATCTCCTTGCCGGCGCGCTCCGCGATGACGCGCAGCACGGCGAGCAGGTCCTCCTCCGCGTTCGGCTGGTTGCTGATGGGACTATCGGCGCTCATTGGGCGGCGGCCCGGCCGGCCGCGCGGGCGTCCTGGATCGCCTGCCAGACCCGCTCCGGGGTCGCCGGCATGTCGATCCGGGTAACGCCCAGCGGCTCCAGGGCGTCGCGCAGGGCATTCATCACCGCCGGCGGCGCGCCGATGCAGCCGGCCTCGCCGGCGCCCTTCACGCCCATGGGGTTGGTGGTGCAGGGCATGTCCTGCACCAGGGTCAGCTCGATCTGCGGCAGGTCGTCGGCGCGGGGCATGCAGTAATCCATGTAGGAGGCGGTCAGAAGCTGGCCGTTGTCGTCGTAGACGGTGTTTTCCAGCAGCGCCTGGCCGATTCCCTGGGCGATGCCGCCGTGGACCTGGCCGCCGACCAGCAGCGGATTGATCACCGTGCCGAAGTCGTCGACCACCACATAGCGGCGGATTTTCACCTGGCCGGTCTCGGCATCGACCTCGAGCTCGCAGACGTGGCAGCCGTTGGGATAGGTCATGGCCTCGGCGTCGTAGTCGCCGGTTTCCTGGATGGGCTGGGCCGCGCGGTCCGGGGTGTTGCCTTCGAGCGCCGCCTTGCCGACCTCTGCCAGGGTGACCCGCCGGTCGGTGCCGACGATGGAAAACACGCCGTCGTCGAAATCGATGTCCTCGATGGCGGCTTCCAGCAGGTGGCTGGCGACCTTCTTGGCGGTGTCGACCACCTTGTCGGCGGCGCGGTTGATGGCGACGCCGCCCATCAGCAGGGAGCGCGAGCCGCCGGTGCCGCCGCCCTTCAGCGAGACCTCGGAGTCGCCCTGCCGCAGGGTCAGTTTCTCGGGATCGAGCCCGAGCTTGTCGTTGAGCAGCTGGGCATAGGCGGTCTGGTGGCCCTGGCCGTTGGTCATGGTGCCGATCACCAGGTTGATCCCGCCCTCGCCGTCGAGGGTCAGCACCGCGGTTTCGCTGCCCATGCCGCCGCAGGCCTCGACGTAGCTGCCGCTGCCGATGCCGAGCAGCTTGCCCCGGCTGGCGGCCTCGGCGCGGCGCGTCTCGAAGCCGTCCCAGTCGATGGCCTGGGCCGCCTCGCGCAGCAGCCGCGCGTAGTCGCCGGAGTCGTAGACCCGGTCGAGCCCGGTGTCATAGGGCAGGTCCTCGGGGCGGATGAAATTGCGGGCACGGATCTCCCGCCGGTCGAGCCCGGCGCAGCGCGCCGCCTCGTCGACCAGACGCTCCATCATGTAAGCGGCCTCGGGCCGTCCGGCGCCGCGATAGGCGTCGACCGGGACGGTGTTGGTCAGCACGCACTTCACCTCGGCGTAGATCGCGGGAATGCGGTAGAGGCCGGAGAGCATCGGCGTACTGGCGGCGGTCGGGATATAGGGCCCGAAGTTGGAAAGATAGCCGCCCAGGTTGGCGACGGTGTCGACGCGCAGGCCCAGGAAGCGGCCGTTCGCGTCCATCGCCATCTCGGCGCTGGTGACGTGATCGCGGCCCTGACTGTCGGAGAGGAAGGCTTCGCTGCGGCTGCCGCACCAGCGCACCGGCCGGCCGAGACGCCGCGCGGCGAAGAGCACCAGGGCGTGTTCCTGATAGACGAAGATCTTCATGCCGAAGCCGCCGCCGACGTCGTGGGTAACGATGTGCAGCTTTTCCTCGGGGATATTGAGAATCTGCCCGGCGATCTGCGGGCGCATCCGGAAGGTGCCCTGGCTGGCGGTGTGCAGGGTGAACTTCTGCGCCGTAGCGTCGTACTCGCCGAGGCAGACGCGCGGCTCCATGGCGTTGACCACGATGCGGTTGTTGATCACTTCGATGCGCGCGACCCTGTCGGCCTGGGCGAAGGCGGCCTCGACGGCGGCCTTGTCGCCCTGCTCCCAGTCCAGCGCCAGGTTGCCCGGCGCCTCCGGGTGGAGCTCCGGCGCGCCGTCCCGCAGCGCCGCCGGGCCGTCGGTCACGGCGGGCAGGTCGTCGTAGTCGACCATTACCAGCTCGGCGGCCTCCTCGGCCTGGGCCTGGGTCTCGGCGACCACGAAGGCCACGGCGTCGCCGACATGCTGTACCTTGCCGCGCGCCAGCACCGGATGCGGCGGCATCTTGACCAGCGCGCCGCCCTTGCCCTTCATCGGGGCGATACAGGGGATGTCGCCGATGTTTTCCTCGGCCAGATCGGCGGCGGTGTAGACCGCCAGCACGCCGGGCGCGGCCTTGGCCTCGGCGCAATCGATTTCGCCGAGCCGGGCGTGGGCGACGGGGCTGCGCACCACGGCGCCATAGACCTGCCCGGGCAGCGCGACATCGTCGGTATAGCGTCCGTCTCCGGTCAGCAGACGCTGATCCTCGAGACGCCGCAATCCCTGCCCCGCGCCGAACTGGCCCATGAAAACCTATCCTTCCGATTGTCGGCCCTGCGTGCCGGTTTAACGCGGGCGATCATAGGCAAGGCCCGCCGCCGCCCGAAACCCCTTATCTGTGAAATGTGCAGGGAATTGTGACGCAGCGCAAAACCGGCGGCGCGAGCCCTATCGGCTTGGGATATCCCGCCCCCGAGGGCTTACTCGAAGGCTTCTTCCCAGGTGCCCTGGGTCGAGGCCTTGGAATACTCGGTCGAGCGGTTCTCGAAGAAGTTGGCATGCTCCATGCCGTTCAGCATGGCGTCGAGCCAGGGCAGGGGGTTCTTCTCGGTCCGGTAGATCGGCTGCATGCCGAGCTGCGACAGCCGCCGGTCGGCGATGTAGCGGATGTACTGCTTGACCTCGGCGGCCTCCAGGCCTTCGACGCCGCCCATTTCGAAGGCGAGGTCGATGAAGGCGTCCTCGTGGGTGACGATGGTCTCGCAGGCGGTATAGAGCCGGCGCTGCAGCTCCTCGCTCCACAGCCGCGGGTTCTCTTCCATGAAGGTGCGGAACAGCCGGATGATCGACAGCGTGTGCAGGGTCTCGTCGCGCACCGACCAGGAGATGATCTGGCCCATCCCCTTCATCTTGTTGAAGCGCGGGAAGTTGAGCAGGATCGCGAAGCTGGCGAAGAGCTGCAGCCCCTCGGTGAAGGCGCCGAACACCGCCAGGGTGGTCGCGATGTCCTCCTTGGTCTCGACCCCGAACTGCTGCATGTAGTCGTACTTGTCCTTCATCTCCTTGTAGTGGAGGAAGGCCGAGTATTCGGTCTGCGGCATGCCGATGGTGTCGAGCAGGTGGCTGTAGGCGGCGATGTGCACCGTCTCCATGTTGGAGAAGGCGGCCAGCATCATCTGCACCTCGGTCGGCTGAAACACCCGCGAATAGTGCTTCATGTAGCAGTTGTTCACTTCGACGTCGGCCTGGGTGAAGAAGCGGAAGATCTGGGTCAGCAGATTGCGCTCGGACTCGGTCAGGGATTTCTGCCAATCCTTGACGTCGTCGGCCAGCGGCACCTCTTCCGGCAGCCAGTGGACGCGTTGCTGTGTCAGCCAGGCGTCGTAGGCCCAGGGGTAGTTGAAGGGCTTGTAGACGGAATCCGACTCTAGCAGCGACATCTCTTTCTCAGGGCCTCCTCGCCCACACTAAAACGCACACAGGACCGTCATGGTCACTGGCAGCTCAGGCATTCCTCGTAGTCGTTGCCGTCATCCTTGGGCCGGTCGGTCGAGTTGACCTTGCCGATCATCGGGATGGCGGTGCCGTCGACCAGGCTGGCGGCCGAGGACTCGGCGCGCTGGATCGAGCGCGAACGGCAGTAGTAGAGGCTCTTCACGCCTTTCTTCCAGGCCTGGAAGTGCACCTGATGCAGGTCGCGCTTATGCACGTCGGCCGGCAGGAAGACGTTGAGCGACTGCGCCTGGCAGATATAGGGCGCGCGGTCGCCGGCATGCTCGATCACCCAGCGCTGGTCGATCTCGAAGGCAGTCTTGAAGACATCCTTCTCGTCGTCGCTGAGGAAGTCGAGATGCTGCACCGAACCCTCGTTGACGGTGATCGAGGTCCAGGTCTCGTCGTCGTTCTTGCCTTTTTCCTCGAGCAGCGCCTGCAGATGCTTGTTGAGCACGTTGAAGGAGCCCGAGAGCGTCTTGTGAGTGTAGGAGTTGCCGGCGATCGGCTCGATGCCCGCGGAGGTGCCGCCGCAGATGATCGAGATCGAGGCCGTCGGCGCCACCGCCATCTTGTTGGAGAAGCGCTCCATGACGCCGAATTCCTCGGCGTCGGGGCAGGGGCCGCGCTCCTCGGCCAGCTTGACCGAGGCGGCGTCCGCCTGGGCGCGGATGTTCTCGAAGATCCGCTTGTTCCAGACCTTCGCCATCACGCTTTCCCAGGGAATCAGGTTTTTCTGCAGGAAGGAGTGGAAGCCCATCACGCCGAGACCGACGGAACGCTCGCGCATCGCCGAGTACTTGGCCCGGTTCATGGAATCCGGCGCCCGCTCGATGAAGTCGGTGAGCACGTTGTCGAGGAAGCGCAGCACGTCCTCGACCAGCTGCGGATGATCCTGCCACTCCTCGTAGGTCTCGAGGTTGAGCGAGGAGAGGCAGCACACGGCGGTGCGGTGCTTGCCGTGATGATCCTTGCCCGTGGGCAGCGTGATCTCGCTGCAGAGGTTGGACATCTTGACGTCGAGCCCGGCCAGCTTCTGGTGGTCGGGGCGGGCGTTGTTCACGTGGTCGCCGAACAGGATGTAGGGCTCGCCGGTCTCGATCCGGGCCAGCAGCACGCGGACCCAGAGGTCGCGCGCCTTGACGGTGCGGATCACGGCCTGGTCCTTGGGGCTTTTCAGGCCCCAGACGTCGTCGTTCTCGACCGCGCGCATGAAGTCGTCGGACACCACCACGCCGTGGTGCAGGTTCAGCGCCTTGCGGTTCGGGTCGCCGCCGGTGGGGCGGCGCATCTCGATGAATTCCTCGATCTCCGGATGGTCGATCGGCAGATAGCAGGCGGCCGAGCCGCGGCGCAGCGAACCCTGGCTGATCGCCAGGGTCAGCGAATCCATCACCCGGATGAAGGGCACGATGCCCGAGGTCTTGCCGTTGCGCCCGACCTTCTCGCCGATCGAACGCAGGTTGCCCCAGTAGCTGCCGATGCCGCCGCCCTTGGCGGCTAGCCAGACGTTCTCGTTCCACAGCCCGACGATGCCTTCCAGGGAATCGCTGGCTTCGTTCAGGAAGCAGGAGATCGGCAGGCCGCGCGAGGTGCCGCCGTTGGACAGCACCGGCGTCGCCGGCATGAACCAGAGGTTCGACATATAGTTGTAGATGCGCTGGCCATGGGCGGTGTCGTCGGCGAAGTGCGCCGCGACCCGGGCGAAGAGGTCCTGATAGGACTCGCCTTCCAGCAGATAGCGGTCGTTCAGCGTCGCCATGCCGAAGGCCGTCAGCTTGGAGTCGCGCGAACGGTCCATGCGAATCGTGATGCCGCGATCATTCTGGAAGTGATCGCGAATCTGACCGTTGCCGAGTACGTCCTCGGACTCCGACTGATGGCCGAGGAGGCTGCCCTGCGCGGCCTCGTTCGCTTTGGGCGTCGGATTATCCGCTGCGTTATCCACAGCGGAATCCCCCGTGGCCTCGGCGCTCTTGGCCTCCAGAATCCCCGTGCCGTCCATTCGTGACCCCCAATTCATACCCTGCGTGTGGATAAAACGTCCTTGAAACCTGTGCACAACATCTAGCGTCGTTATGCGGCGTGGACACGAAATCTAGACACAAGCACATGGCAATGTCACCGGGAACAGAAGTGGAACATGGGTAATTTCATAATTGACTTTCGCTCTCAGGACAAGCCGTTAGCCATCAAACCTGAGCTTTTCCGCCAGCTTGACCGCAATCTGTCACAAAGCGCCGCCAGGGCGGCCTTTGAGGCGGGAACCGGGCACGCCTTGCCGGGCCGCGCGGGCCGTGCTTCAGTCCCAAATCATGTGCG
Source organism: uncultured Alphaproteobacteria bacterium (assembly GCA_942491105.1). Classification (GTDB taxonomy): domain Bacteria; phylum Pseudomonadota; class Alphaproteobacteria; order Kiloniellales; family DSM-21159; genus JBBEAM01. The sequence goes on along the minus strand of CALNZX010000003.1, from coordinate 155,625 downwards.
GGCGCTTTACCCAAACCTCGACTCTCGCCGAGCTGCAGAAGCTTTTCAGCTTCGAGGAGCAGCCGAATCTGGCGCCGCGGGCGAACATCGCGCCGACTCAGGATATAGGCATTGTCCGCCTCGAAAGCGATGGAAAACGCCACTGGCGGAGTGCCCGCTGGGGGTTGATTCCAAGCTGGGCCAAGGAGGCCGCGATCGGCGCGCGGATGATCAATGCCCGCGCCGAGACGCTGGCCGAAAAGCCGGCTTTCCGGGAGGCCTTCGCGCGCCGCCGCTGCCTGATTCCCGCCGATGGCTTCTACGAGTGGAAGCGCGAGGGCGGCGGCAAGCAGCCCTATCGCATCACCCTCGACGATGGCCGCCCCTTCGCCTTCGCGGGACTCTGGGAGACCTGGCGGGACCCGGCGGACGACACGCGACTCGAAAGCTGCAGCATCGTCACCACCGAGGCGGCGCCGGCGATTCGCGCGGTACATCACCGCATGCCCGTCATCCTGGAGCCGCCGCTGGCCGAGTCCTGGTTGCGGCCGGAGGGGACGCCCGCGGATTTGCAGGCGCTGCTCGCGCCCAGCAGGGCGGCGTTTCGCGTCTACCGGGTGTCCCCCGCCGTCAACCGCGTCGCCAACGACTCCCTGGCGCTGCTCGAACCGCTGCCCGAGGATGCCCCCTTGGAAGACGGCAGGGGGCAGTTCTCCCTGATCTAGCGCGGCGTCTCAGCCCTTGCGCAGCAGGCGGTCCAGGCTCCAGGCGCCGCCGCCGGCCGCCGAGAGGTAGAGGAAGGCGAAGCAGTAGAGCAGGGCCAGCTCGCCGCCGTTGAGCAGCGGGAAGAAACCCTGCGGCGCGTGGGCGATGAAATAGGCCGCGGCCATCAGACCGGAGAGCACGAAGGCCACCGGCCGCGTGAACAGGCCGAGGACCAGCAGGGCGCCGCCCACCAGCTCGAACAGCCCGGCGATGCCGCCCAGGCTGAAGGTGGCCACGTCGTTCATCTGGCTCACCGGGAAACCCAGGTGTTTGGTCGTGCCGTGCTGCAGGAAGAGCAGCCCGGACATGATCCGCAGGATCGAGAGCAGCGGCGGCTGCCAGGCATCGAGAAATTTCATCTGTGGCTCCTTTGAAGGTTGCGCGGGACTCGGTACCGCCGAGCCGCGCGATATCGTGGCAACGCTACCCTGGCGTGCGCGCCTTGTCGATTGACGGAATCGTGCGCGCGGCAGCGGCTAGAGGCAGCAGCTAGGGACTGCGGCTAGGGGCAGCGCAGCCGGTATCCAGGGCGTGCCGCATGGGCGTCAAGGACTGGGTCATCATGCGCAAGATCGTGCTGCCGCAGGCGATGAAGCTGATCGTGCCGCCGACCGGCAATCAGTTCATCGCCATGCTGAAGGATTCCTCGCTGGTTTCCGTGGTCGGCGTTTGGGAGCTGACCTTCCTGGCCAAGACCCAGGGACGCGCCGAGTTCAAGCATCTCGAAATGCTGATTACCGCCTCGATCGTCTACTGGATCATCTCGATCTCCTTCGAGACCATCCAGACCCGGATCAGGCGCCACTACGGCAAGGGCGACCTGCGTTAGCCCAGCGGGTGAACCGGCGCCGTCCAGGCAGCCTGAAGCAGCAAAAGGCCCAGCACCAGGATGACGGCGCCGCCGAGCAGCGCCACGATATCCAGCGCCCGGGCAAGGCCGGCGCGGCTATTCGGCAGGTGCTCCGCCAGGCGTAGCGAGGTTCGGCGGGCGTAGACCGAGAGCGTGGCGAGCAGGGACACCGTCAGCGCGGTGCCGAGCGACATGGCGAGCACGGCGCCGATCCCGGCCCAGTACAGTTCCAGGGAAAAGGCCGCCAGCAGCACCAGGATGCCGCCGCTACAGGGCCGGATGCCGATCGCCAGCACCATGCCGGCGAAGCTGCGCCAGGACAGCGGCGCGGCGAGCGCGGCCCGATCCGGCCCGTGGTTGTGATCGCAGGCGGTGCCTTCGTCGTGATTGTGATCGTGATGGTGATGGCCGTGCCCATGCCGCAGCAGACGGCGCAGCCGCGTCGCCACCAGGGCAGCCCCGAGCAGGGCGATCAAGGCGTAGCTCAGGGTCTCGAGGTTGCTGGCCGCGCCCTGGGCCTGGCGCAGGGAGAGCTGGAGCAGACCCGCCGTCGCCGCCACCGCGGCGATTGCCGTCACGCCCTGGCAGAGCGCGGCGGCGAAGGACAGCAGCAGGCCGCGCCGCAGCTCGCTTTCCTGGGTCAGCAGATAGGTCGAAATCACGACCTTGCCATGGCCCGGCCCGGCGGCATGGAAGATCCCATAGAGGAAGGACAGCGTCACCAGACTCCAGGCCGCCGCCGCCCCTTCGGCCTGCACCGCGCTCATGGCTTCGGCGAGCTGGCGGTGCAGCGCGCGCTGTTGCACCTGGATCTCCACCACCAGCTGGCTCCAGGCGCCGCCCACGCCTTCGGGCAGCTGCCAGTACAGCAGCGCGGCCAGCCCGGCCAGCGCCAGGCCAGCGGCCGGCAGCAGGACCCGCAGCGCTAGGGGCATGACACGCGCACGCGCTCCGCGAAGAGCGCGCCGAGCGTGGAATCGGCCTCGGCGTTGCGGTCGAGGGCCTGGGCCAGGGAGACGATTTCGGGATCGGGATCGGGCGGCAGGATTTCGCCGAGGCAGCTACCCGCGTCCGGGCCGCGGAACGCGACGACATCGCCCTTCATGTGCAGAATTTCGATGTAGTAGGTCGGATCGTAGACGGCGTACTCGAGCTGCTCCGTGCGCGGGTCGACGGGCCGTGCCAACGGCACCTGAAACCGCAGCCAGAGGCGGCTGCCGCGCAGTTCGCTGGCGGCGTCCTCGACGCTGTTCAATGGAATTTTCTCGCCGTCCGCGCGGACCACGGTGAAGTAGTCGTAGTCGCGCAGATTCCCCATGGCGCGATGGGCGAGCCCGGCATAGGCCGCGGCCTCGCCGGCTTCACGGTCGAGGTCTTCGGTCAGGAAGATCGTGTAGAAGGTATCGAACAGCCATTCCTGCTCGATCGCGACGATCCGCCCTTCGCTGTCCAGAATCAGGCTGCTGCGCAGGTCGATCCAGGCGTGGGGATGGGCGGCGGCGGGGCCGGCGGGCGCGGCGCAGACCGCGAGGAACAACAGGCAGGCGGCAAGAATCGGTCTCATCCGGGCCAATCTGCGCCAAGAGCGCAAAGCGGCTCAAGAGAAAAGACCCCTGCTCTGCGGGGCGGCTCCGGAAGCGCTCCGGAACCGCCCCGGAACCGCCCCGTAGTTCGGTTAGTTGCCGTACACGATGCTCGGCAGCCAGGTGATGATCGGCGGGTAGAGCATGCAGACCACCAGGCCGATCAGCTGGATCGCCAGGAAGGGCAGAGCCGACTTGAAGATGTCGCTCATCGGGATCCACGAGGGCGCCACGCCGCGCAGGTAGAACAGCGCGTAGCCGAAGGGCGGCGAGAGGAAGGACATCTGCATGTTCACCAGATAGAGCACGCCGAACCACAGGGGATCGAAGCCGAGCCCGGCGATGATCGGCACGAAGATCGGCACGCAGAGCAGCAGGATGCCGACCCAGTCCAGGAACATGCCCAGCGCGATCAGAATGATCTGCATCACGATCAGGATGCCCCAGCGGCCCAGGCCGGTGGCGGCGAGCGCTTCTTCCACGAACTGCTGCCCGCCCTCGACCACGTAGAGCCCCACGAAGACCGTCGCGCCGAACACGATCCACAGCACCATGGCCGAGGCCTTGAGCGTGGTCAGGCAGGCTTCGCGCACGGTCACCCAGCTCAGGCGGCGATGCAACGCGGCGACCATGAAGGCGCCGAAGGTGCCGATGCCGGCCGCCTCGACCGGCGTGGCGATGCCGGAAAAGATGACGCCGAGCACCAGGGCGATCAGGATCACCGGCGCGACCATCTCGCGCATCAGCAGCAGCTTTTCGCGGAAGGAGATCCGCTCCTCCACGGGGATCGCCGGACCCTTGCTGGGGTCGATGGTGCAGCGCAGGGTGACGTAGAGGATGTAGAGGCCGGACAGCAGCAGGCCGGGGAAGACCGAGCCGATGAACAGCTCGCCAACCGACTGTTCGGCGACCACGGCGTAGATGATGGCCAGGATCGACGGCGGAATCAGGATGCCCAGCGTGCCGCCGGCCATGATCGAGCCCATGGCGATCTTGGGGTCGTACATCCGCTTCAGCATCGCCGGCAGGGCGATGATGCCCATGGTGACCACGGCCGCGCCGATCACGCCGACCATGGCCGCCAGGATGGTCGAGGCCAGGATGGTCGCCGCCGCCAGCCCGCCGCGCAGGCCGCCCAGCAGCTTGTAGATGACGTCGAACATGTCCTGAATGATTCCGGCACGTTCGAGTATCGCCGCCATGAATATGAACAGGGGTATGGCGGAGAGCTGGTAGTTCGTCATCTGCGGGAAGATGCGCGACGGCACGATGTTGAGCATCTGCGAGTCGCCGACCAGGAACAGGAAGACGCAGGCCAGGCCGCCGGTCACGAAGGCCAGCGGCAGGCCCGCCATCAACAGCAGCAGCAGGCTGCCGAACATCAGCAGCGTCAGCCACCCAATAGGGATTTCGAGACCCATGGTCTTATCCTTCCTGCGCGGTGGCGGGGCCGTAGCCGCCGAGCGTCATCAGATCCCGCAGCAGCTTGGCAATGCCCTGCAGCAGGAGGAACAGCGCGCCGAGCGCGATCGTGGCCTTGATCGGCCAGTAAACGATCTGCCATTCGGCGAAGGAGAATTCGCTCACCTGGTAGGCGTCCAGCGCGAAGATCACGCCGGTGACCAGGATGGTGCCGGAAAAGATGAAGAAGAAGGTGCTGGTCAGCACGTCGGCGAAGGCTTTGCCCTTGGTCGAGAGCTTGGCGTAGAAGACGTCGACCCGGACATGGCTTTCGGTCAGGTAGGCGTAGGCGCCGGAAATCAGGTACTGCATGCCGAACATCAGGAACATCGACTCATGCGCCCAGTTGGTCGGCGAGTTGAAGATGTAGCGGGCGATCACTTCGTAGTAGTAGACGAAGACCGCGATCACCGCCCAATAGGCGACGAACTCTCCGCTCCAGCGGCTGACCGCGCCGATGGCGCGGTAGAACGCCGGCTCGCCGGAGAGATCGATTTCCACCTGCTCGGCCGCGGCGTCGGCCGGGTCGGGCCTGTAGTCTTGTTCCTTGGCGCGCACCCGTTTGATCATGCCGGGCAGCAGCAGCGCGTCGATCAGCAGGCCGATGGCGATGGCGATGCCGGCCCAGAGCGCGATGCCTTCCCAGCGGGCGTGCTGCGCTTCGGCGACGACGAACTCTTGCTGGGCGGTTTCCAGTGTCTGCTGCGCCGTTTCGAGCTTGGCCTGATCCTCGTAGCCGTCGGCGATGCGCTTGGTGAAATGCTCGATCTGGAATTCGGCGGAGATGATGTTGTTGTTGTATAGCGAGATGGAGTCGCGGGCGTCGCGGGATTCCACATTGGCCACGATGATGGCGAGAAAGGGCAGGACATAGAGAATGCCCAGCCAGGACTTGGCATAGTAGCGGTGCATGCCGACGAAGCCGCTGGTGATCAGGCAGAGATAGCCGACACCCAGGTTTGTCCGGTGTAGCTCCGCGCCCTTGCCCTTGGCGCGCTTGACCAGCGCCCAGGCGATCACCGGAAACAGCAGCAGGCCGGTGTAGTAAAGCCAGTGCGGCAGGACGAAATTAAGTTCGGGCATAGCCCAACTCCCGATGTGATTGCTGCGGGGTCGTCACTCTATCGACAAGGGGGCGCGCCTAAAAGGCGCGCCCCGTCATCGAACGTCGCTCTCGTCCTTGGCGTTCGGCCAAGGGTATTGGACGAGGCTTCTACAGATCGAGCTTCTGCCCCTCGATCATATCGGGCGTCACGTAGCCCAGGCTGCCCGACATCATGTAGTCGAGCTGAATCTGGAAGACGCGGGCCGCGTCCTTGTCCTTGTTCGCCCAGGCGTACCAACGCGGCACGGCGATCTCGGTGAACTTCTCGACGTCGGACTGGCCGAGGCGGGTAACGATGGTTCCCGCTTCCTCGAACTTCTTCCAGGCTTCCTGATCGGCCTTCTGGATGCCGGCGTGATGCATGTCGGAGTAGACGTGCACCTCCATCTCCACGAACTGCTTCATTTCCGGAGACAGCGCGTCCCAGGCGTCCTGACGCACGGTCAGGTCCATCAAGTCGACCGGCTGGTACAGCGACATGAAGCCTGGAGGGCCCATGGAGATGTAGTTGGTCACCTGATGGAAGCCGAGGGAGTAGTTCACCGCCGGACCGACGTAGTCGGCGACGTCGATGGTGCCCTTCTCCAAGGCCGGGAAGATTTCCGAACCCGGAAGCACGGTCGTCTTGGCGCCGGCCGCCTGGAAGACCTCGGCCACCATGCCGCCCGGCAGCCGCATCTTGCGGCCCCGGAAGTCCTCGATCGAACGAATCGGAACCTTGGAGTGGATGATGTTCGGGCCGTGATGGATCGGGCCGACGTAGTGCATGCCCTGGGCCGCGAAGAGCTCGCGGGCGATCTCCAGGCCGCCGAGGGAGTAGTAGAAGACATCCCACTCGTGCGGATTGCGCAGGCCGAGCGGATAGGAACTCAGGAACACCGCCGCGGGGATACGCCCCTGGGCGTAGATGGTGAAGGGGTTGATGGCCTCCAGCACGCCGTTCTTGACGGCATCGTAAAGCTGGAAGTCGCCGACGACGTCATTGGCGCCAAAGGGGGTGAAAGACAGCTCGCCGCCGGTCTTCTCGACGATCGAGTTGCTCCAAGCCTTGAAGATATCGAGCCCCACGCCACCCGGCCAGGACGTCTGAATCTTCCAGGTCGTGCCCTGCGCCTTGGCGGTGCCGATATAGGGCGCGCCGATCTTGCCGCTGACGCCCAGAACAGCCGCGCCGGCACCCGCGGCCAGCGCGCCTTTCATGAAACCGCGGCGGGCCGAAACGACGCCCTCTACGCTTTCACGGAATTGCTTCTTGGATTCTGACATGTAGTCCTCCCATCAGACAGTTTGGCGCTCTTATCGGCGCCGCGCCGAGACCGGCCCGGCTGCAAAGAGGATCTCGGCAGCGATTTGGAACCGGTCTAAACTTCAGCTAATGCTACTGAAAACAAGCTGGGCATGAAAGGTTCCTGCCGGAGAGTCTTGTGGCGGTATGGCATAAGTCCCTTTCCAATTCGTGGTCCGCAGTTGAGGCCAATGGCCCTGAACATATTGGCTTTTCAGGGTTCTTCGCGCTTCGCGCCGCGCGGCGGAAAAATCGGACTGCGGCGCCGGATGGAGAGCGCGCGGCGCGGGAAGACTTTTGCGGGCTTGCCGCCATGGGGCGAAGAGGGCGGCTTTTTCCGCGCGGCCTGGTACCGGTGCTTGAACTGGCCGGCCGGGGCCCGTAACTCTGGGGTCATGGCCCTTCACCTTCATCCCGGTCGTGTCGCTCAGACGAGAAAAATCCAAGCAAATCCGCGGCTCGCGGCCGGCCGGCGCGCCGCCGGCTGGCTGAGCGGCCTGGCCATGACCGCAGCGCTTTGTCTGCTCGCACTGGCGCTTTTGGCGGGGGTGCTGACAGGGGCACTGCTGCTGTTTCTGGCCCTGCCCTTGACCTCCACGGCGGTGCTCGCGGTGCTCGTCTTGGGGGCCATCGCGGCCTGGCGCGCCAAGCGGCGTTAGCGCCGGGGTGCGACCGGGACGCTACCGGAGGGCATGACTATGGCTTGCGGCTTATTTCACGCTAGGGTAGTATCTCCCCGGATCGACTTTTGCAGCCTCCCGTTGGCGCGAAAGCTTCCGTGAGCGAGCTCAGGCGCTCTAGGAATTCCGATCCCCTTCCATCTTGGGCACCCAGGATGGAGCTGAGGGGGAAGGCAGTGCCTTCCCCCTCATTTTTTTATCCCCCCATTGGATACTCTCTCCGCGCGCCGCCGCCGCCAAGCTGCTGACCAGACCGGCGGCGGGGGAGGGCGTTAACGGGGCTGCTTCGAAAGCGCCGCTAAGGGAAAGCCGGAAGCCACCGCTAGATAGCTTTCGACCATGAAGCGCGCTGCCGGGTCGAGTGTCGTCTCCTCGCGCACGATTGCGGAGAGACGTTCGACCAGCGCCTGCAGTTGCCAGAGCGTGAGGTCGCGCGCGACCCAGCCTGCCAGTTGCGGGTGCTGCTCGATGAGCCGGGCGTAGCTCCTCACGATGCGGCGGCGGAGTTCGACGATGCGCGGCGAGATCAGGATGCCCTCCTGCGAGGCGAGAACCGAGAGGCCCTGCAGAACGGCCTCCAGCCCCGGCCGGGAGCGGGCGGGATCGCGAAAGAAGCTTTCTTCGATCTCCTCGACCGCCGTCTCGGGATAGGCTTCCACGAAGGCCACGGTCCAGGCGGGCAGAGTCGCGGTCAAGCCGAAGTGGGCGGCGCTTTCGAATTCCTTGCGGATATAAACCCTGTCGTCGGGATGGGCGCTGCGGGCGAGCATCAGGATGAAAAGCCGGTGCCACTCGAGCTTACGGTCGTCGGAGAGAAAGCGCCGTATCTCTTCGCGTGGGATCGCGCCGGCGACCCGGGAGATCCAGGTGTAGGGCGCCCGTCCAACCTCGAGGTAGGCCTGCTCTTGGATCGTGGCATCGGCGCTGAGCATGCGCTGAGAGAAGAACTCCAGACGCTCCGTCTTACCGCGTCCGCTTTCCCAGGCCTGCGTATTCTCGAGCACCGAAACGAGGAACTCACGATAGGCGGCGTTGGCGTAAGCGAGCCGCATCCAAGGCGCCTCGACGCTGCGGCGGTAGAGCACGACACCGTCATCGGGGCTGTGGCTCAGGCGCTGCCGCGTCAAGGAGTCGAGCAGGAGATCGACGGGCCGGGTGTCGGCTTTGCCCTTGAGGAATACCACGGGCGCGTAAGAAAAGGATTTGTCCGGGTCCTCCCTTGCGATGACGACGACTTCGCTTTCCATCAGCAGGTCGGCGTGGGTTGTCGTCGGGTAGGGAATGCAAATCACGCAAGCCTGCGCGGGGGAAGCCCAGGCCGCCGCCAGGATCGCCAGAAGCCCGGCGAGACTTGTAAGCCATTGGCGCGGAGTGAAGCTCATGACAGGACGGTCTCACTTGCGGCGCGCGGGGCTCGGATCGGTACGAGGCTGCGCCAGCCCTGCCCCGTAAGCGGTCTCGCAGAAAGACAGGTCCCGCCCATCTTCTCCCTCCGGTCAGCCGCCGCGCAGCTGTTCCAGCTTGGCGCGCACCTCTTGCGGCAGCGGCGCTGACTTGCGGGTGCTTTCGTCCATCAGCACGATCACCGTTTCAGCCTCCGCGGCGCAGATACCATCCTTGAACATGCCCTGCTTGAGAACGATCGAGGACTTGCCGAGGGAGGCGACGGCGGTGCCGATGTCGACCGTGCCGGGCCAGTTCAGTTCGCTGCGGAAATCCAATACCAGGCGGGCGATCACCCAGGCATAGCCCGGCGCGGCGATCGGCGCGCCCTCCTCGAACAGCAGCGCGGTGCGGCCGCTCTCGCAGAAGGTCGCGAAAACCGCGTTGTTGATGTGTCCCTGGCGGTCGGTATCGCAGTAACGCAGCCGGTCGGCGGTCCAGACCGTGAAGTCTTCCGGGGCGGGCGGGGGCGTGCGCGGCATGGCCGTCCTCTCTGATCGTCGTGCAAGGGCTGCGCCGATATCCACCAGAAAGGCGGGGAAAATCAAGCCAGAAGCGCGCGCGACTCCGCCGCGGCCAGGCGGCGGAGGCGGGTTATTCGAACCTGACGCCGATGTCGTTGTGGCTGCGCCAGACCAAATGGCAAAGCTTCATCTCGCCATTGTGGCAGCGAAGCTGAAACGTGTCCGGGCAGCTCTTCACGTCGGTCGGGCGCAGGCAGGCGCCGGTCTCGGAGATATTGAGAATGATGCACTCGATGGCGCTGTTGCTGTTCAGGAAGAAAAGCTGGCCCTTCTGCAGGGTGCGTATCCGCGGCGCGATCCGCCGGTCCGCGGCCTCTGCTGCCTGCGTCTCTTCGCTGCGCTTAGGCTGTGTCGTCAACATGCTCGTCCTCCACTTCGATGCCCGGACTTGAGGGGCATCCTCAAAGCTTTGACCCGGGCGCGGAGGACAACGCCCTGTTGCCGACCGCCGCTAGCTCGAGCCTTCTTGCACTGCCGCCGTGTTCAGTTCGGAGGAAACCAGATTGAAGATTTCCGCGAGCGAACCGCCCAGGGTATCCAGGGCCGCAATGGCGGCGACGCTAACCAGGGCTGCTATCAGCCCATACTCTATGGCCGTGGCTCCCCTCTCGCTTTTCAGAAGCTGGCCAAGCAGCGCAAACATTGAACGCTCCTCTATAGTGTTGTCTTCACTGGCTTAAGAATGTCTGAATTTTATCTCAGCAAAGCCAATAAAAGTTATGATTAATCCAATATATATTTTAGTTAATGAGCTGATATTTATCGCTATTTTCTCCAGAACGGATCAAATTCTCCAAAACAGGAAATTGGATTCCGGCCAATGCCGCCCAGCGGTTTCGCCGCCGTCTGGGCGCTAGGCGCCGAGGTGGGTGCCGAGTATGAAGCGCCGTCCGGAGGCGACCGGCAGGACTTCATGGAGCAGCGAGGCCGACCACACCACGGCGGCGCCTCGGGTCAAGCGGTATCCGCCGGCGGCGTATTCGGGAAAGCACAGGGCACCGCCGCCGTAGTCCTCGGGCTCGTTCAGCGCGACCACGGCGGTGAACAGGCGGTGCCGGGTCTGCGGCGTCGGGTTGTCGCGATGCCGGCCGAGCCGTCCAGACTGCGCGGCGTCGTAGCAGGAGATGCGATAGTCCTCGCGCATCGGCGCGCTGATCTGGAAGACCTTGCGGATTTCCATGCGCAGCCGCTGCGCGAAGCGGCTGTCGAGCCACTGCTCCAGGGGCGGGTCGCGCAGCACCAGTTGATCGAGCCGGCCGTGACTCTCGATCCGTAGCTTGAAGCTGCCCTCCGGGGTATCGAAGCCCGCCGTGGTGAAGCCGTCGGACTCCCAGAGCCGCGCCGGCTTCTCCCACTCCGCGATCAGCCTGTCGCAGTCCGCGTGGGAAAGCACGCGCGGCAGCACGAGTACCGGCGGGTGATCGGCGAGTTCTCCAACGCTGGCCGGCCGGTCCAGGCTGCGCAGGGCGCCGCGGATCGTTTCCGCTTGAGCCCGCGCCGGGGCGGCGCTGCTGGCGAGCAGGCGGCCATTGGCATCGAGCGTGACGCTGGCCAGCGCGGCGCCGCCGAAGCCGAAGGCCGCCGCAGCCTTGCCATCCGGGTCGCGCCAGCAGCGCGCCGCCGCCACGGGCTCCGGCGCCTGGGGACGGGCGGCGACAAACAGCCGGACCTCCGCCGCGCTGGCAAGCTGGTCGAGCAGCGCGGTCAGTTCCGCCTGGGCCGCCGGCAATTCTGCGAAGATCACCGCGCTCGCAACGCCGGCATGGGCGTCGTCGCGCAGTGTCACCGCCTGTCCGGCCGCATCCTCGAAGCGCGGATTAGGCGCCGGGTCGCCGGGTTCGAGCGGGCGTCCCGCGCGCTTTTCGCCGCTGCCGGCTGGGTCCTTGTCTTGCTGCATGAGGATTCCCCCTGCGGGCGTTGAGCGCAATTTCGATCCGGCGTCGTGTCCTGCCTGCGGTGTGCCTGCCTGTAGCCTCTGCCTGCTGCAGGTGCCCCGAAGCAGCGAGCGACTCACCGTCCGCACTCCCCGCCTCGCTCATGCGAAGTAATAGAAATCGGCTTTCGCCAATACAGAAAGACGATATGTGCTGGTTACTATAGAGAGCCTATTTCATTTCTACCAGAATCGGTCGAGGTAGTCCTCAATCTGGCTGCGCGTAAGCGACTCCTGTAAGAGCAACTCTTCCGCCACAGCGTACTCGTCTTGGATAATGGACACTTCGGCAGCAGGCGCTTTTTGATGTTCCATCACTCTCAAGAGGTGCTTGAGACTGCCTGCATAGCTTCCCAGGACTTCGCCTAGCCAGGTCGCGTCTACGACGTCTTCTCCTTCGAAATAGTATGTTTCGGCTAAGTCTCCCATTGCCTTTTGCAAGATCTCCAGAATGCGCGCGCTGTTCCAGTGATGCTCGGCGATGAGGGCATGAACGTCGTGGATGGCGCCGACATATCCAAAGAAGATGTACTCCGATAGCCGTGCAGCGTGCGCGGCGGCGCGGTTTTCCGCGCTTTCGCTCTCATCCTCGATGATGCGTGTACAGGCGTCGATACTCCCGCTGCTCGCCTGGGCGCAGAGCTCCCTGTCCTGTTGGCTGGCGGCCTGCGCGGGCGGAAAGGCGAAGGCCGCTGCGGTGGCGATCGCGGCCGCCGCGAAGAAGCTGCGCGTCGAAGGCATGCACTGAAACATCGGCTTTCTCCCCGATAATCGGTTATGCGCGAGTCATGGCCTTTTAGAATCTTGTGCAGGGCAGGCCGCGAGGAACGCCTCGAGTGGCGGCAGGCTCCATGCAAATATTACGCGAATTCCCGCTCCCCAACAATCGCCTCCCCGTTTCGCCCCAGTCCGAGGGGGCCGCGAAGTCGCGCGCCGGCGTTCGCTGCCGGGCGGCGTGAATTCCGTGGCTTCGATGGAATCCGAGGGATAGCCTGCACTGGTCATATCGAACTTGGATTCGAAAGGGGAGGACGATGGATTTTCTGCAAAGTCTCTTCGGCGCTATCGGCGACTTTACCTGGGGGTGGTCGCTGATCCCCATCCTGGTGGTTCTCGGCGTTTTCATCACCGCGCTGACCGGCTTTGTGCAGTTCCGCTTCTTCCGGCGGATGTTCCGGGTGCTCTCCTCGAAAAACCAGAGCGGCGATCCCAACGCGATCTCCGCGCGCGCGGCGCTGCTCGTCTCCGTGGGCGGCCGGGTCGGCGGCGGCAACATCGCCGGCGTCGCCGTGGCCATCACCCTGGGCGGCCCCGGCGCGGTGTTCTGGATGTGGGCGATCGCGCTGATCGGCATGGCGACCTCCCTGGTCGAATGCTCCCTGGCGCAGATCTTCAAGCGGCGCGAGCCCGACGGTCTGTTCCGCGGCGGCCCGGCGCGCTCGATCATCCACGGCCTCGGCGCCGACTACAAATGGCTGGCGGTGATCTACGCCGTCTGCCTGATCGCGGCCTTCGCGTTGGGCTTCAATGCCTTCCAGGGCAACACCGTGGCCGGCGCGGTCGAGGAAAGCCTCAACATCGACCGGATCTGGACCGGCGGCCTGCTGGCCATCGTCGCCGGCTTCATCGTGTTCGGCGGCATCCGACGCATCGCCAAGGCGGCCGACGTGGTCGTGCCAGTGATGGCCGCCGCCTATCTGCTGATGGCCGTGGCGATCATCGTGTTGAACATCGGCGAGCTACCCGGCGTGATCGGCTCGATCTTCGCCAACGCCTTCGGGCTGGAGGAAGCGGTTGGCGGCGGCATGGGCGCCGCGCTGGCGCAGGGGCTGCGCCGCGGCCTGTTCTCCAACGAGGCCGGCCTGGGCTCCGCGCCGAACGTCGCCGCGACCGCCGACGTGCGCCACCCGGTCAGCCAGGGAATCACCCAGTCCTTCTCGGTGTTCATCGACACCATCGTCATCTGCAGCTGCACCGCCTTCGTCATCCTGCTCGGCGACGTCTACGTGCCGGGGGCGGAGAATATCGACGGCATCGTGCTGACCCAGCAGTCGCTGGTCGATCACCTGGGGGCCTGGACCCAGTACTTCCTGACCTTCATCATCTTCCTCTTCGCCTTCAGCTCGATCATCTACAACTACTATCTCGGCGAGAACGCGCTCACCGTGATCACCGAGCATCCCATGGCCCTGCATATCCTGCGGGTGGTGATCATGGGTATCGTCTTCCTCGGCGCGGTGGCGCCGGGCGCCACGGCGGTGTTCTTCTTCTCCGATCCGCTGATGGGCGTGCTGGCGCTGGTCAACCTGATCGCCATCATGATGCTGCTGCCGACCTGCCTGCGGGTCCTGAAGGATTTCCGCCAGCAGCTCAAGGCCGGGGTCGAGCGCCCGGTGTTCAACCCGGACGACTTCCCGGACCTGGACCTCGACCGCACCGCCTGGACCGGCAAGGTCGACGACTAGGCGGAGGGAAAATAGAAAGGGGCGCCCGTAGGGCGCCCCTGAGTTTTTCCGACGGTAATGCTTCTGTCAGGACGGGCGGAAAATGGTGAGCGCGGCGCTTACTTCTAGGCGCCACCCATAAGCCTGTCTCGAGCGCTTCGTTCGAAGGACGGGCATTATTGCACTCTTTCGACCTTGGGCATGTTGTAGGTGCCGTCCGTAAGCGGTGCATAAGGCCCGTAGAAACGCGAGGTGAACCGCATGCCGTCGAGCGGAGCTGGAAGCCAGTTCTTCGCCTGATCGGGATCGCTGGGCTTTTCGTGCTGGATATAGATCACCAGCTTGCCGTCCTTTGCCACCAGATCCCCGGCCGCAAGCATGAAGCTGTTGACGGTATAGCGGTTGATCTCATTAGCAACGAAGTAGCCGTTGGCGTCATAGATCGGGATCGACCAGAACTCGGTCACCGGCGGCAGGTCGTTCATGTCAAAGGTCAGAGTGTATTTGTTCTTGCCATTCAGCGGTTTGCCATCCGCGTCGGTGAACAGGAACGCGCCGCCATGCGAGATGTTCTTGTCCGGCGCTGCCCAGGCGGCATCGGCGATTACTGCCCGATCCATCCAGTGAGTTTCAAAGCCACCGTCATTGCGCACGACTCCCCAGCCGTTCATGTCGATAAGGCTCGTCTTAAGCTTATGACGGACACTCTCGAACCCGGCCTTAAATCCGGCCTCCAGATCTGCTTGCTGGTTGGGCGTCAGCTTGCCCCAGTCGAAGCTCAGCCCCTTGCCGATGTTGACCGCTTTCAGCTGATTGAGCATCTCCGTTTCAACCAAGGAGTCCTCCATCACCGGCATGGTCGGATCGTTTAGGATCGTACTGAGCAGGGTAAAGAACTGCTCGGCGTTCTGCTTATCGACTTGGCCGACCGCATAGTCCGGCAACCCTGTGGGTACGACGAAATCACCCGGAACAATGACGCGGTCTGCCTGGGCTATTCCCTTGTTGCCATTCGCCAGCCAATCGGCGAGAGGCGTGATAGTGATCTGGTCTTGATAGGCGTTGATGGTCTGTATCTCTTCCTCAGATCCCGTCTCGACCGCCATCCGCACAACGCCATAGGCGGTTTTCGAAGGCCATTGCACGATATCGGTAGTCGGAAAGCTCGCCGGAACCTGTCCCGTAAAGTCCGGTGGCAGAAGGATATACTTACGTGCCTTGGTGCCGTTGAAGGGCGACCCGACGATCATCCGGAAAATGCCATACTGGTCCATGACCTGGACGCTGAAATAGCGGTCGGTAATTTCGGGGACTTCGATAACGACCGGGCCGTCGCGCAGGTCTAGAAATCCAGATCCATACAGCGTCGTTGCGTTCGGCGTCACGACGGGAAAGTCCGGGGTAATCTGCTTGCGAACCCAGAAGAAGCGATTTAGGCCCGAATAGATATCGTTCGTCTTGGCGTCGTTCTGAGTATAAATCCAGCGCTGGCCGTAAAAGATCGCCTGCTGGAGGCCATAGAGATAGGCGCGTTCGGCAACCGCTTCCAGCTTCTCAGGCGCGGCTGACTGGGAGGCCTGCGCACCGATCGCAAGACCGATGAAGGCGGTGGCCGATATTAGTTGCGTGGTGCGTTTTTTCAACATCGTCAAAAACGCTCTGGAACGGCACAACACCGTACCATTCGGCTTTGCCGCCGCGGCTACGGTTAGCGCGCGTTTCATAAGCTTCATCTCTTTCTTCCTTCTATATTCTGACAAAAGGCTCGAGCGGTGGAGAGCCTTGGCTTTCGGTCAACTGGCAGCTTCGCGACGAAGCAAAAAATTGATTCGCGCGCCCGCGATCTGCGACATCAGTCAACCAGCTCAATTTCTCCGGGACGCCAAGTCTTGTTGATCCATGGCTCCAGCGGCCCGTACATCCGTAGAATTGTGAACCAGCTCTTGCCTGGAACGGTCTGGAGCCAGTTTCCCTCCTGACCCTTCGGTGCCTCTGGCGCGAAATACACGTCATAAGAACCGTCGGCGTTCTGGGTCATCCCCTTGGACTGGCTGCCGACGGTTGGGAAATTCTGGCTGGTCTGCAACTGCGAGCGGGTCTGAGTGTCGTATATCGTCACAGCCCAGAAGTCTTTGACCGGCACGTTGGCGGGCAGGTGCAGTCTGTAGGTCTTTGCGCCGTCGAAGGCTTGCTTGCTGGCATCGAGCAGGGCTAGAGCGTAGTCCGAGCCTTGGCCAGGACTGCTGGTGGCCATGGCTGGCGTGACGCCGCCTGCGTTAAAGTAGTAGAGCGCCCGGGCGTCGAGCCCCATGATTCCATCTGCTTCGAAACTAGTGTTCCTGTTGGCAAAAGCTGTGGACCAGACGCTGTTGGGGTCGTCCGGGTAGATTCGCACGCCGTCGAAGCGGGGATGGTAGGTGATGCTGCGGGACGTCGCGTTGCCGAGCGTGGCGGCCTCGGTCAACAGCCTCTTCATCCGGTCGTCGGGGGCGAAGGGCTGTCCCTTGACGATTCCGATGGCTGCTATAGCGCCGCGCATTTCCGGGCTGATGGCCTCGACGGGTTCTTCCTGAATGACCCTGTCGAGGTATTCGAAGTAGCTGAAATCGCTTGGGAAGACCGTGTTAAAGGCCTTACCCGACATGTTGACGAATTCGGTCGCGGCCGGGTTCGTCGCGTCCTTCAGCGGGTAGACCTTCAGATTCGAGGTTATGTTCTCTACTGCGGGTTCCAGCCCGTTTTTGATCGAGCCGCGCAGGAACATGAAATTGCTGTTGGTCGGGGGCTTCAGAAGAAAGTAGCCCTCGGGGATTTCGCCCGCATAATCGGGGGGCAAAACGAGGTATTTGCCACCCATTCCCTTGTCTGCTCCGGTGACGCCCATATTGTCGACGAAGCGCTGCCAGGCGTCGTTGAGAAAGCCGAGCATTCCTGGGGGCACCTCTATGACGGTAGGACCGTCCTTGGCGAGGTCTGTATAGGTATAGGCATAGAGCGTTGATGTATTAGCGGTGACGACGAGGGTCTGCGAATCCATCAGTTGCTCGAAGATGGCGATCCTATGCGCGCCTTCGGCTCCGGCATCGCCCAGCCCCTTGCGCACGCTGTGCATCGATACAGCACCGAGATTGGCGAGGAACACCTCCATGCCGCGCATGCGGTCCAGGTTGTCATAGACGGCAGCCACCGTGGCATCGGTCGGAACTCCGTCGAAGAACTCAAGCGTGCCGATCGCCGTCTCGACTTTATCAGGGATGGATATTGCATCGATTTCTGCAGGAGAGACTTCCCCTAAAGCGGGCCCTATGGCGATGGCGAATGCGAAAGCACTTATAGCAGGCAGGCGTAACATCTACATTTCTCCTCGGAGTGATCCGGAAGGCTTCTGAGCGCTTCAGGTTGGCGTGTCTTACGCCGGCTTATCGTGGGAACAGGAAGGTAACGGCGAAGCGCGCGCCGATGCCCTCGGCGCCCCAGAAGGCCTCCTCGGCCCAGTAGCGCACGCCGGCCTGAAGCTGGACTTTCTGGCTGCCGATGGACACCAGCTTGGAGACCATTCCGTTGACGGGAACGGCCCAGTCTTCGGTAGTCCAGTTATAGGAAGCCTCGGTATTGAGCGAGAAGGTCCAGGCGTCCTTGGTCGAGTAGGACACGAAGGGCTGAAGGAAGGTGCTCTCGAGGTCGGGGGTTAAGCTGCGGGTTTTGTCGATGCCCCAGAGGTGGTTGGCCAGCATGCCGTAGGTCCAGCCGCTATTCTGGAACAGGAAAACGCCGGTGGGTCCCGCGGCCCAGGTGCCGGAGCCGAGCAGGCGGTCGGTGCTCGTCGGCCAGTTGACTACCGGCCCGGCGCCGTAAGTCAGGGTTCCCAGACCGGTCTCAACGGAGTCTGGCACGAAGAAGAAGCTCTGCAGGATGTCGCCGAGGCCGAACTGCTCGCCGGTCGGTCCGTCGAGGTCGATCGCGATGTCGTCCTGCCAGATAATCGGGACGATGGTTCGCGTCACCAGGGTCAGGCCATCGCTCAGCCCGATGGGAATCACCGGCTGAACATTGGCGGCGATCCGCTCGCCGTCGTCCGGGCCGAAGCCGCTGTCATAGTTGAACTGGATCGGAACGCTGATCAGGGAGGAGATAGGATTGGCGAGCTTCTTCGCCAGCTCCTGGTCGGCGTTCGCGGCGTCCTCGGCAGCCACCGGGGAATAGCCAAGGAAAATCAGCAGCAGCGTCGATAAGAGAAGCCTGGACATGTACGTTTAACCTTTCAGGTTGTGTGGTGGCTATTCGCAGGCGCCGCCAAGCAAGCCTGTCTTGAGTTCTTCGTTCGGGGGATTGGGGCCAATCGAAATCGCGAGCAGGACTTCGGCGAAGTCCGCGCCTTCGATGGGCGCGCCGGCGGCTCCATTCACGTTGACCACGGTGCCGCTTGCGGGGTCGTAGCTATAGGCGAGGACGTGTCCTTCCTCGAAATCGACGATCTGTCCGTTGAGGGTCTCGATCTTCGGTTTCAGGGAATCGAGCTTGTCGCCCGCGGTATCCTTGAAGCCGTCTTCGAAGGCATCGCGGATGTCCGAAGCGTCCACATCGCGCACGAAATGCAGCTCCAGATGCCAAGGCTGGTTCGCCGAAGCGATGGCATTGCCGTCGCCGCTCTTCTGTTCGATGTAGAGGCCGGCGACGTAGACATTGACCTTGAACATGGTCGCCTTGCGCACGCCCAGTCCATTCAGCACCAGATCGGTCGAGCCGACTTTCGCTGTGTCCGGGAAGTCCACATCGAGGCAACTGGCCGCTTCGGCGATTGCTCCGCCCCCCGCAGTAAGGAAAACGGCGAGCACGAGTGCCAACCCATCCGTTCGTTTGATGATCATCTTGATTTCCTTTTCGATGCACCAGTCAGGCTCGAGCCGGCCCGAGAAGGATTCGGGCCGGCTCTTCGCGTTAGTTGACCCGCGTGATCTCACCGGGACGCCAGGTCTTGTCGAACCAGGGCTGAAGCGGACCGTAAAGACGAAGGATGGTGTACCAGCCCTTACCTTCGACGGTTTGTATCCAGTTCGATTCCTTGCCCGCCGGGGCTTCCGGCGCAAAGTAGAGATCCACGGAACCGTCCGCGTTCACGGCCAGGGCGTCGCGCTTGTTGTTCTTGCTGGGGAAGGTCTGGCCGGTCTGGAGCTCGGAGCGAGTCTGCGGGTCATAGACGACGACCGACCAGAAATCCTTGGCCGGGGCATCCGCGGGGATCGTCAGCTTGTAGGTCTTCGAGCCGTCCAGATAGGCGCCGTCGCTGTCCGCCGCCGCGTAGGCATATTGCGATCCCTTGCCCACCATTTTGAGGACCATGGCGGGTGTGTTCACGGTCGCCTGATAGAAGAACAGCGTGCGCGCATCCAGATAGCGGCCGCCCGTGCCGCCGTCCCGGAGCCATTGATAATCGCCGCCCACGAAGGCGGTGCCCCAGGCGCTGTCGGGATATAAGTAGAAATCGTCCAGACGCGGGCGGAACACGATCGCCCGGGCGGTCGCATTGCCGATGGCGACCGCCTCGGTGAGCAGCTCCTGCATCCGGGCGTCCGGCGCGAAGGGCTTGCCCTTCTCGATGCCGATCGCAGCGAAGAGACCACGCAGCTCCGGGTCCAGCATGGAGACCGGTTCGCGGTCGACCACGCTGTGCAGTTCCTCATAGAACTCGTAGTTGTTTGCGTGGATGGTGTTGAAGAACTTTCGCGACCCGCTGACGAAGGTCATCTCTGGCGGATTGTCTTTTTGGCTCAAGGGGTAAATCTTGACGCCGCTTTTGAACATGTTGGTGGCGGTGTCCGGCTTTCCGTCGACCAGGAATCCGCGAAGGATCAGCCAGTTCACATAGCTCGTGGATTTCGACACGAAGTAGGTTTCCCCGTCGACCTCTGCCGCCGCGCCGCCGAGCGGCGGATCGAGGTCGCCCTGGTAGTCGGGGGGCAGGATCAGGTACTTGCCGCCCTGGCCCTTGTCCGGCCCCGGGAAGCCCATGTCGGTGACGAAGCGGAAGTAGGCGTCGTTCACGGTACCCGGTCCCGAGCCTGGCGGTATCTCGACGACGGTCGGCCCGTCCTTCTGTAAATCGAGGAAGGCGCTGCAATAGACGGTGTCGGTATTGCCAGTCAGAAAGAGCGGCGCTGAATCGAGCAGCTTGTCAAAAATCAGCGCCTTGTTGGAGGCGTCGACCCCGAGATCTCCAGATGTCCGCGGCGCAAACCCTCGATCGACGTAGCCGGGATACCGTTCAGAAAGGTCTCCACGCCGCGCAGAACGTCGAGATTGTCGTAGATCTTGGAGACGGTGTCTTCATCCGGCAGGCCATCGAAGAATTTCAGCGTACCCAAGCGTGTTTCCACGGTGTCGGGCGTCATGATTTCCTTAGGAATGTCGTGGTTGTAGCCAGGCATCTTGTCCTCCGCGGCGCAGGTGGCAGCGATTGTGAAGGCGCCGAGAGTGGTCAGCGCAACGTGATACAGAGATCTGATTTTCGTCATAGTGCCTCGTCCTGGTTTCTACTGGCTCGTTCGTGGCGGCTTTCGGCAAGCGGGGCGGCGGTATGTTTGGAAACGCCTTCGAACCCCAAAATGCCTCCTAGCCGATGTCCTTCTCGTGGAACGGATCCGCTGGACAGAACTGCTGCGGCTGCGGTGCCTGCGGTGAGGGCGGGTAGGTAAAGAACCGATTCTGGTCGCACGCTTAGTTTCCCGTTCTAGTCCTGCCGTGCATCAGCGCGGGAGAACAGGAACCGCCATAGCGGCGGCGCCCCGTGACTGTGGCGCAGTTCCGTGACCGCCATGTAGTTGGCGAAGAGCACGAAAACCCAGAGGTAGACGAAGGCGATATGCTCGGGGAGGAAATGCGCGCCGATTGCCGCTACGCCGGCGCCAAAGCTTCCGCCGGAAATCCAGCCTTCGATCAAGAATTCGAGCATCTGGGCGATGAACACGAAGATCGTGTAGAGCGCCGTGCGATAGAAAACGGGCCAGATCGCGGGGGGGCCCTTGACCCATCGCATGATTGCAAGCTTGTCGGCGATAAGTACGACCTTGGCGACGAGCAGCGCGCCGATGGTCGCGGCCTTCCAGCCGACAAAGACGACGCCGTGGTCGGCGAGGACAATCTGTTTGGTGAGGGCGATCAGGTTGAAGCCGATGAGGAAGTAGATCACCGTCGGCAGCAACTCGAAGAACTCGCGCTTCAGGAAGGCGCCGATCTTACCGATCCTGCTTCCGGCTTTGGCCGTGGTCATCTGTGCTTCCTCGCGTGCGTTGGCATCAGAAACGGAACACGGCGCCGGCGACCGGACCGTACTGCATGACGTCGTAGAGGAATGGTCCGTTCTGATAGTCGACACCGGTGGCGCGGAATCCGAGAACCGCGGAGATTGAGTCGTTGAACTGGTAGCCAAAGCCCGCCCAGGTGTCCCACATGAAGTCCGAGGAGACGCCAAAGCCGCCGATCATCGCCCAGCCGGAGAGATAGAACTCGGGGGTAAAGTTCACCCGCCCCTTGGCGCCGATCAAGGGATCGACCCAATACGCCTCGTCCTTCGCCGTGTTACCGCCGAGTTCGCCGCCGAAGGTGCTGATCTCGGTCTTGACGCCCCAGACCCGCAAACCGCCCAGGAAATCGAGCGAGCCGTCTTGGGACTCGAAAACCCGGTACTCCGGCGCCGCGGTGAAGGCCATGGTCTCGGTTTCCATCTCGATATCGTCGATGAGAATCCCGCGCGGCGTGGAGACTTCGGTCGAAAGCTTGGTGTACATGAAGTCCATGAACAGGCCGTAGCGGCCGTTGCGCGCCTCTGCGACCACCATGGCGGCGAAGTCGAGCACGTCGAAAAGGTCCGTGAACTTTGCGTCGACCTCGATGGACGGAGCGCCGAACTGCGCCGTATCGCCCTTGATGCCGGCGGCCCAGGCGTAGGGCGCGATGCCGAACGTCCAATGGGAGCCGCCGGTGCTGTCGCCCGCTACCGCGATCTGCTTGCCGGGCAGGGGCAGCTCGTCGGCGGCCACCGTGTGCGGTAAAAGGAAGCCGGCGAGCGCGGCCGCCGCGACGGCGCTCCTTCGCAAAGGTCGACTTAGAATTCCTGCGCTCATCGGATTCCCCTCTCTCTAGTCGAAGACGACTTGGATGTAGACGTTGCCCTGCTGCTCGTAGTAGGCGCCGCCGCAGTTCCAATAGCTGGCGCCATAGTAGGGGCCGTAGATGCAGCCGCCGGGCAGCGCGTTGAGACGCACCGTGGTTCGCCGCGCGACACGGCGAGAGGTGCGCCTGGCGACACCTGCGTAGCTGAGCGGCGTGAGTGGCCGCCCGACGCGGGCCTCGGCCTCCTTGGTGGCCGCGACCTCTTGCAGGAGGGGTGTGTCCGCCCCGGGCAGAAGGCCGAAGAAGGCAACGCCCGAAACCAGGACGGCAAGGGTGATCCGCTTTATTCCGATCATCTCTATTCTCCCGTGGCGGCCAGGTTCGGCAGCTCGTCCAAACCCGCCAGGTCTTCGATTTGAACCTCTTCGGCCTGCGTCGTGTTGACGAAGCTGAAGGTCTCCGCGCTTGGCGCCTCGCCCGCGGTCCAGTCGCTGATCTCGATCCGGTACTCGGGCGCCTGCGCCATCAGACGGCTGGTCACCACGTAGCGGCAGGGATAGGGAGCTCCGTTGGCGGCGATCCAGATCTGCCAGTCGACGTCCTCGGTGCGGAAGGCGATATGATCGCACTCGACACCGCGAATGACGCCGCTGCCGAGGTCCTTGACGTCGGTGACGTGGGGCATCAGCTGGTCGTAAACGTTTGCGAACAGCAGGTCTGCGCCAGGCGCCTGGATGTTGTGGTTGGCGCGCAACCAGTCGACCAGTTCGTCGATCGTGCCGGGCACGTCCTCGGCTTCGGTGTAGACATTGAGGGTCTTGCCGAAGATCGTCAGGCTGCTCCCGTCATAGAAGATTTCGACGTCGGCGAAGCCGCCGGTCCGGGTTGCGTGCAGCTTGCCTGGCCGCTCCAGGGTTGTCCTGCCGGAACTCGCGAAGGCGATTTTCTGCAGGTCGCTGGTCACCACCTCGAGGTCCGTGTCGAAGGCGAAGGATATGGAGTTCTGCGATCCCAGGTAATCGGACATCGCCTTGAGCAGGTTCCTGGCGTCGTCCTCGTCGGCTTTCGCTGCCGGCGCGGCGGCCGCAAGGGCGGCTGCCAGGGCCGCCGCCAGGGCCGCCGTGTGGGTGTGCTTCATCATCTTCGTGATCTCCCTAGTTGGCCGGCGTGTACCAAATCGGCGAGGTATAGGCGCGCTCGGTCACCGTCGTCCGCACCTCCTCGCCGAGCTGCACGCTGTAGAATTTGGCGTCGTAAGCGGTCCAGCGCGGGGTCGGGATTTCAATCACCCGGCCGTAGTAGAAGGCGCGTTCGGCCGGATCGAAATCGGGGTCGCTCCAGACCGCGATCAGCTCGCCGGCGCCGATGGTGTTGGTCCAGGTCGCGTTGGCGACATCGACCGTGCTGCCTACGGACGGCACCTTGCCGTCCTCGCCGGGCTCGCGGTCTCCGCCCCAGGCGACGTCGTAGACTTTCTCCTGAAGGTTGCCCTCGCTGTCGAGCCAGCCCTTGACGATCTGGTAGCGGTCGAGATTGCCGCCGAGCGGGTCCTTCAGGGCCGCAACCAGGAAGCTCGGGGCCTTGCCGTCGGGCGCCGGGCCCAGGTCTCCGCCCATGGGCACGCCCTTGGAATAGCCGGCGAAGGCCGGGCTGCGGGTGCCGGCGTCCTCGGGAGTAAAGTCGTAACCTCCGAAGAAGCGGACGATCATGCGGGATCCGGTGGTGGCGTAGGTCTCGCGCCGCTCCATGGCGTCGAACAGCGCCTCGCGGGTGTTCTCCGTCGCCCAGATCGCGGCGTAGCCGGCGGCGCCGACTTCCCACTCCATGATTTTTGCCAGATCGGTCTTTACGAAGACCTCGCTTGTGCGGCCCGGGTTCGGCTCCATCGAGGAGACCTTGCCCCAGAAGTTGTCCTCTTGGAGCGCGGCCAGGCCAGTATGGGCGTCGGATGAACCGATCAAGCCGAACTTGTAGGGGTTGGTTCCTAGCTCGGCTTCGAGTTGCAGGCCAAGTTTCAGACCGGAGCGGGCGTACTCATGCTGCAGCATGTCGTCGGTCTTGAGCACGGTCAGGTCGAGATTGCCCTTGTCCCAGGTCTCGAAGTCGGCGAACTCGTCGTTGGGCGAGAGGAAGGGATGGGCTTCGCCGTCGCCCTTGGTCTGAGTCGCTTCATAGAGCCGTTCCCAGCGCGCGCGGGTCTGTGCGTACTCGGCATCGATCGGCTTGTTCACGCCTGGCTCGATGAGCGGAAACATAAGCCCGTTAGACAAGTTACCGTTGTGGGCGATCGCCAAGACGTTGCCGCCGGTTTTGTTCTCGTAAGCCGCCATCCAGTCCCAGAGATCGCGGGGGTTGTCGCTGCCGCTGGGTTTCAGCGTAGTCAGCGGCAAGGCCTGGCGCGCATAAGAGCCGTTATCGCGATAGATAACGTTGCGATGCAGGTTGTTGCCGCCGGTGTTGGAGGTCCACTCGTAGCCGATGAAGGCGGTGAAACGGCCGGGGTCGTTGAACTCTTCGGCCGCGTCGATGGTCGCCTCCCAGGCCGAGCGGTAGGCCTGGGTCTCGGGTGAGTAAAGCAAGGCCTTGGGGAAGGTCCCCTGGGAGAAGCTGGTGATGATCTGGAAGGCCGCCTTAGCGCCCTCGCCGCCGGTGATCATGTCGTGCCACTTGCGGCCCTGCGGGTCGGCCATGATGTTGGGCTTGCCGGAAAGAAGGTCGGGGAACATTCCCATGTTGTCCGAATGGTCGGCGACCACCAGGAAGTCAAGCGGTCGCGACAGCTTCACCGGCTGGTTGGACGAGGCCGTGACCTGCTCTCCTCGCGCCAGGCGGTAGGCATCGCGCGGATCCAAGCGGGCGCCGAAGGCGCCGGCGTCGAAGGAGTAGGAGGTGTGCAAATGGGTGTCGCCGAAGTAGGGGCGCGACGGGAAGCTGCGGTTCGCATAGGGCGAGTAGGGACGCGGCTGGTTCAGGTTCTTCGCGTCCGCCTCCGAAGTGACGTGGCTCGTGATGCCGACGCTCTGGTCCTGCGCGAATGCGAGGCCCGGCGTGGCGAGGATCGCGCCTGAAACCAGCAGTGCTTTGATAGACGACCAGCGATTCATTGTTCAGCTCCCGTGATAAATCAGAAGGTTGCAACCCGCTCGAACACCCAGAACATCGCCATGCTGCCGACGAGGTAGGCCGGGATCGAATTGGCCCAGCGTGGACTCCGGGGGGATGCGGTCTTGAGCGCGGCGCCAAGCGCTAGGACAGCCGCGACGAAGAGCAGCTGGCCTATTTCGACACCGATGTTGAAGAACAGCAAAGCGGCCGGGATCTGCCCGGCGGGCAGGCCGACCTCGTTCAGGACTCCCGCGAACCCGAAGCCGTGCAGCAGGCCGAAGGCAAAGGCGATGGTCCAGGGCCGCCGCGTTGCGAAGGTGATGCGGCCACGCTTGGCGTAGATCACCTCGACCGCGACGAAGGCGATCGACAGGGCGATCGCCGCTTCCAGGGGCTTCGAGGGAATCTGCGCCCAGCCGAGCGTCGCCGCGGCCAGGGTGATGCTGTGCGCGGCGGTAAAGGCGGTGATCGCACCGACCAGCTTGCGCCAGCCGGAGGCGAGCAGCACCAGGCCGAGCACGAACAGCAGATGGTCCCAGCCAAGCAGGATGTGCTCTATCCCGCTCGGCAGATAGGTTCCCGCAACGTCCCAGCCGCTGGGGCGCTCGGGGAGAGTCACCTCGGGCGCCGCTGGGGACAGCAGGTGGGTCCAGGAGCTGCCATCGGCATACTCGATGCGCAGCAGGGTGTCGGTGAGGGTGTTTTCGAGGCCTTCGATGGCGAGCGAGCGGCCGGCGAGCGGGTCGCGGGCGCGGATGCGCCAGGTTTCGACGCTCGCGCCTTCCGTGGCGCGGGCGACGGGGGGCACGATGACCTCGATGTTGCCGGAAAGCCTCGGTTCGAGAGCGAGGCTGAGCTCTCCGCGCCGCGGCGTCTTGAAGAGGACGTCGAACTCCTGCGCCGCGGTTTCGGTCAGCTGCAGATAGGCCGGCCGGCTCTCGTGCGCGCTTGCCGACGGCGCGGCAAGTAGGAGAAGACAGAATAGAGCGCCGGCGAGGGCGGCGAGTGGGGAGGGCCGACTGGGGTAGATCGGCATGCCACTCATTCGGCCGCTCCGCCGGCGTAGTCGCGCGGCAGCATGGGCGCTACCGAGGGCGCGACGGTCACCCCGTACTTATCGCGCAGCGCAGCGAGGTACTGCGCCTTGCTGGTGCGGTACTGCTCGTCCCGCCAGGCGGCGAGTACGCTATCGCGGATTTCCTCAAACGCCGGGAGGCGGCCCGGCTCGATCCGCGTGACCTTCACCAGATGGACACCGTAGCCGGAGGCGATCGGCCCCTGCCAAGCCCCTGTTTCCAGGGCAAAGACCGCGGCCGTGAATTCGGGACCGAAGAGGTTCGACAGCGTGACCGCGTCGAGGCTTTCGAATCCGCCTTCGAGGAACAGAGGATCGCCGCTATCGAGCGCCGTGCCGGGTTCCGCGCTATCCGAGATACGATGCAGGACTATGGCAGCGTCGCTTTCGGCGTCCGGACGCCGTGCCGGGCTGAAGAAGCGCTGCTCGAAGCTCAGTCGCGGCGCTGTCGTGAAGTCCGTTGCGTTTTCCCCGTAGTAGCGGCGCAGTTCATCTTCGCCCGGCTCGGAAATGCGGAAGCTGTCGGAGATGATGAAATCCAGCTTCTGTGCCAAGCGGCGGCGAACGATGGTATCGCCATCCTGAAGCCCGAGCGCCTGAGCCTCGCGCGAGAACAGTTCCTCTTCCAGGTAGGAGGCAAGGAGGCCTTGCAACTCGTCCTGGCTCGGTGGCCGCTGCCACTGGCTGGTGAATGTTTCCTGAAGCCAGCGGAGCTCGCCTTCGCCGATTTCCACGGCGGCGGCGCTCTCTTCGAAAGTCTCGTTTTCTGAAACCAGGGAGTAGCCCGCGAACAACAGTGCGCCGGCGACGGCGAAGTGGAGGATCGGCTCCCTGAGCAGCTTCATGGCGCGTTTCCCGGTTAATTGACTGCCGCCTGGCGCGGAAAGGCCGGCAAGCTCAGGAAGACGCTAACGGTCGCTTCGCGCGACAGGCAACGCTGCAGGGGTTATTTACGGTAACGTGCGAGGGCCGCGCGGCTCAGGAAGTGTGTCCGACGGCGCCCTCGCCCGGAATGAAAAGACCGGCATCGCGCAAGCCTTTGACAACGGCATCTATGATTTGGGAAGAGATATTTCGCTTCTCCAGCTCGGCCACGACGATTTCACCAAAGTTAGGCGCCATGACCAGGATGCGATCGACGGCCGCTTTTGCCTCAGCCTTCTTATCCACTCCTGCCGCAGCAACGGCCACGACGACATGGGTGAAGATCAGGTTCGGCGCGTCGATCATCCGCGCTTCGTGGTAGGCCTCCTCATAGCGCCCTTCGAGATAGTGATGCAGAAATAGCGGCATCCTATATCCGCTAGGTTGGCCTGGATTGCGTGCAAAGGCCTCGCGCAGTAAGGGCAGGCCCATCTCCCTTTGGTCACGATAGACGTAGCGCATACCCAATTCCGCCATGAGTTCCGTGTCATAGGGATTTGCTGCGAGTCCTCTGCGCCCTGCCTCGAAACTGAGCTCCACATCGTTGTTGAGCCAATGGGCGAGCATCAGGGCGTGATGGCCGCGCGCCAGATTGGGGGCGATTTCGATCGACCGTTTGGCGAGAGTCAGGGCTTTTTCGCGTGGGTTCTCCTCGATGTTTGCTGCCGTGAATCCAAACCGATAAGCATCGGAGTAAATCAGCGAGAGGGCCGCGTAGGCCTCGGCATATTCCGGGTCATTGGCAATCGCCATTTTCAGGCAGCGATAAACCGTAGGATAGAATTCGCGCTTGTAGCTCTTCCAGTAGAGATAGAACCGCAGAACGCAGTCGTAGGAGGAGAGGGAGTCCGGCGCTTTCCCTTCGCGCTCCTGTGTCTGTTTGGTAAAAATAATGCCATAGGGCTGGGCGAGTGACTGGGCGACGCGATTGGCCACCTCGTCGCGCGCCGCAAGGATGTCGTCGACACTCAGGTCGCCCTCGGCCCTGGTCGCCCATACGTATTGGCCGGTTTCGGCGTCGACCAGTTGCACGTCCACGGCAAAGCGCCCGCCGTGCACCGTCGTTCCTCCGGTAAGAATGTAGTCAACCTGAAGATCGGAAGCGACTTCGCGCAGGTTGGCGCCGTCGCCGTAGCTAAAGGATGTTTCGGGCCCGAAGACGAAGAGATCCTTGAATCGCGTCAGCGCGACGACGACTTCGCGGGTCAGACCGTGGGTAAAGTTCTGCAGGGCCTCGACCTTGCCGTCTTCGGCGAAGGGCATCACGAAGATTGCCGGCCCCTCGCGGTCGAAACTTGGGAGCTCCGCTTCGGTGGCGAAGGGCCCGTAGCCCGTGAACCATAAAGTCGCGCCGGCCGTGACCGCCAGGAAAACCGCTACCGCCAGTCCTGCGACGGCCATCCGCCAGCCTGGTTTTCCGCGGCGCGGGGGCGGGGCTAGGGTCTGTGGTGCGGGCTCCGTTGCCGCCGCGGCCTCTTCCTGGGCCTCTACCTGTACGCCCTGCCTCTCGAACTCTGGGATGTAGGCGCCCTTGGGGATCGTGAATTTAATCGGGTTGTCGTGGCCGCAAGTCAGATAATAGCGTTCGAGGGAGCGTCTAAGTCTGCTCGCCTCGATGCGGACGATAGGATCCAATTGCGGGTCGAAGCTGTCATCCCGGCCGAAGACCGTTGTCGCGATGCTGTAAGCCTTGATGCGGTCGCCGCGCCCGGAAAGTTTTTCCTCGACGATGTACTCGAGGAATCCACGGTTTCGCTCCGAGGCGTCAAAATTGGACGAATCGAGGATCCGCCGCAACTGCTCTCGAATTTCCGCGGGGGGTAATCCCGTTCTCTGAGCAGTCATCAACTTCTCCAACAAATCTTTGTCCGCGGCTGGCGCGAGAAAATCCCCTCGCACCCGCCAGTCTGCTTGCAAGGCCGCAACCATACTACAAAAACGTGTGTGAATTGTTGGGAATTGGAGGATAGCCGCCGCCTGGCCATGGCTTCGTTACAGTAACGTACTGTCGTCTCAGAGGCGTCTCCGCAAACTAGGATGAAACATATGAGACCGGCCCAAGCATGTACCGACCGGAGGCTTCGCGCCTACATATCAAGAAGGTAACCGAGCGGTTTCCAAAGGATGCCGGGCTGATTCGGCGTCTCGCAATGGAAAGCGAAGCCTTTGATGGCGCCTGCGAAGACTATGCCCTTGCCTGCGCGACTCTGTTGCAGCTGCAGGGTCTGGAAAAAGAAGGACGCCATCCGAGATGCGCCGATTATCAATCGCTGGTTGAAGATATAGAGAGAGAATTATCCGAAATGATCGAGCGGGCGCGATGAGTTCCCGCACCTTATCCACCAATCACAGACACCCGAAAATCCGTCTACCTATGAGGAGAGAAGCATGAAATCGAGCCTGGAACGTAAGATCGAGCGCCTTGCCCTTGCCGTCGCTCTGAGCGCCGGAATGACCTTTGCCGCCGCACCGGCCATGGCGGCCGACGACTGCCCGACCGGCGACCAGATGACCAAGTCCGGGACGCTTTCCGGCTGGGGCAAATCCGCCGGCTGGATCGTCGGCGCGCGCTGGGGCCAGGGGACTCTCGTCCTCAATGACGGCTCCGAGCATGAGTTCACCTTCAACGGCGCCAAGCTGCTG
This sequence comes from uncultured Alphaproteobacteria bacterium, assembly GCA_942491105.1. Lineage (GTDB taxonomy): Bacteria > Pseudomonadota > Alphaproteobacteria > Kiloniellales > DSM-21159 > JBBEAM01. The sequence continues at coordinate 125,717 of CALNZX010000003.1, read as the reverse complement.
GAGACCGGCATCGCCGAGGCCGACTTCGTCGGAAACGTTTACAATCTTTCGAATATCGAGGACTTCGCCGGCGATTTCGCGACCGTTTCGCAAGGTTTCACGCTGGTCGAGGGAATCACGGGTGCCGCCGTCCTGAAGAACGATAACTGCGTTTTCATCGAGGTCGACGTGAAAAGCAAAGGCGTGCGCGTCAGCGCTCCCGCGCCGGGCAGCGTCGTGGTCAAACTCGAGAACCATTAAACCTGGTTTGCAGCAAGTCCATTTTTGAGCATTGAAGGGGGAGGGTCGGAACAGTGGAACGGCGAATCAGAGTAACTTTCGTGGTGCTGTCACTTCTTGCGGGGACCGTGTTCCTGCAAGGCTGTTCCGCGCCCTCCCGAATACCGGCCGTGCCCAAGGATCAGCAAGCTCAGGCCGTGGTGGCCGGAATGCCGGGCATCCGTTACTGGCAGAGTTCGGACCTCCCGCTGCTGAAGCAGGACGGCATCGAATCCTATGAGCGCGAGGCCGAACACTACGCGGAGCAGGGGATCGTCGGCGACCTGCCGACGGCGAACTACCTCGCCGTCTCCGGTGGCGGAGAGGATGGCGCCTACGGCGCCGGCCTGCTGGTCGGCTGGAGCGAAACCGGGACCCGGCCGGAGTTCAAGCTGGTGACCGGTATCAGCACGGGTGCCCTGACGGCCCCCTTCGCTTTCCTGGGCAGCGACTACGACCAGAATCTCAAGGAGGTATACACCAACATTTCGGCCGACGACGTTCTGGAGGAGCGCAGCCTGCTCGCCTTCGCGTTCGACGACGCGCTGACCGATAATGCTCCGCTGAGGGCGCTCATTGCTCAGAAGTTCACCCAGGAAATGCTGGATGTGGTCGCCGAGGAATACGCCAAGGGACGGCTGCTGCTGATCGGCACCACCAACATCGACGCCCGCCGGCCGGTGATCTGGAACATCACCAAGATCGCCGCCAGTGGCCATCCCGACGCGCTCGATCTGGTGCATGACATTCTGGTTGCCTCGGCGGCGGTTCCGGCGGCCTTTCCGCCGACCATGATCGACGTCACCGTGGATGGGAAACCGTACCAGGAGATGCATGTTGACGGTGGCGCCAGCGCCCAGGTCTTCGTCTATCCCGGCGCATTGCATGTCGGCGAGCTCTCCGAACAGCAGCACATCACGCGTGAGAGAAGCGTCTATATCATCCGCAATGGGCGGCTCGATCCCGACTGGGCGGATACCGAGCGGGTGACCTACAGCATCGCCGGCCGGGCTATTTCCTCGCTGATCCAGAACCAAGGCGTCGGCGACCTGTACCGTATTTACGGTCTCTCCCAGCGTGACGGTGTCGACTTCAACCTCGCGTACATCCCGCAAACCTTCGACGTGAAGCTGAACGAGCCCTTCGACCAGGTCTACATGAAGGCGCTGTTCGAACTGGGTTACGAGAAGGGCCGGAAGGGCTACGATTGGGCCAAGGTTCCGCCGAACTACTAAGCCACTCGATCAAATCCGGCGCGTTGCGCCATCTGCGGAGGAGTCAGCGGCTATGAGGTCCTGGTCGATCTGTTGCCTGGCTGCCCTCTTGGCGGGTGCGCTGCTCTTCGGATCGGCGGCGCCGGCTCAGGCACAGCTCGCCGCGGGACTGCTCTCGCAATCGGCCGCGTCCGGCGAGAACAGTGTAGATCTTCGGCAGCTTACCCCCGAGGAACGCGCCGATCTTCTGGCACGGCTTTCCGACGAAGAGGTGCGGGATCTTTTCGTCGACTATCTCGCGCAGTCGCTTTCCGGCGCGGCGTCGGAGCCACCCGCGGGGGTGATCGAGAGCGTCGACCAGGCGATGGGCGCCGCCCGCGACAGGCTGGCGGCCTTGCTGGCCAGGGCGGGCGAACTCTTCGATATCCCGGCGTTCCTGGTGTCCGAAACCAGTCGAGGACTGGGAACGGGCCACTTCTATCTCGTCCTCGCCGCTTTCCTTATTCTTGCCCTGGCGGGCTACGGCGCCGAACGCCTCTACCGCCGGGCGGCGGCGCAGAGCTACGCGCGTCTGTCGGAAAGCGATCCGGAGATGAGCGCCTCCAAGCGTGTCGGCTTCTTTCTCGGCCGCCTCGGCCTCGACAGTGTCGGCATCGCGGTCTCTGCGCTGGTCATTCTCTTCCTGTTCTTCGTGCTCTATCGCGGGCACGAGCCGACCCGGATGCTGCTCGGCGCGTTGTTCCTGGCCCTGCTGGCGGCGCGCGCCGCGACCGCGCTGCTGGCGGCGATCCTTTCTCCGCGCGGACGCAGCCCGCGCGTGCTGCCACTCGAGGACGGCATCGCCCGGCGGCTGTTCCGCTGGTCGGCGATATCCGTCGTCTTCGCCGCAGTCTGGTTCAACCTGGCACAGCTGCTTGAGGGCTTCGGATTGGATCCGGATCTGCTGATGCTGTTTCAGCTGATCGGAGGCGGTGTCCTTCTCCTGCTCGTGCTGACGTGTCTTGCGATCGCGCGTCGGCCGGTTGCCGGGATCCTCGCCGGGCGCCTGGCGGCCGGCGGCAACGCCGGCGGCTTGCGCCTCTCTCTTGCCCGGCTGTGGTATCTCTTCCCGGCCCTCTACATGGTCGGCGTCTACCTGATTTCCGTGATCGTCGGCCTGGCGGGCGCGGGATTCGGCTCCCACCCGGCGCTCTTCAGCCTGCTGATCATCCTGCTCTATCCGCTGGCCGACTTTATCGTCGTCGGCCTCGTCCGCGATGCCTTCGGGAGCGCGCGGTCGCGGCAGGCGAGCGTCGCGCCGATCTTCGGGCGCGCGGCGCGGATCGTGGTCCTGCTGGCGGCGGCGGCGCTGTTCTTCCGTGCTTGGGGCTACGATCTCCTGGCAAGCCACGAAGGCGCGTTTCTCGGCGGCAGGTTCGCTTCCGCCGTTTTGCAGATCGGCGCCACCATTCTCGTCGCCTATGTGCTTTGGGGCATGACCAAGCTGGTCTTCTATCGCTACATCGGCGGGGCGGAGCAGGGCGCCAGCGGCGGCGACGAGGGCGGAGCTTCCTCGGCGAGCCGCCTGCAGACGATCATGCCGCTGTTCCTCAGGTTTTTTCAAATCACCCTGATCGCGATGGTTGTGATGATCGTGCTGTCCTCGATGGGCGTCGACATCGGCCCGTTGCTGGCCGGCGCCGGCGTGGTCGGCATCGCCATTGGCTTCGGCGCGCAGACCCTGGTTCGCGACCTGGTGTCCGGTCTCTTCTTCCTGCTCGACGACGCCTTCCGGAAGGGCGAGTACGTCGACATCGGCGACGTCAAGGGCTCGGTCGAGAACATCAACATCCGCTCCCTGGTTCTGCGCCATCACCTCGGACCGATCCACACCGTGCCCTTCGGCGAGATCAAGCACCTGACGAACTACAGCCGGGACTGGGTGATCATGAAGCTGGAGTTCAGGGTGCCCACCGATACCGATCTGCAGAAGGTGAAGAAGATCTTCAAGAAGATCGGCGCCGAAATGCTCGAGCATCCGGAGCTCGGCAAGGACTTCATCGAGCCCTTCAAGAGCCAGGGCGTGAAGGCGATCGAGGACTCGGCGATCATCGTTCGCGGCAAGTTCATGTCGCGGCCGGGCCGCCAGTTCCAGATCCGCAAGGAGCTCTACAACCAGGTCCAGGCCGAATTCCAGGCCGCCGGCATCGAGTTCGCCCACCGCAAGGTGACGGTCGAACTGCCCCCTGATGCGAAGCTGAGCGACGAGCAGAAGCGGAAGGTGGCTGAAGCCGCGGGCGCCGCCGCGCGGGGCGTCGAGGAGCCGCATTCCGGAACCTCAAGCTAGCCGGCGCCGCGGCGCGGAGGATTTTGCGCGTCCGCCAAGGCTTCCCCGACCTGTGCGATTGAACGACAGGGAACTGTCTGTTCTAGGGCTAAGTATCTGGAAAAAATGGTGGGCGCGGCTGGGATTGAACCAGCGACCCCTGCCGTGTGAAGGCAGTGCTCTCCCGCTGAGCTACGCGCCCCTGGCACCAGCGCGCTGGTGCGTCCACGGGACCGGCGTCCCGCGAGGGAGTCGGGATTTACGTGAGGGGGCGGGGGCTGTCAAGACGCACCCGGACAGCGCCCGGCGGCGCGGACTGCCGGGACGCAGTCCCTGGGGCGTAAACGCCGCGCCGCCGCGCCGCGTAACACAATGTGATTGGCCAAAATTCCCCTCCGAGGAGAGAGTCTCGATCATGCATAGAACCACCCTGCGAAACGGCGTTCTCGCGCTGATGGGCCTGGCGCTGCTGCCCGCGGCGATTCCCGCTACGGCTCTGGCCGAGGAGGCCTTGCCCCGCGCCGAGCTGACCGAGGTCGCCAGCGCCAAGGCGACGGTGATGGACTTGAAGTACGAGATCTACGCCGGCGGCATGCTCGGCCTGAAGGTCGATATGGAGATCGCGCTGACCGCGACGCGCTACCGCAGCTCCTTCGACGCCAAGATCGCCGGGGCCTTTTCCTGGTTCAAGGATTTCAGGCTGCGCTCCGAGGTCGAGGGCCTGCGCGACGGCGGCGCCACGCAGCCGAGCTATTTCGTCAGCGAGGCCTTCAAGAAGGGAAAATCCAAGCGGCTCGTCGAGATCACCTATCACGACGATGGCAGCCTGCAGACCAGCGTGGTGCCGGAGCCCGACGCCGAGGACCGCGACGACATTCCCGAGGATCTGCGGATCGGCACCTTCGATCCCCTGAGCGCGGTACTGATGCTGACCGAGGCCGTGGCCCTGCAGGGCAGCTGCGACGCCGTGGTGCCGGTGTTCGACGGCCGCCGCCGCTTCGACCTGACCGCCGAGGATCTCGGCGCCGAGCAGATCGATGCCAACCGCTATCAGGTCTACGAGGGCGAGGCCCGGCACTGTCTGGTCAAGTTCAACCGCCTGACCGGCTACAAGGAAGGCGAGATGGGGGTCAAATCCTCCTATCCCGACAACATCTCGGTCTATCTCGCGCCGCTGGCGCCCGGCCTGCCGCCGGTGCCGGTGCGCATGGAGATGGATCACAAGTTCGGCGCCCTGCGCGCCCATCTGGTCGAAGCCGATATCCGCGAGGAGCCGAGCGTCCAGGAGGCCCTGCGCCTGCAGCGCGACGACTAAGCCGGCCTAGAGCCCGCGCAGAACGCCGGGCAGTTCGTCGAAGGCGCCGATGGCATGACGCGGGCCTAGGGCCTCGGCCTGCGCCCCGCCGTAGCCGCTACTGAACCAGATTTCCGTAAGTCCGGCGGCCCGCGCCGCCAGGATGTCGTTCTGACCGTCGCCGAGCAGCGCGGCCTGCTGCGGCGCGGCCCGCAGCATCTTCAGCAGGCCGAGCGGATGCGCTGGATCCGGCTTTTTCCGTGGAAAGCTGTCGCCGCCGGCGAGCGCGTCGAAGAGGTCGTCGAGACCCAGCGCGGAGAGCAGCGCCTGGCTCATGGCCTCCGGCTTGTTGGTGCAGAGGCCCAGCCGCCAGCCCTCCGCCTTGAGCGCCTCCAGGGCGTCGCGCGCGCCGGGATAGGGGCGGGTTTCCACGGCGATATCGGCGGCGTAGTAGCCGCGCATCTTGTCCACCGCCTTGGGCAGGAAGGCTGGGCCATAGGCGATGCCGCTGGCGGTCAGCGCCCGCTCGACCAGGGCCGGAATGCCGTCGCCGATCATCTCTAGAATCCGTTCCAGGGGCAGCGCCTCCTGGCCCAGCTCGCGCAGCAGACGGTTGACCGCGGCCGCCAGGTCCGGCGCGGAATCGACCAGGGTGCCGTCGAGATCGATCAAGAGAACGTTTTTCTTCTGCCCCAGGCCTGCCATAAAGGCTCCATAGAGGAATACGGGCTTCGTGCCGCGCGCCAGGCCGCCTTTATCGGCGGCGCGCGGCGGATTCACAAGCCCACAGATGACGGGGACCTGGAGCGAAATGACGCGGGCGGATTTGAGCGTGGTGGTGCTGGCGGCGGGCAGGGGCGAGCGGATGCGCTCGGCCAAGCCCAAGGTGCTGCACGAGGTTGCCGGCCTGCCGATGATTCAGCATGTGCTGCGGGCCGCCGCGCCCCTGAACGCGGGCAAGACCGTGGTCGTGCTCTCGCCGGGCATGGAGCAGGTCGCCGCCGCCGTCGCGCCCTGCGAGATCGCCATCCAGTCGGAGCCGCTCGGCACCGGGCACGCCGTGATGGCGGCGCGCGCCGCCCTGGGCGAGGCTCCCGGCGACGTGCTGGTGCTCTACGGCGACGGGCCGCTGATCTCGACGGCGACGCTGCAGGCGATGCTGGCGGCGCGCGATCAGGTGCCGACGCCGGATCTGGTCTGGCTCGCCATGCGGCCCAGCGACCCGACCGGCTATGGCCGCATCCTGCTCGGCCAGGACGGCGCGGTCGAGCGCATCGTCGAGGAACGCGACGCCAGCGCCGAACAGCGCAGGGTCGATCTCTGCTGGGGCGGCCTGCTGCTGGCCGAGGGCGCGGCCCTGTTCGACCTGCTCGATCAGGTCGGCAACGACAACGCGCGCGGCGAGTACTACCTGACCTCCCTGGTCGAGCTGGGCCGCGCCGCCGGCTGCCGCTCCGTGGCGGTGGAAACCGCCCACGACGAGGTGCGCGGCGTCAACTCCCGTGCCGAGCTGGCGGTCGCGGAGGCGATCCTGCAAACCCGGCTGCGCGCCAAGGCCATGGCGGAGGGCGCCACCCTGGTCGATCCGACCACGGTCTGGCTTTCCGTGGATACGAAGATCGGCCGGGACGTGACCATCGAGCCGAACGTTTTCCTGGGGCCGGGCGTGGTTCTGGAGGACGGCTGCCGGCTGCGCGCCTTCTCCCACCTGGAGGGTGCGCGGGTCGGCGCCGGCGCGGTGGTCGGACCCTTCGCGCGGCTGCGCCCCGGCGCGGAAATCGGCGAGTCCGCCAAGGTCGGCAACTTCGTCGAGGTCAAGAACGCGACCTTGGGCGCCGGCGCCAAGGCCAATCATCTCAGCTACCTGGGCGATGCCGAGATCGGGGCCGGGGCCAACATCGGCGCCGGTACCATCACCTGCAACTACGACGGCTACGACAAGCACCGCACCCTGATCGGCGCCGGAGCCTTCATCGGCTCCAACACCGCGCTGGTCGCGCCGGTCGCGGTCGGCGCCGATGCCATCGTCGCCGCCGGCAGCACCGTGACCAAGGATACGCCCGAGGGCGCCCTGGCGGTGGCCCGTGGCGTACAGCGCAACCTGGCGGGCTGGGCGGCCAAGTTCCGCCAGAAGAAGCTCTCCAGCAAGAAGGAACGCTAGGGATGTGCGGCATCATCGGCATTCTCGGCAAGGCGGAGGTCACGCCGCTGCTGCTCGAAGGGCTGAAGCGCCTCGAGTACCGGGGCTACGACTCCGCCGGCATCGCCACGCTGATCGACGGCCGGATCGAGCGCCGCCGCGCCGAGGGCAAGCTGACCAACCTCGCCTCCCTGCTTGAGAGCAAACCGCTGAGCGGCACCACCGGCATCGGCCACACGCGCTGGGCCACCCACGGGCGCCCGAGCGAGGCCAATGCCCACCCCCACGCCAACGCCGATGTCGCCCTGGTGCACAACGGCATCATCGAGAATTTTCAGGAGCTGCGCGGAGAGCTGGAAGCCGCCGGCCACGCCTTCGAGACCGAAACCGATACCGAGGTGCTGGTGCATTTGATCAGCGATCAGCTGCGGGCCCAGAAGACACCCCAGCAGGCGGTCGCCTCGGTGCTCAAGCGCCTGGAGGGCGCCTTCGCCCTGGCCATCGTCTTCGCCGGGCGCCACGACCTGATGATCGGTGCCCGGCGCGGCTCGCCGCTGGCGGTGGGCTACGGCGACGGCGAGATGTACCTCGGCTCCGACGCCCTGGCGCTGGCCTCGCTGACCGACCGCATCTGCTATCTGGAGGAGGGCGACTGGGCCGAGCTCACCCTCGACGGCGCGACGGTGCATGACGCCGAGGACACGGTGGTCGAGCGGCCGGTGACCAAGACCGCGCTGTCCGGGGCGCTGATCGGCAAGGGCCAGTATCCGCACTTCATGCTGAAGGAGATCTTCGAACACCCGGCGGTGATCGGCGACACCCTGCAGTCGCTGCTCAATCCGCTGTCGCGCGAAGTCACGCTACCGGAGCTGCCGCTCGATTTCGCGACCCTGCCGCGGCTGACCATCTCGGCCTGCGGCACCGCCTATCTCGCCGGCATGGTGGCCAAGTACTGGTTCGAGCAGATGGCGCGCCTGCCGGTCGAGATCGACGTCGCCAGCGAGTTCCGCTACCGCGAGGCGCCGCTGCCCGAGGGCGGGGCGGCGCTGTTCATCTCCCAGTCCGGGGAGACCATCGACACCCTGGCGGCACTGCGCTACGCCAAGTCCCAGGGCCAGACCATCCTATCCATCGTCAACATGCCGGAATCCGCCATCGCGCGGGAGTCCGACGCGGTGCTGCCGACCCAGGCGGGGCCGGAGATCGGCGTCGCCTCGACCAAGGCCTTCACCGCGCAGCTCACCGTGCTGGCCTGTCTCGCCATCGCGGCCGCGCGGGCGCGCGGCGCCATCGACGCCGAACGGGTCGAGAGCCTGTCGCGCGCCCTGCTCGAGGTGCCGGCACGGGCCGCCGAAATCCTCAACCACGACGAGCGCCTGCGCGAGCTGGCGGCCGAGGTCGCCCAGGCCCGCGATGTGCTCTATCTGGGCCGGGGCTCGCTCTATCCCATCGCCCTGGAAGGGGCGCTGAAGCTCAAGGAAATCTCCTACATCCACGCCGAGGGCTACGCCGCCGGCGAGATGAAGCACGGCCCCATCGCCCTGATCGACGAACTGGTGCCGGTGATCGTCTGCTGCCCCTCGGGCCCGCTGTTCGAAAAGACCCTGTCCAACGTGCAGGAGGTGATCGCGCGCGGTGGCCGGGTGATCTTCTTTTCCGATGAAGCGGGGGTGAAGCGCCTCGGCAAGGGCGCGGCCCACGCCATCACCCTGCCGAGCGTCGACCCCTTCGTCGCGCCGCTGCTCTATGCGATCCCCGTGCAGCTGCTCGCCTATCATACCGCGGTGATCAAGGGCACCGACGTCGATCAACCCCGCAATCTCGCCAAGTCGGTGACTGTCGAATAGGCTCCCCGCTGGATTCGCAGGAAAGAGAGGCAGGCCTTGGCCACAGTCATTACCAATCCCATCTTCGCCGAGCTGGTCGCGCTTGGCGTGATCGACCCAAGCGCCCTGCGCAAGATCAGCGAACGGACCCGCGATCTGCCCGTGCCGGTCTATCTCGATGAGACCTCCGGGGTGATCTTTCTGGAATCCTGCGAGACCTCGGAGGACTACTACGAGGCGGACAAGCAGGAGGACCGCGAGGACGCCAAGTCGATCACCCATTTCTCCGATGGCAGCGTGGTCAAGACCGCGGTGCTCGAGGACGGCCGCCGCCGCTTCGAACAGTTCGCGGAACGGCTCGCCGGGAAGGTCGTCTGCGACTTCGGCTGCAGCTATGGAAATTTCCTCCTGCAGGCGCGCGACAGCGCCGCCGCGGTCTATGGCGTCGAGCTGCGCGAGCACTGCCATGCCCGCATCGCCGCCGAGACGCCGGAGCTGCGCGTCGCCAAGGATATCCGCGATCACGGCACGGCCTTCGACCTGGTGACGATGTTCCATGTGCTCGAGCACATTCCAAATCAGACCGGCATTCTGGCGCGGATCCGCGAAGCCCTGAAGCCCGGCGGCGAGATTGTCATCGAGGTGCCCCACGCCCGCGACTTCCTGATCCAATCCGTCGAGCTGCCGGAGTTTCGCGACTTCACCTTCTGGAGCGAGCATCTGGTGCTGCACACCCGCCAGTCCCTGGAAAAGGTGCTGGCCGCCGCCGGCTTCGAGAACATCGAAATTCAAGGCTTCCAGCGCTACGGCTACACCAACCACCTGCGCTGGTTCCTGGAGCGCAAGCCCGGCGGCCACGATACCTTCAAGGCCTTCGAGGATGCCGAGCTGGAGGCCGCCTACCGCGCCTTCATCGCGCGGCGCGACGCCACGGATACCCTGATCGCCACGGCGCGCAACCCCGCCGCATAGAGGGCTGCGCCGCGCCGCCGCGCTTTGCTAAACTGCCTCCGGACACCAGACGACTCCCGCCCGAAAAGGACCGCCCATGGCCCGCGCCACCCGCTTCTCCCTCGCCGACTTCCTGCTGCGCTGGGTCTTCGCCCTGATCCTGGTCTTCGCCACCTTCAACCCCAGCGGCTACGCCTACGCCAACTGGCTGCTCGGACCCGGCGGTTTCGAGGAGAACCTGCCGCTCAAGGCGCTGGCCGGTGTGTTGCTGCTGATCGGCTGGGTGATCTTCCTGCGCGCCACCTGGCGCTCGATCGGCATCCTCGGGATTCTGCTCGCCGCCGCCGTGGTCGGCGCGCTGGCCTGGGTGCTGGCCGACTTCGGCCTGCTCGACCCGCAGAATCCCACGGTGATGACCTGGCTCGGGCTGTTCGTGATCTCCTGGGTGCTGGCGATCGGCATTTCCTGGTCCCACGTCCGCCGCCGCGTTTCCGGTCAGCTCGACGTCGACGACGTCGAGGAGTGAGACCTTGCCCGACCTCTCGACCTTCCTGATCTTCCTCGCCGCGGCGCTGGTTATCGCGGTGACGCCGGGCCCCGGCATCTTCTACGTCGCGGCGCGCAGCCTGGCCGGCGGGCGGGGCGAGGGGCTGGCCTCCAGCTTCGGCACCGGGCTCGGCGGGCTGGCGCATGTCGCGGCAGGGGCGCTCGGCGTCTCGGCGATCCTGCTGGCCAGCGCCGAGGCCTTCACGATTCTAAAGCTGATCGGCGCGCTCTATTTGGTCTATCTCGGGGTCAAGCTGTGGCGCGGCGCGCCGCCGGTCGCGCCGCTGCAGGTGACGGGACTGGGTGCCCGCCGGGCGCTGCGCGACGGCGTCCTGGTGGAGGCGCTGAATCCCAAGACCGCCGCCTTCTTCCTGGCCTTCCTGCCGCAGTTCGTCGATCCGGCGGCCGGCGGCGTCGCGCTGCAGTTTCTGCTGCTCGGAACGCTCTCCGTCGCCCTGAACACGGCCGCCGATGTCGTGGTGGTCTTTACCGCTACGGCGCTGCAGGGGCGTCTGGCGGCGGGGGGCCGCCTGACCCGCTGGCTGCGCCGCGCGGCCGGCACGGCGATCTGCGGCCTCGGCCTGTCGCTGGCGCTGTCGGAAAGCCCGCGCTAAGGCGCCGAGGGCGGCGGCGGGCGGGGCGGTGTCGCGGCTGGGCTTGTGCCGCCGCGCGGCGCGGCTTACAACCCCGCCAGGACCACCGCCGAGAGGGAAGAGCGCTATGGCCCAGGCGACATCCACTACCGCAACGAAGCCCGTAGCCGATCTGCGCGACCACAAGCTGCTGCGCGGCAAGCCGGTCGCCGCCGGAATCAAGGCCGAGGTCGCCGCCGAGGCCCAGCGCCTGCGCGACTCCGGCTGGGCGCCGAAGCTGGTTTCCATCGCCATCGGCGACGCCGAGCCGGTGATGCTCTATATCCGCAATCAGAAGCGCAACGCCGACGAGGTCGGCATCGACTTCGAGGAGCGCTTCTACCCCTCGGACATTTCGCGCCAGGAGATGCTGGCGGTGATCGCGACACTGAACGCGGACCCGCGGGTTTCCGGCGTGATCATCCAGCGCCCGGTGCCCGAGCATCTTTCGATCAAGGAGCTGCAACTCGCGGTGCATCCCCTGAAGGATGTCGAGGGCATGCACCCGGCCTCGATCGGCAAGATCGTCTACAACGATCTCGACATGGGCCCCTGTACCGCGGTTGCCGCGGTCGAGCTGCTGCGCTGCACTGGCCTGTCCCTGCAGGGGCTGGAAGTGGTGGTGGTCGGCCACTCGGAGATCGTCGGCAAGCCGATCGCCTTCCTGCTGATGAGCGCCGGCGCCACGGTCACGGTCTGTCATCACATGACCCGTAATCTCGCGGTGCACTGCCGCCAGGCCGACGCCGTTTTCGTCGCCGCCGGCAAGCCGGGGCTGATCACCGGCAACATGATCAAGCCGGGCGCGGCGGTGATCGACATCGGCATCAACCAGATCGACCTAGAGGACGGCAGCACCAAGGTGGTCGGCGACGCCGATATCGACTCCTGCCGCGAGATCGCCGGCTGGATCACTCCGGTCCCCGGCGGGGTCGGCCCGGTGACCGTGGCGATTCTGCTGCGCAACACCCTGACCGCCCTGAAGCTGCAGAAAAGCCACTACGAGCGCGAGTACGGCGCCTCGCCAGCCAAGTAGAAAGGAATTCCCAGGATGTCCGAGCCCAAGACCCTGCTGCAGATGGCCGGCGCGCCGGCGGTACCGAAGCCGCTGTCGGACAGCGTGGTGGTGATGATCGACGCCCAGGAAGAGTATGTCCGCGGCGTGCTCAAGCTGCCCGGCGTGGGTCCGGCGCTGGAGCAGGGGGCGGCGCTGCTGGCGCGCGCCCGCGCCGCCGGACGGCCAATCCTGCACGTTCAGCACAGGGGCAAGTCCGGGGGCGGGGTCTTCGATCCCGAGAATGGCACCTTCGACATTGCCGAGGCGGTGGCCGTCGCGGATGGCGAGATCCGTGTCGAGAAGAGCCTGCCCAACGCCTTCGCCGGCACCGATCTCGACGCCCAGCTGAAGGCGCTGGACGCCAAGACCCTGATCGTCGCCGGTTTCATGACCCATATGTGCGTCTCCTCGACGGTGCGCGCGGCGCTGGATCTCGGCTACGGCTGCACGGTGGTGGGCAATGCCTGCGCCACCCGCGACCTGCCCGACGGCCAGGGCGGCGTGGTCTCCCACACCGAGCTGCACCGCGCCGAGCTGGCCGCGCTCTCCGACCGCTTCGCGACGATCGCGCCGGATCTCTCCGCGATCCCGGAGTAGGCGGGCGGCGGGACAACCTTTGCAGCCGCGCCCGGCTGCGCCTATATCTGTGATCAGAACCGAACCAGGGAGAAACCCATGACTCTGCACGCCAAGGCGGCCGGCGGTAACGGCGCCCCTCAGCTCAAGGACATGAGCCTCTTCAGACAGCAGTGTTACATCGACGGCCAGTGGCTCGACGCCGACAGCGGCGAGACCATCGAGGTCACCAACCCGGCGACCGGGGAGACCCTGGGCAGGGTGCCGAAGATGGGCGCCGACGAGACCCGCCGCGCCATCGAGGCGGCCAACCGGGCCTGGCCGGAATGGCGGGCCAGGACGGCCAAGGAACGCACCACGGTGCTGCGCCGCTGGTACGACCTGATGATGGAGAACCAGGACGACCTGGGGGTTCTCCTGACCATGGAGCAGGGCAAGCCCCTGGCCGAGGCCAAGGGCGAGATCGCCTATGGCGCCTCCTTCATCGAGTGGTTCGCCGAGGAAGCCAAGCGGATTTACGGCGATACCATTCCCGGTCATCAGGCCGACAAGCGGATCGTGGTGATCAAGCAGCCGATCGGCGTCACCGCCGCGATCACGCCCTGGAACTTCCCCAACGCCATGATCACCCGCAAGGCCGGTCCGGCGCTGGCCGCCGGCTGCCCAATGGTGGTCAAGCCGGCCAGCCAGACGCCCTATTCGGCGCTGGCGCTCTGCGAACTGGCCGAGCGGGCGGGCATTCCCGCCGGCATCTTCTCGGTGGTCACCGGCAGCGCCAAGGCCATCGGCGGCGAGATGACCGGCAATCCCATCGTTCGCAAGCTGACCTTCACCGGCTCGACCGAGATCGGCAAGCTGCTGATGGAGCAGTGCGCCGGCACGGTAAAGAAAGTCTCCATGGAACTCGGCGGCAACGCCCCCTTCCTGGTGTTCGACGACGCCGATCTCGACGCCGCGGTCGAGGGCGCCATGATGTGCAAGTTCCGCAACACCGGCCAGACCTGCGTCTGCGCCAACCGCATCTATGTGCAGGACAGCGTCTATGACGCCTTCGCCGAGAAGCTGGCCGAGAAGGTCAAGGGCCTGAAGGTCGGCTACGGCCTCGAGGAGGGCGTCAGCCAGGGTCCGCTGATCGATACCGCCGGCATGGAAAAGGCCGAAGAGCACGTCGAGGACGCCGTTGCCAAGGGCGCCAAGGTGGTGATCGGCGGTGAGCGTCACGAGCTCGGCGGCAGCTTCTTCCAGCCGACCCTGCTGACCGGGGTCACAACCGACATGAAGGTCACCCACGAGGAAACCTTCGGGCCGGTGGCGCCGCTGTTCCGCTTCAAGGACGAGGCCGAGGCCATCGCGCTCGCCAACGACACCGAGTTCGGTCTCGCCGCCTACTTCTACGCCCGCGACCTGGGCCGTGTCTGGCGGGTCGCCGAGGGCCTGGAGAGCGGCATCGTCGGCATCAACACCGGGATCATCTCGACCGAGGTCGCGCCCTTCGGCGGGGTCAAGGAATCCGGCATCGGCCGCGAGGGCTCCCACTACGGCATCGACGAGTTCCTCGAGGTCAAGTACCTCTGCATGGGCGGTGTGTAACCGCGCTCGCTGTCTATTCGAGACGGAGCAAGTGCCTGAAGGCTGAGCGGTACCGGGCCGGCGCCGCTTTCCAGGCGATGGGAAGCAGGGTGAGCAAGCCCAGCAAGAGGACCGTCATGCCGGCGCGGCGCCAGTCGCCGGAAGCGAGCTCATCGCCGAAGTGTGCCAGCAGAAAGCTCGCGGGAGCGATGCCGAGCAGCGTCGCGATAGCGAAGCGCCAAGTCTTCAATGGCGTGAGCCCGGCAGCGTAACTGATGATGTCGAACGACAGAAACGGCAGGAGCCGCGAGGCAAAGACGGTGGCCATCAAGGCGTTCTGAGAGGCGATGTAGCGCTGGAGAAACCCGTCGGAAAAGTGCGCGCCCAGCCACGCGCGTAGCGTATCGTATCCGATCAGGCGGGAAATCCCGAAAGCGATCAAAGCGCCGGCTTCGGAGCCAATGGCGACATAGAGCGCGCCCCAGTAATGACCGTAAGCCGCGCCGGCGGCGAGGGCGATTGGCGCGCTCGGTATCGGGCTTATGACGATGGCGAGCGTCATCATGCCGACGATCAGCAAGGGGCCGAACGGACCGAGCTGTGTCGCCGCCTGCTCAAGCCCCGCGCCGTCGAGCCAGCGGGCCAACATCCCGCTGCGCCATAGGACGAGCGCCACGACGAGAAACACGGCGAGCACCGCCGCACCAATAGCGATCCGTGGCCAGGAAGGCGGCCTTTGGCGAGGCTCTACGCCACGATCCTTGCGTACCAGGGCTGCTTTCGCCTCGCTTTGCATTATTCCTGTTTGTCGTCCATCTCCATCATCATGCGCTGCTGTTCGAGCATCTGCTCCATCATCTGCTGCATCATGACGTGCTGCTCGCGCATGCCTTTCATCATCGGCATGTCGTGACCCATCATCTGATGCATCATCTGGTGCATCTGCTCAGGCATTTCATCGGACATGGCCATGCCGTTCGACGCGTAATTCTCGCTTGTGTCCCGCATGGGCATTGCATCCATCATGCCATGCATCGCCTGCATCTTTTCGCCCAGCATCTGCATGTGCTGGCCCATCAGCCGGCGACGTTCCGCGGGGTCTTGCGTCTCATGGGCTTTCTGCATGGTCTCGCGCATGTTTTCGAACGAAGGCCCGGCGGGCATCTCTTGCTGCATCTGCTGCGACTGTCCATGCTGATGCGCCGTTCCATGCTGGGATGCCGAAGCGCTGGCCGCAGTGAAGGCAACGAGACCGAGCGCAAGGGCCAGCGATTGCAAAGCCGGCCGCGCAGTGGCGTTGAGCCGGGTGAGAGTCAGGTGTTTCGTCATTTCTGTTTCTCCTTTCCTTGAGGCGGTGAAATTCAGTGCGGGCTGTGCCCGCTGCCTTCGGGCGGCGCTGGATTTCCGGCTGGCCAAGCAGTTGCATCTAGAGCAGGGTGCCAAAGACCTGATCGGACTCCTGCGTAAATAGCTTTCTAGTTCATTGGCCTAGAGCCTAGTCTTCGAGAACCCGGCGCCGCTCCTCGAATTCCTTCTGCTCAATCTCGCCGCGCGCGAAGCGTTGTTTGAGTATTTCCAAGGGCGTCCTGCCGGGTGCGGCCTGCGCCGACCCGGTCCCGTGACTGCCAAGCCAGCGAACGATCAAGACGACCAGCGCGATAATCGCGGCGAGAACCAAGATCATCATGATCGGCCCGAGAAACCAGCCGCCTCCCCACATGTGATGGCCATAGGACTCGGAATTTTGCAGGGTGGCGAAAACGGGCGTTACAGAGACCGACCCGCTCTCACTCGCAAAGGCAGCAGCCGGCAGACCGTAAACGGCCGCCGCTAGGGGGCTGAGTTTCGAAAACGCTGCTCGCAACATTTTGGTTTCCTTTATTGGGCTTTACCGATTGGTAGCGTCCCCAAGGCTTCATCTTATCTAGGCTAGCAATCGCCAATAAGCATTGATCTACATCAGCTTCACCGCACACCGAGCGATCAGAACATGGCTCTCAACCCGACGACGAAGAAGAACTCGCCGGCATCTTCGCCGTCCTCGCGGGCCAGATCGGCGGTTTCTCCGAAGACCCGCTCGTAGTGGACGCCGATATAGGGGGCGAACGCCCGGTCGATCAGGTCGTAGCTGAGCCTTACACCAGCCTCCAATTTGGGACCGAAGGCCCCCACCCCGACCGCTTCGTCGTCGGTGAAGGGCAGATCGACCTCGACACTAGGGGTCAGGATGATGCGGTTGGTGATCAAGGCCTCGTACTCGGCCTCGAGGCGGAAGGAGGGATGATTTGAGAGGAAGAGATCGGCATCGATCTCGAACCACTGTTGGGTCAGCCCATGGATTCCGAGCACGCCATAGACGCGGTCCGGTCCCGCCGGGGTATCGACGCGCAGGCCAACAACCCCGTCGAAGAAGTCTGAGATCGGGGTCTGCAGCCGTGCCTGGTTCTCCAGCGTTTCGAAGGCGTCTTCCTTCAGGTCGAACTCCGCCTCGCTGCGCCACACGAATTTCAGCTCGTCGGAGCCGACCAGGGCATCGAAGTCCCAAGCGAAGATGCTGCTGTCGTCGTTGAAGCGGTACTCGAGCTGCTCCGCCTGGACACCCCAGATCAGGGGCTCCGCCACGGCAAAGCCGGGCAAGGAGCTGGAGACAGCGAAAAACGCCGTCAGCAATAATGAGCGCTTCATTTTCTATTCTCCTTGCCGCTGTACGAGTTCGGCGGCGGATGCGGTGGGGCCACCCTCGACGACGACCTTGCGGAACATGCCGGCGTCCATGTGGTAGGACAGATGGCAGTGGAAGGCCCACGCGCCAGGCGCATCCACCTCGGTTTCCATGTAGAGCGTGGTGCCCGGCGCCACGTTGACCACGTGCTTCGCCGGATCCCATTTGCCCTGGCCGTTGTCGAGGATCGACCACATTCCGTGCAGGTGCATGGGATGCGCCATCATCGTCTCGTTGACGAACTTGAAGCGGACGCGTTCGCCGTACCGCAGGACGATCGGCTCGGAGTCGCTGTACTTCACGTCGTTGATCGACCAGATGTAGCGCTCCATGTTTCCGGTCAGCCGGATCTCGATTTCGCGGGTGGCCTCCCGGTCCTCGTAGAGCGGGGCAAGCGCCTTCAGATCGGAATAGGACAGGAACTTGCCGCCGTTCGCCGCGCTCGGCATCAGGCCGCTTCCCGCTGCGTAGAAGGCATCGCCGGCGCCCATCGCATCGTCATTCATGGCGCCGTGGCCCATGGCGCTATGATCCATGCCTGCCATGCCCTCCTGGGCCATACCTTCTTGGGACATGCCCGGCATCTGGCTGTGATCCATGCCCTCCATGCCTTCATGCGCCATCCCCATATCGGCCATGGTCAGCAGCGGCGCTTCGCGCAGCTCAGGCACCTCTGCGGCCATGTCCGCACTGGGCGATAGCGTGGCTCTGGCGTAGGCGGAGCGGCCCATGGATTCGGCGAAGATTGAGTAGGCTTGAGCCTCCTTGGGCTGGACGATGACATCATAGGTTTCTGCTACGGCAATCCTAAATTCATCGACCTTAACCGGTTGGACATTGTTGCCGTCCGCCTGGACGACGGTCATCTCCAAGCCAGGAATGCGGATATCGAAGTAGGTCATCGCCGAGGAGTTGATGAAGCGCAGCCGGACCCTCTCTCCGGCGGCGAAGAGGCCGGTCCAGTTCTGCTCGGCGCTGCGCCCATTGATCAGCGGGACGAAGCCCTGAAGGTCTTCGATGTCGCTCGGCATCATCCGCATTTCGCCCCAGGCACCGCGGTCGGCTAGGGCGGCGTCGAGGCCCATCTTGTCCGCGTCGCTGAAAAAGTCGAACAGGGTCCGCTGCTGCCGGTTGTAGTAGTCCGGCATCATCTTGAGATTGCGGAAAATCCGGCTGCCTGAATGCGGATGTGCGTCGGTAAGCTGGATCACGTACTCGCGGTCGTAACGGAAGGGGTCGCGGCCCTGCGGTTCGATGACGATGGCGCCATAGGCGCCGTCGGGCTCCTGGAAACCGCTATGGCTATGAAACCAGTAGGTCCCCGACTGTACGATTGGAAAGCGATAGGTGAAGGTCTCACCCGGAGCGATTCCGTCGTAACTGATACCGGGCACGCCGTCCTGCTCGAAGGGCAGGATTAGGCCGTGCCAATGAACCGAGGTCGATTCTGAGAGGTTATTGGTCACATTGATCGTGACCTCTTCGCCTTCGGTGAAGCGCAGAACTGGGCCCGGCGAAGCGCCGTTATACCCGATTCCGCTGCGGGTAAATTCTCCGGTATCGATGGTAATCGGATCGACGGTGAGGTCGTAGGTTCCAGCTTGCGCCAGATTTGCGGACAGCAGGACAGCCGCCGCTGCGAGGCTGGCGATCCGCCAGCTTAAAGCGTCAACGCGCATGGCATTGTTCCTTCTGTAAGCCGGTGGCGGGTAAGGCCCACCACCGGCACAGGGTTGGAGTTATCGTGACGACTGCTGGGTGACGAATTCAAAGTCACCTGCCATGCCGGACTCGTAGTGTCCCGGCACGTTGCAGGCGAACTCGAGCTCGACCGGGTCAGCAAACTTCCAGATCACCTCGGCCGTCTCGCCAGGCTCCAGGAGTACGCTGTTGGGATCGTCGTGCGCCATGGTCCGGCCGTTGCCCATGTCCATCTGCATGCGCTCGCGGTTTATCTTGTCGGCTTCAAGAGCGCCGTGATCCATCATCATCATCATTTCTTTCTGATGCGCGGCGTGCATGTCCGCGGTTCCGATGTTGAACTCGTGAACGAACTCGCCGTCGTTGACGATCACGAAGCGGACGGTTTCACCGCGCGTTATCTCGATGGACTCCGGCTCGAAGTAGATGTCCAGCATGCTGACCTCGACGGTACGGTTCACCTCGTCGGCTTTGCCCGGTTCGCCAATGGCCACGGAGCCGTGGCCCCCGCCATGGCTTCCGGCAGCCAGGGCTGTGGAAGCAGAGAGGGCGAAAGACATGCAGAAGGCTGCGGCAACAAGGCCGCGTATAGTATTGTGGGTGATCATAAACTCTCCTGGAATTCTAGTACTGGGCACGGAGGCCCCTATCGGTGCGCCTGTTTGGCGCCCGAGTGGCAATGCGGGTAATTCGAGGGAGAGTCAGCTTCGGGGAGGGGGCGTGGCGGGCTCGAGCGACGTTTTGGAAATCCGATCCTCGCTGCCGGGAATGGGTATATTGCGCATTGTCGTGAGTGGAATAAACGCCAGGTTCTTCATCTGCGCGGTCAATGGGCTGCAGTGCTGGCCAATCGAGGATGCGCAGGAACTGGGGTCGCCCGGGCCGGGGTGCTGGTGGTCATGAGGTTCGGTCGTTGCCGCACTTGCGCTTGTCACGAGCAGCTGGCTGCTAGCGGAGTTACCCGGCGCAATGGCTGAATAGGCCAAGACGGCAAACAACAAGAAGCCGAGAAAACTGAAAAGCAGCCTTTTCATGAGTTTTACATAGGGGTTCCCCTAACTGGAAGGTCAAGCGCTCTACACGGACGAATGGAAAATTTCCGGCTTTGAGGTCTTTCTCCTATTCCTCCGCCGGCAGGACCTTGATCCGCCAGGAGCCGACGCCGCGCGCGGCGAGGCTGTAGCGGCCCGGTTCCAGGGTGCCCGAGGCGCCGCCTCCGGCGCCGATCTGGTTGCCGATCACGTCGATCAGCTCGCCTTCCGAACCGTGCAGCTCGATGGTCAGGATGCTGGCCTGGGTCTGCCAGGTGATCCGCCAGGGCTGGCTGACTTCGAAGACCTCGGAATCCCAGTCGTCCTCGCCGGTAAAGCTTTCGAGGGCCGCGGCCGCGCCGCCTGGCTCGGCCGCGTCGAGACCGGCCAGCGGTTGCGCGAGCTTATCGTAGCAGATCAGTCTTTCCCCATCGTCCTCCATGGAGGCGCAGGTGATCAGGTCGTCGCCCAGCTTCGAAGCGTCGTTCTCGCCGCTCTGGGCGGCGGCGGGCAGGGCGAACACCGGCGCGGCCGTCAGGATCAGCGCCGCGATACCCAGGGAATACACATTCTTTGCCATGTCACGCTCCGTCATATCTGTCCTGCCAAGTGGCGTCGCCCTGGGTTTTCGCAACCCCTTGGCGCAAGCATCCGCTTTCGGGACAGGCTAACGGGGATTCGAAAGTCGTGCAGCGGGAAAGCCGGAACGCCGCCGCTCCGGCCCAAAAAACTACGGAAAATTCCTGGAAAACCCCCAGAAAAGTCCCGAGGAGGGGCGGCCATGGTCTTGCCGCAGTTGCGCTCGACTCTGCTTTCCGCCTAGGGAAGGTCCCTCGCGCGGCGGTTCACGAATCCGGAAGAGGCGAAGATGCAGAGTGTACAGACCGAGGCGGTGATCCAGCTCGCCGGCGTCACCTACGATTATCCCGGGCTGCGGGCGCTGTCCGGCGTCGGCTTCGCGGTCGAGGCGGGCAGCATCGTCGCCATGGTCGGGGCCAACGGCGCCGGCAAGTCCACCCTGCTGCGCTGCATGGCGGCGCTCGACCGCCCGCTCGAGGGCGAGATACGAATCGCCGGGCAGGACGTCTTCGAGGATTCCCGCGCCGCCCACCGGCGCCTCGGCTACCTGCCGGACTTCTTCGGCCTCTATGACGATTTGACGGTCCGCCAGTGCCTGTCCTATCGCGCCGCCGCCCTCGGCGTCGCCGGGCAGACGCTGGAAGCCGCCGTGGACACCGCGGCGCGGCGCTTGCGGATCGCCGACCGCATGGGGCAGCGCGCCGGGGCCTTGTCGCGCGGCCTGCGTCAGCGCCTCGCCATCGCCCAGGCGATCATTCACGAGCCCCAGGTGCTGCTGCTCGACGAACCGGCCTCGGGCCTCGACCCCGAAGCGCGGATCGATCTCGCCGGGGTGCTGCGCGAACTGCGGGACGGCGGCATGACCATCGTGGTCTCCTCGCATATCCTGGCCGAGCTCGAGGACTACTCCACCCACATGCTGATCCTCGAGGCCGGGCGGCTGGTCGAATACCGGCCGCTGAGCGGCGGCGGCGCGCGGGGCCCCGCCGGGCGTGTGACCCTGCGGCTGGTCATGGCCACGGAGGTCGAGGATCTCTCGGCCAGACTCTCCGCCATCGGCGGCCTGGGGCAGATCGAAGGCGCCGGCCGCAGCGCCCAGGCCGAGGTTTCCACGGACCCGGCGGCGCAGCACGAAATCCTGAAGGCGATCCTGGCGGCGGGCCTGCCCCTGGCCGAGTTCGCACCGCTGCGCGGCGGCCTGCAGGATGCCTACATCGCGCGCTTGCAGGCCGAACGGCAGGCTCCGGGCCTGACCTCCGCGGGAGACGAAGCATGAGCCTCAATCCGGAATTCCACCGCAATCTCTGGCTGGAACTGCGCCTCCACCGCCTGCTCGCCATGCCCGCGGTGATCGCGCTGGTGACTGCCTTGCTGGTGTCCCTCGACGACAGTTTGTCCACGCTGCGTATCGTGGCGATCAGTGCCTACTTCGGCGTTGTCTTCCTCTGGGGCAGCCGCCGCGCCTCCGCCGCTCTGGCCGACGAGGTCAATGCCCGGACCTGGGACATGCAGCGCATGACGGCGCTCGGCGCCTGGTCGATGGCCTGGGGCAAGCTGTTCGGCGGCACCGCCTATATCTGGTACGGCGGGCTGCAGATTCTGGCGGTGCTGCTCTACGCTAATGTCGCGTCCCGGACGCTCACGCTCGAAACCGCGCTGCTCGATGCCGCCACCAAGGTCGCGGGCGGCGTGCTGGTGCAGGCCTCCGCCCTGGCGGTCGCCCTGGTCCTGCTGGCCAAGCAGCCGCGCGGCGGCAGCCTGCCGGTGACGTTCAGTCAGATGATCGGCTTGCTGGCGGCCCTGGCGATGGTCAACCTGCCGGAGCTCGGCATTACCATGCTGCCGGCCTGGTTCCAGAGCAGCTCCGACATCTGGTATGGCATCAGCGGCAGCGGGGAGAGCTTCGCGCTGGCCACGGTCACGGCCTTCGCCGCCTGGGCGGTCTTCGCGGTCTACCGGCTGCTGCGCGGGGAGCTGCAGTTCGAGAGCCTGCCCTGGGGCTGGCCGCTGTTCACGCTCTTCGTCATCGTCTATCTGCGGGGTTTCTGCCGGAGCCGGATCTCGGCGCGCTCGAGCCCTGGCTGCTGATCGGCTTTCCCGTCTCCCTGCTTGCGACCTATGTCGGGATCTTCGCCGACGGCAACGGCGTCCTGCGCTATCGCGCCCTGCTGGCGTCCCTGGCGGCGGGGCGGGGCGCCCAGGCGCTGCGCCGCCTGCCGCGCTGGCTGCCGAGTTTCATACTGCTGGCCTGCTTCGCTTCGCTGCTGCTGATGGGATCGGACTTCACGTTCTTTGCGCTTGGCGAGCGGGTGGCCGTGGGCTTGGGGCAGGAGCTTGCGCATCTCTCGCGGCTCTGGGTTCTGGCGGCGGTGCTCTTTGCGCTGCGCGATATCTTCGTGGTGCTGCTGCTCAATGCCTGGGGCAGACGGTACCGGCGGCCCGATTTAACCGCCTTCATCTATCTCCTGGTGCTCTATGGCCCGGCGCTATGGCTGCTGCAGCTCATCGCGCCGCAGATCGCCAGCTTGCTGGTCGCCATACCGGTGCAATCCTCGCTGTTTTCGCTGATTTCGGCGCTGGCCCAGGCGGCGGTCCTGTTGTTTCTGCTGCTGCACGCCTGGCGGCGGCCCGTGGCGGCGCCGAACCCGGCCGGGGGGTCTTGACTGCACGGCATAGCAGCGGTGACGCTGGCGCTAGCGACAAGACGGGACAAAGCCGCGGGGCGACCCTACCTAGGGAGCGGGGAATAGCGGTACAGCAAGCGGAGCAAGCGATGGCGCGTTACGACTACGATCTTTTCACCATCGGCGCCGGGTCGGGCGGCGTGCGGGCCAGCCGTTTCGCGGCGGGCTACGGCGCGCGGGTCGGCGTGGCCGAGGAACGTCACCTCGGCGGCACCTGCGTCAACATCGGCTGCGTGCCGAAGAAGCTGATGGTCTACGCCAGCCACTTCTCCGAGGATTTCGAGGACGCCGCCGGCTACGGCTGGCAGGTCGGCGAGCGCCGCTTCGACTGGGCGAGCCTGATCGAGAACAAGAACGCCGAGATCAATCGCCTGAACGGCATCTACGAGAACCTGCTGACCGGCGCCGGCGTGACCATTCACGACGGCCACGCCAGGATCCTCGATCCCCATACCGTCGAGGTCGGCGGCCGGGAGATCACCGCCGCCAACATCCTGGTCGCCACCGGCGGCCTGCCGAGCCGGCCCGACGACCCGGGCAAGGAACTGGGCCTCGTTTCCGACGATATCTTCTTTCTGGAAAAGCAGCCGGAAACGATCCTGATCGTCGGCGGCGGCTATATCGCCGTGGAGTTCGCCGGCATCTTCGCCGGGCTGGGCAGCAAGGTGACCCAGATCTATCGCGGGCCGCTGTTTCTGCGCGGCTTCGACCGGGATGTGCGCGAGACCCTGGCCGGCGAGATGCCGAAGAAGCATATCGATCTGCGCTTCGACACCGATATCGCCAAGCTGGAGAAAGCCGCCGGCGGCGGCGTCGCCGCGACCTTCAAGGACGGCAAGACCGAGAGCTTCGACGCCGTGCTCTACGCCACCGGCCGCCAACCCTATGTCGAGGGTCTGGGCCTGGAGAACGCCGGGGTCGAGCTGGACGCGCGCGGCGCGGTCAAGGTCGACCCGCAGTTCCGCAGCTCCGTGCCTTCGATCTTCGCCATCGGCGACGTGACCGACCGGATCCAGCTGACCCCCGTGGCCCTGGCCGAGGGTATGGCGGTCGCCAAGACCCTGTTCAACGACGAACCGACCACGGTGGACTACGGCGATATCCCGACCGCCGTCTTCAGCCAGCCGCCGATCGGCACGGTTGGGCTGACCGAGGAGCAGGCCCGCGAGCGCCATGGTGCCGTGGACATCTACCGCTCGACCTTCACGCCGATGAAACACACCATGACGGGGCGCGGCGAGAAGACGATGATGAAGCTGATCGTCGAACGCGCCAGCGACAAGGTGCTCGGCGCCCACATGGTCGGGATCGACGCCGGGGAGATTCTCCAGGGCCTCGGCATCGCCATCAAGGCGGGCGCGACCAAGCGGGATTTCGACGCCACCATCGGCATCCATCCGACGGCGGCCGAGGAGTTCGTGACCATGCGCACGCCACTGCCCGACCCGGAGCGTCAAGCCGCGGAGTAGGGGCTTACCGAGGAGAAAGTCTGTGGGGAAGTCCGTCATCAAGATCGTGAGCGGAGCGGGGACGCCAGAGACCGCGGCCATCGATCCGGCCAAGCTGCTCTCCGGCGAACCGCTGGCGACCACGGAGAACATCTACGTCAACGCCGCCGGGAATTTTTTCTCCGGGATCTGGTCCTCCAACGAGGGCAAGTGGCGGGTGTCCTACGACGAGGACGAGTTCTGCATCCTGCTCTCGGGCCGCGCGGAACTGACCGACGCCGAGGGCGTGAGCGCGACCTTTGCCGCCGGCGATGCCTTCGTCATCCCGGCCGGCTTCGAGGGCACCTGGGAAACCCTGGAGCCGCTGCGCAAGCTCTACGCCATCTGCGAGGGCTGAGGCCTTCTGGATAACCACTGGAAATAGCTGGCTCCAGACGCTAAAACCCTAGCTTCCGCGGCTGTAGCCGCGGTCTGGCAAAATAACGTTCAAGAGACAGGTCATGACTGCGAAGTGGACGCCGGATAGCTGGCGCGCGAAACCGATCTTGCAGGTTCCGGACTACCCGGACCAGGCCGCCCTCGAAGAGGTCGAGCGGACGCTGTCGAACTATCCGCCGCTGGTCTTTGCCGGCGAGGCGCGGGCGCTCAAGGAGTCCCTGGGCAAGGTGGCCGAGGGCAAGGCCTTCCTGTTGCAGGGTGGCGACTGCGCGGAATCCTTCGCCGAGTTCCACGCCAACAACATCCGCGACACCTTCCGGGTGCTGCTGCAGATGGCGGTGGTGCTGACCTTCGGCGCGGCCCTGCCGGTGGTCAAGGTCGGCCGCATGGCCGGACAGTTCGCCAAGCCGCGCTCCGGCCCGACCGAGACCGTCGCGGGCGTCGAGCTGCCCAGCTATCGCGGCGACATCATCAACGGCATCGAGTTCGACGAGGCGGCCCGCCAGCCCGATCCCGATCGTCTGCTGCGCGCCTACAACCAGGCGGCGGCGACGCTCAATCTGCTGCGCGCTTTCGCCCAGGGCGGTTTCGCCGACCTGCACAAGGTGCACCGCTGGAACCTGGAGTTCGTTTCCGGATCGGCGCAGAGCGCGCGCTACGAGGAGCTGTCCCAGCGCATCGACGAATCCCTGGCCTTCATGGAGGCCTGCGGGATTACGCCGGACACGGTGCCGCAGCTGCGCGAGACCGATTTCTACACCTCCCACGAGGCGCTGCTGCTGCCCTACGAGCAGCCGATGGCCCGGGTCGATAGCCTGACCGGGCAGTGGTACGGCTGTTCGGCGCACATGCTGTGGATCGGCGACCGCACCCGTCAGCTCGATTCCGCGCATGTCGAATTCCTGCGCGGCATCAACAACCCCATCGGCCTGAAGTGCGGCCCCAGTCTGGAGCCCGATGAGCTTCTGAAGCTGATCGACCTGCTCAATCCCGAGAACGAGCCGGGGCGCCTGACCCTGATCGCGCGGATGGGCGCCGGCAAGGTGGAGCAGGGGCTGCCGAAATTGATCCGCGCCGTCGAGCGCGAAGGCCGCAAGGTGGTGTGGTCCTGCGATCCGATGCACGGCAACACGGTCAAGTCGTCTTCCGGCTACAAGACCCGGCCTTTCGACCGGATCCTCGCGGAGGTGAAGGAATTCTTCGCGGTGCACCGGGCCGAGGGCAGCTATGCCGGCGGCGTGCACTTCGAGATGACCGGCCAGGACGTCACCGAGTGCATCGGCGGCGCCCAGGCGATCAGCGAGGAGTCCCTCGGCGACCGCTATCACACCCACTGCGATCCGCGGCTCAACGCCAGTCAGGCGCTGGAGCTGGCCTTTCTTGTCGCCGCCGAGCTGAAGGCCGAGCGCCTGGCGCGCGGCGAGGTGCGGGCGGCCGCGGCCGCGGGAGCTTAACGCGCGCGCCTCCAGCCCCATTGAGAGCGAATGCCATGCCCGACGATATCGGTGAGTTCCCGGGCCGCAAGGCCACGCCCTGGCCGACCGGCGATGCGGAGATCACCGCCTGGACGGACCACTACTTCAGGCTGACGCGCGAGGCTGTCGAGCGTTTCGGAGACACCCGCGTCACCTACGCGATCTTCCTGCGCCGCCCGGTGATTTCGGCGCCGCGCCTGGCGATCGAATGGCTGGAGGCCGTGGCCGCGGCGCGCGGCACCAGCTTCGAGATCGAGCTGCTCTATCCCGAGGGCAAGTGGGTCGGCGCCGGCGAGCCGATCATGTATGTCAGCGGGTCCATGGCCAAGCTCTGCGATCTGGAAACCCTGCTGCTGCAGAAGATCGGGCCGCCCTGCGTCGCCGCCTACAATGCCTTCGCGATGTGCGCCGATCTGCCGAACGCCGCCTTCCTGGCGATGGACGCGCGCCACTGCGCCGGCACGCAGATGGCCGACAGCATGGCCTATGCCGCCTCGGTCGGTTCGGCGCGCGCCCAGCGCAAGGTCGGCGCCGTCGGATTCATCGGCTGCGCCACCGACGCCACGGCCCACTACTTCGGGGTCGAGGGCGGCATGGGCACCATGCCCCATGCCTTGATCGGCTACGCCGGCTCGACCCTGAAGGCCGCGCAGCTGTTTGACGAGGCCTTCCCCGAAGAGAACATGACCGTCCTGGTCGACTACTTCGCGCAGGAGATCAGCGACGCCCTGGAGGTCTGCGCGCAGTTCCCCGAGCGGGTGCGCGAAGGCCGTTTGTCGGTGCGCATCGACGTGCCCGGCAGCCGCTATATCGAACGGCTCGACCCGACGGTCTCCTACGCCGTGCTGGAGCGCAACGTGCCCGAGGCGATCCGCGGCTACCGGACCGAGGAGCAGCTGCGCTTCCTGGTCGGCCCCGGAGTTTCGGCGGCGGCGGTCTGGGCGATGCGCGAGGCCCTGGACGAGGGCGGATTCCAGAAGGTGAAGATCGTCGCGTCCTCCGGTTTTGGGCCCCTGAAATGCCGGGTTCTGGCCGAAGCCAAGGCGCCGGTCGACGTGGTCGGTACCGGCTCCTACCTGCCGAGCAAGTGGGAAGAAACCTACGCCACCGCCGATATCGTCGAATACGACGGCGTGCAGCGGGTCAAGGTTGGCCGCGAATTCCTGCTCAGGAAGTAGATTTTGCCGCCGCCCGATGCTTAGTATACGGATATTTTAAACGGCGTTCGTGATTACGCCTGCTTTGACTGCATGCCGCGCCCGTCGGCGCTGCTGAGCGCGGATTCTCTAGGCGGTGCCTTGTTTTTGCGCGGGGCGTTAACTCTGTAATTCTACTAGCCGACTCTTTGTGCTAGTCTATATTCGCGTGACGGGCGAAAAGTGGATTTCAGGGAAAACACAAACTTGTGAAGTCTTGTTTTGTCACTCGACTTGACACTGTCTTATTCCATCAGCACCTTTACTTCATCCTGCTGCTCTTGGGGATTTATGGTGGCATTCAGGTTGGGGAATAAAACATGACGTTGCAACTTTATGAGCGCGCGGGCGCCTACGATCTACGCGTTTCGCCCTATTGCTGGCGCGCCCGTTTGGCCTTGGAACACAAGGGCTTAGAGGCGGAATCCATTCCGATTGCCTACTTCGAAACGAAGAAGGTGCCCTTCCGCGACGTCGGCAATCTGCCGGTACTTTCGGACAACGGCCGCAAGGTCGAGGGGACCTGGGACATCGCCGCGTATCTTGACGAGGCCTACCCGGATCTTCCGCTCCTGATGGGCTGCCCGGAGGCGCGGGCGCTGTCCCGTTTCATGGGGTCCTGGGCCGACAACGTCCTGATTCCGGGCCTGATGCGCCTGGTTCTGCCGGACTTTCTCAAGCGCCTGCATGTCAAGGATCGCGAGTATTACCGGCAGTCCAGGGAAGCCTGGGTCGGCGCCTCGGTGGAGCGGATGCGCGAAAACCGCGACAGCTACCTGGCGGATCTCTGCTGTTCCCTGGCGCCGCTGCGCTCGGCGCTTTCGGTGCAGGATTACCTGGGCGGCACGGAGCCGAGCTATGCCGACTACGTGCCCTATACGGCCTTCGTCTGGGCCTGGTTCGCGTCCGAAACGCCGGTGCTGGACGAGGACGATCCCCTGCAGAGCTGGCTGACGCGCATGCAGGATCGCTTCGAGGGCCTGCCGCGCAGCCTGCCCGCCGCGGCCTGATACCAGACTTTTTACTCCGCCGGCTGGGCCAGCGGCTTATTCAGCAGTGTCTCGCGCCCGGGCTCCGGGTTGCGGGGCATCAGCTGGGTTAGCAGCAGGGAAGCCGCCGCGAAGCCGGTTCCGGTCAGGAACACCGCGGCCGGATGCACCAGCCACAGCAGACCGAGCAAGACCGGCAGCACCACCGCCGCGATGTGGTTGATGGTGAAGGACACGGCGGCCGTCGGCGCGATGTCGCGGGGGTCGGCGATCTTCTGGAAATAGGTCTTGATCGCGATCGCCATGGCGAAGAACAGGTGGTCGATGACATAGAGCGCCGCCGCCAGGTTGGCGTCCGTGACGAAGGCATAGGTGGTGAAGACGAAGATCAACCCGATGTATTCGAGGGTCAGCGCCTTGCGCTCCCCCCAGCGGCGGATCAGGTGGCCGATCGCCGGTGCCAGGAAGATGTTGGCGGCGTAGTTGATCAGGAACAGCAGGGTGATGTTGGCCACCGAGTAGCCGAACTTCTCGACCATCATGAAGCCGGCGAAGACCAGGAAGATCTGCCGCCGCGCGCCGGAATTGAAGGTCAGCGCGTAGTACAGCCAGTAGCGTTTGCGCAGGATCAGCTTCTTGTGCTGCTCGACCTTCTGCGGGAACTGCGGGTAGGCGAACCAGGCGAAGAGCGCGACGGCGACGGTCAAGCCGCCACCGATCAGATAGATCGCCTTGTAGTCCATCCCGGCCAGCTCGAAGGCGCCCCAGATCAAACCGTAGGCCAGGAGGGAGGCCAGGCTGGCCATGGCGATGACCCGGCCGAGGACGATCGGCGCGCGGTCCTTGCCGACCCACTGCAGGGCCAGGCTCTGCTGCAGGGTCTCGTTGTAGTGGTAGCCGATCGACATCAGCACCGTGGTCATGTAGAGCCCGACCACCGAGGGATAGAAGCCGGTGATCGCGGTGCCGAAACCGAGCAGGGCCGTGGACAGCAGCGCGAAACGCTGCTCCTTGATGATCAGCAGCAGGAACACGGCGGTGAAGGCGAGGAAGCCGGGAATCTCGCGCAGCGACTGCAGCATGCCGATTTCGGCGCCGGTGAAGTCGGCGCGCTCGATGGCGAAGTTGTTGAGCAGCGCCATCCAGGTGGCGAAGGACAGCGGCACCGCCGCGCCCATCAGCAGCAGCAGGGCTTCCGGGGAGCGCCAGCCCGTCGCGCGCAGCGTGGCGATGATCTCTTGCAGTCTTTTGAGCACGGTTCGTCTCTGAAAGGATTGAACGCGCAGGTTAGCCCGCGGCGATCTGGCCGTCTATCGGCATCAGGCCAATGAGTTGCGGTTATCTGACAAAGCGCGGAGTCCCGCCTTAAAAGGCTGCATGCCTTGCCCTGCGCGCGGCTGCGGCGTATCTAGGCGGGGTATGACCGATTCCCTGACCCTTGCCCTGGCCCAGCTCAATCCGACCGTTGGCGCGCTCGACGCCAATGTCGAGAAACTGCGCGCGGCGCGCCGCGCGGCGGCCGGGCAGGGCGCCGATTTGCTGGTCGCCACGGAGCTGGTGGTCAGCGGCTATCCGCCGGAGGATCTGGTGCTCAAGCCGGCCTTTCTCGAGCGCGCCCGGGCGGCGGTCGAGGCGCTGGCGGCGGAGACCGCCGATGGCGGGCCGGCGCTGCTGATCGGCTGCCCCTGGAGCGACGCGGCGCAGATCGCGCCGCCGCTGCGCGGTCAGGTCTACAACGCGGTCCTGCTGCTCGACGCGGGCGAGATCCAGGCCGTGCGCTACAAGTGGGACCTGCCGAACTACGGCGTCTTCGACGAGCTGCGGGTGTTCAAGGCCGGACCCCTGCCCGGGCCGGTCAATTTCCGCGGCGTGCGCCTCGGCGTCATGATCTGCGAGGACATGTGGACCGCCGAGGTCACCGAATGCCTGGAGGAATCCGGCGCCGAGATCCTGGTCGTGCTCAACGGCAGCCCCTTCGAAAGCGACAAGCAGGACGAGCGCCTGCAGTTGGCGGTGCGGCGGGTCACCGAGTCCGGCCTGCCGCTGATCTACGTCAATCAGGTCGGCGGCCAGGACGAGCTGGTCTTCGACGGCGCCTCCTTCGTGCTCAATGCCGACTGCGGTCTGGCGGCCCAGCTGCCGTCCTACGAGGAAAGCCTCGCGGTCACGGCCTGGGCGCGCGACGGCGAGGCCTGGCGCTGCGCGGAAAGCGCCCGGACCCCGCCGCCCGAGGGGCTGGAGGCGCTCTACCGGGCGATGTGTCTGGGGCTCGCCGACTATGTCACCAAGAACGGCTTTCCCGGCGTGCTGATCGGCCTGTCCGGCGGCATCGACTCCGCGCTTTCCGCCGCCGTCGCCGTCGACGCCCTGGGGCCGGAAAAGCTGCACTGCGTGATGATGCCCTCGCCCTATACCAGCCAGGATAGCCTGGAGGATGCCGCCGCCTGCGCCGAACTGCTCGGCGCGCGGCTCGATAGCGTCGCCATCGAGCCGGCGATGCAGGCCTTCGCGGGGATGCTCGAGCCGCTGATGAACGGCGCCGACACCGGGCTGATGCTGGAAAACGTGCAGGCCCGTTCCCGCGGTATCCTGCTGATGGGTCTGTCCAACGCGCTGGGCCACATGGTGCTGTCGACCGGCAACAAGTCGGAGATGTCGGTCGGCTACGCCACGCTCTACGGCGACATGTGCGGCGGCTATTCGGTGCTGAAGGACGTTTACAAGACCACGGTCTTCGAGCTGTCGCGCTGGCGCAACCAGACGCGCCCGGACGGCGCCAAGGGCCCGGAGGGACGGGTGATCCCCGAGCGGATCATCACCAAGCCGCCCTCGGCCGAGTTGAAGCCCGACCAGACCGACCAGGATTCCCTGCCGCCCTATGACGCGCTCGACGACATCCTGCGCGGCCTGATCGAGGGCGAGCAGGGCGTCGACGCCATCGCCGCGCGCGGCCACGACCGCGGCTTGGTCAATCGTGTCTGGCGGATGCTGGAGAATGCCGAGTATAAGCGCCGTCAGGCGCCGCCGGGGGTCAAGCTGACCCGGCGCTCCTTCGGCCGCGACCGCCGCTATCCCATCACCAACGCATTCAAGGGTCCCTCTTAGACCATGAAGCTCCGCTTCGCGCCCAGTCCGACCGGAAAGCTGCACGTCGGCAATGCCCGCATGGCGCTGCTCAATTGGCTGCACGCCAGGCAGGGCGGCGGCCGGGTTCTGCTGCGCCTCGACGATACCGATACGGAGCGCTCGCGCGAGGTTTTCGCGGCGGCGATCCGGGAGGATCTCGCCTGGCTCGGCCTGGAATGGGACGAGCTGGAGCGCCAGTCGGCGCGGCTCGCGCGCTACGACGCGGCGGCCGAGACCCTGAAGGCGGCGGGGCGGCTCTATCCCTGCTACGAGACCGCCGAGGAGCTGGAGCTCAAGCGCCGCCTGCAGCTAAAATCCGGGCGCCCGCCGCTCTACGACCGCGAGGCGCTGCATCTGAGCGCGGAGGAGCGCCAGTCGCTGGAGGCCCAGGGCCGCAAGCCGCACTGGCGCTTCAAGCTGGCTTCCGACAGCGTGGGCTGGGAGGATCTGGCGCGGGGCGCGCAGAGCTTCTCCGGCGAGCATCTCTCGGATCCGATCCTGATCCGCGCCGACGGCAGCTATCTCTACACCCTGCCGTCGGTGGTCGACGATATCGAGCTGGGCATCACCGACGTGCTGCGCGGCGAGGATCACGTCACCAACACCGCGGTGCAGATCCAGATCATTCAGGCACTGGGCGGCGATCTGCCCCGCTTCGGGCACTTTCCGCTGCTGGTGGGGGCGGCCGGCGAGAGCCTGTCGAAGCGCCTCGGCAGCCTGACTCTGGAAAGCCTGCGGGCCGAGGGTCTGGAGCCGATGACGCTGAATTCCTATCTGGCGCGGCTCGGCACCCCGGACCCGATCGAACCCAAGCTGAGCGTGGCGGACCTGGCCGAGGGCTATGCCGTGGAGCGCTTCGGACGGGCGACGCCGAAGTTTTCCAGCGAGGAGCTTTGGGCGCTGAATGCC
Source organism: uncultured Alphaproteobacteria bacterium (assembly GCA_942491105.1). Taxonomy (GTDB): domain Bacteria; phylum Pseudomonadota; class Alphaproteobacteria; order Kiloniellales; family DSM-21159; genus JBBEAM01. The sequence continues at coordinate 93,051 of CALNZX010000003.1, read as the reverse complement.
AAGCTGCTGCACATCCAGCCCTACGCGGCGGTTCAGCCCTGGCTGGAAGCGCGCGGACTCGGCGATTTCGACGAGGCGCTGTGGCTGGCGGTGCGCTCCAATCTGAGCCGGCGCGACGACGCCCTGGAATGGCACGCGGTCTGCCGCCGCGCCGTCGCCCCGGCGATCGAGGATGCGGGCTTTCTCGCCGAGGCGGCCGGCCTGCTGCCGCCGGAACCCTGGGACGAGACCACCTGGGGCGCCTGGACCGGGGCGGTGAAGGAAAAGACCGGGCGCAAGGGCAAGGCCCTGTTCCACCCCCTGCGCCTGGCGCTGACCGGCCGCGAACAGGGCCCGGAACTCAAGACCCTGCTGCCGCTGATCGGGCGCGAGAGGTCCCTGCGCCGGCTGAGCGGCGAGACCGCCTAGCGCCTCGTTCTTTCCTTTCCCGCAAGCTTTGGGCGTCCTCCAGGCCAGCTGCCGCTGACAGCGGGCCGTGGACTTGCGCGCGCAGATAGCATTCAAAACAATACTTTACATCCAAATAAAATCGCCTTTTCATGTCAAATAACTAATAAGTAATAGAAAAGTAGAATCTTCATAAGAGAAATCAAAGAATCAAAGAATTCAGTAAAATGTGATATAAAACTTCCTCAGACTCAAATAATTCTAAAAATGATCGTGGGGGCACGCACTTTGGGGAATAAAAAATACGGAATACTTTTTGTTAGTATATTTTTACTTCAGGCTATCGTAATAGAAAATGCAAATGCAGAAGAAGCGGTCGGTTCCGTAGAAACGGTTATTCTCGGCGCTTACGGCACGGCGCCCGAGGCGGATCGCAGGGCGCTCCTCGCCACGGATCAGATCATACGCAACGACGCGCTGGAAACCGTCGCCGAGGGCGGATTGACGGTGATTTTCCTCGACGGAACCTCGTTCAACCTGGGCGCCAACAGCACCGCGACGGTGGATCAGTTCCTCTACTCAGGCGAAGGCGGCGGCACCGGCCAGCTGGTTAACCTGGGCAAGGGGGTGTTTCGCTTCTTTTCCAATGGAGAGGGCGCGGAGAAGGTGCGCTTCGCCACCACGACCTCGGTGATCGGGGTGCGGGGCACGGATTTCATTATTCGCCAGGAGCCCGACGGAACGACGGTGATCGGCACGGTTTCCGGCCTCGTCGACGTCACCAGCCGCGCCAGCAATGAAAAAGTGAACGTAGCGCCCAATCAGTATGTCGCGGTGCCGCGTTCCTCCGAGAAGCTGGCTCTGCTGACCGCGCCCAAGGGAATCAAGGATTTCGGCTGCTGGCTGGCGCGTGACAACTTCCTCTGCAGCGTAGGCGGTTCCGGCGGATCCTCCGCCGCCGCCCCGGCCGCTCCCGCCGCTCCAGCCGCGCCGTCTTCCACGTCCTCGGCAAGCGCGGGCAGTTCGGATGGCGGCGGTGGACAGGGGCAAGGGCCCGGCGTCGGGCCGGGTGCTCCAGGCCCCGGTCCCGGTCCAGGCCCCGGAGCGAGCCAAGGTCAGGGACAAGGCCAAGGTCAGGGACAAGGCCAGGGTCAGGGACAAGGCCAGGGTCAGGGACAAGGCCAGGGTCAGGGACAAGGCCAGGGTCAGGGACAAGGCCAAGGTCAGGGACAAGGCCAGGGTCAGGGACAAGGCCAGGGTCAGGGACAAGGCCAGGGTCAGGGACAAGGCCAGGGTCAGGGACAAGGCCAGGGTCAGGGACAAGGCCAGGGTCAGGGACAAGGCCAGGGTCAGGGACAAGGCCAGGGTCAGGGACAAGGCCAGGGCAGGGCCAAGGCCAGGTCAGGGACAAGGCCAGGGTCAGGGACAAGGCCAGGGTCAGGGACAAGGCCAAGGTCAGGGACAAGGCCAGGGACAAGGTCAAGCAAGGTCAAGGCCAGGGTCAGGGACAAGGCCAGGGACAGGGCATAGGTCAAGGCCAGGGGCAAGGCCAGGGCCAGGGGCAAGGCCAGGGCCAGGGGGTCAAGGCCAGGGTGCTTAGGCGCTCTCGGCCCAGTCCCGGGCGGCGGATCGCGGTCGAAGAAGCTGCGCGAGCGGGTCTCCGCTGGGCACAAGTGAACCGCAAAAGGCGCCAAGAACTTCTTGCCTGGAATCTTGACTCTCTCCCTACCTGGGAGAAATATCACAATATTCGCTCAACTTAATTTGAGCGTGGGCAAATAGCATGCCCTGATGCGGGCCTGTGCGCGGAACAGAGCCGGTTGCTCGAAGTCCGTTACTCCGCTCACAAGCTGAATTTTAGAAAAGCGCGTTTCCGCACGGCCCTTGGTGGCCGTTTAACCCTTATGAGTCCATGACTGGGGGTACAGCATGTTTCAAATCGATAGACCGATTCAATCGCCGTTTTTCAGCATGACATGGTCGCTGCCAGGCCTTGTCGCGCTGGCCGCCTTCGCAGCGCTTGCGACATCAGAACCGGCCGGCGCGGTTCAGCTGGCCATCGATACGAGAGGCAGCGAGAGCGTGCCCGGCGACACCATTCGGCAGAATGAACCGGGCAGCGAAAGCGACAGCCAGGGTCAGTCCCAAGGTCAGACCCAGGGACAAGACCAGGGGAGTGAGCAAGGCAGCGACCAGGGCAGCGATCAAGGCAGCGACCAGGGAAGTGACCAAGGCAGCGATCAGGGCAGCGATCAGGGCCAGAATCAGGGCCAGCAGGGTGCGACCCAAGGCCAGAATCAGGGAACCGGGTTCGACTGATCCTGCGCGCCTCGGCGTTACTCTGCCGCCGGCGGCGCGACGCGAAAGACCAGATCGTCGCTGACGAACTGCCAGTAGTGTTCGGTCTGCAGGTCCAGCCGGGTGATGCCGCGGTAATCGGCGGCGAACCAGATGGGGCCGAGATAGGACAGGGTGATGCTGTCCTCGTAGACCAGTTCCTCGCCGCGCCAGCCGCGCAGCTGCAGGGTCTCCCCATTGGCGCGGCTCCAGGCAACGCCGAAATTCCCGCCGACGAAATCGAAGGGTTCGTCGTGATAGATGCGGGCCGGGTGTCCCGAGCTGTTGTAGGCGACATAGTGGCCCGACATCGCGTTGTTGGTGTAGGCGATGGCCACTTCCAGGGCGACGAAGTTCCACCAGGACAGGCCGCCGACGCCGTTCGGCATCTCGCGGATGCTTTTGTCGGTGACATCCTCGAAATCGACCAGCCGCGGCGGGGCTGGCAGAGGCTCCAGGTCCCCGAACAGCAGCCTTGAGACCTGCACTGGATTGTCGCCGACGGGAAAGCTGCGCGTCACGGTCGCGCCGCTGGCGCCGTCGCGCAGCCTCAGCGTCCAGTCGCCCTGCTCGAGCGCGGCCGAGAAGCTGCCGTCGGCTTGCAGCTCCACCTCGCGCTGCGCGCTTGCGCTCTCCAGGGTGAGGGCCGTACCGGCGCTGGCCTGCGGGAGCTTGCCGAAAACCCTGAGATCCTGCACCAGCCCGACGGCGACGAAGGGCGGATCGGCGATCATGTCGCCGACGGCTCCCGGCAGGAAACGGAAGGACTTGACCTGAAGCTTGTTGCCGGTGGTCACCGACCAGCCCTCGGGAACGATCACATCGAAGGCGTAGTCGCCAGGCTCGGTGATGTAGGCCTTATCATTGTGCTTAGACATCGAGAAGTTGGCGAAGCCGTTGGAGTTGGTCCGCTGGATGCGGTGCTCTCCGCGCGGCCCGGTCATCTCGACGGCGATGTCCTCCATCGGCCGGTCTGGCAGGTCGTAGATGCCGTTGCGGTTCATGTCCCGGAACAGGAACCCGGAGATGTTCATCTTGCCTTCGGACTCTATCGACCAGTCGCGAGGGGGGTAGTAGTCCTCCTCGGCGGTGGCGGGAGGCAGGAGCGCCGCGAGGGTGCCGCAGGCCAGCAAAACGCCGAGGGAGCGCGATCGTACCGACATCCCTTGATCTCCTCCGTAGTGAGAACGCAGAGGGCAACTATGCGCCAGAAACGCCCCCGCCGCAGCGGGAAAGCTATTTCAGGCGCAGCGGCTCTTGATTGGCAGGGCTATGACCATTCCGGTCCGCCGCCCTTGACCCCTCCGCCGCGCTCCGCGATAACCCTGGCTGCAGCGAGGGGATGACGGAATGACGCGCTTGACCACGCGATGTTGACGGCTTTGGCGGCCCTTGAAGGGCCGAGCCGCCACCCGTGCCTTCGTCACCGCCATCATCGCATTGGACCGCCGTTATGACCTCCCCGAAACTGCAGTTTCACAACACCCTGACCCGCCGCAAGGAAGCCTTCGTGCCCCTGGATCCGGACAACGTCCGGCTCTACGTCTGCGGCCCGACGGTCTACGACCTGGCGCATATCGGCAACGCCCGCCCGGTGGTGGTCTTCGACGTGCTGTTCCGCCTGCTGCGCCAGGTCTATGGCGAGGCCCATGTCACCTACGCGCGCAACATCACCGACGTCGACGACAAGATCATCGCCAAGGCCAAGGAGACCGGCGAGTCCATCGAGTCCGTGACCGAACGCACCGCCGCGGCCTTTCACCAGGACATGGCGGCGCTGGGCGCGCTGGAGCCCACGGTGGAGCCGCGCGCGACCCAGCACATCGCCGAGATGATCGCCATGATCGAGACCCTGATCGCCGGCGGCCATGCCTACGCGGCCGAGGGGCATGTGCTGTTCGACGTGCCCTCGATGCCCGACTACGGCCAGCTTTCGGGCCACAAGCGCGACGAGCTGGTGGCCGGCGCCCGGGTCGAGGTCGCGCCCTACAAGAAGGACCCCACCGACTTCGTGCTGTGGAAGCCCTCGAGCGACGAGCAGCCGGGCTGGGACAGCCCCTGGGGCCGGGGCCGCCCCGGCTGGCACATCGAGTGCTCGGCGATGTCGGAGAAGCACCTGGGCGAAGTCTTCGACATCCACGGCGGCGGCCAGGACCTGATCTTCCCGCACCACGAGAACGAGATCGCCCAGAGCCGCTGCGCCCACGGCAGCGAAAAGATGGCGCAGGTCTGGATGCACAACGGCTATGTCGTCGCCAACGGCGAGAAGATGTCGAAGTCGCTGGGCAACTTCTTCACCGTGCGCGAGCTGCTGGAGGAGGGCTTTCCCGGCGAGGCGATCCGCCTGACCCTGCTCTCGGCGCACTACCGCCAGCCCCTCGACATCACCCGCGAGAAGATCGAGTCCGCCAAGGCGCAGCTCGACCGGCTGTATCAGGCGCTGCGCCGCGTCGAGCCCGTGGAGGCGGCGCGCGGGGCGGATATCGCTGGCATGGTCGCGGCGCTGTCCGACGACTTGAGCACCCCCGAAGCGCTCAGCCAGCTGCATGGCATCGCCAATGCCCTGAACAACACCGAGGATATGGCGGCGCAGGCCAAGCTGAAGGCGGGACTGCTGCGCGGCGGCGCGCTGCTCGGTCTGCTGCAGCAGGACCCGGAAGCCTGGTTCCACGGCGGCGGCGCGGGCGACGAAGCCGAGATCGAGGCCCTGATCGAGGCGCGCATCGCGGCCCGCAAGGCCCGCGACTTCGCCGAGGCCGACCGCATCCGCGACGACCTGTTGGCCCGGGGGATCGTCCTGGAGGACAGCCCCGAGGGGACGCTCTGGAAGCGCGTCTGATCGTCTCGCTGTCTGGCGAGGCGTGAATCAGCCGCAATAGAATTTTAGGCCTAACCCCGCTCGCTGAGTGCCAGGCGGAGCGCCAGGGCGCCGAGGATGCCGGCGCTGAGCCACTGCATCGCGGCCTTGAAGCGCGGCGCCGCCTTGACCCGTCCGGCGAGCCGCGCCGCCAGCACGCCGACCGTGGCGTTGACCGTCGTGCCGGTGACGTTGAAGACCAGCCCCAGGGCGACGATCTGCACCGCGACGCTGCCGCGCTCCGGGGTCACGAACTGCGGCAGGAAGGCGACGATGAACAGGGCCACCTTGGGGTTCAGCAGATTGACCATGGTGGCTTCCAGGTAGATCCGGCGCAGCCGGGCCGGCGGCTTGGCCCTGGCGGCTTGGCGCTCGCGCGCCGAGAGCGCCATGCGCACGGCGAGATAGAGCAGGTAGCCCGCGCCGGCGTACTTGACGACCTGGAAGGCGAGCGGCGAGGCGGCGAGCAGGGCCGAGATGCCCAGCGCCGCGAGGATGCTATGTACCAGCGAGCCCGTGGCGATGCCGAAGGCGGAGACCACGCCGGCGGTCTCGCCCTGTCCGGCGGCGCGCGCGATCACATAGGTCATGTCGGCGCCGGGGGTGACGTTCAGCGCCAGCGCGGCGGCCAGGAAGGGCAGCAGCAGCGGCCAGTCGGGAAGGTGCAGGACTTCGAGCATGAGAATTTCCGGATACGCCTAAGTTCGGGACCTGGCAAGCCTGTCTGGCCGGGCTACCGCGCGGCCCGCGCGAAGGCGGCGAAGCCGGCCAGGAAAGCGGCGACCTTGTCCCGCTCGGCGTCGTCGCTCAGACGGCCCGCGTCGTCGAAGTGCGTCCCGGCGCGCGACAGCATCAGCTTGCCGCCGAACCAGGGTTCCGTTCCCAGACTGCGCAGCACCGGCAGCCAGCCGTTCTGGGCGAGGATCGTTCCAAAGCCGCCCGGCGAGGCGCCGATCAGCGCGACCGGCTTGCCGCGGAACACCCGCGCGATGTCCTTGGGGGGACGGCTCAGCCAATCCATGGCGTTCTTGAAGGCGCCGGGGATCGTGTTGTTGTACTCGGGCGTTGCCAGGATCAGGCCATCGGCCGCGGCGATCTGCTCCTTGAGGCTTTCGACCTTGGCGGGGATCCCCTCGGCCTCCTCGAGGTCGCCGTCGTAGAGCGGAATCCCTTGGATCGTCTCGACTGCGAGCTCGACGCCCTCGGGGGTCAGCTCCTGGGCCGCGCGCAGCAGCGCCGTATTGTAGGATTGGCTCCTGAGGCTTCCGGAAAGTCCGATCAACTGCATCCGAGGACTCCTGTCTTTGTCCATGTCCAGGCGCGCATCTTCGCGCGGGAAGGCGGCGCGGTCGAGCGGCCTTGTTCCAGCGTTGACCGGGGATAGGCATCCATGGAACAAGATTGCCCATTCATCAGCGAAAGGCAGGACATGAGCGGCGAGCGTCGCGTCCATCTCTTCGATTCGACTCTGCGCGACGGCGCGCAGATGCAGGGCGTGGACTTTACCGTCCCCGACAAGCTGGCCATCGCCAAGGCGCTGGACGGCTTGGGCGTGGACTATGTCGAGGGCGGCTGGCCCGGCGCCAACCCCACGGACGACGCCTTCTTCGCCGATCCCCCGGCGTTCAAGAACGCGCGCCTGGTGGCTTTCGGCATGACCCGGCGGCCGGGACGCTCGACCGAGAACGACCCCGGGCTGGCGGCCCTGCTCGGCAATGCCGCGCCGGCGGTCTGCATGGTCGGCAAGTCCTGGGATTTCCATGTCGACGTAGCGCTGGAGATTCCGCGCGAGGAGAATCTGGCGATGATCGCCGATTCCATCGCCTACGCGAAGAGCCGCAAGGAAGAGGTGATGCTCGACGCCGAGCATTTCTTCGACGGCTTCAAGGCCAACCCGGACTACGCGCTGGCCTGCGCCAAGGCGGCCTACGACAACGGCGCGCGCTGGGTCGTGCTCTGCGATACCAACGGCGGCACCCTGCCGCAGGAAGTCGCGGAGATCGTGCGGCAGGTCACCGCCAGCATACCGGGCACGCATCTGGGCATTCACTGCCACAACGACACGGAAAACGCGGTCGCCAACTCCCTGGTTGCGGTCGAGGCCGGCGCGCGGCAGATACAGGGCACCTTGAACGGGTTGGGGGAGCGCTGCGGCAACGCCAACCTGGTGTCGCTGATTCCCTCGCTGAAGCTGAAGACCGATTACGAGACGGGCGTCTCCGATGCCTCCCTGGCGCACCTCACCGTGACCTCGCATCTGGTCGATGAGCGGCTCAACCGCCCGCCGTCGCGCGCGGCGGCTTATGTCGGCGCCAGCGCCTTCGCCCACAAGGGCGGGCTGCACGTCTCCGCCGTGGCCAAGGATCCGCGCACCTACGAGCACATCGCGCCGGAGCTGGTTGGCAACGCGCGGCAGATCGTGGTCTCCGATCAGGCGGGGCGGGCCAACATCCTGGCCCGCTTCAAGGAGCTGGGCATCGTCCTCGACCCCCAGGACGCGCGGGTTGCCGCCCTGGTCGAGAACGTGAAGACCCGCGAGTTCGAGGGCTATGCCTACGACGGGGCGGAGGCCAGCTTCGAGCTGATGGCCCGCCGCGCGCTCGGCGAGGTCACCGATTACTTCGGGCTGGAGCGTTTCCGGGTGATGGACGACCGGCGCTGGAACGCGCGCGGCGATCTGGTGACGGAGTCCGAGGCGACGGTGACCCTGATGGTCGGCGAGGCCCGCTCGATGACCGTGGCCAACGGCAACGGCCCGGTCAACGCCCTCGACATCGCGCTGAGGAAGGCGCTGCTGCCGGTCTATCCGCAGCTCGAGGACATGCGTCTGGTCGACTACAAGGTGCGCATTCTGACGCCGCAGGCGGCGACCGCCGCGGTGACCCGGGTGATGATCGAATCCGCCGACGCCACGGGGCGGCGCTGGACCACGGTCGGCGTCTCGCCGAACATCATCGACGCTTCCTTCAACGCCCTGTTCGATGCCATCACCTGGAAGCTCTATCACGACGGCGCCCAGGCGGCCTGACGCACGCGCCATGGCGGGAACCGACAAGTCCAAACCGCTGAGCCTGCAGGAAGGCGGGCCGGTCATCATTCTGGTGACGCCGCAGCTCGGCGAGAACATCGGCATGTCCGCGCGGGCCATGCTCAACTGCGGTTTGAGCGAGCTGCGGCTGGTCGCGCCGCGCGACGGCTGGCCCAACCGCCACGCCCTGGCCGCCGCCGCCGGCGCGGACTCGGTGATCGAGCAGGCCAAGCTCTACGACAGCACCGCCGAGGCCGTGGCCGACCTGACCGCGCTCTATGCCACCACGGCGCGGCCGCGCGGCATGGTCAAGCCGGTGGTCACGCCGCGCGAGGCGGCGCTGGAGATGCGCGCGGCCCTCTCGGCGCCCGGCGGCAAGCAGCGTATCGGCGTGCTCTTCGGGCCGGAGCGCATGGGGCTGTCCAACGATGACGTGGTGCGCGCCGAGCGTCTGATCGCGGCGCCGCTCAATCCGGCCTATGCCTCGCTGAACCTAGCCCAGGCGGTGCTGCTGGTGGCCTGGGAATACCTGGCGGCCGGAGACGAGACGCCGGCGGTGGTCCTGCCGACCGGCGACAGCCGCCCGGCCGAACGCGCCCAGCTCGAGGAATTTCTCGACCGTCTCGACGGCTTGCTCGATGAAAAGCGCTTCTACCAGCCGCCGGAAAAGCGGCCGAAGATGCGGCGCAACCTGCGCAACATCTTTTCCCGCGCCGAGCTGACCGAACAGGAAGTCGCGACGCTGCACGGCATCGTCTCGGCGCTGCTCGGCGCGAAGGTCAGGGACTAGAAGACGTAGAGAAGCAGCAGGATGACGATGATCGCCGCGACGGCGGCGAGCCCGACTTTGTTCCAATCGCTGAGGTCGGACCAAAAACGCAAGAAATTCATACCCACTCCCTTCAAGCGCCAAATATCTGCCTTGGGGACCCTGACCGCTGCGCCAACGCCGCTCGTTCCGGGACGAGCCTAACATGCCGAGGGCGCGGCGGCGACCCCGCCGGACCTCGGGGGGTTAGCCGCGCGGCGGCGGGTATTCCTCGTTCTGCGGCAGGCCGTCCTCGACCTCGTACCAGGGCGCCTTGGAACCGACGAAGATGTGGCAGTCGACGCCGCGTCCGGGATCGTCGTCGAGGGAGCTCATGGGGATGGTGACCTTGCCCTCCTTGACTCCGGCGTGAGGCATGCCGGAGCCGCAGCGGCTGCAGAAGGACTGCGCGAAGCGCTCGGCCTCGGGGAGCTTGTAGCGGCGGATCAGCTCCTCGCCCTTCGTGTAGCGCAGCGCGGCGGCATCGACGAAGCCGTTGGTGGCGTGGGCCGCCGCCCGCGCCTTGCGGCAGCGCGAGCAGTGGCAGCTGTACACCGGGGCGATCGGTGGGGTTACTTCATAGGCCGTGGCACCACAGAGGCAGGACCCGCGCAGCACGCCCGGCTTCGGCGGCGCGGCGGCCGCGCGCTCGACCGTCGGACCCGTGCCGTCTTCCTGGTAGGTCGCGTATTGCGGCAGGGCGCCGCCGATGACGTGCCAGGGTGCCTTGGAGGCGACGAAGATATGCCGCTTCGCGCGCACGCCGGGATCGTCGTCGAGGCAGCCAGCCGGCACCTCCATCTCGCCGTCGAGGGCGACCGGCGCGCAGGAGCCGCAGGTGGCGCAGAAGGCGCGGCAGTAGCCCGGCGAGGACTCGTAGGTGACGACGTTCTCGGCGCCGGACTCGTAGGCGAAGTCCTCGGGCTTGGCGCCCAGGTAGGTGGCGAAGGCCGCGCCGTGCGCCTTGCGGCACATCGAACAGTGGCAGTGTCCCATCCACTGCGGCGTCTCGACCCGCCAGCGCACCGTGCCGCAGAGGCAGCTCCCCTTGACCATGATCTGCTCCTTCGTGTGAATTTCCAACAGGCTAGCTCAGTCCGCGGGGCTTGGAAAAGCGGCAGTTACTCGCCGGCGCTTTCGTCGTAGCTGGGGTCGAGCGGCACGATACCCGGGCTGGCGGCGACCACCGGCGCGGCGGTGTCCTCGCTGGCGCTGGCCTTGGGCGCGGCGCGGCGCAGCATACGGTAGCCGGCGAAGGCGGCCAGGCCGGTCATGCTGGCCGACAGCGAAAGAAACAGGGCGGCGGGGCCGAGCGCCGCCATTGCCAGGGAGGTCAGCGGCGGGCCCAGCGCGGCGCCGGCGCTATAGGCCAGCGCCAGCGCGGCGGCCGCGGTCACCAGGGAGGACTGGGGCAGGCGGTCGTTGGTGTAGGCGAGGATCACCGCATAGAGCGGAAAGATGCCGATCCCGGCGGCGACGGCGGCCGCAAGGATCAGGACAGGCGATGGCCCGGCGGCCGCCAGCAGCAGGAAGAACAGCAGGCAGCCCGCGCCGCAGAGCGCCGCCACGGCCATCAAGGTCAGGCGCCGGTCGAAGCGGTCGGACAGCCAGCCGATGGGATACTGCAGCGACAGCCCGGCGAACAGCCCGGTGGTCATGAAGGCCGAGATCAGGCGCGGATCGAGTTCCAGCTGCGTGCCGAACACCGGGCCGAGGCCGAGGAAGCTGCCCTGCACCGTGCCGAGCAGCATCACGCCGACCACGCCGAGCGGCGTCTCCCGGTAAAGTTTGCGCAGGCCATAGCGCGGCTCGTCGGAATCGCTGGTCTCCGCGGTTTCGATGATCGGCGCGCTGGCCCGGGTCAGGGTCACCGGCACCAGCGCGAAGGAGACCATCATCGAGGCGACGATGAACAGCACGAAGCCGTCGGCGCTGCCGAGGCCGGCCAGCAGCGGGCCGCAGGCATAGCCGGCGAAGGCCGCGGTGCCGTAGATCGAGAGCATCCGCCCGCGCAGCTCGTTGCTGGCCCGCGCGTTGAGCCAGGACTCCACCACCATGTAGAGCCCGGCAAAGCAGAACCCGGTCGCGATCCGCATCGCTCCCCAGGCGAAGGGATCGGGCAGCAGAGGGTGCGCCAGGGTCACGCCGGAAATCACCGAGGCCAGGGCGGCGAAGGTGCGGATATGCCCGGCGCTGTCGATGATCCGCGGGCAGACGAAAGATCCAACGGCGTAGCCGATGAAGTAGCAGGCGGTGATCGCGCCCACCGCGTGCACCGAGAAACCCTCCAGGTCGGCGCGCAGGCCGAGCACCACGAACTGCAGCGAGTTGCCCGCCAGCAGGGTGGTGAAGCTGACGATCAGGGCGGCGACGGAAAGCAGCAGGCTACGCATGGCTCAGCCCTCCGCCGCGCGCCAGCCGGCGATGGTATGCAGCACCAGGGTGGCGATCACGATGCCGCCGCCGATCAGCGCCAGACCGTCGGGAGTCTCGTGCAGGAACAGCCAGACCAGGAAGGGGCCGAGCACGGTCTCCAGCAGCAGCAGCAGGCTGACCTCCGGCGCCGGTAGATAGCGCGGCCCCAGGGTGATCAGGGTGAAGGCGATGGGCAGCATCACCAGCCCGAGAAAGGCCATCAGCCCGAAGCCGGTCGAGCTCAGGGCGAAGGGTTCGGCCAGGGGCAGGCTGACCAGCGCGGCGAGCAGCCCGCCCAGCGCCATCGCCGGGGTCATGCTGACGCTGCGCTTGTGGCGCACGATCACGAAACCGGCGCCCAGCCCCACGGCGGTCGCCAGCGCCGCCAGGTCGCCAGCGAGATTGCCGCTGCCCAGCGAGCCGGAGAAGATCACCGCGATGCCGCCGCAGGCAAACAGGATCGCGATCCAGGTACGCGGCGGCGCCCGCTCGCCGAGAAAGATCCAGGCAAAGAGCGCGGAGAAGAAGGGCGCGGTGGAGATGATCACCAGGGTGTTGGCGACCAGGGTATGACCGACCGAGAACACGAAGGTCAGCGACTGCGCGCCGAACACCAGGGCGGCGAACAGGCCCCAGGGGCCGATGGCGAAGGCGGCCTTGAGCGCGCCGCGGCCGTTCATCGCGGCGAAAACCACCATCATGCCGGTGAAGAGGAACAGGCCGCGCCAAAAGGTGATGGTCCAGGTGGTGTCGCCGCCGTGCTGCCCGATCAGCCGCAGCAGCAGGGTATCCGGGCTCAGCACCAGCACGCCGAGGCTGGTGATCAGCAGGCCGAGACGGTGGCTTGCCCGTTCGTCGTCCATGGAGCTCCTGCAGGCCGGGGAGGCGGTTGTGGAGATCCACTCATAACCCAGTCTCGAACTTCGCGAAACGCTTGGAATCCGCAGGGGTGAGGGCCGTCGCGCGGCGGTTGACATCGGGCCGCGCCTGGGTATAGTCCGCGCCTTCATTCCCGGGAAAGCGGGCGCTGCGGCCATGGCGCGCAGGGCTCCGCCTCGAAGCGAGGACTACCGGGACATTAAACCGAGCAAAGGGAACAAACCCTCATGTCTAAGCGTCTGAGTTCTAAGTATAAAATTGACCGCCGCCTCGGCGAGAATCTCTGGGGCCGGCCGAAGAGCCCGGTCAACCGCCGGCAGAATCCGCCAGGCGAGCACGGCCAGCGCCGCCGCAAGCCCTCCGATTTCGGCACCCAGCTTTCCGCCAAGCAGAAGCTCAAGGGCTACTACGGCAGCATCGGCGAGCGCCAGTTCCGCCGCTATTACCAGGAGGCCTCGCGCCGTGTCGGCGACACCGGCGAGAACCTGGTCGGCCTGCTGGAGCGCCGCCTCGACGCCGTGGTCTACCGTTCCAAGTTCGTGCCGACGGTCTTCGCCGCGCGCCAGTTCGTCAACCACGGCCACATCCTGGTCAACGGCAAGAAGGTGACCATCCCTTCCTACCAGGTGCGCGAGGGCGACGAGATCCAGATCAAGGAAAAGAGCCGTGAGCTCGGCCTGGTCCTGGAGGCTCTGGAATCCCCGGAGCGTGAAGTGCCCGACTACATCGACATCGACTACAAGGCGATGAAGGCGACCTTCATCCGCCAGCCGAAGCTGGCCGACGTGCCCTACCCGGTGCAGATGGAACCGAACCTGGTGGTCGAGTTCTACTCGCGCTAAACAGCGCCGCACCACGAAACAGCAAAGGGCCATCCCGCCGGGGATGGCCCTTTTTCGTTGTGCCGGGCGGGGTCAGGCGGTGAGGCGGCGCACCGGCTGGCGGCGCCCGAGCCCGACGATCACGCAGGCCAGCGCCGCGAAGCCCAGGGTCGCGGGCTCGATCGCCTCGCCGAGCAGCAGCGCCGCGCCGGCCAGGGTGACGAAGGGCATCAGCAGCTGCAGCTGGGACACCCTGGCGACGCCGCCCAGATCGAGGCCGCGGTACCAGACGAAGAAGGCGAGCAGCTGGCTGAACAGCGAGACATAGAGAAAGCCCAGCCAGGGCGCGGCGGCGCCGGGCAGCTGCGCCCCGGAGAACAGCCACAGGCTGGCCGGCAGGGTGAGCGGCAGGGAAAGCACCAGCGCCCAGCAGATCGTCGCGGCCGCGCCGATCCGCCGCGAGACCCGGGCGCCTTCGGCATAGCCCAGGGCCGCCAGGATCAGGCCGGCGAGCAGGGCGAGGTCGGCGGGCACGATGGCGCCTCGGCTTTGGTACAGGGAGAAGGCGACGACGCTGGCGCTGCCCAGCAGGGCGAAAAGCCAGAAGCCGGCCGAGGGCCGCTCGCCGTTACGCAGGGTTCCGGCGGCGGCCGTCGCCAGCGGCAAAATCGCCAGCACCACGCCGCCGTGGCCCGCCGGCACATGCTGCATCGCCCAGGTGCTGAATAGGGGGAAACCGAAGACCACGCCGAGGGAAACCAGCGCCAGGCCGGGCCAGAGCTCGCGGCCGGGCAAGGGGCTGCGCCAGAGCAGCAGCAGAACCCCGGAGACCAGACCCGCCAGCGCGGCGCGGCCCAGCGCGATGAACCAGGGGTCGAAGCCCTCCAGGGCCAGCCGCGTGGCCGGCAGGGTCATGCCGAAGCACAGCACTCCGGCCATGCCGAGCAGCAGGCCCAGGCGTTCCTCGCGTTGTGCCTCGGACATAGGGGTACCCCTCTTCAGAACCTCCGAGGGGTACGCCCTTCAGGCGGCCAGGAAAAGCAGAATATTGTTGTGGGGCAATGGCTTGCCGGCGGAATTTAGGCCGCGGGCTTGGCTTCCACGCCGCGGGCCTGGAACAGCTCGCCCAGCTCGCCGCTCTCGGCCATCTCGCGCACGATGTCGCAGCCGCCGACGAACTCGCCCTTGACGTAGAGCTGGGGAATGGTCGGCCAGCTGGAAAAGTCCTTGATGCCCTCGCGCAGGCCGGGGTCCTGCAGCACGTCGATGCCCTTGAACTTGACGCCGAGGTGGCTGAGAATCTGCACCACGGCGGCGGAAAAGCCGCACTGAGGAAAGACCGGACTGCCCTTCATGAAGACCACGACGTCGTTGTCGCTGATGTCCTGCTTGATACGTTCGAAAACCGGATTGCTCATCTTTTTCACCTTCTCGGCGTTGGCGCCGTTACTCGTCGCTTGGGGCGCTGGTCTGCAGGGCCAGCGCGTGTAACTCGTTGCCCATCCGCCCCTGCAGGGCCTGATAGACCATCTGATGCTGCTGCACGCGGCTCTTGCCGCGGAAGGCGGCGGAGACGACGTAGGCCGCGTAGTGGTCGCCGTCGCCGCGCAGATCCTCGATGGTGATCTTGGCGTCGGGAATACCCTGTTTGATCAAGGTTTCGATGTCGGCCGGATTCATCGGCATCGGGATCGTCCTTTCCTCCGCCTTGTGCGGTCGATGTTACGCGGTCATGTAGTTCGGCAGCCAGTCTTCCTGCGCCGCTTTCAACTCGTCCAAGGATATGGCCTTCCCCCCGGGGAGTGTCAACGCACCCTTGCGGGTTTGGCCAAGCAAGCTGGCCGGCACGCCGGCTTGAGCGGCGGCGGCCAGCAGCGCCTCGGGATCGGCGCAGGTGACCATATAGCGCGCCTGGTCCTCGCCGAACAGCCAGGCGTCGAGGGCGGCATCGCTCGGCGCGGCGATCTCCGCGCCCAGGCCGCCGGCCAGGGCCATCTCGGCCAGGGCGACGGCGAGGCCGCCGTCGGAAAGGTCGTGACAGGCCGTCAGCGCCCCCTCGGCGATCATCTGACGGACGAAGCCGCCGTTGCGGCGCTCGGCCTCCAGATCGACCGGCGGCGGCGCTCCGGCTTCCTGGCCTGTCAGCAGCTTGAGATAGAGCGACTGGCCGAGATGCCCCTCGGTGGCGCCGAGCAGGAGGATGCTCTCGCCCTCGGCCTTGAAGGCGATGGTCGCCATGCGATCCAGATCCTCGATCACGCCGACGCCGCCGATCACCGGGGTCGGCAGGATCGCCTTGCCGTCGGTCTCGTTGTACAGCGAGACGTTGCCCGAGACGACCGGCGTTTCCAGCACCCTGCAGGCCGCGCTCATCCCCTCGATGCAGCCGGTGAACTGCCCCATGATGCGTGGCTTTTCCGGGTTGCCGAAGTTCATATTATTGGTGATTGCCAGTGGCTTGGCGCCGACGGCCGAGAGATTGCGATAGGCCTCGGCCACGGCCTGCTTGCCGCCGGTGACGGGGTCGGCCTGGCAGTAGCGCGGGGTGCAGTCGGTGCTGGCGGCGAGACCGCGGTTGCTGCCGTGGATGCGCACCACCGCGGCGTCGCCGCCGGGGCGCACCACGGTGTCGGCCATCACCATGTGGTCGTACTGCTCCCAGATCCAGCGCCGGCTGCAGAGCTCCGGCGTCGCCAGCAGCGCCAGCAGGCGCGCGCCGCTGTCGCCGGTCTCCGGCAGTTCCGGCATAGCGCCCGGTGCCGGGCTGGGCTCGTGCGGCCGGTCGTATTCGGGGGAGGCCTCGGCCAGCGGATCGATCGGCAGCTCGCCGACGGTCTCGCCGTGCCAGCGCAGTACCATGCGGCCCGTATCAGTCAGGTGACCGACCACCGCGAAGTCCAGGTCCCACTTCTCGAAGATCGCCCGGGTCTCGTCCTCGCGGCCCGGCTTGAGCACCATCAGCATGCGCTCCTGGCTTTCCGAGAGCATCACCTCGTAGGGCGTCATGCCGTCCTCGCGCATCGGCACCCGGTCGAGATCGAGCTCGACGCCCATGCCGCCCTTGGAGGCCATCTCGAAGGAGGAGGAGGTCATGCCGGCGGCGCCCATGTCCTGAATGCAGACGATGGCGTCGGTGGCCATCAGCTCCAGGCAGGCCTCGATCAGCAGCTTCTCGGTGAAGGGATCGCCAACCTGCACGGTCGGGCGCTTGGCCTCGGAGTCCTCGTCGAACTCCGCCGAGGCCATGGTCGCGCCGTGGATGCCGTCGCGCCCGGTCTTGCTGCCGACGTAGACGATCGGGTTGCCGGCGCCGCTGGCCTTGGAATAGAAAATCCTATCGGCCGGGGCGATGCCCACGGTCATGGCGTTGACCAGGATGTTGCCGTTGTAGGCGGGGTGGAAGTTGACCTCGCCGCCGACCGTGGGCACGCCGACGCAGTTGCCGTAGCCGCCGATGCCGGCGACCACGCCGCCGACCAGATGCCGGGTCTTGGGATGCTCCGGCGCGCCGAAGCGCAGGGCGTTGAGGTTCATCACCGGGCGCGCGCCCATGGTGAAGACGTCGCGCAGGATGCCGCCGACCCCGGTGGCCGCGCCCTGATAGGGCTCGATGAAGCTGGGGTGGTTGTGGCTCTCGATCTTGAAGATCGCGGCCAGGCCCTCGCCGATGTCGATCACCCCGGCGTTCTCGCCCGGTCCCTGGATCACCTGCGGCCCCTCGGTCGGCAGGGTTTTCAGCCATTTCTTGGAGGATTTGTAGGAGCAGTGCTCCGACCACATCACCGAGAAGATGCCCAGTTCCACCAGGTTCGGCGCGCGGCCCAGGATCTCCAGGATGCGGTCGTATTCCTCGCCGTTGAGCCCGTGCTCGGCGACGATCTCCGGCGTGACTTCGGCGCTGTGGGAACTCACGTCAGGGCCTCGACCATGCCGTCGAAGAGGGCGCGTCCGTCATTGCCGCCCAGCTTGGGGTCGGACAGCCGCTCCGGGTGCGGCATCATGCCGAGCACCGTCTTGGTTTCATTGAAGACTCCGGCGATGTTGGCGAGCGAGCCGTTGGGGTTGCCCGCCTCGGTGACCGCGCCGTTTGCGTCGGTGTAGCGGAAGGCGATCTGGCCGCGCTCTTCCATGGCGTCCAGCGCCGCGGCGTCGGCGTAGTAGCAGCCGTCGTGGTGGGCGACGGGAATGCGGATCCGCTGGCCCTGTTCGTAGCGGCTGGTAAACAGGCTCTGGCTGCTCTCGACCCGCAGATCGACGTCGCGGCAGATGAACTTGAGCGCCGCGTTGCGCATCAGCGCGCCGGGCAGCAGACCGGTCTCGGTCAGCACCTGAAAGCCGTTGCAGATGCCCAGCACCGGCGTGCCGGCCTTGGCCCGCTTGACCACTTCGCGCATCGCCGGCGACTGGGCCGCCATGGCGCCGCAGCGCAGGTAGTCGCCGTAGGAAAACCCGCCCGGCAGGACGATCAGGTCGACGGTCTCGAAGTCGCTGTCCTTGTGCCAGACCATGACCGGCTCGCGGCCCATGGACTGGCGCAGCGCGACCTGAACGTCGCGGTCGCAGTTCGATCCGGGAAAGACGATGACGGCGGCTTTCATCTGCTTCGCCTCAGCTCACGATCTCGACGCTGTAGTCTTCGATGACGGTGTTGGCGAGCAGCTTGCGGCACATCTCCTCGACCGCCGCCTGTGCCGCCTGGGCGTCGCCTTCGGCCAGCTCGATCTCGATGAACTTGCCCTGGCGGACGCTGTCCACGCCGGCGAAGCCGAGCGACGACAGCGCGTGTTCGATGGCCTTGCCCTGGGGGTCGAGGACACCGGGCTTGAGAGTGACGTAGACGAGGGCTTTCATCGCGGCTCCGGAGAGAGAGGGGTCCAAGCGCGGGACCGGCTGCGCGGGTTGCGCCGGTTTTATCCGCTCCGCCGAGTCGAGACAAGCGGCGCGAAGCGTTTTCGCTAACTGACGTTGACCAGGGCCATCATTCCGGCCTGCTGGTGCTCCAGGATGTGGCAGTGGAACAGCCAGTCGCCGGGATTGTCGGCGGTGAAGGCGAGCTCGACCGTCTCCTGCGGGGCGACCAGCACGGTGTCGTGCCAGATCTCCCGGGTCTCCGGCACGCCGTCCCGGCTGAGCAGCTTCATGTGATGGCCGTGGATGTGCATGGGGTGTTCGAAGGCGGTCTCGTTGATCAGGGTCACCCGGTACGTCCGTCCCAGGGCGAGATCGAACAGCTTGGGGTGCTCGTGGTGGGCGGCGGCGACGCCGTTGAGCGCCCAGAACACGCCCTTTTCCATCAGCTCGCGGGGGCCGAGCTCCGCGCCGCCCAGCCGCGCGCCGGCCATCCCGCCCATCATGCCGCCGGCCATCAGGATGGTCAGCGTCTCGGCGCTGGCCAGATCGAGCGGCGGCAGCGGATTGGCGGGCAGCGCCAGCGGCGCGTCGAGGGGCGAGTCCCGCAGCGGCGCTTCGTCGCTGTAGGCGATATCTAAAAGCTTGTAGGCAACCCGTTGATAATGCTCGTCGATCACCTCGAAGCGCTCGCCGGGTTTGCCCTGCAGATCGACGATCACGTCGGCGCGCATCGCAGGCCCCAGCACGATCCTGCCATCGGGCGCGGCGTGCGGCGTGCAGGGCTGGCCGTCGAGGGCGACGATGGTGGGGGCATGACCCTGGAATTTCAGGCTGAAGCCGCGGGCGTTGGCGCCGTTGATCAGGCGCAGCCGCACCCGCTCCCCGGCGCGCACCGGCCAGGCCTCGGGGATGAAGCCGTTGAGGGTGACGGTGTTGCCGATCCGCCCGGCGTGGCTGGCGTCATGGCCGGAGCCGAAGTCCTCGGTGATCTGCGCCTGCTGGTCGAGGCGCCAGTCGTCGAGCAGCCAGGTTTCCTCGCGGTCGACCAGGGGCGGCTCCGCCTCGGCGACGATCAGCGGTCCGGCGAGGCCGCGCCCGACCTGCTGCGAGGAGTTAAAGTGCGGGTGATACCAATAGGTTCCGGCATCGGGCGGAACGAAGCTGTAAAGAAAACTCTCGCCCGGTGCGACGGCGTCCTGGGTAACGCCGGGCACGCCGTCCATGGCGTTGTCCAGACGGATGCCGTGCCAGTGCAGGCTGGAGCCTTCGTCCAGGGCGTTCTCCAGCCGCGCCGTGAAAGGCTCGCCCTGACGCAACCGCAGTTCCGGTCCGGGCACTTGGCCGGCGTAGCCCCAGATCTTGGTCATGGGATACTTGCTGCCGACCAGCCGGGCTTCCCCCGGGGCCGCGCGCAGTACGGCCTGCGGCGCGCTTGCCGCGCGCGCGGCGCGGGGCAGCAAGGGAGGCAACAGCGGCAGCGCCGCCGTGCAGGCCAAACCCCTCAGAAGCTCTCTACGCCGCACGTCCATTCAGCTTTCCGTCGCGATGGCGTTACTGCATCACCTTCGGGCCCTTGATGTCGATCGGTCCGGCCTCGGGCAGCACGCCGAGGCGGCGGGCGACTTCCTGGTAAGCTTCCTCGATCTGGCCGAGGTCGCGCCGGAAGCGGTCCTTGTCCATCTTCTCGTTGGTCAGGGTATCCCAGAGACGGCAGGAATCCGGGCTGATCTCGTCGGCCAGCACGATCCGCATCTCGTCCTCTTCCCACAGGCGGCCGAACTCGACCTTGAAGTCGACCAGCTTGAGCCCGGCACCGAGGAAAAGGCCGCCGAGGAAGTCGTTGATACGCAAGGCATACTGCATCATCTCGTCGAGATCCTGGGGCGCGGCCCAGCCGAAGGCGGTGATGTGCTCCTCGGTGACCAGCGGATCGTCCAGCTCGTCGTTCTTGAGGTAGTACTCGACGATGGAGCGCGGCAGCGGCGTGCCTTCCTCGACGCCGAAGCGCTTGCAGAAGGAGCCGGCGGCGATGTTGCGCACCACGACCTCGAGCGGGATGATCTCGACCTCGCGCACCAGCTGCTCGCGCATGTTGAGGCGGCGCACGAAATGGGTCGGGATGCCGATCTCGGCCAGGCGCAGCATCAGATGCTCGCTGATCCGGTTGTTGAGCACGCCCTTGCCGGTGATCGTGCCCTTCTTCTGATTGTTGAAGGCGGTGGCGTCGTCCTTGAAGTACTGCACCACGGTGCCCGGCTCCGGGCCTTCATAGAGAACCTTGGCCTTGCCTTCGTAAATCCGTCTGCGTCGCGTCATGGAAAGTCGTCCGGCTACTGGCGCGGACCCCGCTCGAAGGCAGGGCGGTCACTGCGCCGTTTTCAGGGAACTGATTGCCAGTCTATAGCAGGGCGCCTGCGGCTTCACAATCAAGACCGCGAGAACGGCCGCGCGGGGCTAGCGGTGGCGCAGCAGAAACCATGCTATGATTGTGCGCGGGGAGGATGCGTCGATGCAGCAAAGGTGGTGCCCTTCTTGGATCGCGGGCTTGCTGGCGGGTCTATTGCTGGCGGCCTCCACCGCGCGTGCCGAGGATCCGGACCTTGCCGACGTCTGGCGAGTCAACGGCTTCACCAAGGAATACGGCAACCTCGATTTTTTCGTCGAGGTGAAGCCCCGCGGCGCCGAGTGGGAAGCCTGGAAGCTGAACCCCTCGCGCCACGTTCCCGTCGGCCGGCAGCATTTCCGCGCCCGGGTCTCGGGCGACACCCTCGATGCCAGTGTCCAGGTCGCCTTCCCCAATTTCGCCGAACCGGAGTGGCGCAACCACCGCTTCGCCCTGCAGCGCGGCGAAGACGGCGCGGTGACCGGCATGACTCTGGTCAGCGGGACGAACCATGCGCTCGATCAGCGCGGCGAGGTGACGATCCAAGACCGCTGGACCTATACCCCGTGGCCTTCGGAACAGTACCTGCTGCTGCCGCCTCAGATTCAGGATTACGCCTACCGCTCGGCGCGCAGCCTGGTGCAGACGGACATCAACCACACGCAGGCCTCGATCGATCGCTGGAACGCTTCCCTCGAGGAGGCCAAGCAGCGCCTGCAGCGCGCCACCGATGCGCGGCAGGAGGCGCAGGGCCGGCTGGACGCCGCCGACAGGATCCGCGCCGCCGCCTGGGAGGCCCTGCGCACACTCAGGAACAACGCCGGTGAGGAGCAGCCGGTCGACACCAGTACTATGCCGGGGCGCCTGCGGATGCTCTATCGCGTCATGCAGGCCGAGAAGGACCGCATCGCGCGCGCCGAGAAGATCGTCCTCGACCACCAGAACGGGATCGCGCGGCAGAGTCTCGAAACCATCGCCGTGCAGTTCCGGGCGATCGACTCCTCGAAGGCCGAGATCGCCCGCCTCGAGGGCGTGATCCGGCAGGTTCGTAAGGAGCTTGGCCTCGGGCCCGAGCCGGACCCGGCGGCCGGGCGGCCGGCCCGCCTGGCGGCGCTGGAGCGCGCCTATGAGAGCGCCAACGACGACTACTGGAACGCGCGGCGGCTGTACTCGCGGGCCGCTTCCGAGGAGTTCGTGGCCCGCGGTCAGGTCGATTTTCAGAACAAGGAGCTGGACAAGCTTCAACAGCAGCTGAAGGAGCTGGGCGACCAACTGAAGGGCTTGCAGCGCGAAACCACATTGCTGCGCATCGAGGGCTACCTCTACGACGACCCAAGCAGGCTGGTCTACCAGGCGGCGCCGAGCGGTCTCGACAAGGACCTGCGCAACCTGCAGCCCTTCATCGATGACGCCCGCGAGAAGTTTGTGCGCGCCCGCGACCAGGCCGACGGCTTCATGGAGAAGTTCCGCGCCGTCTTCGATGAGGTCACCGCGCTGCGCGAACGTATGACCGAGGATATCTGGGACAACGCGATCGAGATGGCAGTGGCGCAGGGGACGGTGAAGCTAGCCGAGATCGGGATCGCCTTCGCCACCGGCGGGCCGATTGGTCTGGCGGTGGAACTTGTGACCACGCCGATGTTCCAGTTCATGCTCTACGAAGGCGGTGTCGTCTTCGAGAACTACGACGAGAGGGCACTTCAAGGCGCCTACCGCTCGGCGCTCAACGAGGCGACGGGCGACGAACCCGATCCGATGAAGGCCTGCGAAGGCCTCAACCTGCAACTCAGCGCGGGAACCAAACAGATCATCGATGGCGTGCTGCTGCTGGCCCAAGCCCGCTCGCGCGCCTTCGAGGCGACCCTGCGGCAAGCGAAGGTCGCGCCTGAGGTTCGTACCGTCCTTGGCAACGCCAGCCAGCGCATCGCGTCGAACTCGCTGCACTACACCGCGCTGTCGCTCGCCAATGTCGGAGTGGAAATTGCCGGTGAAGGCGCTGAGCGGGTCGGCTTCCACACCGCTTACGATGTCGCCAAACAGGCCGCCGACCGGCAGGTCGCCGCCCGCGCCGGCGACGCCGCGGACAGCATCATCTCCGGAATTTCGCAAAGCGGACGGCAGCTGCTCGATCCCGCCCTCGACGCCACGGCGCGTCGGGCGATGATGGGGCAGTACTTGGAGCAGATGGGCCGCCAGTCGAGAGAAGTCGCCGACGACCTGGCGCGCGGTACCGCCGGCCTGCGCCGCCTCATGACGCAGCTCGAGATGGCCGAACGTGCCGCCGCGGCGCTGACCGGCGCCGAGCGCCGCGCCGCAACCGAGGCTTATCAGCCGCTGGTCCAGCGCATCCAGGAGCGGATGGCCGCGTCCGAACAGGCACTGCGTCCGCATATCGCCGCGCGGCAGGCGAACCGCAGCCTCGCTCAGCTCGGCGAGGAAATGATGGATCCTGCTGTTGGCGCCTCCGCCCGCCGCGCGATGATGAACCTCTATTTGGAACAGGTTGGGCGCTACTCCTCCGAGATCGTGGAGGATCTGGCGCGCGGCCCCGCGGGTCTGCGCCGTCTGATGACGCAGCTCGAGATGGCCGAGCGCGCCGCCGAAGCTCTGAGCGGCGCCGAGCGCCGCGCCGCAGTCGAGGCTTACCAGCCGCTGGTGAATCGCATCCAAGAGCGCCTGGCGGCCACGCAGACCGCCCTGCGCAGCTCGGCTGCGCAGATCAATTGGACGCGCACCCTGCAGCACCAGACCTCGGTGCAGCGCTTACTGGCGCGAGAGTTGGACAACCTCGACGTCTTGTCGCGGACCGCTGCCCGCGCCGGCTTGCGCAACTCTCTCAAGGGCGCCGCGGCCTCCGTCGCCGCCAGCCTGGTCTTCGCCGTCGTCCTCGACGCCAACATGAACCGCCTGCAGCGCCAGGAGCAGGAGCTGTGGAAGGAGATCTTCGCCGCCGAAGTGCAGCAGACGCTGCTGTTCAAGGCCTGGCAGCGCGCGACCTGCATCGAGTGGGCGCTGGAGGATCAGCTGGCCACGCTGCTGCGGTACTACAACCAGCTCTACGCCGCCTACGATCCGGAGACGGGATTCGAGATGCTGATGTCGCAGCCGGTGCCGGACAACGCCAGCCTGAGCCTGCGGCTGGTTTACGAGCCGCAGCTGGAGCAGGTGCTGGAGATCGAGATCGGCGGCGTCGCCTGCCCGCAGAACACCCAAGCCGGCTGCCGCCTGACCTCCGGGAGTCTGGTGGGATTGAAGGGACCCTACCTCGCCGTCGACATCGCTCTGCGGCCGCCCGACGGCTGAACCGCCGCAGCTCTAAACTGCAGCTCTAAACTATTCGAATTGATCCCGCGCTACGGCGCCTTCTGGCCATCCCGTCTGAGGTTCAGTGGCTTGTCGTATGGCGTGTGGATGCTGCTGATTTCATAGTCCATGCCGTCATAGGTGACGTGCATGCGCCACCAGGAACCCTTGAGCAGCCATTCACCGCTGTCCCGGTCGCGTGCGATCGACACCACGATCCACTCCGGCGGATGATACTCGGCAATCGCTTGCTGAATCACCGCCTCCGGCAGCCCACTGATGTCGGCCGCGCTGCGCAGCGTGCGCTTCGCCTTGACGGTGCCGTTCTGCAACACGGCCTCGTCGTAGGTGAAGAAGCTGTCGTCTGTGTTGCGCTGCGTCGTTACCCGAATCGCTTCGACGCCGGTTTCGGCCTCCGGCTTCGGCAGCGGAGGCGCCGTTTCGCGCATCACCATGGATTCGAGGCTCTGGTTGAGCGCCGCGATCTCCGCCTCCAGTACGCCGCGCCGCTCCGCCGCCTCGGCGCCGCCAGGCGACTCCTCTCCCAGGTAGACCCAGGGATCGGCAAGGCGCTTAAAACGGCTCTGTTCCTCGCGCTCGCCGGTTTCCGGGTTTTCCCACACGAAGACCTTCTCGCCGCCGGAGAGCGCGGCCAGCTGCGACTGCTTCTCCGCGAGCTCGCGGAGAATGCGGACCGATTCTGGTTCCGGCAGCGGCGCCGTCTTGGGAGCCTCCGGAGCGCCGGCGGCCGGCTCGATGATCCACAGGTAGCCGCCCTGATCCCGCCATTCGCCGAAGACGCTGCTTCTGGCCAGCGCCAGATCCTGCGCGTCGAGCGCGCTGATTGCTTGCTGCGCCGGGGCGAGATCGTAGGCCACCGTGCTGCCCTCGGAGGCGAACTGCGGCGTCAGGTCACCGGTCAGGCGGGTGAGGGATTCCGCACGGTGTTCGCTGCCGGGATCGGCGACTTCGATGGCGAAGAGGTTGCGCTCCGGCATCCAGTCGAACAGCACCTCGCGCCGGGTGGTCCCGCGCCTCGCGCTCCAGCCCTCCCGCCCTGGCCAGGCGGCGTCGACCGGCCCATGTACTCCCCTCCCTCCCCCGGGCTCCTCCCCTCCGCTCGCCGGGCTCCCCCTGGCTGTCGTTGGGGTCCCGCCCCCAGTTGCGGTTCGCTGGGCCGCGTGGCGGCCATGGCGCTGAGGTGCTGCGGAAGCGCGCCCCGGCGCGGCGGCGAGTGTCGCGGGGCGCGCGAGCGCCGCTCGTGTGCTTTCCGAGATCCGGCCAGACTTCATGGCATGGCCCCCTCCCGATTGCCGCGGTGGCAAGCGTAGACCCCGCAAACCTTTCGTAGTATACCTTCTCCACACTGGGAGCCATCTAGCTGGCTGTGGGGGAGAAAAAGCGATGTTCAAGCTGACTGCGGCAGTTGTACTCGTGGCCTGTGCCATCTTGGTCTTGCAGCCAGCCGCCGCCAAGGCGGAAACCAACATGCTGTTCATCATGGACGCCTCGAACTCGATGTGGGGCCAGATCGCCGGCACCGCGAAGATCGCGACCGCCAAGAGCGTGATGGACGAACTCCTGGCCGACCTTCCGGAAGGGACCACGCCGGGCCTGATGGTCTATGGCCACCGCAGCGAGGGGGACTGTGCCGACGTCGAGCTGATGACGCCTTTCGGCGAGGCCTCAATCAATAGCATCCGCGCCTCTATCCAGGGTCTGACGCCGCGCGGCAAGACGCCGATCGCCTCCTCCTTGGAGCAGTCGGCGGCCGCTTTCGCGGGACGCGAGGAGGAGAACAACGCCGTCGTTCTGATCTCCGACGGCATCGAGACCTGCGAGGGCGATCCCTGCGCCGTCGCCGGCGCGCTGATCGAGCGCGGCATCAACGTCAAGGTCCACGTCGTCGGCTTCGACGTCGACGAGGAAACCCGGACGCAGCTGCAGTGTATCGCCGAGGCGGGGCAGGGCCGCTACTTCGACGCCGACAGCGCCGAGGGCTTCAAGGACGCCGTCACTCAGGCGCAGGCGGCAGCAGCGGAACCCGAGCCCGAACCGGAACCCGAACCCACGGTGACCGAGTACTTCCGCGACGACTTTGACGGCGGCGCGCTGTCGGATTTCTGGACCGTCGAGAAGCCCGACCCCGACAACTTCATCGTCGAGGACGGCCAACTGCTGCTGGTCGATACCGCCGGGGGCATGCCTGGCAGCGAGACCGCCAACAACATCATGCGGCTGACCGGCACGGAGCTTCCCAAGCAGGACTTCGTGGCGACGGTCGAGGTGGATTTCGCCTTGCAGACCGCGCGCGAGATCTTTCAGTTCGGCGCCTACGATGATCCCAGCAACTACGTCCTGGCGGAGGTCTACAGCTCCGGCGACGGCAACTACGGCTGGGGCCTGACCCTGCGCATCAACAAACAGTCCGGCGACACGAACTCCAACTTTACGGTCGGGATCGCCGGCCTCGGCTGTAATGTCTGCGGCGCGGACCGCCAGTGGCGCAACTTCGTCGCCATGGTCCCGCAGCCGCTCACCTTACAGCTCGTCAAGGAGGGCCGTTCGCTCTACGCCCGCGCCAAGACGGCGGCTCCGGATGGACAGTGGGTCGAAACCGAGAAGGTGACGTCGCTGCGCCTCTCGGGCGATCTCACGGTCAACGTCGCGGAGTACGAGGACCGCGACGGGGAGGCCTACAGCAAGATCGATCTGGTCAAGATCGAAACCCAGAACTGAATGCGGCGCAGCAAGAGGGGGAGAAGTGCAATGTTACGTCTTTCCGGCCTGACGGCCGCTCTTACCGGTTTAGCCCTGGCCCTTTCGATCCCGGCCGTCTCGGCGCAGGAGGCCAGCTTCCAGGACGATTTCGACGACGATCTCGACCCGGCCTGGGAGGTGTCCAATCCCAATCCGGACAACTTCATCGTCGAGGACGGGGTGTTGCTCGCCCTGACGAACGCCACCGGCAGCTTTGCCGAAAACAGCGTCGCCAACATCTTCCGGCTCTCCTCGGGGCTGCCCGAGGGGGACTGGATCATGGAGATCGCCTTCGAGGCCGAGCTGCAGACCGCACGCGAGCAGATCGTCATGGGGGTCGCCGACGGCACCGAGCGCATGGTCCTTGCGTCGATCTATACCCGCGGCGACAACAACTATGGCTGGGGTCTGCGCGTGGATATCTCGAAAGCCGGCGTCGGTAAGTCGACCCGCTTCGACACCGCATTGGCCACCATGGGCTGCAACGTCTGCTCCGCCGACCGGAAGTGGCCGAACTTCGTCGCCACCATCGCCCAGCCGATCTTGCTGCAATTGGAGAAGACCGGGCGGCAGTACGCCGCACGCGCAAAGCTGGGCGGCCCCGATGACACATGGCAGGAAACCTTCACGGTCACCGACCTGCGCGGCCCGCAAACGCCGGTCCTCTACGTCACCCAGTACCAGGACAACGACGGCGAATCCTTGTTCCTGATCGATTACTTCAAGATCACCGAGAAGTAGCCGTGGAAGCCGACATCCATTGATCACGACTCAACGGTCGACACCATAAAACTTAAGCGCCTGGCTTCTTTGCCCGTGTAGAAGGGCTGCGCAGCCGCTCGCCGGGGTAACAGCGCGGCAGTGCGGCTACTGCATCACCTTCGGGCCCTTGATGTCGATCGGTCCGGCCTCGGGCAGCACGCCGAGGCGGCGGGCGACTTCCTGGTAAGCTTCCTCGATCTGGCCGAGGTCGCGCCGGAAGCGGTCCTTGTCCATCTTCTCGTTGGTCAGGGTATCCCAGAGACGGCAGGAATCCGGGCTGATCTCGTCGGCCAGCACGATCCGCATCTCGTCCTCTTCCCACAGGCGGCCGAACTCGACCTTGAAGTCGACCAGCTTGAGCCCGGCACCGAGGAAAAGGCCGCCGAGGAAGTCGTTGATACGCAAGGCATACTGCATCATCTCGTCGAGATCCTGGGGCGCGGCCCAGCCGAAGGCGGTGATGTGCTCCTCGGTGACCAGCGGATCGTCCAGCTCGTCGTTCTTGAGGTAGTACTCGACGATGGAGCGCGGCAGCGGCGTGCCTTCCTCGACGCCGAAGCGCTTGCAGAAGGAGCCGGCGGCGATGTTGCGCACCACGACCTCGAGCGGGATGATCTCGACCTCGCGCACCAGCTGCTCGCGCATGTTGAGGCGGCGCACGAAATGGGTCGGGATGCCGATCTCGGCCAGGCGCAGCATCAGATGCTCGCTGATCCGGTTGTTGAGCACGCCCTTGCCGGTGATCGTGCCCTTCTTCTGATTGTTGAAGGCGGTGGCGTCGTCCTTGAAGTACTGCACCACGGTGCCCGGCTCCGGGCCTTCATAGAGAACCTTGGCCTTGCCTTCGTAAATCCGTCTGCGTCGTGTCATGGAGCTTGTCCGGTACTGGCGCGGGCCCCGCTCGAAGGCAGGGCGGTCAGGGCGCTTTTTTCAGGGAACTGCTGCGCGTTCTATAGCAGGCCGCAGGGGGCGAAACAATATGGGCAAATGCGGCGCCGGCGGAGCTAGCCGCGATGCCGTTCCCGCAGGGCGCGATAGTCGAGCCGGTATTTCGGAAGCAGCCCGGCGATCGCCGCGGTCAGGCGCACCGTGATCCGCTCGCGCAGGCTCAGCCCATCGCTCCAGCGCGCGTCCCCCGCGAAGACCTGGGTGGTGACCCGCGAGGAGGTCGCCACCACGACGCTGTCGCCCAGGACCGTGGGCTCGGCAAAGCGCTGGGTATAGGATATGCCGAGGAAATCGCTGATCCGGCGCATCTCGCGCGGCGTGTCGGTCACCAGGTCCTCGTAAAAGATCGTCAGGCTGCGCGGGTCTCGCAGGTAGCGGCTCTGGGCCTTGACGACGCGCAGGCTGTCGAGAGTTTCATAGACGATATCGCGGATCTTCAGATGTCGGTTTTTGCGCCGGCGGTCGTTGAGGATGGCGCGGGTGATCATCAAGGGGTCGCGCAGCAGAAGCAGAACCCGGGCCTCCGAGAAGAGCGCGAACCATGTCTCCAGGATCCGGTCGGTCTCTCCGCCCACTTCCTTGGCGCACCAGCCGCGCGGCGGCGGCGGCGGCGGGGTGACGCTTTCCAAGGCGTTGAGTACGTCGCTCTGGATGAGTTCCTTGAGGTCGGCGGTTTCCAGACGTTTTGCCAGCCGGCGCCACTTTCCCTCGTAGTCTTCCTGGGACAGCCGGGTGCTGGCGATCGTCGGGATCCGCGACCACTTGCGATACAGCGCGGTGTCGTCGCGCTGTCCCCAGGCATGCTTGACGAAGTACTTGAGCTTGAGTTCCGCGGGGTAGACGAAGAGCTCGTCGCCGCCGTCCATCAGATTCTGGAACAGTGTCGTTCCACCCTTGCGCGGGCCGTAGATCAGGACGGCTTTCTCCTGCCAATGAGGAAAAGCCAGATCTAGCCCAGACGCCGGGTTTGCTTGCAATTGTAGCGGAATACCGTTCAACTTTCGTTCTAACTCCAACCCTGCACATAAGGCGGTGCTCGTCTCGTGCCAACAGCTAAGAAGATATTATTCGCGCTTGGCAAGTGACCCTCCTAGGACATCGCGCAAGCGCGCGGCCGCAAGGTAAGCGAACACTACTTGCGGTGAAGTTAACGTTTGGCCACTCCCTTGTCTTGGAAATTGCACTCTTTCCGCCTGGCCGGCGGCGCTCCCCGCGGGGGCCACGATTCCGCTGGCAATGACCGGGCGCTCCTGGCAGTTAGGAACGATGTGCGGGTTTTCTCAGACAGCGGCGCGGCGGCCCGGTTTCCGGCGATGAAAACGCTCGCCATCCTCGTCGCCATGGTCACGGCCGCCTCGGCCGCCACCTATGCCCGTTACGAGAGTTTCGATCCCTGTATCTGGATGGAGCAGGACCTGGCCGCAGACAGCGGCTTGCCCGTCGTCGTCACGCGGGCCCGGATCCAGGCCGAGTTCCTGCTGCGCGGGATCGCCGATCCCGATGCCGCCGACTGCCTCTTCGCGTGGTGGGAATTCCGGGCCGATGGCCTGCAGGCGAAGCCCTAGCCCCGGCGCGCGGGAGAGACGGCCATGACCGCCGCCTATATCGACAGCTACTACAGCCGCAGCCTGGAACGCGACGAGCCCTATCCGGCGCTGCGCGGTGAGACCGAGGCGGAGGTTTGCATCGTCGGCGGCGGCATGGCCGGGCTGGCGACGGCCTTGGGGCTGGCCGAGCGCGGCGTTTCCGTCGCCCTGCTCGAGGCCAAGCGCTTCGGCTGGGGCGCCTCGGGGCGCAACGGCGGTTTCGTCTCGCCGGGCTATCCCACCGAAAGCGAGACGCTGATCCGGCAGGTCGGTCTGGCGGGCGCCTGCGACCTCTACCGTTTGACCCAGGACGCCTACGACCTGATCCGCGCGCGGATCGCGCGCTACGCGATCGACTGCGGCCCGGTGGACGGCCTAATCCGGCTGTCCTGGTTCGGGCGCGCGGCCGAGATGAAGGAGGAAGCCGCCTTCATGCTGGAACACACCGGCGAGGTCTTCGAGTACTGGCCGGCCGAGAAGGTCGCCGAACACTATTCCTCGCCGCGCTACCACGACGGCCTGTTCCAGCCCAAGGCGATGCATCTCAACGCGCTCAAGCTCTGCCTGGGAACGGCCAAGGCGGCGGCGGGGCAGGGCGCGCGGCTGTTCGAGGACTCCCCGGTGCGCCGTCTGGAGCAGCGGGGCGGGCGCCGCCGTGTGGTCGCCGACGGCGGTGCCGTGACCTGCGACCAGGTGGTGCTCTGCGGCTCCGCCTATCTCGCCGGGATCGACAAGCGCGTCGAGCGCGCGACCCTGCCGGTCTATACCTACGTGATGCTGACCGAGCCTCTGGGGGAGCGTCTGCCCAGCGCCATCCGCGCGCCCTATGGGGTGCACGACGACCGCTTCGCGCTGGATTACTACCGGCCGCTGCCGGACACGCGAATTCTCTGGGGCGGGCGGATTTCCATGCTGCCGCCGCCGCGCGATCTCAAGGCCGCGATGCTGGGCGACCTGCTGAAGGTCTATCCGCAGCTCGCCGGCCTGCGGGCCGAGGCCGCCTGGGCCGGGACCATGGGCTACAGCCGCCACAAGATGCCGCAGATCGGCGAGATCGAGCCTGGCCTTTGGGTCTGCTCGGCCTTCGGCGGCCACGGCATGTGCGCCACCACGGCCGGCGGCGAGGTCGTCGCCAAGGCCATCGCGGAGGGCGACGAGAGCCACCGCTTGTTCGCTCCCTTCGGCCTCGACTACGCCGGCGGCATCCTGCGACCGGCGCTGGTTCAGGGTGCCTACTGGTACTACGAGCTGAAGGACTGGCTGGCCTCGCCGAAGCGCTGATCCGGCCTTAGCTGGAGAGGTCCAGGTCGGTGTAAGCCGTTTGGTCCGGGCGCCCGGCGGCGAAACGCCACAGCGGCGCGCGTGCCTCGGTTCCGGGGGCGGGCAGGGCGATCAGGCTGGAGCTGACGGTCTCGAAACCGTTGTCGAAAACCACGGTCATCGCCGCGCCCGGATCCCGCTCGGCGGCGTCGCGGCTCGCCAGCAGCGTTTCCCAGGACCGCCAGTCGCCGGCCTCGACATCGGGCAGCAGCGTCTCGCGAAAGCGGGGCAGGTAGCGGGCGATGCGCGGGCTGGAGTCGTCGTCGAGATCCTGCGCCGTCAGCATCGACAAGCCCTCGGGAATGGCGTGGGTTTCGATTTTGGCGCCGGCGGCGCCGCTGTTCTTGAGCCAGAAGGCGTCGCGGCTATCGGCGATCACCAGATTGAAGGAGCGAAAGGCCTCCGGGTCGAGGGCCGAGAGCGCGGCCGCCGCGTCGACGGCGTCGGCGTGCTCCAGCGCGTCGAGCACCAGTTCGCCGCGCGAGCGCTTGCCCGCCGCCGGTCCCAGGCTGCCATAGCGGTTGAGCACGCAGGCCAGCACGCCGTGATCGTTGACCCCCAGCCAGGAGCCGCCGGCCAGAACATCGAGCCCGGCCACCACCTCCGGGCGGTCGGGCCAGTGGCGGGCCGGCGCTTTCCAGGGGCGGTCGGACATTTCATCCCGGTTTCCGGCGAAAATCACCGGCCAGTCGGCCTCGGGGTCGCGGTGAATGACGATACTGCACATGCTGGAAGGAACTCTCCGGATTTCGGCCGCGAGATGGCTTCACCTGCCGGGGCTTAGCCGCTATAACGTGCCGCACTTTACACCTCCGGACTTAGCATTCCGGATCACCGCAAGGCAACGAGGAGAGCCGCGCAGATGTCATTCAAGAAACGCGAGGACGCCTTTGAGAACAAGTACGCGCACGACGAGGAGCTGCGCTTCAAGGTCGATATCCGCCGCGACAAGCTGATCGGGCTTTGGGCGGCCGAACTGCTGGGTCTCGCCGGCGCCGAGGCGGAAGCCTACGCCAAGGCCGTGATCTCGGCTGACTTCGAGGAGCCGGGCGAGGACGACGTGGTGCGCAAGATCATGGCCGACTTCCAGGAGAAGAAAGTCGAGGTCTCGGAGCATCAGCTGCGCAAGAAGATGCAAGAGTTGCTCGACATCGCCAAGCAGCAGGTGATGGCGGAATAGCGTCGCTTGGGGTTTTTGGCGCGCGCGTACTTCCAAAAATGCCAACCTTCTCCTATACTTGGAGCAGCTTCGTGTATGGGGGGAAGGTATGTCGAGGTGCGTCGCTTGGGGTTTTCTGCTGTCGGTACTTTTGGCCTGGCCTGGCGCAGAGGCGGCGCAGCCCGATAGCGCGCTCTATGTAGAGCTGCGTTCGGAGGGGGCGGAGGCGGCCTCGGAGCGCTGGAAACTCTACGGCTCCAGTCATGCGCTGGTTATCGGCATCGACGACTACGACAACGGCTGGCCGCGGCTTTCCAACGCGGTGCGCGACGCCGAGGCGGTGGCCGCCGAGCTCGAGACACGTGGCTTCGAAGTCACCAAGCTGCTCAACCCGACGGGCGACTCCCTGCGCGCCACGCTGCGCAACTTCCTCGGCCTGACCGGCGCCGATCCCGAAGCCCGCCTCTTCATCTGGTTCGCCGGCCACGGCTACACCGAGTTCGGCGAGGGATACCTGGTGCCCGCCGACGCGCCGGACCCGAGCGACCCCCTGTTCCGGATCACCGCGCTGCACATGGGCGACGTCGGCTCGATGGTGCGCATCGCCCGCTCCAAGCACGTCTTCGCGGTGTTCGATTCCTGCTTCGCGGGCACGATCTTCAACGCCAGCCGGGCCCGGCCGCCGGCCGTGATTACCCGCGCGGTGAGCCAGCCGGTGCGCCAGTTCCTGACCTCGGGCGATGCCGATCAGGAGGTTTCCGACGACGGGACCTTCCGCAGCCTCTTTCTCAAGGCGCTGAAGGGGGATGAGGACGCCGACGCCAACAGTGACGGCTATCTGACCGGCACCGAGCTCAGCCTCTATCTCGAGGATCGGGTGATCAATCTTTCGAACGACACCCAGACCCCGCGCAGCGGCAAGCTGCGCGACCAGCGCTTCGATCAGGGCGACTTCGTCTTCCTGCTGCCGCGGCCGGAGGAGGTTCAGGTGGCTTCCGCGAATCCCGAGCCCGATGCCGAGGCGGGAACCCGCGCCCTGCCTGCTCTGGACCGGGATCTCGCCGTCGAGCTGGCGTTCTGGGATTCGATCAAGGCGAGCGAGAGCGCCGCCGACTACCGGGCCTATCTCGGCAGCTATCCCGAAGGCCAGTTCGCGCCGCTGGCCGAAGCGCGGATCGCCGAGCTGGAGGCCCGCGTCGCCCGTCTTGAAGCGGAACAGACCCGCTTGGAGGAGGAGGCGCGCCTCGAACGCGAGGCGCAGGAGCGCCGCCGCGCGGAGGAAGAGGCCCGCCGCCAGGCCGAGGCCGAGCGCGCAGCCCAGCTCGCCGCGCTTACCCAGCAGCAGCCGGCGGCCGACCCGGCCGAGCAGGCGGAGCTGGCGCTCAATCTCAACCGCAACGACCGCAGGGAGCTGCAGGCGGCGCTCACAGCGCTGGGCTTCGACACCAACGGCATCGACGGCTTCTTCGGACCCGGCACGCGCAGCGCGATCAAGGGTTACCAGGGGGCGAAAGGCGCGCAGCAGACCGGCTATCTGACCGCCAGCCTCGCCAGCCAGCTGATCGCCGAGGCCCCGAAGCCCGAGCCGGAGCCGGCACCGCAGCCGGTCCAGCAAGCGGCCGCGCAGCCGGCGGAAACCCAGACCGCAGCCCTACCGTCGGCGCCCGCCGTCTCCGAGGCGGAACTGAACGCCTACATCGACGGCAATGAACGCGCGCTGTTCGACACGCTCGATGCTTACAACAATCAATACCGCGTGATCCGGCACCATAACGGCGCCGTCACCCTGTCGCGGATGAGAATCATGGCGTGGCGCGTTGCGGAGGTTAGCG
Source organism: uncultured Alphaproteobacteria bacterium (assembly GCA_942491105.1). GTDB lineage: Bacteria > Pseudomonadota > Alphaproteobacteria > Kiloniellales > DSM-21159 > JBBEAM01. The sequence goes on along the minus strand of CALNZX010000003.1, from coordinate 58,615 downwards.
GCGACGAAGCCGAAATCATCGTTTCCTATCAGAGCAAGACCGGGAACGGGGCGGGCAGCGGTTCGACGCGTTTTCTCGCGAAGTGGACCGGCTCAGCGCTGAAGTTCATCGGCTACAAGAAGGACCGGGAGATGATCCGGACCGGCGGCTAGCTCCGCCGGATCGGGCCCCTTGCAGACAAGAATCGAGCTTGGGCACCTTGGCATGCGCAACGAATTTGCTATATCGTTCGATAGGTTAGCATTGGCGCATGGGGGCTTACGGATGCTCGGATCCGGCTGGCGCGGTCTGTTTCTGGCCGCATTTTTTCTGACTTCTTGGTCCGGCGTTGCCGCGGCCGCCGAGACCGACAGCGCCGTCTACGTCGAACTGCAGGATGACGGCGATGGCGCGTCGAGCGAGCGCTGGAAACTCTATGGCGCCAGCCATGCCCTGGTCATCGGCATCGACGAGTATTCCGGCGGCTGGCCGCGGCTCTCCAACGCGGTCCGCGACGCCGAGGCGGTGGCCGCCGAGCTCGAGGCGCGGGGGTTCGAGGTCACGACCCTGCTGAACCCCGCCGGGGACAAACTACGCAGCGAACTGCGCAACTTCTTTGCACTGAAAGGCGCCGATCCCGACGCGCGGCTCTTCGTCTGGTTCGCCGGGCACGGCTACACCGAGTTCGGCGAGGGCTACCTCGTGCCGAGCGACGCCCCGGACCCGAGCGATCCCCTGTTCCGCGCCATCGCGCTGCACATGGGCGATGTCGGCTCGATGGTGCGGATCGCGCGGTCGAAGCATGTCTACGCCGTCTTCGACTCCTGCTTTGCCGGAACCATCTTCAACGCCAGCCGGGCCCGGCCGCCGGCCGCCATCACACGGGCGGTGACCGAACCGGTGCGCCAGTTCCTGACTTCTGGGGACGCCGATCAGGAGGTTTCCGATAACGGCTCCTTCCGCAAGTTGTTCCTGAAGGCGCTGAACGGAAACGAGCACGCCGACGCCAACGACGACGGCTACCTGACCGGCACGGAGCTCAGCCTTTACCTCGAGGACCGGATCATCAACCTCACCAATTCTGCGCAGACGCCGCGCAGCGGCAAACTCAGGGATCAGCGCTTCGACCAGGGCGACTTCGTCTTTCTGCTGCCCGGCAAGGCCGAGGAGCTGAAGATCGCCGCCGCCGAGCCGGAACCGGTCGCGGACAGCAACGCCGCAACCCGCGCTCTGCCCGCCGTGGACCGCGATCTCGCGGTTGAACTGGCCTTCTGGGACGCCATCAAGGCGAGCGACAGCGTCGGCGACTATCGAGCTTATCTGACGGCCTATCCCGAGGGGCAGTTCGCCATTCTCGCCGAGACGCGGATTGCCCAGTTGGAAGCGCGCATGGCCCGGCTCGAGGCCGAGCAGACGCGGCTCGAAGAGGAGCAGGCCCGGCAGGCGGAGGAGGCCCGTCAACGCGCCGAAGAAGAGGAACGCCGCCGCGCCGAGGAAGAACAACGCCGCCGCGCCGAAGAGGAGGCCCGCCGCCAGGCCGAGGCCGAGCGCGCCGCCCAGCTCGCCGCGCTTACCCAGCAGCAGCCGGTGGCCGACCCGGCCGAGCAGGCGGAGCTGGCGCTCAACCTCAACCGCAACGACCGCAGGGAACTGCAGGCGGCGCTCACAGCGCTGGGCTTCGACACCAACGGCATCGACGGCTTCTTCGGACCCGGCACGCGGGCGGCCATCAAGGGTTATCAGGCGTCCAAGGGGGTCTTGCAGACCAGCTACCTGACCGCCTCCCTGGCCAGCAGCCTAATCGCCGAGGCGCCCAAGCCGGCGCCCGCGCCGCTGCCGGTTCAGCAGGCGGCGCCGCAGCCGGCCCAGACCCAGACGGCGGCGCTGCCGCCGGAGCCCCTGGTCACGGAGCAGGAGATCGAGGCCTACGTCACGGCGAACAAGGGCGCCGTGACCGAGCAGTTCATCGACTACAATCAGACGGCGCGAGTCCTGCTAAATCACGACAATAGGGTCGTACCCAGGTTTGAAATCAGCAGCTTTGGCGTCACTTCCATCGACGGCGATATCGTTACCGCTCACGTTAAGCTCTATAAGCGAAGCAGCTGGATATCAGCGACGGCAATCGCAGATTTCCGCCTGAAGTGGACAGGTGCGGGCTTCGATATTCTCAGTCATGAGAAGAGCCGCGAATAGCCGGCTGGGAATTAGCCCGTCCGGGTTACTCAGGACCTCGCCCGAGGCGCCGCCGAACACCCGCGCGAAGACCGTGTCGACGTGCTTGCTGTGATAGCCGAGGTCGAAGATCGCCGCTAGATCGGCATCCGCGATCGTCACTTCCGCATCGGCCTTCAGAAGTGCCAGGAAATCCGCCGTCTCGCCCTTGCTCTGGGCTTCCCAGACCTGCATGGCGTTGCGCTGCACCAGGCGGTAGGCGTCCTCGCGGCTGATCCCGGCCTGGGTCAGGGCGAGCAACACCCGTTGGGAGTGGATCAGGCCGCCGAGCTGCTCCAGGTTGCGGCGCATGTTGTCGGGATAGATCTGCAGCTTCTCGATCACCCCGGCCAGGCGGGTCAGGGCGAAATCCAGGGTCACCGTGGCGTCGGGGCCGATCATCCGCTCCACCGAGGAGTGGGAGATATCGCGCTCGTGCCACAGCGCCACGTTCTCCAGCGCCGGGGTCACCGCCGAACGCACGATGCGCGCCAAGCCGGTCAGGTTCTCGGTGAGGATCGGATTGCGCTTGTGCGGCATCGCCGAGGAGCCCTTCTGCCCCGGCGCGAAGTATTCCTCGGCCTCGCGCACCTCGCTGCGCTGCAGGTGACGGATCTCGGTCGCCAGGTTCTCGATCGAGGAGGCGATCACGCCGAGCGTGGCGAAGTACATGGCGTGGCGGTCGCGCGGGATCACCTGGGTCGAGACCGGCTCGGGCTCCAGGCCCAGCTGCTCGGCGACGTGGCGCTCCACGGCGGGGTCGATGTTGGCGAAGGTGCCGACGGCGCCGGAGATGGCGCAGGTCGCGATTTCCTTGCGCGCGGCGATGAGACGCTCGCGGTTGCGCGCGAAGGCGGCGTAGTGCCCGGCGAGCTTCAGGCCGAAGGTGGTCGGCTCGGCGTGGATGCCGTGGCTGCGGCCCAGGCAGAGCGTATCCTTGTGCTCGCGGGCGCGGCTCTCCAGCGCGGCGAGCAGGCGCTCGAGGTCCGCGAGCAGCAGGTCCGTGGCCTGCACCAGCTGCACCGAGAGGCAGGTGTCGAGCACGTCCGAGGAGGTCATGCCCTGATGCACGAAGCGCGCGGCCGGGCCGACGTGCTCGGCCAGATTGGTCAGGAAGGCGATCACGTCATGATGGGTCTCGCGCTCGATCTCGTCGATCCGCGCGACCTCGAAGGCGCCCTTGTCCCAGACTTCCTTGGCGGCTTCCTTGGGGATGATCCCCAGCTCGGCCTGGGCGTCGCAGGCATGGGCCTCGATCTCGAACCAGATGCGGAACTTGTTCTCCGGTTCCCAGATGCGAGTCATTTCCGGCCTGCTGTACCGCGGGATCATGGGTCTTTTCGCTCCGAATTGTGGGTAGGCGCGCCGGAAAAACCGGTTCGGCGCTTGCGTCTTGCCGCGAAGAAACTACAACAAACGCCGGTTCGCTGTCCCTTTTTGGATAGGATCAAAGCATTGGCAGGTCAAGGCGCGGGCGCGCAAATCTTCTTCGTCGTCGGTTATATGAAGTCGGGCACCACCTGGCTGCAGCTGCTGCTCGACAGCCACCCCCAGGTTTCCTGCCGGGGCGAGGGGCACCTCTGGGACATTTTCAGCGAGGGCCTGGCCAAGCTGATCGAGGGCTACAACAAGGAACAGGCCTGGCTCGGCGAGACCACCTTCCGCGGCCTGCCGGCCTTCCCCAAGATCGAGTCGCAGGACGCCGTCGCGCTGATGCGGCTGCTCGCGGTCCGCATGCTGACCAAGGGCCTCGACACCAAGACGATCAAGGCCTTCGGCGAGAAAACCCCGAATCACATCAAGTACATCGACGCCATCCATCTCTCCTTTCCGCGCGCCCGCTTCGTGCACATTCTGCGCGACGGGCGCGACGCGGCCCTGTCCGGCTGGCACCACTACCAGCGGGTCAAGCCCGAGGAACTGGCGGAGAAGTGGCAGGGCGACTTCCACCGCTGGGCGCTCTCCGCCGCCCATCAATGGGTGCGCGAGACCGGGATGGCGCGCCAGGCGGCCGAGAGCTATCCGGGCCGGGTGCTGGAGCTGCGCTACGAGGATCTGCTGGCGGCGCCCGAGGCGCCGGTCGCCGGACTGTTCGAATTCCTCGGCGTGGATGCCGATGCCGGGGCCGTGCGGGCGGCGCTGGCGGCCTCCGATTTCGAGGCGCTCTCGGCCGGGCGCAAGCGCGGCGAGGAGGACAAGGCTTCCTTCTTCCGCAAGGGCGTGGCCGGGGAGTGGCGCGCGGGCTTTCCCGCCGAGACCCTGGCCGCCTACAACGAAATCGCCGGCGAAACCCTCGCCGCCTACGGCTACGAGGTCTGACGGGGCCTAGAGCCCCTTGAAGACCTCGGCGAAGAGGTGCGGGCGCAGGCGGTGGCGGTCGAAGTAGCAGTCCTCGCGGAGCGTGCCGCCCGGCCCCTGCAGTTTGTCGTGCAGATCGACGAAGGCGAGCCGCGAGGCGGCGCTGGCGTCGGCCAGGGCCTGGTTGAAGCTGGCGTTGACCCGTTCGAACAGCAGCCGCTCGGACTCCGCCAAGGCCGTGGTATCGAGCAGCTTGGGCGCCGGCGCCAGCACGATGGCCTCGATCCGCCGCGCCTTGGCCTGGCGCGCGACCTCGGCGACATAGGCGCCGGCGACCTTGGCGATCTCGGCGTCCTGGGCCTCGGGCGGCAGGTCGCGGACCTGGGGCAGCAGTCCCTCCGAAAAACGGCAGTCGAGATTGCCGAAGAAGAAGGCGACGTTGGCGCCGGGCAGCACCTTGTCGAGGGCGCGCAGATAGGCGGCGTGGGCCGGTCCCGCACCAGAGCCGATGGCGGCGGCCGACGCGGTCAGCACCGCCTTGGAGCGCAGCCGGACCTTCTGTCCCTTGAACTGCGCGACCACGCCCTCGGCGGCCAGGGCGTGATGGTCGCCGAGCACCACCACCTCGCCCGGCGGGGCGTTGGTGTAGAACTCGGGCCGGGTCTCGCGATAGGCGATCAGGTTGCGCAGATAGAGAAACAGCGAGTCGAACAGCGGGTTGCGCAGCTCGCGCAGGCAGCGCCGCTGCAGGTCGATCACCAGCTGGAAGCCCTCCTGGCAGTTGTCCCAGTCCTCGCGCTCCCAGGCCGCCATGACCTGCAGCACCAGCTCGCCGATCGAGGTGCGCAGGTCGGCCGGCGGCGGCAGCTGCGAAATTTCGTCGGGCCGCTGCAGGGCGAACAGGCAGAGCCCGAGCAGCACCTGGGGATCGGGGTCGGGCTGGGCGCCTTGGCGCAGCGCCAGCAGCAGCTCGGCGGCTTCCTCGAGACGGCCGCGCTGGAACAGCAGGTCGGCCTGCAGGGCGCGCGCGCCGGGAAACTCCGGCTGCGCCTGGATCAGCCTGTCGAAGGCGGCCTCGGCGGCGTCGAGCTGCTTGAGGCGCAGCCGCACGCTGGCCAGGCGCAGCAGCGCCTGGGGCGCGGTCTGGGGGTTGTTCTCGGCGCGCGCCAGGGCGGCCTCGGCGCAGTCGGCGGCCTCCTCGACGCGCTTGAGCCGGATCATCGCCTCGCAGAGATGGTCCCAGGGCAGGGGATTGGCGGGGGACAGATCGGCCGCCTTGCGCAGCAGCGGCAGCGCCTCCTGGGTGCGGTTTTCCTGCAACGCCACCAGGCCGAGCAGTCGGGTCGCCTCGGGATGATCCGGGTAGGCCTCCAGGATGTCGCGGTAGGCCGCGCCGGCTTCGCGGGTCTGGCCGGTCATCTGAAGCTCGAAGGCCTGCTGAAGCTGCTCTCTGGGCGTGTTCACGCGCTGCTGTCCCGGATTTTCTGTTGAAAGAGGCCGCTGGCCCTTTAGGTTGCCTCCAGATAAAGCTCCCGGCCCGGAGGGTCAAGCCGACACCATGCCGCCCGATCGTCCCACTACCCCTCTGCCGCCCGCCGCGCTGGCGCGCGATCCCTTCTTCGTCATGGGGTTCCTGAAATCGGGAACCACCTGGCTGCAGCTGCTGCTCGACGCCCATCCGCAGATCGCCTGCAAGGGCGAGGCGCACTTCTGGGACAGCTTCTTCGAGAACCTGATGAAGAACGTGCAGCACTTCAATCAGCGCAAGCAGTGGCTGGCCGAGACCACTTTTCAGGGCCTGGAGCCCTTTCCCGGCATCGCGCGCGAGGATGTCGCCGAGATCATGCGCCTGGTGGTGGCGCGGGTGCTGACCCGCGCGGCGCGCGGCAAGGCGGTCAAGCTCTATGGCGAGAAGACGCCGAACACCATCCACTATATCGAGCCGGCGCTGGCGATTTTTCCCGAGGCGCGCTTCGTGCATATCGTGCGCGACGGGCGCGATGCCGCGGTCTCCTGCTGGTTCCATTACCAGCGGGTCAAGGCGGACCAGGTGCAACAGCGCTGGGGCGGCAGCTTTCCCGTCTTTCTGGAAACCTCGGCCCAGCAGTGGGCTCAGGAAACCGCCAAGGGGCGAGCGGCGGCGGCGCGCTGGCCGGGACGGGTGATCGAGCTGCGCTACGAGGACCTGCTGGCCGAACCGGAGATCACGCTGGGCCGCCTCACGGAGTTTCTCGGCGTGGAGTCCAGCCCGCAGACCCTCGCCGCCTGCTTCGCGGCGACCGACTTCGCCAAGCTGTCGGGCGGCCGGGAAGCCGGGGAGGAGGACACGGACTCCTTCTTCCGCAAGGGGGTCGCCGGCGATTGGCGCGAACACTTCGACGCAGACAACGCCGCCCGCTTCGAGGCGCTGGCGGGCGCCCAGCTGCGCGCCTACGGCTACCTGGAGGCCTAGCCGTGGCCGCGGAGGTTCGGATATCCGAAGTCCCGGCGGAGGACTTTGCGGCGCTGCTGCCCGAGCTGGCGGCGCTGATGCAGGCCTGCGTCCAGGCCGGCGCCAACATCAACTTCGTGCTGCCCTTTTCCCTGGAGGACAGCGCCGCCTTCTGGCGGGAGAAGATCCTGCCGGGCCTGCGGAGCGGCGGTCGCGTGCTCTGGGTGGCGCGCCGCGACGGCGCGCTCGCCGGTTCGGTACAGCTGCTGCGCGAGATGCCGCCGAACCAGGCGCACCGCGCCGAGGTCTCCAAGCTGATGGTGCATCCCGAAAGCCGCCGCCTCGGAATCGCCCAGGCCCTGATGGGCGCGCTGGAAGCCCGGGCGGCGGGCGAGGGGCGCAGCCTGATCACCCTGGATACCCTGAGCGACGGCGCGGCGGAGCGGCTCTATGCGTCTCTGGGCTACCTCGCCGTGGGACGGATCCCGGATTTCTGCCGCGATCCCTTCGAGGATCGGCTGGAACCGACCACGGTGATGTACAAGAAGCTCGGCTAGGTCAGGCCGGACACCAGCTCCGGTCCGTCCTGCTGGCCAGGCCCTCGAACACCAGGGTGGCGCCCAGGGAGCGGCCATCGCGCACCAGCACCCGCAGCTTGCGGCCATAGACGTCCTCGTCGCCGTCTCGCGGCCGGGCCACCAGGCTGAAGGGGCGGCCGCTGGCCAGGTCCGCCAGACGCCGGGCGGCGCGCCTGCCGATCATTTCCTCCAGCGGGCAGTCCGGACTGAAGACCTCGGGGGCATGGATGTCGGCGATGCGGATCGTCACCCCGTCGACGCGCAGGGTGTCGCCGTCGATGACGCAGCTCGCCGCGCCGCTGGAGCCGCAGAGATCGTAGTTCACGAGCACGGCCGGGACGGAGGCCTCGGGTTCTGCGTAGCGCGGCTCCAGGCCATCCGAGACGACCAGCCAGAACAGGCCGCAGAGCAGCAGCAGCGCGGCCAGCAGCGGCAGCGGCGAGGCCATGATGCCGCGCCTGCGGCCAGGCGGGCGCGGCGGCTGCGCCTGGAACTGCCGCTTGGCGGCCTGCCAGTCCCGCCAGGTCTTGTGCTGGGAGGCAAGAACCTTGCCCATGACCGCGTTCTCCCTGCTGCGATCGGGGCAGCATGGGCCAGCAGCCTTACTTTTTGGCTAACGCCGGACGAGGGCTAACGCAGGGCGGCCTTCAGGCGTCCTTGCGCTTGCCGTAGAGCATGGTGACGTTGAGGCGGCGGTTCTCGTAGCCCTCCTTGAAGGCGACGTCGCCGGAGCGGTGGAAGAGATCGGAATTGAAGATCACCACCCGGTTCTGGCGATGCGGCACCTCGATGGCCTTGGCACCGGTCTCCTCCAGGTAGCGCTCGATGGCGGCCTGGTCGCTGTTGTAGGTCTCGAAATCCCAGTCGAGCGGGGCTTCCTTGTCCCAGATCACCAGCCCGCCGGTCTGGGGATCGAGGTTGGCCTCGTCGGGGGTGATCCAGAAGTTGACGTTGACCGCCGCGAAGTCGGCATGGCGCTCCAGCGCCTTGAGGCTGCTGTCGCACTTGAAGGACCACAGCTTGCGCAGGGGATGCTGCTGGAAGATGCCGGGCAGGGCCTGGCGCAGCTCCTCGGCGATCTGCAGCAGCAGCGGGCAGACGAAGCCCTCGTCCATGAAGGCGCCGAGGTAGCCGTTGGCGTAGCGGTACTCGTACCAGATCGTCGAGGTCAGGCAGAAGCGGCGCAGGTTTTCGAGCGCCTGGGGCGAGAGAAAATCGTCGATGAAGGTGTAGCCGGGGCCGTTGGAGAAGTAGTCGGCCTCGATCGCCGCGCGGTCCAGGGCGGGGTTGACCGCCGGCCCGGGCAGCTGCGGCTCGGGATCCCAATGGACGGCGCGGTTGTAGGTCGGCGCCAGGGCCTGGCGTTCCTCGGGCCGCAGCGCGTGGATCGCGGTTTCGCCGGCTTCGGCGGGCAGCCGCGCCAGCACGCTCTCGTAGGCCGCGATGTCCGGCGCCAGGTCGCGCTGGGTCAGACGGCGCTCCTGCAGGTAGCGAAGCTGTTCGATGTCGTGGCGCAGCTTGCTGCGGGTGGCCTTGGTCATGTCGCCGCGGCCCGAGGCGTTGCCCGCCGGCTGGCCGTCGAAGCGGCGCAGCTTGAACTCCTGAAAGTACGCCTTGGCCGCCCCGACCGGGTTGCCCTGGTCGATCATCACGGTGCCCAGGTTGTGCCAGGCCTCGGTCATCCGGGGGTTGATCTCCAGCGCCTTCTTATAGGCGGCGACGGCTTCCTCGGTGCGGTTCATTTCGCGCAGGCTGCGACCGTAATTGTAGTGGGAGACGGCGTATTGGGGATTGGCCGCAATGGCGTTCTGAAAGGCCTCCAGGGCTTCCTCGTGGCGCTCCTGCTGCGCCAGCAGGCTGCCCAGATTGTTGATCAGCATCGAACTGCCGGGGCAGGCGGCGATGCCGCGCTCCAGGGTATTCCTGGCTTCCTGCAGGGCGCCGCGGATGCGCAGCAGATCGGCCAGTTCGGCATAGGCCACGTCCATCGCCGGATCGCTGCTCAGGACTTCGCGCAGCGCCTCCTCGGCCTCGGCGTTCTGGCCCTGCAGGCGATAGGCCCTGGCCAGGCTGTAGCGGGCGCCGGCGTTGCCCGGATCCTCGGCGATCACCAGCTCGAGCTGCGCCGCGGCGGCGTCCGCCCGGCCGCTGTCAATGTCGATGGCGGCGGAAAGCGTGCGCGCGCCGCCATGCTTGGGGCTGTGCGAGAGAATCTCGCCGCAGATCCGCTTGGCCTGCGCGTAATCGCCCTGCCGGTAGGCGGCGACGGCCGGTGCCAGGGGGTCCTGCTGAGGATTGGTTTGCGGGTTTGACGGCGTCTGCACGGGCGGGTCTCTCCTTGCCGGATTTCGGCGGCACTATGCCGGTGAGGCCGGGCCGGGGCAAGGCACGCCTCGCGCGCAATCCGCGCTGGCGGCGCTTGCCTAAAGAGGGTAGTCGCGCTGCGGGTCGATACCGCAGGTTTCGATAAACTTGCGGAGCTGAACGACCTCCTCGGTCGGCAGGCTATGGCCCGGGTGGGAGAAATTCGCGCTGTGGCCGTTCAGGCGCACGTGCAGCTTTCCCGAATGGGCCGTGTCCGTCTCGGCGCCGAGTTCCGTGAGAACGCTTTCCACGTCCCGCGGCGAGATGTTGGCGTTGATCGGATGGGCGAACAGGGCGTGGAGGGTTTTTCTGTGCTTGTGGTTCATGCGCGGCTCTTCTCGCTGTCTGCGGTTATGGCTAGGGCGGGCGGGATGCCAGCCCGCGCTATCCCTAGGCCAGCGCGGCCGCCTGGGCCTTGATATGGGTCAAAGGGCGGCTGAAAAGCGATGCGGGTCTGCGCCGCCGGGCAGAGGAATCCGGCTTGACAGAAATAAATAGGAGTCATAAGTATATGGCATGAACTCCGATCCCGGTTACGTCAGCCAAATCACCACGGGCCTGTCGCGGATGGCCGCCTTCCTGCGGGAGGAGCAGTGGCGCAACGCCGAGACGCTGGGCCTGACGCCGACCCAGATCGCGATCCTCACCTATCTGAAACGCCGGGGGGCGAGCCGGGGGCAGAGCATCGCCCGGCAGCTCGGCGTGCGCCAGCCGACGGTCAGCGATGCCACGGAGGCGCTGCTGCGAAAGGGCCTGGCGGGCAAGCAGGCGGACCCGCTGGACCGCCGCGCCGTGCTGGTCGCGCTGACCGCCGAGGGCGAAGCCCTGGCGGCGCGCCTCGACCGCGCGCCGGAGGCGCTGGAAGCCGCGCTGGCGCAGCTCGATGACGGCGCGCGCGCGGGCCTTGCCCGGCAGCTCAGCAGCGTCATACGCGAACTGCAGGAGAGCGGGGCGATCGAGCCGCAGCGGCTCTGCGTGACCTGCGCCTTCTTCCGCCCCCATGCCCACAAAGACGCCGCCAAACCCCATCACTGCGCATTCGTGGACGCCGCTTTCGGAGACGCCGCCTTGCGGCTCGACTGCGACGACCACGATGAGGCCGAGAGCGCCGCGAAGACCGCCAACTGGAAGCGCTTTTCGCGGAAGCTGCCGGCCTGAACGAGTGAGCGCCCCGCTCGCGGCAACGAACGGGACGCTCGATTTCAACCTCTCTTAGGCAAGAAAGGAAGGCTCTTACCATGACACAGAAAGCGACTTTTTACCACGCCGGCTGCCCGGTCTGCGTCGACGCGGAGCAGCGTCTGGCGCTGGCTCTGGACCCGGCCAGTTACAGTGTCGAGATCGTGCATCTCGGCGAGCGCTCCGAGCTGATCGGCCAGGCCGAATCCCAGGGGGTCAAGTCCGTCCCCGCCATCGTCATCGACGGCAGCCCCTATCACATCAACTTCGGCGCTTCCCTGGACGCGCTGAAAGGGGGTGCCTGATGCACCGGGGCTGGACCCTGGCGGCGGCGCTGGCCGCCGCGGTTCTCTCTCCGGGGCTGGGCGCGGCCCACTCCGGCGAGGAACACAGCGGCGGCATTCAGGCGGAGGCCGGCAACGCCCAGCTTGCCGCCTTCGATATCGTCCACGCCAAGATCTCGACAGAGGGGCGTCTGGCGGTCTTCCACATGGCCGTTTCCGGCGCCGCCGGCGAGAGCAAGCCGGCGCCGAGCGGGGCCTTGGCCGGCTCCGAGGTCTTCGCCTATGTCTGGCCGACCAGCCTGGACGCCGCGGAGGTCGGCTTCGAAAGCGGGGCCGGGATTCTCGCCCTGGCGGTGACCGCCCATCCCGATTTCGACGACACGCCGCTCTACGACGAGAACGGCGACGGCGAGCTGGCCAACGACGGCGACGTCTGGCACAGCCACTGGGTGGTGCTGGGGCCGGACGAGGCCTGCGGGGCGGGTGCGCTCAAGGTGGTGGATATCCCCGAGGGGACGACGCCAAGGTTGCCGAAGACCTGGCCCGGTCTGCCGATCCTGATCGACAGCCCAGGCTGGGACCCGGTGTTCGACGCCGAGAGCGTCGAGGTCCGGGTCGCCTTCGAGGAGGGCGCCGCGCTCGAGGCGGCCAGCTTCGACGGCGTCGCGGCGGGGCTGCGGGTCAACGCCAACCTGCACGCGCCGCTGCTCTGCGTCAGCGATGTCCTCGACGTCGCCTCGGGCGACCTCAGCCTGCCCGGCAAGGTCAACCAGTAGCCGGAACCGCTGGCGGCGCAGTGGCGCCGTCAGCGGCCGCTTTTCAGGCTGCGGTTATGCCAGCAGGCCCAGCGCCCGAAAGGAGCTGTGGCCCTCCCGCCCGACGATGACGTGGTCGTGCAGGGCGATGCCCAGCTTGCCCGCCGCCTCGGCGATGTCCTTGGTCATCGCGATATCGGCCTGGCTGGGCGTGGTGTCGCCGGAGGGGTGGTTGTGGACCAGGATCAGGGCGGAGGCGCCCAGCTCCAGGGCGCGCTTGACCACCTCGCGGGGATAGGCCGGGGTGTGATCCACGGTGCCGCGCTGCTGGATTTCATCGGCGATCAGACGCAGCTTGCGGTCGAGGAACAGCAGGTGCAGCGCCTCGATCCGCTCGTGGGCCAGCGCGACGCGGCAGTAGTCGAGCAGCTTCTGCCAGGATTGGATGACCGGCGCGTCCATCGCCTCCTCGCGGGCCAGGCGGCGGGCCGCTTCCGGGATCGCCTTGAGCGCCGCCGCCGAGGCTTCGCCCATGCCCGGGACGCCGGTGAGCTGCTCGGGGGAAGCGTTCAACACGGCGGCGAAGCTGCCGAAGCGGGCGAGAAGGGCCTTGGCCAGGGGTTTGGTGTCTCCGCGCGGCTGGGCCGCGAAAAGCAGGAATTCGAGCAGCTCGTAGTCGGCCAGGGTATCGCCGCCGCGCTCCAGCAGGCGGGCCCGCAGCCGCGCCCGGTGGCCGAGGTGATGCGGCTTATCGGCCGCCGTCTCCCCCGCCATGCTCTCCGCTCCGCCTAGTCGTCGTAGGGCGGCATCGTCCAGCCCTTCGGCGAGAGGGTGAAAATCTCGTGGCCGTCGGCGGTGACGCCGAGGGAATGCTCGAACTGCGCCGAGAGCGAACGGTCGCGGGTCACCGCGGTCCAGTCGTCGTCGAGGATCTTCACCGCGTAGCGCCCGGCGTTGACCATCGGCTCGATGGTGAAGAACATCCCCTCCATCAGCTCCAGGCCGTCGCCGGCCTTGCCGTAGTGCAGGATGCTCGGCGCGGTGTGGAAAATCCGGCCCAGGCCATGGCCGCAGAAATCCCGGACCACGGAAAAGCGGTTGGCCTCGACGTAGCTTTGAATGGCGTGGCCGATGTCGCCCAGGGTGGCGCCGGGACGCACCACCTCGATGCCGCGCATCATTGCCTCGTAGGTCACCTCGACCAGCTTGCGCGCCTTCACGCTGGGCCGCCCGACATAGAACATGCGGCTGGTGTCGCCATGCCAGCCGTCGAGGATTACCGTCACGTCGATGTTGATGATATCGCCGTCGCGCAGCCGCTTGGCGTCGTCGGGAATGCCGTGGCAGACCACGTGGTTGACCGAGGTGCAGATCGACTTGGGGAAGCCGCGATAGTTGAGCGGCGCGGGGATCGCGTCGTGGTCGACAATGAAATTGTGGACCAGCCGGTTGATCTCGCCGGTGGAGATGCCCGGCTGAACGTGCGGGGTGATCATGTCCAGGGTTTCGGCGGCCAGGCGGCCGGCCTTGCGCATCGCCTCGAACTCGGCGTCGCCGTGAATGTTGATGCCCTGGTTTTCCCGGGCCAGGGCGGACATATCCTGCTGCATTGCCTTGCTCTGCCTTAAAATACCTGCTGCCTAAAAGACGATCTCGACGGGTCCGGCCAATTCAATGGCCTCGGGCGCTAGATTGCAACTATAGCAGATCGCTTCAACCCCTTGGGTGCGGGCTTCGCGCAGCGCCGCCGCGTAGGCCGGATCGATGTCCTCGGCGATGGTGAAGCGGCCGCAGTCGCTGCGCTGCACCAGATAGAACATCACCGCGCGGTGGCCCTGCGCGACCATCGCTGACAGCTCGCGCAGGTGCTTGGCGCCGCGCTTGGTGACGGAATCCGGGAATTCGGCCAGCCCGGGCTGGCGCATCAGGGTGACGTTCTTGAGCTCGACATAGCAGCGGCCGCCCCCGGCGGTCTCCAGCAGGATGTCGATGCGGCTGTTTTCGCCGTACTTGACCTCGCGGCGCAGCGTCTCGAAGTCCCCCAGCTCGGCGACGGCGCCGGCGGCGATGGCCTGTTCGGCGATGCTGTTGGGGTGCGCGGTGTTGATCCCGACGATGCCGCCGTCGGCCTCCAGCAGCTCCCAGGTATGGCGGTACTTGCGCTTGGGATTGTCGGATTCCGACAGCCAGATGCGCGCGCCCGGCGCGTTGAGACCGAGCATCGAGCCCGGATTGGGGCAGAGCACGGTGGTCTCGCCCTGGCCGGGAATCTCGACATCGGCGAGGAAACGCTTGTAGCGGCGCAGCAGCCGCGCCTCGATCAGGGGAGCCTCGAATTGCATGGCGCGAAACCTACGCCGCGGCGGCGCGGCGGTCCAGTGCTCCTGGCGCTTGGCAGGTTCAGCCTTGGTCGAGGACCCGGCGCAATACTTCGGCCAGCTCGGCGCGGCGGTAGGGCTTGCGCAGCACCGGGGAGTCGACGAACTCCATGGGCAGTTGAAAGCGCGTCATGTCGTTGAAGCCCGTGGTGAAGATCACCTTGATTCCGGGCCGCTTCTTAAGCGCCTCGGCGGCGATGTCGTAGCCGTGCAGGCCGCCCGGCATGACCATGTCGGTGAACAGCAGATCCGCCGGCGCGTCGCTGTCCAGGAAGCGCAGCGCGGAGGGGCCGTCGACCGCCTCGGCGACGTGATAGCCCAGCTCGCGGAACTGGGCGGTCACGTAGCTGCGCACCATCTCGTTGTCCTCGACCACCAGGACGGTCTCGCTGCCGCGCGGCAGCTTCCCCTGCTCCCTCTCCGCGACCGGCGAGCTGCGCGGACTTCCGCTGGCGGCTGGAAAGTAGAGTCGCACCGTGGTTCCCAGGCCTAGCTCGCTGTAGAGCTTGGCGAAGCCGCCAGATTGTCTCAGGAAGCCATAGACCATGCTGAGACCGAGACCGGAGCCCTTGCCGACCTCCTTGGTGGTGTAGAAGGGGTCGAAGGCCTGTGCAAGAACCTCCGGCGCCATGCCGTCGCCGCTGTCGGTGAAGGTGATGCTGACGTAGGCGCCGGGCTGTAGCTCGCTGTCGCTGCTGGCGTAGTCCGCGTCGATCTCGACGTTGGCGGTCTCGATGGTCAGCTTGCCGCCATCGGGCATGGCGTCGCGGGCGTTGATCGCCAAATTGAGCAGGGCGTTTTCAAGCTGGTTCGGATCGGCGTAGGTCAGCCAGAGATCCTCGGAACCGCGGATTTCGATCTCGATGTTCTCGCCCAGGGTGCGCTCCAGCAGCTGCTGGAAGCCGTCGATCAGCGCGTTGCAACAGAAGGTCTTCGGTTCCAGCCCCTGTTGCCGGGAAAAGGCCAGCAGGCGGTGGGTGAGTTCCGACCCGCGCTCGGCCGCGGCCTCGATCATCGTGCTGAGGTGCCGCAGTTCCGGCTTCGCGTCGAGGCCCTCGCTCAAGAGCTCGGCATTGCCAAGGATCACCGCCAAGAGGTTGTTGAAGTCGTGCGCCAGGCCGCCGGTCAGCTGGCCGATGGCCTCAAGCTTTTGCGATTGCTGAAGCTGGCGTTCGAGGTTGCGCTGGGCGGTGACATCCATATTGATGCCGCCGATGGCAATGAAGTTGCCCTCCGAATCGAACACCGGAAACTTGATGATGTGCAGGTAATGGTCGCCCTCGGGCCAGGGCGCGATGCTGTGGAAATCCCTGACTTCCCGGCTTGCGATTACCTCGTTGTCCTGGGCCTCGTACTCCTTGCTCTGTTCGCTTTTGAACAGCTCGTAGGAGCGTCTGCCCTCGATCTCCTCGTCGCTCAGCCCGAGATAGCCGCGCAGCCTTTGGTTGACCAGCAGATAGCGCCCCTCGAGATCCTTCAGGTAGATCGTGGCCGGGACGTTGTCGATGACCAGGCGCAGCAGTTCCTGCTGCTCGCGGATCTTGCGCTTGGCGCTCTCCTGCGCGGTGACGTTCCGCCCGATGCCGCGATAGCCGGTGATTTCGCCCGCCGCGTCGTACACCGGCAAGCCCGAGACGCTGAGCCAGGACTCGCCGCGCTCGGCATGCATGAAGCGGCGGCGGATGTCATAGAACGGCTCGCCCCGGTCCATGTAGGTCTGGATTTCTTCGGCGAATCTGCTGTCGGTCAGCGTCGGGTGCATTTCCCTGCGCGATTTGCCGAGCCAATCAGCCTGCTCCTGACCGGCGCCCTGATAGAAATTCGGCTCGCTGAGATAGGTGAAGCGCTGCGCCATATCGGTTTCCCAGAACCAGTCCGCGGTCAGTTCCGCGAGATCGCGAAAGCGGGTCTCGCTCTCGCTGATCGCGGCATTGGCGGCGTGCGAGCTTCTGGCGCGCTGGTGTTCGGAGCGCAGCAGGGCGAAGTGCTGCAGGCTGGCGCCGAGAATGAAGGCGAAGGCGAAAAGCGCGAGATAGGGGCCGGCCTCGACAACCATGTCCCGGCGCGCGAAGAACAATACCAGGATGGCCACGCCGCCGCAGAGCGCGGGCAGCAGGGCCTCCAGGCTCAAGGCCAAATTGGGCCGGGCCGGTTCGACGCCGCCGGTTCCCTCCGGCGGCAGGTTGCGCCGTTCCGCCGCGGCCCAGGCGTGGAAGCCGAAGCCGATAATCCAAAGGCAGTTGAACAGGGATAATTTCTCGGAGGCCTCGATATTCAGCAGCAGGGCATAGCCGCTGTTGACGAACAGCAGGCAGAACAGCGCGATGCTCAACAGGATGTAGAGCCGGATGTCCGGGGCGCCGCTGCGCATCAGCGTGAGAAAGACGACGTAGATGAAGGCGACGCCATGAGCCACCGGATAGGCGACGGCGATCCAGAGTCCCGTGCCGTCGGTGGGAATCAGGTCGCTGTACAGCACGATCGTCGAGACGAAACCGATCGCGGAGATAAAGACGATCAGCGTCGCCGCCTTCCACAGCGCGGCGAACAGCGGCTGGTGCCGGGTCGGCAACAGCAGGAAGCCGCCGGCGAACAGCACCGGATAGGCGAGGAATCCAATTTCCGCGAGGCTGGGGAAGGGCGAGTAGTTGCCGAGCACCAGCTCCTGCCAGCTCCAGACCAGCATGCCCAGCGTCCAGGCGCCGGCCGCCAGCGCGTAGGCCGTCCAGGTATAACGGTAATCCGGGGAAACGTAGCGGGCGGTCAGAAACGACTGCCAGGCCGCGAAGGCCGCGGTGCCGGTCCACATGGCATCCATCCAGAGCCGGCGCGGAAACTGGGGCAAATCGAGGGCATGGCCACCGAGGAAGAACACCGCAGTGGCCGCCAGAATGCCAAGCGCATATCCCGGTCTTTCTATGGAAAGGCGAATGCGAGCCCCCTGTTTCACGTCCCCGAGCTCAGGCTACCGCAACCTCTGGAAGTGCGATACCGTATTTCTTCACGTCGTCAAATGGTTAACGCCTGCGGCCTAGCGCCTTGTACTTTGGCGGCGGCTAACGCAGGTTTAGGGAAATCGAAGTTTAGCTAGCGGAGTCGCCGTTTCATGAGAATTTTTGTTTACGCCTTAGCCCTGGCTGGCGCGCTTGGACTCTCCGCTTGCGGCGGCTCCAAGCAACAGGCGCCGGTCGGCACCCAGCCGGCCCCGGTTTCCCAGCCGAGTTCCGGGTTTCTGGAAACGCCCAGGATCGACCACGATTGGGCCAAGAAGGGCACCAACGACGAGCAGCGCGCCCGCGATACCGAGAGCTGCTACTACAGCGCCCGCGCGCTGACCGCGCACGACCAGCGCATCGAAAGCGACATCGACGCCGGCCGTACCAACAGCTCGCAGATCGGGCAAACCCGGGACTTCACCAACAGCCTCAACCGCTACGAGGAGCGCAATCGGGAAATCCGGCTGTTCAACGAGTGCATGCGGGCCAAGGGCTATCAGCCGACCGTCGGCGAGCAGCAGGAGTCGCAGTAGCCCGAGCGCGCGCCAGACCCCGAAGCATCGCAACGAGAACCAGATGAGCGATACGCCGGAGCGTGTCAGCGCCGCGGTGCTGATCATCGGCAACGAGATTCTCTCGGGCCGGACCCAGGACGCCAATCTTTCCTATCTCGCGCGGCGGCTCAACGACTGCGGCATCCGCCTGCTGGAGGCACGGGTGGTGCGCGACGAGGAGGCCGAGGTCGTCGCCGCGGTCAACCACCTGCGGGCGCGCTACGACTACCTCTTCACCACCGGCGGAATCGGCCCGACCCACGACGACATCACCGCCGCCTGCATCGCCAAGGCCTTCGGGCAGGCGCTGATCGTCAATCCCGAGGCCCGGCAGCTGCTGCTCGATTTCTACGGCCCGGACAAGCTGACCGAGGCTCGGCTGCGCATGGCGCGCACGCCCGAAGGCGCCAGCCTGATCGAGAACCCGGTCAGCCGGGCGCCGGGCTTCCGGGTCGAAAACGTCTTCGTCATGGCCGGCATCCCAAGGGTGATGCAGGCGATGTTCGAGGCCGTGGCCGGCGATCTGGAGGGCGGACGCCCGCTGGTCGCGCGCACCCTGGTGGCGCGGGCGCCGGAGAGCAGCCTGGCGGGACCGCTGGAGGCCCTGCAGGCGCGCTTCCCCGCTGTCGAGATGGGCAGCTACCCCTTTCGCGACGAGACCGGCTTCGGCGCCGAGCTGGTGCTGCGCGGTCCCGACGCTGCCGAGGTCGAGGCCGCCGCCGCGGCCCTGCGCGCGGCGCTGGCCGAGGCGGGACTGGCGGCCGACGCCTAGCGGTTTAACGGCGGATCATCGTTTGGGCCGTCAGTCGGCGGCCACCCAGGCGCGCATGCCCCGTCCGGCATAGGCGGCGGCGATGCTGGGCACGGCCAGCACGGCCACGGTGCCCAGGCCCGTCAGCAGCAGGGCATCCTGGCCCGGCGGTACGGTCAGCGACAGCAGCGCGCCCTGGCTGACCACCATGATGAAGCCCCAGGCCCAGGGGTGCTCGGGCTCGAGAAAGCCCAGCGCGGCGCAGAGCAGGGCGCAGAGCGGCAGCCCGTAGCTGATGTAGTCCGGGTTGCCCCAGTTCGCCGGCTGGTGGGAGATGATGGTGATGCCGAGCCAGATCGCGGCTCCGGCCAAGGCGGAGAGCAGGATGGTAATCGCAGTGGCTTGAACGTTCACGGGCTTGATCCGTTGCAGAGGAGGTCTGCGCCGGAGTATGGCCGGAAAGTCTTTCCTAGCCGTTAAACTGTTAATTTTAGATAGTTTTTTCCATTATAGCGGCAGCAGCACCACCGACTGGGCGGCGCGGCCGATGACACCCTCGGCATCGCGCAGCAGGGTCGCGGTCAGGCCGTGTCCGCCGCCGTGCCACAGTGGCTGGCCCTCGGCGCCGATCCAGGCGCCGCGCGGCGCGCGCGCCAGGTGCACCGTCAGGTCGACGTTGGGAAAGCCCGCGACCTTGGGGGCGAGCGGGCTGTCGGGCCGGGTCAGGCCGGAGATCCAGTCGGCCAGGGCGGCGCTGCGTGCCATCGGCCCCGGATCGGCGATCACCGGGCGGCGCGCCCGCATCCAGATGCAGTGCGGCGGTTCCGCGTCCTGGCGCAGCTCGCAGACGTCGGCGTACCAGGGGCTTTCGGCGTAGGGCCAGAGGTCGAAGGGCGGCGCGGCGGCGGGATCGCGCGGCTCCGCCGGCAGCGGCCCCAGCGCCGGAATCTCCTGGCCGCGGATCAGCGTCATCTCGGCGAAGGCGGCCAGCTTGCCCTTGCAGGAGAGATTGGCGCGCAGCACGGCGACGCGGCGGCCGGTCTGGATCGCCTCGATCTCGACGGCCAGCGGCTCGATCGGCACCGGGCGCAGCAGGGTGAGCGCGAACTGCACGGCCAGGCCGCCGTCGCCCTCGACCGCCCAGTGCTCCGCCGCCCAGCGCTCCATGCAGCCGGCGAGCAGTCCGGCGACGGCGCCGGCGTGCTGGCCGGGGAAGGGGCCCTTGGTCTCCGGCGCCGGATGCCACAGACCCTCGGCCTCGCGATAGAGGGGCGCGCCGCTGTCGGTCATTCCGCCGCCGCGAGCTGCGCGCAGAAGGTATCGTGGCCGATGTTGCTGCCGCAGAACACCAGGCCGACGTTGAGCCCGGCCAGGCGCGCCTTCAGCGGCCCGGTCAGCGCCGCCGTGCCCGCCGCGCAGGCCGGCTCGACGGCGAGCTTGAGGTTCTCGAACACGAAGCGCATGGCCCGGCGCATTGCAGCGTCGTCGACCAGCACCACGTCGTCGACGTGCCGCTGGATCAGGGCGAAGGTCCCCGGCGTGGCGTAGGGCGCGCCCAGGCTGTCGGCGATGGTCCGGACCGCGTCGATCTTGACCGGCGCGCCGGCGTCGAGGCTGCGGCGGATCGCCGGCGCGCCCTCGGGCTCGACCCCGTAGACCTTGCAGCCCGGCGCCATCTGCTTGACCGCCGCGGCGATGCCCGCGATCAGCCCGCCGCCGCCGACCGGCACGATCACCGCGTCCAGGTTGACCTCGCGCGCGGCCGCCTGGCGGCAGAGTTCCCAGCCGACTGTGGCCGTGCCGAGCACGGTGTTGGCGCCCTCGAAGGGGTGGATCAGGGTCCGGCCCTCCTCCTCCTGAATGCGCTGCCCGGTCTCGAAGGCCTCGGCGATGGTTTCGGTCAGAATCACCTCGGCGCCATAGGCCTCGGCGCGGGCGCGGCGGAAGGGCGGGGCGGACGTCGGCATCACCACCTTGGCGGAGGAGCCCAGGGCGCGCGCGGCATAGGCCACGGCGATGGCGTGATTGCCGGCGGAGACCGCGGTGACGCCGCGCTTGCGGTCGGCATCGGACATCCGCAGCAGGTTGGTCAGCGCGCCGCGCGCCTTGAAGGTGCCGGTGACCTGGAACAGCTCCAGCTTGGCCAGGACCTGCGCGCCCTCGGGCCCGGCGGCGGCGATCTCCGGCCCGCGCCAGGCGTGCAGCGGGGTTTCCAGCACCGCCTCGCCCAGGGCGCGCCGCGCCGCCTCGATCGCGCCCAGGCCCGGCGTGGCGCCGGGGTCGTTATGGGATTCGTTGTCGGTCTCTGCCGTCATCGGGGCCTGCCTCACTCGCGGATGGGCCAGGATGATAGGGGCAAGCAGGGCGGCCCGGCTAGGGGCGGCTAGTTGCCGCGCGTGAAGATCTCCAGCTTCAGGGGCAGCAGCTCGCCCATCCAGATCGCGTGATCGCGGTGATCGGCCAGGTCGTCGCCGGTGTTGGGATGGGTGAAGACCGTCAGCCCGGCGCGGTTCAGCGCCAGCCAGGGCACCACTTGGTCGAACAGCTCCGGCGCAAAGGCGAGCTGGCAGGACCAGCGCGGATGCGGCCCGACCTCCTTCTCATGCACCCGCCCCATCTCGACGCCGGGGAAGTGGTCGCGGACCGCTTCGCAGAGCGCGCGCGCCTGCGCAACGGTCTCGGGACCGAAGTAGACGTGGGCGTGGTAGGAGGAGATGGGGGAGATGTCATGGGTCTTTTCCCCTCCCCTCCCTTCCCTCTCTCCCTCCTTCTCCTTTCCTCTTTCCTCTCATCCTATTTCCCCTCCTTCATCTTCTTTCTTTTGTTCGCCCCCCGGGTCCTCTCATTAATTTCCCCCCCCCTCTCGGTGATTCTATCTGGATCCTTTTTGATTCTCTTTCTTCTTTTTTCTTCGTTCGCCTTGGCTTCCGCGTCTATTATGTTTATTCTGTTGTATTCTTGCGTGCTGGTGATCTTATCGTCATTATTGCGGATATCTTATTTCATTTGATGTATTTATACGCTGTTCTGTGTGTGCCTCTTGTATCATCGGGTATTTAATTTAATTAAATTGGCTTCGATGTTTGTGATCAATTTCTTTAATCACTTTTGTTCTATTCCTTCTGGCTTTTGTCGTATGTTGTCCTATCATGCCGCCTATCTTGCTTTGATGTTGCGTGATATGCGATCCTTTATGGCATATGACTATATATTGATTTATGTCTGGCATATCGTATTGTCGGCGTTTGCGGCCTCTGGCCGCCGGTCTTTGGATTCGGGATTTTCGCCGGTGGATTCTGCCATGGCGGCTGCGCTGTCGGATTGATCGCCCCTGGCCGTTGGTCGCCCCCGCTGGGATGACCGGCTGTGTTTTAGGCAATCGCGTCCAATCCTTTTTCTTGCACCAGCGTCAGCAACTTGAGCGATGCTCCGGCGGGGTGCTTCTCTCCGCGCTCCCACTGGCTGATGATTCCTTTCGAAACGTTCAGGTGCATGGCGAAGACGGCCTGGCTCACATGCTCACGCCTGCGCAGCGCGCGGATATCCTCCGGCTTCAGTTCACGCACCGGAGTCAGGCAGAGTTCATCGAACTTACGCAGTGTGCGTTTGTCCATGACGCCTGCATCATGGAGATCGGAGGCGGTCTCATGGATCGCGCTAAAGGCTTCGCTTCGATATTTCTTCTTCATCGCACTTTACCTCCAAGATCGCTCCGCGCCTCAGCGCCGCCGCAAGATCGCCCTTGTCATAGCCAAGCATTTCGTCGGCCAGGGCCTTGAATCCTTTCAACTCGTCTCTATCAATGTTGTCTCGTGCGCTCTTGGAAAAGCCATACACAAAGAACGCTTTGTCGCCAGAGCGGAACAGGATGATCGACCTATAGCCTCCTGATTTCCCCTCTCCCGGTCGCGCAATCCTCTGTTTGATTACTGCGCCTCCAAGATTGGCGTCTATAGATCCTGCCTCCGCTTGCCGGATAGCCTCATACAAGTCAGCATCCTCAATGCCTTCTTTTCGCGCGAAGCGAGCGAACCATTTGGTCTTGAAGACTCGTGCTCTCTGCCCATCGCCAGCCATCTCATCAAGAACCTATATATAATACTGAGTGTTATGATTTTCTAGCTAAATTCGTAGCGCTAGGTGTTATGGTTTCTCGGCGCAATCGAGGTTCTGGAGACGCTCGCGGTGTATCTGCAACCGTCTTGGTGGCCCCTCCCGGACTCGAACCGGGACGTCCTTTCGGACCAGGGATTTTAAGTCCCATGCGTCTGCCAATTCCGCCAAGGGGCCGGCGCCGTGGCGCCCCTCGTCAGAACGGAGCGCCGCAAGGCCTCTCTTGTGCAACACCTGGGCGCCGGGCGCAACGCGCGGGTTGCGGCGGGCGGCGGCGCGGCCTCAGGGCCAGCTCTTGGTGCCCTCGATCTCGGTCATCTTCTCGCGGATGCGCTGGGACAGCGGGCGGCCGGCAATGGCCTCGCGGTTGATGTTCCAGGACAGGGTGATGCGCGGGCGTTCGCCGAGATAGGGGGTGACCATGTGCACCGACTTGCCGGGGAACAGCAGCATCAGGCCCTCCTCGCCGGCCGGGGCGCAGGGGTGGGACATGCAGCCCGGCTCCTCGGGGCAGCAGATCTTCATGCGCGGATCGGCGAAGAGGAAGGTGCCGCCCTGGCCGTCGCCGCCGTCGGGCGCGGCGTCGCCGGGGTCGAGGAAGTAGACCAGGCTGGCGTAGGAGCGCGGGTGGCTGTGCGCCATGCAGTAGTCGCCCTTGCGGTAGAGCGTCGCCCAGGTCAGGTCGACCACCGCCGGGCCGGGGCCCAGCGCCTTGGCGAAGAGCTCCAGGGCGCGGGCGTGGATCAGCCGCGCCGCCGGGCAGTCCCAGGCCTCGATGTCGAAGACCTTGCGGCTGCCGACCATGCCGTCGAAGGGCGCGGCCAGGGGCGAATCCTGGGCCAGGCGCAGGATGGTCTCGCGCAGCTGCGGGTGATAGGCGGCGCAGTCGCCGAACTTGGCGATGTAGGCGGTCTCGCCCTGCCAGCGGGCGAACTGCTGGCCTTCCGGCCAGACCGTCTCCGGCACGCCGGGGCCGTCCCGTTTACCCTCTGCAAGCATGACGCTCTCCGCTCCGCGCGTTCGAATGGGGGACGCGCAGTCTAGTGGAGCGCCCGGCAGGGCGAAAGCCGGGGTTTCCCCGGGAGCCGTCAGACAAGGGCAGGCGGCGGCTTGCCGTCAGCTTTTGCCGTTGCCATTGCCGTTGCCGCCAGCGTTGCCATTGGCTGATCCGGCGGCGGCGGCGCTGTTGGCATTGGCGTTGTTGCCGTTATTCCCGTTGTTGCCGCTCGGCCCGCCGACACCGGCGCTGTTGCCCGGGTTGCCGGGGTCGACGCCGGTGGCATCGTTGCCGTGGCCGTTGTCACCGTCGCTCGCGGTATCGCCCGGCCCTTCACCCGGACCCTCTCCAGGACCTTCACCCGGACCCTCACCAGGTCCCTCGCCAGGGCCAGGGCCTTCACCGGGACCTTCACCGGGGCCTGCGCCCGGCCCTGGATCGTTGCTCGGGCCTGGCGCGCTGGGCCCGGCAGCGGCGGCGGCGGTTGCGCCGGTCGAGCCAAGGGTGGAGGCATCGTTGGTTTCGGTCGATACCGAAGCCGTGGACGTGGTGCCGAGGGAACAGAGGTAGGGGTCCCGTGCAAGCCAGCAGGCGAAATCGGCGCTGCGTACCGGCGCGGCCCGGACCATCAGGGACTCTTGCGTTCTAGGCACCGCGACGTACTGGCCGGGGCGCACCAGCACCTGTTCGTTGTTGCTGCGGTTGGTCACATCGACCAAGCCGGAGACCGTGCCGACCACCGTGCTGCCGTCGGCTTCGTGGCGGACGATGAAGTCGGTCCCGCGCACGCCGATCACCGAGGTGGTGGTGGCGAAGCGCACGGTCTCGTCGCCCTTGCCGTTGGAGAAAAAGCGGAAAACGCCCTGTCCAAGGTTGACCAGCTGGCCGCCGCCCTCGGTTTCGGAGAACAGGAATTCGTCCACCGTCGCGGTGCTGCTGGCCCCGAGATGGAAAGAGGTGCCGTCGAGGAAGATTACCGAAAGGCCGCCCTTCTCGACAGTCTCCAGAAATTCGTTCCGGTCGATTTCGTCGGCCGAGGCGAGCGGCTTGCGCTGATCCTCCGGTGGCGTCCCGAAGGCGCCGACGATGACGTTTTCCACGGACCCGACCGCCGCCGCGGCGGCGGGATGATTTGTCTGGAAAAGCAAAACGCCCGCGGTGCCTAGAAGCACCGCGTATCTGAATATAATCCCCATGATATTCGGCTCCACACCAGCCTGTATTCGAGCAAACAAAACTCGAATTTAAGGATTATTTTACCATAAGTGCAGTGAAGAATCCGATAGAAAATGACGGCAGTATTTACGCTCAAGGTTTATTTACTTGAGCGTTATTTACTAGATAAGTAATGCGCGTAATACGGCAGGCGCGTTTATCCGCTCCGGATATCCCGCGGCGTGCGTCCCGGGCCTTGGCGGGCGGATTTGGACGCCGCGGCGCGGGGATAGCGCGGGTTGTTTAGTCTAGGAGGCCGACTCGCCGCCGCCGCTGCCGCCGCCGTCACCCGGGCCGTCGCCGGGTCCGCCGCCTGGGCCGCCACCTGGGCCGCCGCCGGGTCCGCCACCGGCCGGACCGGCCGCCGCGCCGCCGGCGGTGCCCTGGCTGCCGGTGTCGCCGCCCTCCGAGCTGGTGCCGGTGCCGCCGTCGGTGCCCGAGGTGTCGCAGATATAGGCGTCGCGGGTCAGCCAGCAGGCCAGATCGGCGATGCGCACCGGCGCGGTGCGCACCGGAATGTCGCTGCTGTTGGGGTCGATCACCGCGTACTGGCCGGGCCGCACCTCGACGGTTTCGCCGGTCTTGCGGCTGGTCACCTCGATCAGGCCGGAAACCACGCCGACGCGGGTCAGGCCGCTGGGCTCGTGGCGAACGATGAAGTCGGTGCCGCGCACGCCGATCACCGAGGTCGAGGTCGCGAACTTGACCTTGTCCTCGTTGCTCTCGCTCTCGGCGCCGCCGGAGATGAAGCGGAAGGCGCCGACGCCGAGGCCGACGATCGAGCCGTCCTGGGCCTCGGGATCGAACAGGAACTTGTCGAGCTTGGCCTGGCTGCCGCTGCCGAGGGAGAAGGTGGTGCCGTCGAGGAAGGCGATGGTCACGCCGCCGCCCTCCACGGTCTCGATCAGCTCGTCGCGGACCACGCCGTGTTCGGGCTGCAGCTCGTTGCGGGTCGCCTCGGGCGGGGTGCCGTAAGCCTTGATCCGCACCTGCTCGACCGTGCCGATGCCGTCGGTTTGCGCCGCGTCGGCGACGAAAGCGGGCAAGGCGAGCGTGGCCGCCAGAGCGAAGCTCAAAGCTTTAAAGTTCATATCGCTGTCTTTCCTGTATGGTCGCGCTCATGGGATCCCGAGGAGAAATCTGTGGTTCCCGATAGCTTGGCTTAGTAAAACGCTACTGTCGATTACAGCGTAAGTCTCTCATTTTCTGGTCGTTTTTGCCAGATGACAAATTAACCATAGGTTTCATGCTGTAACATTATTGTCGCCTCACAGGATCGGGGCGGCGGGGGATCGCGGTGGACGGCAATGCTGCGCGTACTTCATAGGCTGCTGCCCCTGGTGCTGCTGTTGCTGGCGCTCGGCCTGAAGCTGCACGAGCCGACGCCGCTGACGGAGCTGCGCCTCAGCGTTTTCGATACCTATCAGCGGCTCTGGCCGCGCGAATATCAGCCCGCCCCGGTGCGCGTGGTCGATATCGACGAAACCTCCCTGGCCGAGGTCGGGCAGTGGCCCTGGTCACGCCGCACCCTGGCCGAATTGCTGCAGCGCCTGGCGGACTACGGCACCGCCGTGGTCGCCTTCGACTTGCTGTTCGCCGAGCCGGACCGCACCTCGCCGAGCGCCATGGCCGATCAGCTCGAGGGCGAGATCAGCTCGCCGGAGCTGACCGACGAGCTGCGCCGCCTGCCGGATCACGACATGCTGTTTTCCCAGGCGCTGGGCCGCTTGACCACGGTCACCGGCTACGTGTTGACGACCGAGGAGAACGGCAATCTGCCGATCCAGAAATGGGGCACCGGCTTCGCCGGGGATTCTCCCTTGCCCTTCCTGACCGCCTATCGCGGCGCGGCCAGCAGCCTGCCGGAGCTGGTCGAGGCCGCCGCCGGCAACGGCCATCTCAATGCCCTGCCCGATGTCGACGGGGTGATCCGCCGGGTGATGCTGCTGTCGCGCCTCGGCGACGACGTCTACCCCTCTCTGACCATGGAAGCGCTGCGCACGGTGCAGGGCGCCAGCACCTATCTGGTCAAGTCTTCCAACGCCAGCGGCGTGGAAAGCCTGGGCGCCAGCAGCGGCGTGGTCTCGATGAAGGTTGGCGCCCTGGAAATCCCGACCGACCCGGAAGGCGGCTACTGGATCCACTACACCGGCCACCAGGACGCGCGTTTCGTTTCCGCCTCCGACGTGCTGGCCGGCACGGTCCCGCCGGAGTTGCTGGCCGGCAATATCGTGATCATCGGCAGCTCGGCCTCGGGGCTGAAGGATCAACGGCCGACGCCGCTCGACCCGGCCGCGCCGGGCGTGGAGATCCACGTCGAGGCGCTGGAGCAGGTGATCCTGGGCCTGGCGCTGCTGCGGCCGGACTGGGCGATCGGCGCGGAGTTCGCTTTCATCCTGTTTCTTGGCGCGCTGCTGGTACTGGTGCAGCCGCGCCTGGGCGCCTTTTACTCGGCCCTGCTCGGCGCCGCCGCCGTGGCCTCGGCGACGGCGGGATCCGTGTACGCCTTTCTCTGGCAGAGCATGCTGTTCGATCCCGTGGTGCCCTCGCTCTCGGTGCTCGCGGTGTTTCTCACCGCCGCCTTCATCTCCTTCCTGCGGACCGAGCACGACCGCAACCAGATCCGCTCCGCCTTCGGCCACTACCTGGCGCCGGAGCTGGTCAAGCGGCTGGCGGACAATCCGGGCAGCCTGAAGCTGGGCGGCGAAACCCGCGAGATCACCATTCTGTTCTGCGACATCCGCGGCTTCACCACGATCTGCGAGAATCGCGCGCCGGAGGAGATCACCACGCTGCTCAACCGCTTCCTGACGCCGATGACCAGCACGATCCTCGACGAGAAGGGCACCATCGACAAATACGTCGGCGATCAGATCATGGCCTTCTGGAACGCGCCGCTGAACGACGCCGAACATGCCCGCAACGCCTGCCGCGCGGCGCTCAACATGCGCGTGGCCCTGGAGGCGCTGAACGAGGAGCGCCAGCGCGAGCTCGCCAGGGGCGAGGCCTTCCTGCCGCTGCGCATGGGGGTCGGTATCAACTCCGGTCCGACGCTGGTCGGCAACATGGGGTCCGAACAGCGCTTCAGCTATTCGGCGCTCGGCGACCCGGTCAACGAGGCGGCCCGCATCGAAAGCCAGACCAAGACCTATGGCGTCGATATCCTGGTCAGCGAACGCAGCCTGACGGAAGCCAACGAGCAGGGCGGCGCCGACGCGGGCGGTTTCGCGGCGCTGGAGGTCGACCGGGTGCGCCTGGTCGGGCTGCAGCGCCCGAGCAGCATCTACGCCCTGGTCGGCGGGGCCGAGACCCTGGCCAGCCCGGCCTTCGCGGCCTGGCGAAGCTTGCACGAATCGATGCTCGCGGCGTACCGGGCTCAGGAGTGGGATCAAGCCGAGCGCCTGCTGGCCCAGTGCCGCGGCCTCGACACGCCGGTCGATCTCTGGGGCACCTACGATCTTTACGAGGACCGGATCGCGCGCTATCGGCTCGCGGCGCCGGAAGAAAACTGGGACGGCGTCGCGGTCGCCGAACGGAAGTAACGCGCAGCCACGAAGGAAGAACAGATGGGCGAACGTTTACAGGGGCGGGTGGCGATGGTGGTCGGCGCCGGATCGAGCGGCCCCGGCTGGGGCAACGGCAAGGCGGCGGCGGCGCTGTTCGCGCGCGAGGGCGCGCGGGTGTTCTGCATCGACATCAACGCCGAGGCCGCCGAGGAAACCGCCGGCATCATCCGGGACGAGGGCGGCGAGGCCATCGCGGCCCGCGCCGATGTCAGCCAGGACGATCAGGTCGCGGCGGCGGTCGCCGCCTGCCTGGAGGCTTATGGCCGGATCGACGTGCTGGAGAACAACGTCGGCATCCTCAAGGTCGGCGGTCCGGTGGAAACCAGCGAGGCGGACTGGCGGCGGGTGATCGACGTCAACCTGACCTCGATGTTCCTGACCTGCAAGCACGTGATCCCGGTGATGCTGCGCCAGTTCGAGGCCAGCCTGAAGGAAAGCGACGACCCGCGCGCGGCGCGCGGCGGGGCCATCGTCAACATCTCCTCGATCGCCGGCATCCGCGATACCGGGGTGCCCTACATCTCCTACAACACCTCCAAGGGCGCGGTGATTCCCTTTACCCGCAGCATCGCCTTGCAGTATGCCCGCCAGGGCATCCGCGCCAACGCCGTGCTGCCCGGCTTGATGAACACGCCGATGATCGTCGAGCCCTTGAAGGACAGCTACGCGGGGGGCGATGTCGAGCAGATGATCGCCATCCGCGACGCCCAATGCCCCATGGGCTACATGGGCGATGCCTGGGACGTGGCCCAGGCGGCGCTGTTTCTCGCCTCCGACGAGGCGCGCTATATCACCGGCGCCGAGCTGGTGGTCGACGGCGGCTTGACCGGCAAGTTCGCATAGAGGATCGCAACAAAGCACATGAAGATACTTTCGACGGCCGTTTTCAGTGGGCCGAGCATTTTCGCGCCGGTTCCGGTCATCTATCTGAAGCTCGATCTGGACGGTCTCGAGGCCTGGCCCAGCGTCAAGCTGGGGCCGGCCTTCAAGGAAGCCCTGCTCGGCCTGCTGCCGGGCCTGGGGATGCACGGCGCCAAGCAAGGAGAATTCGCCGCGCGCCTGAGCGGGCAGGGCGCCGAGAAGGAGGGGCTGCCCTTCGCCCTCTTGCTCGGCCACGTCGCCGGCGAGCTGGAGCGCCTGACCAGCGCCCTGGGGCGCCCGCGCGGCGCCATCCTGCGCGGCACGGGCCGCCAGCAGGAGATCTTCTTCGGCTACGAGGACGAGGATCTGGCGCGCGAAGCCAGCCGCGTGGCGCCGGAACTGCTGATGGCGCTGCTGCCGGCGGAGGCCAAGGCCGGGCTGAAGAACGCGCCGGCCGGGGACGCCGATCCCGCCGCCGTCCTGCAGGCCTTCTTGACCCGCGTCGAGAGCTGGACTCTCGATGCCACCACACAGCTGCTGCTGCGCGCCGCCGCCAAGCGCGGCATCCCCTGGCAGCGCCTGACGCCGCGCAGCTCGCGCGTCGCGCTGGGGCAGGGGACCTGGCGCCGGATCATTCAGGCCGGCCTGACCGACGTGACTCCGGCGACCTCGGCCCTGGTTGCCGCCGATAAGGAGGCGCTCGGTCCGCTGCTGCGCGATCTCGGCCTGCCGGTCCCCGCGCCGCGGCCGGAACCGCAGATCAAGGAGCCGGCCAAGGAGCCGGCAAAGGAGCAATCCGGGGATCAGGCGGGGGCCACGGCGGCCGGCGAGAAGTACCGGCTGCTGGTGATCGGCGGGCATCTGGTCTTGGCATTGCGGCTGGATCAGGGGCCGCGCGGCGCGCGCCAAATCGAGGCCGTGGTGACCGAGGCGGTGCATCCCCTGGTGCGCGAAATGGCGGAGCACGCGGCCTTGTCGCTCCGGCTCGACGCTGCAAGCCTGCGCTATCGCGCGACCGACATCGCTCTGCCGCCGGATGAGGCCCAGGGCGCCTTCCTCAACATCGACGCGGCGGCCAAGCTGGAGTCCTACGCCGCCGCGGCGCCCGAGCTGGATCTGCCCGGGCGGATCATCGACCGGCTCTTCCCGAAAGGCGGCCGCGGCCGGGTACCCCTGGCGGCGGTCACCGGGACCAATGGCAAGACCACGACGACGCGCATGCTGGCGCGCATTCTGGAGGCCAGCGGCCTGACCACCGGAATCGCCACCACCGATGGCGCCTATATCGGCGGCAAGCGGTTTTTCGCAGGCGATGTCGCTGGAAAGATCGGTGCCCAGGCCGTGCTCGCGGACCCGCGCGTACAGGCGGCGGTGCTGGAATCCGCGCGCGGCGGCCTGTTGAGCAACGGCGTGACCTTCGGGCGCTGCGATGTCGCGGCGATCACCAATGTCACCAGCGATCATCTGGGGATCGGCGGCGTGGAGACCCTCGAGCAGATGGCGCGGGTCAAGCGCCTGGTGGCCGAGGCCGCGCGCGGGCGAATCGTTTTGAACGCCGACGACGCCAGCTGCCGCGACATCGCCGCGGGCTACGACCCGCAGCGGCTGTGCTACGTCACCTTGGAGCAGGACAACCCCGCGGTGATCGAGCATCTGCGGCGCGGCGGCGCGGCGGTGGTCCTGGGCCCGGAGGACAAGGACGGGATGATCGTCGTGATCGAGAACGGCCAGGCCAACCCCTTGATGCCAAAGGCGGAGATTCCCGCCACCCTGGAGGGTGCGGCGCTGCACAACGCCCAGAACGCGATGTTCGCCACCGCCATGGCGCGCGGTCTCGGCATCTCGATGAAAACCATCCGCGAGGCCCTGTCCGGGTTCAAGAATTCCTTCGAGATGTCCATGGGCCGGCTCAATTGCTACGACGGTCACCCCTTCACCGTGATGATCGACTACGCCCACAATCCCGACGGTTTCCGCGTGGTTGGGGAAGCCTTGAAGCGCCGCTATCCGGAGCGGCGGCGGATCGCGGTGGTGACGACCCTGGGCTGCCGCCACCCCGAGCAGATCGCCGAGGGGGCGGCATATATCTCCGGGCTGTTCGATCGTTTCGTCTGCGGCCACGACGATACCTACAGTCTGCTGGAGCTATCGGAGCAGCAGCGCGGTTTCCCGGCCGGGGAAATCCCCGAACGCTGCGCCGCGGCCTTGGCCGCCGCCGGCGTGCCGCAGCAGAGCATCGTCACCGCCGGGCAGTTCCCGGATCCGCTTCAGCGCGCCCTGGAGATGGCGGAGGCGGGAGACCTGCTTGTCATTTTCACCGACGTGCCGCAGAGAACCTGGGATATCGTCGAGGCATACACGCCCGCGGCGGGGTAATGGCGGCGTAAGTCCAGGGGGCGTAGACTACTCTCTCAAACACTCGAGGGAGCTGCCCAATGACGACCGATCTCGCAATGCTTTCCTGGACCGCGGCATTTACGGTTCTGCTGTGGGTTCCCTATATCCTGGCGCATATCGGCAACGTTGGCATAATGAACGCGCTGACCTACCGGGGCGACGCCACGCCTCTGCCGGCCTGGGCGGCGCGCGCCAAGAAAGCGCACTACAACGCCATCGAGAACCTGGCGCCCTTCGCGGCGGTCGTGCTGGTGGCGCATGTCGCCGGCGCCGCCAACGAGGCGACGGCGGCGGCCAGTATCGCCTTCTTCCTGGCACGGGTCGCGCACTACCTTCTCTATATACTGGCAGTGCCTTTCGGTCGGACCTTGAGCTTTGCTGTGGGCTGGCTGGCGATCCTCTGCATTTTCTGGCAGATCGTCAGCTAGGGTCCTTGCCTAGCGCGCGCCGGAACATCAGCGGCGCGCCGATCACCACGAAGACGATGCGCGCGATGTGGTGGGTCGCGACGAAGGCGGCGTCGGCGCTGAGCGCCAGGGCGATCAGGCTCATCTCGGCCAGGCCGCCTGGCGCGTAGGCCAGCACCAGCCCCTCGAAGGGCAGTCCGAGCAGGGCATGGAGGCCCGCCGCGAAGAGCAGGGTGAAGCCGACCAGGATGGCGGTGGACCCCAGGGCCTGAAGCGAGATCCGCCCGATCAGGCTGGCGGACGTATTGGCGAAGCGCGTGCCGATGGCCGCGCCGATCACCACCTGGGCGGCGTAGATCAGCTCGATCGGCGGCTTGGCCGCGGTCCAGCCGGTCAGGTGTACGGCCATCGACAGCAGCATCGGGCCAACCAGACGCGACGCCGGGATTTTAAGCAGCTGGGAGCCGAAGTAGCCGGCGACGCCGACGGCCAGCAGGACCGCCAGGTCCTGCAGCGGAATGGCCAGCAGCGGCAGCCCAGGCGGCGGGCGGCTGGCCATGTCGAAGTGTTCGAACAGTTGGAAGCCGAAGGGCACGACCAGCACCACGAAGAGCACGCGCAGGCCGTGCGCCAGGGCGATCACCCGGGAGTCGCCGCCAAAGGCCTCGCCGACGATCACCATCTCCGCCAGGCCGCCGGGCATGCCGGCGAAGTAGGCCGTCGGCTTGTCGAAGCCGCAGAGCTTGTGGAAGAACAGAAAGCAGACGCCGCCGGCGACCGCGACATAGGCGGCGAGCAGGGCCAGGCTGACCACCCAGTCGCCGATCACGCTGAAGATATCCGGAGTGAAGCTGCTGCCCAGCATGACGCCGAGCACGCAGACCATGACGTTGCGCAGCCAGCCGTAGACATGAAGCGGCGCGCCCAGCATGGCGGCCACGGTGGTGGTCAGCATGGCGCCGATCATCCAGGCCAGCGGCAGGCTCAGCAGCGAGGCGACGTAGCCTCCGGCGCAGCCGAGTCCAATGGTCAGCAGAAAGCGCGACAGGTCCTTGCGATTGCCCATTGCGCTCAGGCGCTGACCCGGTCCAGCAGGCGCTCGAAGAAGGCTTCGCAGAGTTCGATCTGCTGCAAGCTGACGAACTCGTTCGGCTTATGCGCCTGCTCGATCGAGCCGGGGCCGCAGACCACCGCCGGGATGCCCTGTTCCGCGAACAGTCCGGCCTCGGTGCCGAAGGCGACCTTGCTGGTCGTGTTGGCGCCGGTCAGCGCCTTGGCGAGCTGCACCACCTCGTGATCCTCGGGGGTGTCCAGGCCGGGGAAGCTCGACAGCCCCTCGAAACTAATGCCGGTGCCCGCGCGGGTGGCCTGCATTTCGGGCTCCAGCTCGTCCTTGGCGTAGGCGCGCAGTTCCTCGAACAAGGCTTCGGGATCGTCGGCCGGCAGGTTGCGGAACTCGAAATCGAAGAAGCAGTCCTTGGGCACGATGTTGAGCGCCGTGCCGCCCTGGATCACGCCGCTATGCACCGTGGTGTGGGCGACGTCGTACTGCGGGTCGAAGGGACCCTCTTCGGCCTTGCGCCGCGCCATTTCCTCGAGCCGCACGATCAGCCGGGCGGCGTAGTTGATGGCGTTGACGCCGCTGGGCGCCAGCGAGGAATGACACTCGAAGCCGCGCAGCTTGCAGCGCACCGAGAACTTGCCCTTGTGGGCGTTGATCACCTTCATGCTGGTCGGCTCGCCGATGATGCAGAGTCTTGGCTTGACCGGCAGCGGCGCCAGCTGGTCGAGCAGGCGGCGCACGCCGATGCAGCCGACTTCCTCGTCGTAGGACAGGCAGAGATGGATCGGCGTGGTCAGGCTGCGTTCGGCGAAGCGGGGCAGCTGCGCCAGGGCGATGGCGATGAAGGATTTCATGTCGCAGCTGCCGCGGCCATAAACCCGGCCGTCCTTTTCGACGCTGTGCCAGGGGTCGCTGTCCCAGTCCTGGCCATCGACCGGAACCACGTCGGTGTGGCCCGACAAGGCGATGCCGCCGCGGTCCTTGGGCCCCAGCGTGGCATAGAGGTTGGCCTTGCCGCCGGCCTCGTCGTGGATCAGTTCGGCTTCGATCCCCAGGCCCGCGAGGTAGTCGCGCACATCGTGAATCAAATCGAGATTGGAATTGCGGCTGGTGGTGTCGAAGGCGATCAGCCGCTGGATCATATCGAGGGAGGCTTGGCTCGGCATGGGGGCAGGAGGACTCCGTCTGGGCTGGATAGGTCAGCTATAGCACCGCAATTCCGGCGGGTCAGGTGTTATCCGGTCCCTGTCGCTTCGCGGTGGCGCGGCGGGCCGCTCAACGGCTCGGCGTGATGTCGTCGAAGCCGCTGGTGGCGGCCTCCTCGAGCAGCCACTGCCGGAAGGCGGCGACCTTGGGCCAGGCGGCCCGCGCCTTGGGCACCACGACGTAGTTACTGTACTTCGACTTCATGATCGGGCCGAAGGGCATGACCAGCCGTCCGGCGCGGATATCGTCGACCGCCAGCGACAGCCTGCCGAGGCAGACGCCCTGTCCGGCGATGGCGGCGGCGATCACCATGGAGGAATCGCTGAAGCCGGGTCCGCGCCGGGGGTTGACGTCCAGGGCGCCGGCCCGCTGCAGCCAGCCCGACCAGCCGAAGCCCGGATCGACATCGTCGTGCAGCAGCGGATAGTGGCGCAGGTCGCTCGGCCTGCGCAGGGGATTCTCGCCGGTCAGCAGCTTCGGGCTGCACAGCGGGACATAGGAGTCCGGCAGCAGGAAATCGCAGATCAGGCCGTCGTAGCTGCCCATGCCATAGCGGATGCCCATGTCGACGTCGTCGGTGGCGAAATCGACCAGGGTGTCCTTGGCGCTGACCAGCACGTCGATGTCGGGATAGCGCTCGCGAAAGCGGTGCAGCCGCGGCAGCAGCCACTTGCTGGCGAAGGACGGCAGCGCCGTGACCTTGAGCGCGCCCTCCATGCCCCGGTCCTGCAGGCCGCGAGTCGCGGCGTCCATCAGATCGAAGGCCTCGCGCAGCGCCGGCAGGTAGGCCTGCCCCGGCTCGGTCAGCAGCAGGGCGCGGTTCATGCGCTTGAACAGCACAATGCCCAGGCTCTCCTCCAGGGCTTTGACCTGATGGCTGATTGCCGCCTGGGTGACGTTGAGTTCCCGCGCCGCCTTGGTGAAGGAGAGGTGGCGGGCGGCGGCCTCGAAGGCGCGCAGGGCGTTCAAGGGCGGCAGGCGGCGGCTCATCGGCCCCTCCCTGTTCGGATAAGAATATCTAGGGCTAACCCGAGATAAGGTCGTTTGTCGAGCTTTTCCGAAACCCTTAGGTTCTAGGCAACGAAGCACAGGGATTGCCCAAACGGCCAATCCATTTGGATAAGGAGATTTGTGATGAACAGAGTACAGACGCAAGGTCAGGGCTGCAGCGCTGCGACCCTGAACAGCCAGTCTTCCTCCAGCTTTTCCGGCGGTTTCTCGGCGCTGCCCGCGCTGTTCTTCGCGGGGCTCGGCCTGTTCGCCACCTGGTACGACCGCTGGGACCAGCGGCGCAATCTGGCCCAGCTCGACGAGCGGCTGCTGCGCGACATCGGCCTCGACCGCCATCGGGCGGCGCAGGAAGCGCGCAAGCCCTTCTGGATGGGATGATTCCCGCCAGGTAGCCGGAGCGCGGTTCCTCCTCCCGCGCTCCGGTTCCGGCGCGGCCTGCAGGCGCTACGTTGGAACGTAGCCCGGCGCCGTGTACCATCGCCCCCGTTGCATCTCGCTTGCCTGGGGGAAAGATGGGCCAGTCCGGTCTCAAGAAGCTGCTCGACGGCTGCTACAACGGGCGTAGCCGGGCCGCCGCGGCTTTCCGCTATGTACTGATCGCCTTCGATCTCTCGACCATCGTCTTTTTCATCTGCACCGCGCCACTGCAATCGCAGCCGTGGATCCTCGTCGCCGACTTCGTCCTCGGCCTGATCATCCTGGCCGACTTCCTGGCCCGCCTGTGGATCGCCCCGAACAGGAAGCGGCTGTTGCGGCAGGTCTATACCCTGGCCGATATCGTGGTCATCCTGTCGCTGATCCTGGCGCCGCTGATCTCTCAGAACTTCGCTTTCCTGCGCGTCCTGCGCACGCTCCGGCTGCTGCATTCCTATCAGGTGCTGCGCGACCTGCGCCGCGAGGCCTTTTTCCGGCGCAACGAGGAAGTGATCGTCAGCTCGCTCAACCTGGGGGTCTTCATCTTCATGATGACGGCCCTGGTGTTCGTGCTGCAGTTCGGCCGCAACCCGGATATCGCGGGCTACATCGACGCGCTCTATTTCACCGTGGCGACGCTGACCACCACCGGCTTCGGCGACATCATCCTCTACGGTCCCTGGGGCCGGCTGCTCTCGGTCTTCATCATGGTGGTCGGGGTGGCCCTGTTCCTGCGCCTGGTCCAGACCATTTTCCGCCCGCAAAAGGTCAAGCACACCTGCCCCGAGTGCGGCCTCAACCGCCACGAACCCGATGCCGTCCACTGCAAGCACTGCGGCGAGACCATCAAGATCGCGAACGAGGGTGAGGGGTGAAAGCTAAGGCGACTGGAAGGCGAGGCGGGAAAACGGGTGGGCGCTAAAGGGTCCTTTTCCCGAAAGATGCTTGGCCTTGCGCGTCCGCTCCCCTAGGACTCGTCCAAACTTTCAGAATGAGGAGAGAACGATGAGCGAGCGTATCTGGCAGGTGTACCTTTCCGGCGAGATCCACAGCGACTGGCGCGAGCGGATCGCCGAGGGCATCGCGGCGGCCGATCTGCCGGTCGAGCTTTCGGCGCCGGTGACCGTTCACGAGGACTCCGACGACTGCGGCGTCGCCATCTTCGGTGCCGAGGACAGCAAGTTCTGGCACGACCGCAAGGGCGCTCAGCTCAATGCCATCCGCACCTCCACCCTGATCGGCCAGGCCGACATCGTCGTGGTGCGCTTCGGCGAGAAGTACAAGCAGTGGAACGCCGCCTTCGACGCCGGCACCGCCGCCGCGCTGGGCACGCCCTATATCACCCTGCACCCGGAGGAGCACGACCATGCCCTCAAGGAAGTCGATGCCGCCGCGCTGGCCGTGGCGCGCGAACCGGAGCAGGTGGTGCAGGCCCTGGCCTATGTGATTCGCGGCGAGATGCCATCACGGCGCGCCAGCAAGGCGGCCGAGTAGCGCTTCCGGCGCTACATCCGGTCGTCGGCGGCGAGATCCGCCTCCTTCCGGAGATCCGCGGGGTCGGGCAGGGCGGACTGCAGCAGCTTGTCGATGTTCAGCACCTTGCCGCGGCTGCCCTGCGGCTGCTTTCCGGCGGGCATGCGAAAGGCCTGCTCGCTTTTAAACAGGCATTGCCGGAACGCCTCGACCAGGTCCCATCCCCGGGCATAGCGCTGACGCAAGGCCGCGAGCCCGTGGTAGCGGCACCACAGGGCGGCCGCCGCCGCGACATGGGCGGTTGCGTAGCTGGTGCCGTCCCCCTCGCCGTAGAGGTCGCCGGGATCGCTGACGCCGCTATAGTCCGGATAGGGGCTGGCGCGGCCGACCTTCTCGGCGGGCGCCCAGCAATCGACCCGGCTGTAGCTGTCGTAGACGGCATAGATGCGGTGTTTCCACTGCCCCGCCGAGCGATAGCGGGTAATGCCGCCGACGCCGATGGTGCGCAGGTGTTTCCCCGGATAGGTCATGCGGTCGATAACCTGCCCGGCCGCGGCGACGATGATGACGCCATGCTCGTAGGCATGGTCGACCGCGCGGCCCATTTCCGGGCCGCCGAGCAGGGGATAGCCGAGGGAGATGGAAACCACCGGCGCCAGCTTGCGATCCGTGATGTCGCGCAGCGCCCGGCCGATCGCCTTGGCCACGCGCTCGGTCACCAGGCTGCTGTCGGTGACGCGCAACGGAATGACCGGCAGACCCGGCGCGATGCCGGTAAAGGCCGTTCCATCCGCTCCCGCGATGACGCTGCAGGTCTTGGTGCCATGGCCCGTCGGTTGGATGCCGGTGCTGCGGAAGGGGTCCCTGCCGCCGCCATTCAGCGGTGGTGCGTAGGACCGGCCCTTGGCGGTGACAATGACCGGGCTCTGGCCGTTGCTCCAGGGATTGAAACAGGGATGCTCGCTGTAGCCGGTATCGAGGTGGGCAAGGGTGACATCGGACCAGTCGATGCCGCCTGCGGCTTTGTGCGGCATTCTGGCCCAGGCTTGGCTGGCCTTGACCAGACGGTGATTCCACTGCAGTGCCATGCCCTGACCTCCCCGTAGGATGTCTAGCTAGGATGAGCCTAAGTCCGGCGCGGCGCGGCTGGCAAGTTCTGGCGGATTGGCGCCTGCGTCAGAGCGGTGTCTTGGCGAAGTGCGTCGTGGCGTCGCTGCGTGAGGCGAACAGCATGAAGATGAGCAGGTGGCCGACCTCGCCGTTGCGCAGCACCGGGTAGATAAAGCGCAGATAGCGGACCCAGTACATGTCCGAGATATCGACCGATCCGGTGCTGGCGCTCGGCGTCTCCCCGGCGAGCGTCTCGGTGTACTCGGCCAGGATTTCCGCGCGGCTGGGGCCTGTCAGCACCTCGCGCAGGCTCAGCCCGCGCAGCGGCCGCTTGGCGACGCGGTTGATGTTCTCCCCGGAGTAGCCGTAGACGAAGTCGATCTCCCCCTCCGCCGTTTCGACCCGCTTGAAGGTCGCCATCGAAGGCATGTAGGCGCCGAACTCGGTGATGTCGAAGCGTTTCCAATCGATCACGCCGCGACGCGAGCAGGCCTGCAGGCGCTCATGAACCGGGCGGAAATCGCCCAGTTCCAGGGCGTCCTCGAAATCGAGCCGTTGGGAGCGCTTGGTCTCCACGCCCGCGCGCGGCAGACCCGGCACCGTGGTGCCAAGTACGCGCAAGCTCTGCAAATTAACGAGGAAACTCATCCTGACTTGGCTGCCTTGGGCCGCCGCTGCGCTGACGGGGCACACGCGAGGGCTGTATTTGAAGTTCAAACGCCTAGATTTGATAGCTGAGAATGATTACCGCTTCGTTAGCCCTGGAACGCGGCGTCAGGCCGGATAGCGGTTTTCGAGCGGCCGACGGGGCAAGCCCCGCGGGCCGGGGCCTAGGGCATGAACTGCTCGATCAGGATCCGTTCTTCCAGGTTGTGCTCCGGATCGAATAGCAGTTTCAAGGCGGTATCGGATCTTTCGCGGATTTCGACCCGGCGCACGTCGCGCACCTCGGTGAAGTCGGCGGTGGCGCTGACCGGGCGCTTTGCCGGGTTGAGCACCTCGATGCCGACCCGCGCGCCGTGCGGCAGCAGGGCGCCGCGCCAGCGCCGCGGCCGGAACGCGGAAATCGGCGTCAAGGCCAGCAGGGGCGCGCCGATCGGCACGATCGGGCCATGCGCAGAGAGGTTGTAGGCGGTGCTGCCGGCGGGGGTCGCCACCATCACGCCGTCGCAGACCAATTCCGGCATCCGGGTGATACCGTCGACGCTGATTTCCAGCTTGGCCGCCTGGCGGCTTTCGCGGAACAGCGAGACCTCGTTGATCGCCAGCGCCGTGATCTGCTCCCCGGCGACCGTTTCCGCCTGCATCTCCAGCGGCTTGAGCAAGGCCGCCTGGGCCTTGGCCAGGCGCTGCGGCAGCGCCTCCTCGGAGTATTCGTTCATCAGGAAGCCGATGGTGCCGCGGTTCATGCCGTAGATCGGCACGCCGCGGTCCATGTTGTCGTGCAGCACCTCGAGCATCAGGCCGTCGCCGCCCAGGGCGACGATCACCTCGGCGGCCTCCGGCGCGACCTGGCCATAGCGCGCGCTCAGGCTGGCAAGGGCCTGCTGCGCTTCCTCGCCGTCGGAGGCGATGAAGGCGATGGCGGGTGAGGTCATGACTCTGCTCGGCGGCTGTTGGCGTCTATGGATCGCCGCTATAGCGCATTTTCGCGCGCTCGCTTGTCAAGCGCTCTGCGTTAGGCGATTCTGGCCGGAACAGTCGGCTGGGAAGGAATGACGATGCGGGTAGCGGTACGGACGATGGGCTTGGCGGTATGGATGGCGCTGTTTCTGGCGGCGCCCCTGAGCGGCTTTGCCGCCGCAGAAACGGACATCGACGGCAAGCACAGCGGCTACTACTACCCGGAGCCGGAGGTGGTCGAGCGCTACGGCCCCCGCGCCGAGACCCTGCCCGAGGCGAATCGCACGCTGCGCGTCGGCTTCATCACCGGCATGACCAATGCCCAGCTCAGCAAGCCCGTGCGCCCCGGAGTCGCGATCTTCGCCAAGGGCGACGAGGCGCAGAAGATGATCGTCGTGGTTCTGGAGGACGGCTACATCGACACCCTGTACCGGGCGCGCGCCTTCTTCGCCATGATGACGGCGGTGGCGCGCACCCTGCCGATTTTCGAGCAGCATGGCGTGGAAACCTGGTTCACCTTTTTCGATCTCGCCAAGATGCTGGGCTTCGAGCTGATCACCTTCACCAACGGCGACGACTTCGCCTATCAGGTGGTGCTGGAATAGCGCCGCGCCGCGCCGGACGCGCGCGATGAAATCCCTGCGGCAGCGTCTCCACGCGCAGCTCGCCACCGACCTGCCGGGCAAGCGGCGCCTCTCCCTGATCAACTGGCTGCTGGTCGGGCTGATCCTGTTCAGCCTGGCGACCTACACCTTCGAGACCGAGCGCCGCTTCGCAGGCGCCGACACCGCTTTCCTGCGCTGGTTCAACATCGCTATCCTACTGGTCTTCGGGGCGGAGTTCGCGCTGCGGCTGTGGACCGCCGGCATCGAAAAACGTTTCGCCGGGCGTCCGGGCCTGATCCTCTACATCAAGGACCGCTGGTTCCTGCTGGCGGTGGATTTCCTGGCTTTCGCGCCGGAGTTGATCTTCCTGATTTTCGGTCTCGGCTCGCCGGGCTGGCTGCGCTCCCTGCGGGTCTTCCGGCTGTTCAAGATGGCGCGCTACTTCTCGGGATTCTCCCTGGTCGCGGCCTCGCTGCGCGCCTGTTACCGGGAGCTGCTGGTCGCCTTCGGCCTGTCGGTGATCCTCTGGTACCTAGCCTCGGTCGCCCTCTACTTCGCGGAGCAGGAGGCCCAGCCGGACTGGTTCGGCAGCATTCCACGCGCCATGTGGTGGAGCGTCATCACCCTGACCACCGTGGGCTACGGGGATGTCTATCCGGTCTCCATCGCGGGCCGCATTGCCGCCGGCATTGTCGCGGTGATCGGCCTGGGTACCGTCGCCCTGCCCAGCGGCATCCTCGCCGCCGCCTTCCTCGACCAGTACCGCGAGCGCCGCAAACGCAAGGATGCGGAGCGGGACGGCGAGGATCCGCTGCCCTAGGCGCGGGTATCGGTTTTTCATTAGGGCGCCGCGTTAGGGCTGCAGCGCCGGATCTCCCACGCTTTCGCGGTAGGCGCGCCAGCCGCGGCCCCAGAGCAGGACCTGCGGCAGCATCTTGCCGATCCTGGTGCAGATATCCTGGTCGCTATCGCTGCCCGCCAGGCCGCGATAGGCGCTTTCCTTGCGCTGGTTATAGAGCGAATAGCGGGCGAACAGCCGGTCGAAGGCGGACTCGGCCTGGGGGTTGCCGCAGTTGCGGGCGTGGGCGGCGACCCGCGCGATGGTCTTGAGCGCCCGCAGTTCCTGATCGTTGAGCGCGGTCTCGGCGGCCCCGGCGGGCCCGCTGGCTCCGGCGGCCGAGAGCAGGAAGGCGGACAGCAGTGTCACTGCGATGGCGCGGATAACTTTTCTAGGCATCTGCTCATCTCAAAATACCCTTCTAGGTTGAGGATAGGGCAGATTTTGGTCGCTGTCTAATTCCCTGGGCGCTTCCCTCAGGTGATGCTGAGCAGCGCCAGGCCGAGCAGGCTGACGCCACGCGCGGCATTGGCCCAGCGCGGATCGCCGTCTGGGAGCTCCTCATAGCGCGCCGCCGCGCGCCAGACGCCGACCAGCACCAGGAGGTTGTAGGGCAGGGAGAGGGCATAGCCGCCGAACAGGGCGAGCAGCGGCCGATCGGCGGCGATCAGCGCCAGGAACAGACCCGAGGTGAGGAGGTTGACCAGCACACCGCCGAACACCGCCCAGGTCCAGAAGGTATCCTTGAGCGGCAGCTCGCCGCGCCAGAGCTTGGAGATCATGGCCGCCGGCCGCCGCTGGCCGCTAGCCGCCGGTGACGCTCATGTGGCGCGCCGCGCCCTGGGTGCCGCGGCGGCGGTCGATGATGAAGTCGTGGCCCTTGGGCTTGCGGCCGATCGCCTCGCGGATCGCGTCCTCCAGCGGGCCGTCCCCGGCGCTGGCGCGCAGCGGCGCGCGCAGGTCGGCGTCGTCGTCCTGGCCCAGGCACATGTAGAGCTGGCCGGTGCAGGTCACGCGCACCCGGTTGCAGGATTCGCAGAAGTTGTGGGTCAGCGGCGTGATGAAGCCGATCTTGCCGCCGGTCTCGGCGACCTCGACATAGCGGGCCGGGCCGCCGGTCTTGTAGGGGATGTCCTCGAGGGTCCAGCGCTGCTCCAGGTCGGCGCGCAGCAGCGACAGCGGATAGTACTGCTCGATCCGCTCCTCGTTGCCGATGTCGCCCATGGGCATCACCTCGATGAAGGTCAGGTCGAAGCCCTGCGCGCCGCACCACTCGACCAGCCGGTGGATCTCGTCGTCGTTGACGCCCTTCAGGGCCACGGTGTTGAGCTTGACCTTGAGGCCGGCCGCCTTGGCCGCCTCCAGGCCCTGCATCACCTTGTCGTACTTGCCCCAGCGGGTGATGGCGACGAACTTGTCCGGGTCCAGGGTGTCGAGCGAGACGTTGACCCGGCGCACGCCGCAGTCGGCGAGCTGCTGGGCGAAGCGGGCGAGCTGGCTGCCGTTGGTGGTCAGGGTCAGCTCCTCGAGCGCGCCGCTGTCCAGGTGGCGGCCAAGGCGCTGGAACAGCCAC
This sequence comes from uncultured Alphaproteobacteria bacterium, assembly GCA_942491105.1. Lineage (GTDB taxonomy): Bacteria > Pseudomonadota > Alphaproteobacteria > Kiloniellales > DSM-21159 > JBBEAM01. The sequence continues at coordinate 15,382 of CALNZX010000003.1, read as the reverse complement.
ATGATGTCGCGGCGCACCAGGGGCTCGCCGCCGGTCAGGCGCAGCTTGCGCACGCCCAGGCCGACGAAGACCGAGCACAGCCGGTCGAGCTCCTCGAGGCTGAGCAGCTCCTTTTTCGGCAGGAAGGTCATGTCCTCGGACATGCAGTAGACGCAGCGGAAATCGCAGCGGTCGGTGACCGAGACCCGCAGATAGCTGATCGCCCGCGCGTAGGGGTCGATCAGCGGCGGCTTTTGATTCTCCGCCGTGACATCGCGCGCCTGAGGATTCTCGGGCAGCGTCTTGCCGGGTTCGCTCTGCGTCACGCCCTCTGACATCGAAGCTCCTTTCGCGCGGCCTGGAATTTTCCCGCTCCGGCTGCGTTCTATACCTGGGAATATAACGACTCTCCCGCCCGGTTTAAATCATGACGATTTGTCACAACTGCGTGGCCTCTTGGCAGCGCCCGCCGGGGCGGCTAGCCTCCAAAGCCATGAGCGCTTCGCACCGCCCGCGTTTCGACGGTCTGGCCGCGCGCCTGGCGGCGCTGGGCGTCGCCGTTCTGGCCGGGCTGGCGCTCTTCGTCATCCACTACGACGACCTCTTCCCGCCGCAGGGCGGCGCGGCGGCCGATCCCGACGATCCGGTGCAGCTCTGCATCGCCGCGGAAAAGCAGACCCTCGACAGCATGGTCGCCGGCGGCAGCTTCACCGAGGAGCAGGCGGCGCGCGCCCTGGCCGGCGCCGAGGCGCGCTGCTTCGATCAGTTCGGCGGCAACAACCAGATCCCGAGCCAATAGGCCGGCGGGAAAAATCTTCCCGATTGATTTCAGATAGATAGAACGGATTTGCCGGTTCGGCGGGGAAAAATTCCAGGCCCGGACTGAACCAAACGCGCGTCCGCGGCGTAGGGAGGTCTGAATTCGAATTTCGCCCCCCAACGAAAGGACTCGTTACATGATACTCCCGATCAAGATCGCCGGCGCCGCCATCGCGCTCGCCGCGCTTGCCGCCTGCAGCAGCCATGATGTGCCCACGGCCTCGAACAGCTCTAGCGAGTCCATGTCCCATGGCTCCGTGATGGTCGGCGGCGCGCCGATGTATCCCAACAAGAACATCATCGAGAACGCGGTCAACTCCCAGGATCACGAAACCCTGGTCGCCGCGATCCAGGCCGCCGATCTGGTCGATACCCTGCAGGGCCCCGGCCCCTTCACCGTCTTCGCGCCGACCGACGCGGCCTTCGCCAAGCTGCCCGAGGGCACGGTCGAGACCCTGCTGAAGCCCGAGAACAAGGCGCTGCTGCAGGAAATCCTGACCTACCACGTGGTCTCGGCCAACGCGATGAGCGACGCCATCAACCAGATGATCGCCGATGACAAGGGCGCGCATGCCGTGCCGACGGTCTCCGGCGGCACCCTGATCGCCAGGAATTCCGGCGACGGCGGCATCACCCTGACCGACGAGCGCGGCCGCAGCGCGACGGTGACCATCGCCGACGTGCGCCAGTCGAACGGTGTGATCCACGTGGTCGATACGGTCCTCCTGCCGGCCGAATAAAAGCTCCCCCAAGCTTGGCCGGCCAAGAAAGGGCCGTGCGGTGCGCCCGCGCGGCCCTTTCGGATTCCAATTCGCCGTTTCCTGGGGCGCGACAGTGGAGTAGCGTCCTGCCATGTCGATTTTCAGAGCCCTGATCGGACGCGCCGCCGGCGATGCCGCGAAGAAGGCGGCCCATCGCCTCGCCACCGACCCCGAGGCGCGGGACAAGACCCGTGCCGCGGCCGAGCAGGCGCGCGAGAAACTCCGCGGCGTGCTGCAGGACGAGAACGCGCCGCGCGCCGCCGGCCAGGCCTTCGGCCGCGCCTTCCTCAAGCTCAAGCGGGGGGTGGACGCGGTCTACGACGCGCCGCCGCGCGATTGGGGCGGCCGCGACGACGAGGAAAAATAATTTACCAGTGACGCGGGAGCCCTAGTGCTCCAGGGGCTGGCCCAGCTCGGCCAGCTTGTCGCCGGCGGCGCGCAGCCGCTCGATCAGGATCTTGATCAGCCCGACGGCCTCTTCGGGGTTCTGCAGCAGCAGTTCGAGGAACTGATCCTGGGTGACCGGGGCGACCACGGTGGGGCCCTTGGCGATGGCGGTGGCCGAGCGCGGCTTGCGGTCGACCACGCCCATCTCGCCGATGTACTCCCCGGCGCCGACCGTGGCGATGGTCCAGGGATGGCCGCTGGCGATGCCCTTCACGACATTGACCTCGCCGGAGACGATCAGGAAGGCCGCCTCGCTGGTCTCGCCCTCGCGAAAGATCTCCTCGCCGTCCTTGTAGGTGTTCCAGGTCATCCGCCAGTCATCCTCTTAAGATCGGGTCTACGCCCCCCTAGGTGGGGAGCCATGTAAGTTTAGGCGCGGTAGTCTACAACCTTCTTACCACAGTAATCCCAGCCCCACTTTCCGCCCGCGCTCTTGCGTCGATATCTTTCAGCGGTTCGATCACCGTGAGCATGGGGCCGCCGGTGGCGTGGAGCACCGTGGTGGCGTCGAGGGCCAGCGCGACGTGGCCTTTCCAGAAGATCAGGTCGCCATATTCGGGCGTGGTGTCGGGGGGCAGGGCCTGGCCGAGACTGGCGTCGTTTTCCTGCTGGCCGGTGTCGCGCAGGCAGGCGAGGCCGGCGCAGTGCAGGGCGACCTGCACCAGCCCGGAGCAGTCGATGCCCAGACTCTCCTTGCCGCCCCAGAAGTAGGGCACGCCGAGGAAGCGCCGGGCCGTCGCGACATGGTCGGGTTCGGTCTGCCCGGCCTCGGCGAGGTGGGCGCTATAGACCCAGCCGCCGCTGGCGATCTCGCTGAAGCGGTCCTGGGTGCCGACGACGGCGACCTGGCCGCTGAGGGACAGCCAGTCGCGCGGCGGGGTCTTGATATCGGGCGCGGGGTAGACCGGGCTGCGCAGCACTTTCAGCCAATGGGTGACGGGGTGAACTTCGGCGGAGAGCGCCGCCGCCTTGAGGTAGCCGACATAGCCGTCGCGCCGGTTCTGCACCCAAGCCCAGGTGTCTCCGCCGGATTCCTTCTCCTCGAACACCGCGACGGTCTCTCCGGAGAGCAGCTGCGTGTCCTGGGGCGCGCTGTCCTCGGGCCGGCGGCGCAGGGGCGCCACGCCAACCCGCAGCTGGGCCGGGCGGCCCTCGACGAAGCGCGCGGCGGCGACCCGGCCCTCGAGCGCCTTGTCGGCGAGATCGGGGCGGACGGCGTTGAGCCGGGGGTCGAGATTGTCTGCTGGGGCGGTCATGGGGCGCTCTCGCGAGTGAACCTGGGGCGTTCCGGTCTTGCCTTCCAGCACCTGTAAGCTTTTAGCAGGAAGGTTGTCACAACGGGAGGACCAGCATGCCGAAAAACCGGACGAGCGTCTCGCTTGTCGTTGCCGCCATTCTGGCGCTGGCGCTGGGGGGCTGGCTGATGGCCGGAATGCCCTGGCTGAGCGGCGCGGAAGAGGCCGAGACGCGGATCATCGATCCGCGGGACCGCGATCTGGTCGCCCTGGGCGAAACGGTCTATGCCGCCAACTGCGCCGCCTGCCACGGCGCCGCCTTGGAGGGGCAGGCGAACTGGCAAACCCGCAATCCCGACGGCAAGCTGCCGGCGCCGCCCCACGACGCGAGCGGCCACACCTGGCATCACCCGGACCCGCAGCTTTTCGCGCTGACCAAGCTGGGGCCCGCGGCGCTGGTCGGTGGCGGCTACGCCAGTGACATGCCCGGCTATGACGGGGTGTTGAGCGACCGCGAGATCCGCGCCTCCATCGCCTACATCAAGAGCCGCTGGCCGGAGGAAATCCGCGCCCAGCAGGCGGAGATCACCCGCCGCGCCCTGGCGGCGGAGAGCGGCGACTAGCGGGGCGTGCCCCGCGCCTTACGTCAAATAGGAAATGGTTCCGGCGATATCGCTATCGTCGATCATCTGCAGACGGCTCACGCTCCCGGCTTGGCGCGCCGCCGCGTAGGGGGCGTAGTCCGGGTCCGTCGCGAAGGCTTCGACCGCGGCCGCGTCGGGAAACTCGATCAGCGCGATGACCGTGGTCTCGAGCGGGCTGCCCTCCAGCGTCTTGACGTTGCCGCTGCGCGACAGGTACTTGCCGCCGTGTTTGTGAACGATGCCGTGCACATTGGTCACGTAGTCGGGAACCCAGCTGTCGTCGGTGATCTGCAAATCGGCGATGACATAGACGGGCATGATTTATCCTTCCCCCATGTTGGCCAGGGCGGGGACCGCCACGGCCGCTGGCCAGCTTGTCATCAAAGGGAAGCCGCGCGCCAGGACAAACGGCGGCGCGAAAACCCCCGGCCATGCCAGGGATCGCCCGCGACCAGCCGCTGCCCGCGCGGTCTGGCCGCTAGCGCGGGCGCGCTCAGCGCAGCCCGAAGAAGCCCAGAATGAAGAGAACGATGACGATGGCGCCGACCCACCAGATGATGCTGTGCATGTGCTGCTCCTGAAAAATGATGTGCTGCAGCGGAAGGCTTCCGCGGCAGTCTTGTCTTGGAGAAACGCCTGGTAACAGGAATCGTTGCATGGCCGCGCCGAAAGAGCGGCGGCGAGCGAGCCCCTACGAGTTGGCGCGGAATTGGGCCGAAGCCGGCGGTTAGCGTTTCAGCGCGACCTCGAAAAGGATGTCGAGCACCTCTTGGGTCGCGGCGCGGATCAGCACCACGCGATTGTCGACGATGACGCGGCGGGTGCCGGGATGTGCCTCCGGCAGGCGTTGCAGCAGATCGCCCGGCAGCGCTCTCTTGGCAAGACCCGGCGGCAAGCTGTGCCGCTTGGCCAGACCTGGCGGCAGTTCGTCGCGCTTGGCCAGTCCCGGCGGCAAGGCCAGCTTGCCGCCTTTGGCCTTATGGTTTTCTCCGCGGTCGCAATAATCGCGCTCCTCGCAGAAGTACTCGTAGATCAGGCGGCGCTCGATCTCGCGGAAGATGATCTCGCCGGCATCGCTCCCGTGATCGGCGCGCGCCGGGGCGCTCGGCGCCGTGGCGGCCATGCCCAGAGCGAGCAGAACGGCAGGCAGGACCAGGAATTGGCGGCGCGGGCGCGCCCGGCGCGCGGCGGGCTGAGCGGAAAACGGCATGACAGGACCCTTCTAGAATTCAAGGTTCATCAAAGGGGCATCTTGCTACGGCACAAGCGCAGCCAAATTGAGGCCATTCCAAGGCAGGCTCCCCGCGCGGCGCTAGTGCTGGTTCTCTTCCTCCTCCGCCTCGTGGGCCCGCCGGGCCGCCTCGATCTCCTCGCGTTCGCGCAGGTAGTCGTCGGTGGTGCGGGTGCGCGGGCGGTCGGCGCCCTTCAGCGGCGTGTCCGGGGTCTGGAACTGCACGATCACCCGGCAGTCGTCGCACATCTTGATCCGCTCGGTCTGCTCGCTGTTGCCGAACATCCAGTGCTTGCCGCCAAGCTGCTCGACCACCCGCTCGATCGAGGTCTTGACCCCGAAGGGCTTGCCGCAGCGGATGCAGTTGAAGGGCTCCTGCTCGTTCAGCATCACCGGCGACTTGGCGCTGTCGCCGAAATTGAGGCGCGGCTCCAAAGCGATCACCGATTCCGGGCAGGTATTCCGGCAGAGGCCGCACTGCACGCAGGCTTCCTCGGTGAAGCCCAGCCAGGGCCGGTCCTCGCGGTCGCTCAAGGCGCCGGTCGGGCAGGCGCTGACGCAGGCCAGGCAGAGGGTGCAGCCCCCGGTATCGACGGTGACCGCGCCGAAGGGCGCGCCCTTCGGCAGTGGCAGGATCTCCGGCGCCCCGCCTTCGGTGTTATGGGACGCCACCTCGTGCAGGTGGCGCAGCGCCAGCATGGAGCGGGTGCGCTTGCCGCCCATGGGCAGGAAGGAACCGCTGGCGGCGGGGGTCTTGTCGCCGGCGGAGAGCGCGTAGAGCTCGGCCTCCACGGCGTCGGGGTCGAGGGCGTCGATCAGATGCATCCGCCCGCCGCCCAGGCCCAGACCCTCCATGATCGTCTCGGTCAGGCCGATCAGCTGCGCCAGGGGCTCCAGGTCCTCGGCCTTGTCCGGCCCGGCCAGGATCGCGATCTCGGCGGCGCCCCAGGCCAGGGCGGAGGCGAAGAAGTCGATGCCCGCCTGGGTCACCTCGTTGAGCGGAAAGGGGATCACCCGCGCCGGCAGGCCGCGGCCGCCGCGCGCCATCAGGGAGATGATCTCGGCGCCGTGGCGCTGGTCGTGCAGCAGCAGGATGGCCTCGCCCGCGCTCTCCGGCCCCCCGGCGGCGCGGTAGGCGCTCAGCAGGGTCCTGAGCTGTTCCAGCACGCCCTCGCTCTGCGGCAGTTGATAGCTCGCCGCGCCGGTCGGGCAGACGCTGGCGCAGAGGCCGCAGCCGCCGCAGATATAGGGGTCGAACTTGACGCCGTCGCCGTCGGGCGTAATCGCCGAGACCGGGCAGACGTCGAGACAGCGGGTGCAGCCGGTCTTCATGCTGCGGCCATGGGCGCAGATCTCGGCGTCGTAGCGGACGTAGCGCGGCTTCTCGAACTCGCCGATCAGGTCGGCGATCTCGAAGATCGCGCGCTGCACCGCCACGGGGTCGCCGGGGTCGGGGCGCAGGTAGCCGTCGCGCTTGTCGTGGGCGGGGAACAGCGGCGTGCCGCCGCTCAAGTCCAGGATCAGGTCGCACTCGCTGAAGGCGCCGTCGCGCGGCGCCTCGAAGCTCAGCTCCAGCTTCGAGGCCGGGTCGGCGGTGGCGTAGTGGTCCACGGTCACGCCGAAGGCGCCGAGATGGCCCTGGGCGCTGGCGATGCGGCCCTGGAAGATCGGTACCGCCATGCGCCGCGGCGGCATGGCGTCGCCGGCGTCGCTCAGCAGCAGGGTGACGTCGAGGCGGCCGGACAGCTGCTCGGCGGCGTCCAGCGCCTGCTGGCCCTGGCCATAGACCAGGCAGAGACCCTCGGACTTATAGCTCACGGTCGGGGCGGGCGCGGCCTCCTCGGCGGCGGCGGCGAGCAGCGCCGCGATCTTCGGCGTCGCCAGCCGGGCCTCGGCCGACCAGCCGGCGGCCTCGCGGATATTGACGAAGCCGACGCTCTGCTGCGGGTTGTCCTCGGCGGCGACCTCGCCGAACAGCGGCGCTTCCTGGGTGCAGGCGGCCAGCACCGGCTCGGCGCCGATCGCCGCGGCCTGGAAGTTGCCGAGCTGGGCGCGGCAGAGCTGGCTGTTGAGCTCGATCTCGCCTTCGCCGCCCAGGGCCTGACAGGCCTTCGACAGCGCGCCGGCGTCGAGCGGCATGGTCGCTTCGCAGTTGCAGACGAGCAGGCGCTTGCCGCGCAGCTTCATGGCACTCTCTCCCGATCTTCGATGGCGCGTCTTGGCGCGGGCCGGATGGTTCCCGCGCTGACGGCGTCTCTCTATTGAATTAGGATCACCAAATCGCGAAAACCGCGAACGATCAAGCGTTGAGTTTCTAAAGCTTTGAAAAGGCCGAGAATGAGCGATCCGGAAGAGCACGATGGCGCCGCGGGCAGCGACTTCATGACCACCAAGGAGGTGGCGGCCTATCTGCGCATCAAGGAGCGCCGGGTCTACGAACTGCTCAAGCAGAAAGCGATCCCCTGCACCAAGGTGACCGGCAAGTGGCTGTTTCCCAAGACGCTGATCGATCTCTGGCTGGCCGAGAACGCCGAGGGCAAGACCGCCACGCCGGCGCCGCCGCCGGTGATCGCCGGTTCCCAGGACCCGCTGCTCGACTGGGCGGTCAAGCAGTCGGGCTGCGGCCTGGCGATGCTGCCCGGCGGCAGCCTCGACGGCATCGCGCGCTTCGCCAGGGGCGAGGCCGTGGCCGCCGCGCTGCATATCTTCGAGCGCGATGGGCCGAGTTTCAACGTCGCCACGGTGCGCGCCGCCCTGGGCAACCGACCGGTGGCGCTGATGGAATGGGCGATGCGCCGCCAGGGCGTGATCGTGGCGCCGGACAACCCGGCCGGTATCCACGCGCTGCCCGATCTGGTCTATGGCCGGGTGGTGCGCCGCCAGGCCACCGCCGGCAGCCAGCTGCTGCTCGAGCAGCTATTGGAGGCCAAGGGCATCGACCCCAAGGAGATTCGCTGGACCGAGGAGATCGCCCATGGCGAGACCGATCTCGGCATGGCGGTGCTGGAGAAGCGGGCCGACGCCGGCTTCGCCATCGAGGCGGTCGCCAACGCCCTGGAGCTGAACTTCACGCCGGTCACGGTCGAGCGCTTCGACCTGCTGGCCAGCCGCCGGGATTTCTTCGCGCCGCCGCTGCAGAAGCTCTTCGCCTTTTGCCGCAGCGAGGCCTTCTACGACCGCGCCGCGGCGATGGGCGGCTACGACGTCTCCGACCTCGGGCGGATCCACTACAACGGACCCTAGGCCTTCCTGGCGAGCAGTTCCTTGAGCGAGATGAAGCTGTGGTTGTGGTTCGGCTGCAGCGTCAGGGCATCGATTGCCTGCACCGGCAGCTCGCGCGGATGCGAGGTGATGCCGAGCAGGTAGATCGGGGTCATGCCGTGCTCGGCGAGCAGCGGCAGCACCAGCCGTTCGCCGCTGCGCGCGGTCTGGCCGTCCTCGTAGATGCTGCCCACCTGATAGGAGATCGCGGGCTGGCCCAGCACCTGGCGCCAGGCGCCGCCGATGCGCGCGCAGGACTCCGCGGGAAAGATTTCTTCCAGGGTCTTGCCCTTGAGGGAAAAGCCGTGGGTGCGGTTGATGTCCTCGCCCGCCAGGCGGTAGCGGAAGTTATCCTGTTCGGCCAGCCATTCGACCAGCCAGACTTGAGTGAGGGCCTGCAGGAAAGCGCCGGGATCGACCTCGCTGCGCCGCGGCGGCCGGCCGAGGGACAGCATGGCGGAGGACCACCAGCGCCACACCTGGCGGACGGGCTCGGCATAGGGCTGAAACTCCAGAATTTGCATTCCTACGCACCACGCGACTCGAGTCGTTCAGCGGAATCTTATAGGCGGGGTCAAGCCTTTGAAAGCCGAGAGCGGCGGCGCGGCGTTCTATTAAGTCTATGTTTTATCGTATAAATAGAATAACCGAGCGAGTATTCAGCTTGAGGGTAGATTCAGCAATTCCCGGCGGGCGTCGTCGAGCGCGGCGTCGAAATCCGCGCCGCTGTCGAAGAAGGCAATGCCGGACTCGGCGGCCTCTTGCCGCTGCTGGCGGCTGATATCGCTCTGGCGCTGCAGGAAGCCGAGCTGGGCCTCCGGGGCGAAGCTGCGCAGCCAGTCGTTGTCGGCGCGGCCCTGGGCCTCCAGCGCCGCCAGCTTGTCCGCCGGGGCGGTGCCGGGATAACCGAGCAGGCAGCCCCGGATCGGATGCGCGATGTTGTCGATGCTGCAGCGGATCACCTTGGCGGTGAGATGCACGCCCTCGAGCAGGTAGTCGTGGTTGTCGTAGCCCAGCGCGCTGACCAGATAGATCAGGGTTTCCTGCAGTTTTTGCGCCGTCTCCAGGTCGTCGTCCTTGGCCGAGATGCCGCCCAGGCGCGCGGCCTGCAGGCTGCGCATCAGGTAGTCGGTTCCGAAATAGGGCAGGCCGCGCTCGGCCAGCAGGCGGCGCGCCAAGGTGGTCTTGCCGCTGCGGCTGCAGCCCCCCACCAGATAGATCATGCGTTCCGCTCCAGACTCGCGACTCGGTGTCCGCGGGAGCTTACACGCGCCTATCGCGAGGGGCCAAGGGCGCCGCGGCGCGGCGGCCTAGCCGGCGTGGGGGTGCTGCCGCAGGTTGCTGACGGGCCAGTGGGTGGTTTCGCGGTGGCGCAGGCCGTTGAAGACCCGGGCGATGCCGCCGGCGATGCCGGAGAAGAAGGCGAAGGCCGCGGCGCTGCGCAGGGCGCGGCCAGCGTAGATGCTGCGCTCGATCTCTTCGTAGCTGGGGGATTTCAGGCGGGGGGACTTCAGGCGGGGGGCGGGCGTGGCGGTGATGTTCTGCATGTGACTGGACCTCCATGGAACCGGGATGGAGGCGTTTCCTTTCCTTGACGCCCGCTGCGCCGTGGCGTGCGGACTGTTGTTGCTCTTGAATCGACGCGCCAATGCTGCAGCGCAACATGCGTCCTGTCAAGGACAGGAACCTGTTCCAAAAATGAAGTATTCGTTGCGGCGCCTGCGTGGCGGGGCGGTTTACGAAACGTCATCCGCGTGGTCAGCCGCCGGAAGCGGCCCGGTTACTGTGCAGCTGCAGCATGATCCGCCCGGCGCCGCCCGGCGCCGCGCCGCTCAGTGATCGGGCAGGGTGTTCGCCGTGCCCGTGCTGCCGGCGAAGACCGCCAGGATGCGCACCGTCTCGCGTCCCCGGTTATGCCCCTCGTGGGAGACCGCCATGGCCTCGACCAGGGCATCGCCGGCCCGGTAGACCCGCGCGCCTTCGCCCTGGTAGGTCACCGTCAGCTCGCCGTCGAGCATATAGGCGGCCAGCGGCGCGCCGTGGGTGTGCCAGCCGGTGCGCGCGCCGGGCTCGATGATGACGATGGCCATGGTGATCCGCGCCGGCCCCTCGGCCGGATAGACGATGGGCTCGCCCAGGATCGTCTCCTCGCTCTGCAGCAGCAGCTCGGCGCGCACCGGTGCCAGGGCGGGCGCGGCCTCGGACTCTGGCGCGGCCCCGGCGGCGGGCTTCTGCGGCGCGGCGCAGGCGGCGAGGGCGGCGAAGAGGGTGGCGATCAGGGCCAGGGCCCCCAGGCTTTTCAGTCGGTTCAACGGCACGGCGATTCCCCCCGGAATGTCTTGTGTTATCTCGCCACCGTACTTAGCCGCCGGCGGAGACGGACGCCAGTTCTAGCTGCTCCGCCAGGCGCGGGCAAAAGCGTGAAGCCGGCCTCTCCTGGCCTCGGCGGCGGTCTTCTGCGGCGCAGAGGGCCGGGCGCCGGATAAAATTAACTTATTGAGACTCATAGCGTTTCAAAATGCGACTTGAGCGGGAATAGTGGGCGGGGTTAATCTTCGTTACTGGCTAAGTTTTGGTGCGGAAATTCGTTGCAAGGCCGTAAGGGGGCGTAACGATGAACGGGCGCTGGGGCAGTACATTCATCTGTGGGCTTCTTCTGGCGGGCTGCGCGGGAATAGATCAGTTCCCGGACTCGGCCGCCGATACGCAAGAAACCCTCGTCGAGGTCGATCGCGACTTTTGCGAGGCCTATGTCCAGATCTACGGCGGCAGTTGCGAGGTCCCGGCCACGGGCAGCGCCGCCGGAAGCACGGCCTCCACAAGCGCTGAGGGCGGCAGCGGGCCAGCCTCCGCCACGCCCGGCGCGTCGGCGCCGCCGCCGCCTCTCGATGCCAAGAAGATCCGCAATGGCTTCATCGAAAAGCGCATCGCCGTAATCGACGCCTATTTCGAGGAATACATCCAGGCCCTGGCGAAGGGCAACGCCCGCGCCGATCTCGGCGTCGGCGGCGTCGACGCCGTGGTCGACGCCGCGGGCACCTTGATCGCCGGGCCCGCCAGCCAGGTGCTCTCGGCGGTGTCCGGCGGCCTCGGCGGCGTCAAGGCGCAGTACGACAAGGCGGTGCTCTACGATCAGGCGCTGCCCGCCCTGATGGCGCAGATGCAGGCCGGCCGCGACACCATCCGCGCGCGCATCCTGCAGCGCTGGTCCAAGGATATCGACAGCTACCCCCTCTGGCTGGCGCGCAGCGACCTTCAGGAATACCAGTTCGCCGGTTCGATCCCCGGCGCGATCAAGGCGACGGCGGCCTCCGCCAAGGAGCAGTCCCAGGCGGCCGAGCAGGCTCTCTTCGCGACGATCTCGCCGGGCGCCGCCAGCCCGGAGGCCTTTACCGAGCGCGCCGACATCGTCAAGGCGATCGACGCGCTCGATGCCGACAAGGCCAAGGCGCTGGTGCCGCTGATCAAGGCCGGCTTCGCCGCCTCCGTGCCCTTCATAGAGGCGCAGTATCCAGAGGACGACATGGCCGCCGACGTCAGCGGCGAGAAGGCGAAGACCCTGCTCAAACGCCTCGTGCCGCTGACCGCCAAGGAGGCCGCCGACCGCCAGAAATGGCGCGCCGCCATGGCGGGGCTTGCCGGATAGCCCGCGCGCCGGGCGCGAGACCCTAGGGCCAACTGCGTGGAGAAAAACCGATGCCGTCCTATCCCATAGAGACGAAGGAGCCTCTGGACGCGGGGCTCAGCGAGGCGCAAATCAAAGCCTTGATCGCCGAGCGCAAGGCCAGCGGCGCGGAGAACTGCCGCGTCCTGGTCGAGCAGCCGGGCAACAAGCGGTTTCTGGTCTGCCTCTACCCGCCGCTCTAGGTGTTATGTGCTTATGGCTAGCATATCAAAGTTTCCATTGCGCAGAAAAGTGATGCATTGTGATTCTGAGTGAGGGAGCTTTTGGCGCTAGACGAGAACATGAAGAGAACATACGCTATGATCAGTGCAAAAAAGGGGCAACGGATAACGGTGTCACTATCAGTGCAGGATCATGCAGGCCTTTCCGCTCTTGCTGAAAGGCACGACGTGTCACTGTCGTGGATCGCGCGCAAGGCGATTGCCGACTTCCTTGAGCGCTACGGGCATGAAGAACTTCAGCTCCCCCTCGACCTTGGGCGAGCTTCTGGGAGTCACTATGATGGATAACCCGCCGGTTAGCCGCGATGATGTGAAGGCGCGATACAAAATGCTTGCGAAATCGTTGCATCCCGACGCAAACGGGGGCGACAAGAGGGCGGAAGAACGGCTAAAATCGGTCAATCACGCCTATACGACGTTGAGGCACAGCGACCGGCTGACCTAGCGCGGATCGTTTATTTACGTTTTCGTTTTAAGGAACGGAGTTGAATGGCTTCTAAGACCAAAACCGCAATCGCAGATATCAGCGAGATCGACCTGCCGGATACCACGATTTCGGCGCGCGAAGATCTTCGATCTCGATATCGACATGGAAGTGCCCGCCTTCAGCAAGCAGACCGAGTACGTCCCCGATCTCGATCCGACCTACTGCTTCGATCGCGACACGACGCTCGCGATCCTGGTCGCCTTCGCCCATAACCGGCGCCTGCTGATCCAGGGCTTTCACGGAACCGGCAAGTCGACGCATATCGAGCAGGTCGCCGCCCGGCTCAACTGGTCCTGCATCCGGGTCAACCTCGACAGCCATATCTCGCGCATCGACTTGATCGGCAAGGACGCCATCGTCATCCGCGACGGCAAGCAGATCACCGAATTCCGCGACGGCATCCTGCCCTGGGCGCTGCAGAGCCCGATGGCGCTGGTCTTCGACGAGTACGACGCCGGCCGCCCGGACGTCATGTTCGTCATCCAGCGCGTGCTCGAAGTCGACGGCAAGATGACGTTGCTCGACCAGAACCGCGTCCTGCGGCCGCATCCCGGCCTTCCGGCTGCTCGCGACCGCGAACACCGTCGGGCTCGGCGACACCACCGGGCTGTATCACGGCACCCAGCAGATCAACCAGGGCCAGCTCGACCGCTGGAACCTTGTCACGACGCTCAATTACCTCCCGCATGACGAGGAAACGGCGATCGTGCTGTCGAAGGTGCCCGACATACGACAAGGACGAGGACGGGCCGCCAAAATGATCGGCTCGATGGTCCGCGTCGCCGATCTGTCGCGCGCCGGGTTCATGGCGGGCGACATCTCGACCGTCATGTCGCCACGCACGGTGATCACCTGGGCCGAGAACACCGAGATCTTCGGCGATATCGGCACCGCGTTCCGCATGACCTTCCTGAACAAGTGCGACGAGCTGGAACGGACGACCGTGGCCGAATACTACCAGCGCTGTTTCGGCGAGGAACTGCCCGAGCTCAAACAGACCCAGACAGCGGCCTGACGGGCTTATGGCGGACGACCAGCCGGCCGAAGAGTTCCGCCGCGTCACCGCGGCCGCCATGCGGGCGATCGCGGAACGCGAGGACATTACGCTCGTCTACGGATCGGAAGCGCGCCTGGTGGACAACCAGGCCCGCCTTCCGCTCCCGTCGCGCGATTTTACCGCGCATGAGGTAGCGGCGTTGCGCGGCGAAGCCGATGCGATGGCATTGCGTCTGCGCTATCACGACGAGGCCGTTCATTCGACCCGGGCGCCGCAGGGCGAAAACGCCCGCGCGGTGTTCGAATCTCTGGAACGCGTCCGTGTCGAGGCCATCGGATCGCGGATGATGGCGGGAGTGGCGAACAATCTGCGCGCCGCGCTCGAAGACAGGTGCGATGCGTTCGGCTACACGAGGGTCAACGTGCGCGAGGACGCGCCGCTGTCCGAGGCGATCGGGCTGATGGTGCGCGAAAAGCTTACCGGCGAGAAACTGCCGGCCGGCGGCGAACAACTCGTCGGGCTGTGGCGCGACTGGATCACCGACAAGATCGACACCGATTTCGACGCCCTGTCGTCCTGCATCGACGACCAGGAAGCCTACGCCGACGCGCTCAAGACGCTTCTGGTCGAGCTTGAACTGATCGACGAGGAAGCGGAGGCGACCGAACAGCAGGAAGGCGAGGAAGGCGAGAACGCCGACGATCAGGATACCGAGGACGCCGAGTCGGAGGATGCCGACATGGAAGGCGCCACCGCCGAGATGAGCGGCTCCGAATCCTCCGAGATGGAGGAAATGGAGACCGAGGAAGGCGACGAATCGATGTCGGAGCAGGGCCAGGAGGAAATGATGCCCGGCACCGGCGACGAGGACGGCGAGCAGTCCGAGAACCAGCGCCGCCCCGACGGCATGCCCCGACCACGCGTCAGCCGCTGTACCGGCCCTATTCGGTCGAATTCGACGAGATCATCGACGCCGACGATCTGTGCGATCCCGACGAACTGAACCGGCTGCGCCATCATCTCGACCAGCAGCTCGCCAATTTGCAGGGGATCATCGGCCGTCTCGCCAACCGGCTGCAGCGCCGCCTGCTGGCGCAGCAGTCGCGGTCGTGGGAATTCGATCTCGAGGAAGGCATGCTCGATGCCGGCCGGCTGTCCCGGGTGGTCACCAACCCGCTTTATCCGCTGTCCTACAAGATCGAAAAGGAAACCGAGTTCCGCGATACCGTGGTCACGCTGCTGATCGACAATTCGGGCTCGATGCGCGGCCGCCCGATCACCGTGGCGGCGATGAGCGCCGATATTCTCGCGCGCACGCTGGAACGCTGCGGCGTCAAGGTCGAGATTCTGGGCTTTACCACCCGTGCCTGGAAGGGCGGCCAGTCGCGCGAGGCGTGGCTTGCCGCCGGCAAGCCGGCCCAGCCGGGACGCCTCAACGACCTGCGCCACATCATCTACAAGTCCGCCGACGCGCCGTGGCGGCGCTCGCGCCGGGCTTTGGGCCTGATGATGCGCGAAGGCCTGCTGAAGGAAAACATCGACGGTGAGGCGCTGCTCTGGGCCCACAGCCGCCTGGTCAACCGCCCCGAGCAGCGCAAGATCCTGATGGTGATTT